>NZ_CAKVJA010000003.1 GCF_934754925.1 uncultured Clostridium sp. | reverse complement strand
ATCTACTGTAGATCCTTTTGAAATGTTAAAAATGATGCCTCAAGAGAAAATTGATAGTATGTTATCAAATGTAGATGAGAAATTAGAAAATATGCCAGATAGTATGATAACTCAAGCTGCTACTAGTTATGTGAAGGAACAATATAAAGAGGTTGGAATTAATACCGATAGGCTTCAATCTAATTATGTAATTATAGCTGGGGTAAAAATGGTAGGTATCGCTTTAATTAGTATGTTAGCTACAGTTATTGTAAGTTTTATTGCTGCTAGAGTTGGTGCTGCATTAGGTAGAAACCTAAGAAAAGATGTATTTAATAAGGTTGTAGGATTTTCAAATACTGAATTTGATAAATTTTCAACGGCATCACTTATTACAAGAACAACAAATGATATACAACAAATTATTATGCTTGTTGTAATGGGGTTAAGAATTGTATTCTATGCACCAATTCTAGGTGTTGGTGGTGTTATTAAAGTTATTAACACAGGAGCATCAATGGGATGGGTTATTGGAGTTGCAGTAATATCAATATTACTTTTAGTAATTGTATTATTTACTTTTGCTATGCCCAAATTTAAAAGTGTACAAAAGCTTGTTGATAGATTAAATCTTGTTACAAGAGAGAGTTTAACTGGTATGCTTGTTATTCGTGCATTTAGTACTCAAAAGCATGAAGAAGAAAAATTTGAAGTTGCTAATAAGAATTTAACTAAAACAAATCTTTTTGTTAATAGAATTATGACTGTAATGATGCCACTAATGATGTTCATTATGAATGCAATAACATTATTAATTGTATGGGTTGGAGCACATAGAATTGATGAAGGTATTATGCAAGTTGGAACAATGATGGCGTTTATGCAATATACTATGCAAATAATTATGGCATTTTTAATGATATCAATGGTTTCAGTTATATTACCAAGAGCAATGGTTTCTGCTCAGCGTGTATCTGAAGTTTTAAACGTTGATGTAGCAATTAAAGATACAGAAAAATTACAAGCATTCAATCCGGAAGAAAAAGGAACTATTGAATTTAAAAATGTTTCATTTAGATATCCTGGAGCAGATGAGGATGTAATAAGTAATGTTAGTTTTAAAGCGTTCCCAGGAGAAACTACAGCATTTATTGGTAGTACAGGTAGTGGTAAATCTACTTTAATTAATTTAATCCCTCGTTTCTACGATGCAACAGAAGGTGAAATATTAATTGATGGTGTAAATATAAAAAGCGTATCTCAACATGATTTAAGAGAGAAAATAGGATTTATTCCTCAAAAGGGACTTTTATTCTCAGGTACAATTGAAAGTAACTTAAAGTATGGAGGAGATCATATAAGTGATGAAGATATGATAAAGGCTTCTGAGATTGCTCAAGCAATGGAATTCATAAATAGTAAAGAAGAAGGATTTAGTACAGAGATTGCACAAGGTGGTACAAATGTATCTGGTGGACAAAAACAAAGATTAGCAATTGCTCGTGCTATAGCTAAAAAGCCAGAAGTATTTATCTTTGATGATAGTTTTTCTGCATTAGACTTTAAGACAGATGCTAGACTTAGAAAAGCAATAAATACAGAATTAAAAGAAAGTACACTTTTAATTGTTGCTCAAAGAATAAGTACTATAATGAATGCAAATCAAATTATAGTTCTTGATGAAGGTAAGGTTGTTGGTAAGGGAACTCATAAGGAGCTTATGGAAAACTGTGGGGTTTATCAACAAATAGCTCTATCACAACTTTCAAAGGAGGAGCTTTCAAATGAGTAAGCAAAAAATGAGAGGCCCAATGGGCGGAGGTCCAATGGGTGGAATGGGAAGAGGTGGCGAAAAGGCTAAGGATTTCAAAAAGACTATGAAAACTCTTGCGAAATATTTAAAGCCTTATAGCTTATCAATAATAATAGTTATAATATTTGCCATTGGTTCAGCTGCATTTTCAATTGTAGGACCAAAAATATTAGGAAAAGCAACTACAGAAATATTTAATGGATTAGTTAAAAAGGTTACAACTACTAATGCTGAAGGAATTAATTTTACTCGTATAGGTGAAATAATTTTATTCTTAGTAGGTTTGTACCTAATTAGTGTAATTTTCTCATTAATACAAGGTTGGATAATGGCAGGAGTTGCTCAAAAGGTATCTTATAATATGAGAAAACAAATATCTGAAAAGATTAATAGAATGCCACTTAAGTATTTTGATACTAAAACTCATGGTGAAGTATTATCAAGAGTAACAAATGATGTTGATACTGTCAGTCAAACATTAAATCAAAGTTTATCACAAATGTTAACATCAGCAACTACACTTATTGGTGTACTTATAATGATGTTCTCAATAAATTGGATAATGACATTAGCTTCATTAATTGTAGTTCCAATATCAGGAGGATTAATTGCTTTTGCTGTTAAAAGGTCTCAAAAGTATTTTAAAACTCAACAAGAATATTTAGGATATGTTAATGGGCAAGTTGAAGAAGTTTATTCTGGTCATAATGTAATGAAGGCTTTTAATGCAGAAGAAAGAGAAATTAATAAATTTACTAATCTTAATGATACACTTTATGATAGCGCATGGAAATCACAATTTTTATCAGGTATGATGATGCCTATAATGACTTTTGTAGGTAACCTAGGGTATGTAATAGTATCAATTCTTGGTGGATGGTTAACTATTAAAAATGTTATTGAGGTTGGAGATATTTTATCTTTTGTTCAATATATAAGATCATTTATGCAACCAATAGCTCAAACAGCACAAATAGCAAATGTACTTCAATCAACTGCAGCGGCTGCTGAAAGAGTATTTGAATTCTTAGATGAAGAAGAGGAAAGCTTAGATGTTAAAAATCCAGTAAGTACTGAAACTATAGAAGGAAAAGTTGACTTTAAGGATGTTCATTTTGGATATAATCCAGAAAAGATTATTATTAATGATTTTACAGCTCATATAAAACCAGGCCAAAGAGTTGCTATAGTAGGACCAACTGGAGCTGGTAAGACAACAATGGTTAAACTTCTTATGAGATTCTACGATGTTAATGATGGAGCTATTTTAATTGACGGACATAATATTAAGGATTTTAGAAGAAATGATTTAAGAAAGATGTTTGGTATGGTTCTTCAAGATACATGGCTATTTAATGGAACTATAATGGAAAATTTACGTTATGGTAGGTTAGATGCTACAGATGAAGAAGTTAAAGAGGCAGCTAAAGCAGCTCATGTTCATAGTTTTATAAAGACACTACCACATGGTTACGATATGGAACTTAATGAAGAAGCAAGTAATGTGTCACAAGGTCAAAAACAATTATTAACTATTGCCCGTGCAATATTAGCAGATCCTAAGATATTAATACTTGATGAAGCAACTAGCTCAGTTGATACAAGAACAGAAGTGCTAATTCAAAAGGCTATGGATAATTTGATGCATGGAAGAACAAGTTTTATAATTGCACATAGATTATCTACTATTAGAGATGCTGATCTTATTCTTGTTATGAAAGATGGAGATATAGTAGAGCAAGGAAATCATGAAGATTTATTAGCTAAGAATGGATTCTATGCTAATCTTTATAATAGTCAGTTTGAGAGTGCAGAAGCATAAAATAAAAACAAGGTGGAGAAAATTTATCCACCTTGTTTTTTAGTATAATTTAATTTTTTGACCAGACTTAATAAGCTTTAAATCTGATATATTGTTAATTTCAATTAATTTATTAAAGCTTAAATTAAACATCTTAGAGATTTCCTCTAAAGAATCACCTTCTTTTATTGTATATATGCCAGATGAATAAAGTTGAAGGACTTGATCCTTTAAAAGTTTATTTGGGTTTTTTATATTGTTTAATTTCGCAATCTTATCATGGCTAATCCCAAACTTATTGGATATATTAATTAGTGTATCATTTTCTTTTACTAAATAGGTAAAGGGATATTTGCAGTTCTGCACTCTCCATTCAATTATTTTAGTTTCATCTGTTGGTATGATAGGAGTAAAATAGTCTGTATAAGGATTATTATCTATTGTGATATATATTTTTTCAGTTTTATAATAACTTCTTAAAGTATTGTAGATACAGTCAAAAAAGCTTTTGCTTTTATTTGTATTTTCAATAAGGCTATTTATTATGCTACTGTAAAAATCTATATAAGCAAAATTATCTTTATAGTTATAGTATATTTTATTTATTTTTGTATTACGATTTATTAATGGAAGTAATCCTGTAGGAGGGGTTTCGAATAGTTTAGAAAAGCCTAAAGTTATATCCTCATTAGTATTGTAGTTCAAAGTTGCATTTGAATACCAAATAGTATTTAATTTTTCATCAGGATAGTATACTTTAACGTTTTTAGAGTAAGGGGTATTTTCTAATATATCTTCAAGCTCACAATACAAAAATCCTAGTTTCTTTATATAATATAAGCTTTTAACAAGACCTATACCTAGTACATAGTAATCTATGGAAAAGTCAGAGTTGTTTTTAAATATAGTAACAATTTCTATGGCTGAAGGAAATAAATTGAATTGGGTTTTAACTTCTATATCTACATTAGTAATGCAACGCTTACTTCCATCAGGTAAAAGCCACATATTATTTTTAATAATTGGCTCTTTTATTAAATAATTATTAATATTCTTAGATTTCTCTAAGAAATTCTCATGGCAGTAAGTATTTTCAGCTTGAAAAGAAAGTTTAATACCGTCATCAGCATATTCATAAATATTTACTATATTAGTTATACCATTATCAAATCTAACTTGAATTTTATTATTATTAAAATAATCTACTGAACTTTTGAAGTTTATTGAATTATTATTAAATCCTCTGTAAATATATATTGAGTTTGAATTAGGTGGAAAATATTCCTTGGATTTTATACTCATAGTAACTCACCTCATAATCATTCGTGCGGTAATTTCTTTAATTGATACTACAGTATATGAATAAAATTAAAACTTTGTTTAAGATTAGGATAAAGATTTACAGAAACTGAAAACAAAGTAATAATTAAAAAGATTGTTAGATAATGAACTAACTAGATACGTTGCTTGTAGAAGAAATAAAAAAGAATAACAAAACAAAAAATAATTTTATTTTTTAAGAGTTATACCTAATGGCATAACTCTTTTTTGCATAATATAAAATATCAAAAATCTCTTTCTAAAATACTTATTTTTTTAGAATCTTCAAAGTCTCTTAATGAATCTATTCCTAATTTATCTAAGACATCATCAAGAATTTTACTATGAACAGCTACCTTTATTGAAGCATCATAAGCAAAATTATCTACTGCTTTTTTACCTTCTTCAGGAGGAACTAGAATTTTAGGACCACCAACACATCCACCAACGCACCCCATACCTTCAATAAAGCTTGCATTTGCTTTACCTGCTAAAGCTTCATCAAGTATTGCTTTACATTCTTTAACCCCTTCAGCTTTTCTAGCTTTAAAGTTTTTAATGTTATCTGGATAAAGTTCTTCTACAGCTTCCTCTACAGCTATTGAAACACCACCAGTACGTGCATATAGTCTTCCACCTCTAGATGTATATTCTATAGAAGGAATACCCTTTAAGTCTCTAGGCTGAATTTCTAAGGA
This sequence comes from uncultured Clostridium sp., assembly GCF_934754925.1. Lineage (GTDB taxonomy): Bacteria > Bacillota > Clostridia > Clostridiales > Clostridiaceae > Clostridium. Next base: position 112,604 of record NZ_CAKVJA010000003.1, on the reverse strand, counting down.
TTCAAATATATCATTAAGTTCTTGAAAAGTTAAAACAAAGTCAATGGCTCCAGCAACGTCTTTTTCTTTTGCTTCTGCTTTTTTTGCAATACAAGGTCCTACAAATACAACTTTTGCATCTTTATTAAGAGATTTAATTACTCTACCAGCTGCAATCATAGGAGATACAGAAGGAGAAAGATTAGGAACAAGCTCCTTATAAACCTTTTTTAACATTCCTACCCACATTGGGCAACAACAAGATGTTATCATTAAGTCATTTGGACTTTTTACATGTTTATTAAACTCAACGGCTTCCTTTATAGTTAGCATATCAGCAGCAAATGCTACTTCAATCATATCTGTAAATCCAACTTTAATAAAAGCAGCTCTCAATTGATCCATAGTTACATCACTGCCAAATTGACCTATAATAGCAGGAGCAACTGCAGCGATTACAGTTTTGTTGTTCTTTAATAAGTCCAAAATTGGTAGAAATTCTATCTTATCTAAAATACGGCCGTTGTTACAGGAATCAACACAAATACCACAATCAATACAAATATTATCATCAATAAAAGTTGTATTATTATCAGAATCAAATTTTATAGCATTAAAAGGACAAGCTTTTTGGCAACCATATGTATTATTCTCATCTGGATTACAATTTGCACCGGAACATTCAAGTTTTTCTACTATTTTTTTATTTACATTATAATTAGTTATTGCTTTTTTTAAGTTATAAACATAATTATTATCAAAATCAACTTTCACTCCACACAAGGAAGTTATTATTTCAAAAGTTTCTTGTGGAGATTTTTCATGACAAGTAATTATTTTATTAAGGGTTTCGTCAAAATTACCGTCATAATAAGATTTTATTAATATATCAAACAAATCAGTATACTTACTATTCATCATATACCTCCTAAAATAGAAATAATAAATAATTCTGTATAATTTAGTATATCTCTATTGTGATATGAAAATACTTAAAAATTAAATTAAATAAAAAATAACATATTATGAATATTAAAAACAAAATTAATGACTATTTTACATAATTTTGTTATAATATGTTAAAAATATATATTTAAGGTTAGGTGCAATATGACTAGAATACTAAAGAGGGTTGGAATATTTTTATTTATATTAATATGTGTTTTTTTCAATAATGTATATGCAGAAAAAAATAATAATATTAATTTTCAAAGTATGACTATAGATGATGGGTTATCTCAATCATTAGCTGAATATATATATCAAGATAGTTATGGATACATTTGGATAGGAACTAGCGATGGTTTAAATAGATATAATGGTAGTGAATTTAAGATATATAAGAATAGTAAAAGTAATGAGAATACAATAAGTAATAATGTAATTACTTCATTAGTAGAGGATAATAGTAAAAACTTGTGGATAGGTACTTATAGTGGTTTAAATAAGATGAATTTAGTTACTGGAGATATAACAAGGTATTTAATTTCTCAAGATGATAAAAATTCATCTAATTCCGTAATTGAAGAGTTAATGGTTGATTCAAAAGAAAGACTTTGGGTATGTAGCATTAGTAGTTTAAATTTATATGATAGTAAAAATGATAAATTTATAAAAATAGAAACTGATTTGTTTAATGATAAGATTATTCAAGATATTTCGGAAGATCATAATGGGGTTATATGGATATCTACTGATGCTGGATTATATAGATATAATCCACAGGAAGAAAAAATTGAGAAGTTTAATGATCCTCAAAATATAATTAATGATAAAAATATTCTTACAATTTATTATAGTAATAATAAATTATGGCTGGGTACTAAAACCTGTGGATTAATTATAATGGATTTAAATGATTATAGTATAAAATCCTATCAGTATAATCTAGATGATAATACTAGTATACCTAGTAATTTTATAAGAGATATACTTAGAGCAAAGGATGGATCTATATGGTTAGCAACGGATCAAGGACTAGCTTTATTTGATGAGGAAACTGAAAGTTTTTATACATATAAAAAGAATTCAGATAAATATAGCATTTGTGATGATAATATTATAAATTTATATGAAGATAGATCCGGAGGAATTTGGATAGGTACTTATAATGGAATAAGTAACTTTTATATAAATAAGGAGTTTAAAGTTTATAGAAATGATCCAACAAACAATAATTCATTAAATAATAGTAGCGTATGTGGAATATATGAGGATGATGATGGAATGATATGGGTTGGTACATTTAATTCTGGAGTTAATAAAATAAATAGGATTACTGGAGATGTAACTAGATATTATAATTTGCAAGGAAATTCTCAATCTTTAAGTAGTAATAGAATAAAAGCTATAACAGGAATAGACAATGAAGTATGGATCGCAACTGATAATGGATTAAATAAATATGATAGAAATACAGGTACTTTTACTACATATAATAAATCGGATAGTAAAAATAGTATTAATAGTGATGAGGTTAGGGCATTATTTATTGATAAAGATGGACTACTTTGGATTGGAACTAGAAATGGATTATGTAGTTTTAATAGAAAAGATAAATTTGTATCATATAATGATTTGTTTGAGAAAAATGGGATTTATGAAAAGGTTGTTTCCGCCATTTATGAAGATAATGAAGGAATAATGTGGATTGGACTTGGAGCCGATGGTGGTTTAGTAAGTTATAATAGAAAAACTGGAGAGATAAAAAATTATTTATCCGATGATAACGATTTAAACTCATTAAGTTTTAATACTGTAAGAGCTATTTCAGAAGATAGTAATGGAATGATATGGATAGGAACTCAAAGTGGATTAAATAAATTTGATAAGAAAAGTGAAAAATTTACTTCATATACATATATGGATGGATTATCTAACGATTTTATATATGGTGTAATTGTAGATAATAGTGATAATGTTTGGGTAAGTACTAACTATGGAATTTCAATATATGATCAAGTAAATAATAAATTTATAAGATATTATGAAGCTGATGGAATTTCTAGCAATGAGTATAATGGATATTCATACCATATGAATAAGGATGGTAGCAGAATTTATTTTGGAGGTATAAATGGATTAACAGAAATTAATCCATTTGATATTAAGTTTAATATAAGTAGTGAACAAGTAATAATAGATAGTATTAAAACAAGTGGTGGTATTGAAATTAAGGAACGTGAGAATATTGTACTTGATTATGATTCAAGAGAATTATATATAAAGTTTTTTACTCCTGAATATAGGAATACTACTGAAATGCAATATGCTTATAAATTAGAAGGTACTGATAAAGAGTGGATTTTTGCCGGTAATGAAAACTATGCAAGATATGCTAGTTTAAAGCCAGGTAAATATACTATGTTGATAGCAGGGAGAAATTATAATGGGGTTTGGTCTGATGTATCTAGGATAAATATTAAAGTAAAGAATTCTATTTGGAAAACTCCTTATGCATATTGTTTTTATATTTTCATAATAAGTTTAATAATATATTTATTCTATAATCAAGTTAAGATATTAGATGGATTAGTTATACAAAGGACTCGAGAACTAAACAATAAGTTAAATGAAAATAAAAAATTATACAATAAATTAATAGAAATGGAGAGATATAAAAATAACTATTTTGTAAATTTATCACACGAATTAAGAACACCATTAAATGTAATTTTATCTGTAGAGCAATTAATATCTTCCCTTAATAAGGAAGGAAAAGAAATAAGTAGAGATAAAATGGAAGTTTATATGAATGCTTTAAAAGGAAATTCAAAACGACTTTTAAATTTAATTAATAATATAATAGATACATCTAAGATAGATTCAGGTTCATATAGGTTAGATAAAGAAAAAACTAACATAGTAAGTTTAGTTGAAGATACAGCTTTAAGTATGGTTGAATTGGCAAAAATGGAGGAAATAGAGCTTATAGTTGATCCTGAAATTGAGGAGCTATTTATAGAGTGTGATAAATTAGATATAGAAAGATGCATAACTAATTTAATAGGAAATGCGATAAAATTCACAGATAGTAATGGAAGGATAATAGTTACTATAAGTGAATTACCAAATAAGGTTAAGATAAGTGTTAAGGATACGGGTATTGGAATAGATTCTAAATTTCATAAAAGCATATTTGATAGATTTGGTCAAATTTATAATGAAGTATCTGAAGAGTTTGGTGGAAGTGGTTTAGGATTAACCTTAACTAAAAATTTACTTAACCTCCATGGAGGAGAAATTAGTGTAATTAGTGAAAAGGGAAAAGGAAGTGAATTTATAATTTTACTCCCTATAAATAATAAACAGTAAAAGAATTTGTAATATTTACAAATTCTTTTTTTTTTAGGAAATGTAAATTTAATAATATTATTATTAAATAAAAACAATATAGGAATTTAAATGATTTTTTTAGATAAATTTGTTATAATATGTAGAGAAAAGGAAAAAAATATGGGGGATAAAATGAAAAGGAATATAAAAAAAGTTATAATATTTTTATTTATGCTATTATGCATATTTTACAATACTGTTTATGCTAGTGATAGCTATAATATTAATTTTAAAAGTATAACTATAGATGACGGATTATCACAATCTTTAGCAGAATATATATATCAAGATAGTTTGGGGTATATATGGATAGGTACTAATGATGGATTAAATAGATATAATGGAAATGAATTTAAGGTATATAAGAATATTAAAAATAATGATAATAGTATTAGTAATAATATGATTAGTTCATTAGTAGAAGATAGTGATAAAAATTTATGGATAGGTACTGATGGTGGACTAAATAAAATGAATTTACTTACTGGAGATATAACAAGATATTTAGTTTCAGATGAAGATAAAACCTATTCTAATACTGTTGTTGATGAATTGTTAATAGACTCTAAGGGGAGACTTTGGGTTTGTACAATAAATGGACTAAATTTATATGATAGTGAAAATGATAAATTTATAAAAGTAGCTAGTGAATATTTAGAGAATAAAGGCCTTCAAGATATTGATGAAGATAATCAAGGGAATATATGGGTATCTACAAGAGAAGGGTTATACAGATATAATCCTGATGATGGTACTGTAAAAGAATTTTTAAGTGATGAAAATGATAAAAATACAATAAATGAAAATAATATATTTTCTATTTATTATAGTGAAAAAAAGTTATGGATAGGAACTAAAACAGGTGGATTAAATATAATGGATTTAGAGGATTATAGTATAAAGGTATATACTCATGACCCTAATAATCCTAATTCTATACCAAGTAATTTTATAAGAGATATACTTAGAGATAGAGATGGGACAATATGGCTAGCTACAGATCAAGGTTTAGCTCGTTTCAATGAGAAGAATGAAACATTTTATACATATAAAAATAATACAGATAAAGATAGTATTTGTGATGATAACATTATTAATTTATATCAAGATAGATCAGGAGTGATGTGGGTAGGAACTTTTAATGGAATAAGTAAGTTTTCTATTAATAAAGATTTTAAGGTTTATAGAAATGATCCAACAGATCCTAATTCATTAAGTAATAGTAGTGTTTGTGGAATATATGAAGATGATGAAGGTATGGTATGGGTAGGAACATTTAACTCTGGTATAAATAAAATAAATAAAGAAAATGATATAGTTACAAGATATTATAATGATGTTAATAATGATAATTCATTAAGTAGTAATAGAATAAAAGATATAACTGGAATAGGAAATGAGATTTGGATTGCAACTGATAATGGATTAAATAAATATGATAAAAGTACAGATAAATTTACTGTTTATAAAAAATCAGATGATAAAAATAGTATAGTAAATGATGAAATAAGGGTATTGTATATTGATAAAGATGGAGTTCTTTGGATAGGAACTAGAGGGGGAATATGTACATTTGATAGAAAAAGTAAATTTACTTCATATAATGATATATTAGAGCAAAATGGTATCTATGAAAAAACTGTTAGTAGTATATATCAAGATAATGAAGGAATAATGTGGTTTGGGTTAGGTAATGATGGAGGTTTAGTTAAGTATAATAAAGAAACTGGAGAAGTTAAAAATTACTTAGCTAATGATGAAGAGGTAAATTCATTAAGTTTTAATAATATAAGATCTATAGCGGAAGATAGTAAAGGGAATATATGGATAGGTACGCAAGATGGATTAAATAAATTTAATAAGGAGACTGAAGAGTTTACAGTATATACATATAGTGAGGGATTATCTAATGATTTTATTTATGGAGTAATAGTAGATAATAAGGATAACATTTGGGTTAGTACTAATTATGGAGTATCCATGTATGATCAAGATAATGATAAATTTATAAGATATTATGAATCAGATGGTCTTGCAACTAATGAGTATAATGGATTTTCATATCATAAAAATAAAGAAGGGAATATCTATTTTGGGGGAGTAAATGGATTAACAGAATTTGACCCATTAGATATTCAAAATAAAATGGAAACTAGTGATATAATTATAGATAGTATAAAAACAAGCGGTGGAATTGAATTAGAACTAAAAAATAATATTGTTTTAGAATATGACTCCAGAGAGTTGTATGTAAAGTTCTTTGTTCCAGAGTATAAAAGTATAAATCAAATGCAGTACGCATATAAGCTAGAGGGTATGGATAGTGATTGGATTTTTGCAGGTAATGAAAATTATGCAAGATATGCTAGTTTATCTCCAGGAAAATATAAAATGTTAATATCAGGAAGAAATTATAATGGTATTTGGTCTGATATATCAGAGATAAATATTAAAGTAAAGAATTCTATTTGGAAAACTCCTTTAGCATATGCTATATATATAATTATAATAGCTAGTATAATATACATATATTATAATCAAGTAAAGATATTAGATGCATTAGTAACTCAAAGAACTCAAGAATTAAATAATAACTTAGAGGAAAATAAAAGATTATATAAAAGACTTATAGAATTAGAAAAACATAAAAATAATTATTTTGTAAACTTATCTCATGAACTCAGAACACCATTGAATGTTATTTTATCTATAGAACAATTATTAACATCTTTTAATAAAGCAGAAATTCAGATATCAAAGGAAAAAATGAGTGAGTACATGAATACTTTAAAAGGTAATTCGAAAAGACTTTTAAATTTAATAAATAATATAATTGATACGTCTAAAATTGATTCTGGGTTTTATAGATTAAATAAGGAAGAGGTTAATATAGTAACTCTTGTGGAAGATACAGCTTTATCAATGGTTAATCTTGCAGAAGTTAATGGATTAAAAATTATAATTGACCCTGAAATAGAAGAGGTATTTATAGAGTGTGATAAATTAGACATAGAGAGATGTATAATAAATTTAATTGGAAATGCCATTAAATTTACTAGTGAAGGAGGAACTATAACTATTTCTATAAGTGAATTACATAAAAAAGTTAGGATTAGTGTTAAAGATACTGGGGTAGGAATAGATGAAAAGTATCATAATGCTATTTTTGATAGATTTGGTCAGGTGTATAGTGAATCTTCAGAGGAATTTGGAGGGAGTGGACTAGGATTAACTTTAACTAGGAATTTAATTAATCTTCATGGAGGAGAGATTAGTGTAGTTAGTGAAAAAGGAAAGGGAAGTGAATTTATTATTATATTACCTATACAATAGTAAAAGGAAGTATTCTATGGAAGAAATAGTTAAAACAATAAAGAAAAATCAGTTGTTCATTGGATTAAGTGATGAAAGTATAAAAAAAGTTTTAAAAGAAATTAAGTACTATATAAAGAATTACAGTAAGGGAGAAATAATTGCTCATGAAGATGATGAATGTAGAAGTTTATCTTTAGTTTTATCTGGAACTATAGAGATACAGAGATTATATTCTAACGGAAAATATATAGTCTTAAGTAGATTGCTTGAAGGAGATGTATTTGGAGAAGCATTGGTATTTTCCAAGGCAAAAACATATCCTGCAACAGTAATAGCTTTAAGTGAATGTACGGTTCTTTTTATAAATAAAAATGATGTTTTAAAATTATGTTCTTATGAAGAGAAAATATTAGAGAATTTCATTTCCTTATTAAGCGATAAAGTATTCATTTTAAATTCAAAAATAAAAAGTATATCTTTTAAAAGTTTACGACAAAAAGTTATTAATTATATTTTAAATGAAGTTAAAGAGCAAAAAAGTAAATCTATAATATTAAAGCATTCAAAGGAAGAAATAGCAGCATTATTAGGTATTCCAAGGCCGTCTTTATCAAGGGAATTAATTAATTTACGAGATAGAAATTATATTGAGTTTGATAGAAAAAAGATTCAAATATTAGATATTGAAGGCTTAGAAGAAGAATTATTTAATTAAAAAAAGAGTTTGTAACTAATGTTACAGACTCTTTTCTTATATCAATATAGAATAAGGTCATGAAGTTTAAAAAATATATTTCAAGAGGAGATTTTAAATATGGACAATAAGATGTTTTGTTTTCAATGTCAAGAAACTGCAGGATGTACAGGATGTACTAAGTTTGGTGTATGCGGAAAGAGTCCAGAATTAGCAAACATGCAGGATTTATTAATATATGTTACTAAAGGATTATCAGAAGTAACAACAAGATTAAGAAAAGAAGGAAAGAAAATAAATAAGGAATTAAATCACTTTATTACTTTAAATCTTTTCACAACTATTACAAATGCAAACTTTGATAATGAGGTATTTTATAGTAGAGTAAAAGAAACTTTAAGAATCAAAAAAGATTTAATTGAAAAATTAAATGATAAAGAAAATTTATCAGAAGTTGCTTTATGGGATGCATCTTCAAATGAAGAAATGGATAAAAAGGCCGGTATCTTAGAAAAGATTAAGAGTGTAGTAACTGGATCTAAGGAAGTTAAGTCTTTAAATACAATATTAGAAGAAAAGTCAAATAGTGATGAAGTTGGAGTACTTGCAACTAAAGATGAAGATATAAGATCATTAAGAGAACTTATAACTTATGGATTAAAGGGATTATCAGCATATTCTAAGCATGCTAATGCTTTAGGTTTTGATAATGAAGAAATAGATGCATTTATGCAAGAAACTTTAGCTAAGCTTTTAGATGATTCATTAAGCGTTGAGGAATTAATTGCTTTAACATTAGAAACAGGAAAAGTAGGAGTAGATGGTATGGCATTATTAGATACTGCTAACACTGAAACTTATGGAAATCCTGAAATTACAAAGGTAAATATAGGAGTAGGTAAAAACCCAGGTATCTTAGTATCAGGACATGATTTAAAAGATATTGAGCAATTATTAATTCAAACTGAAGGAACAGGGGTAGATGTTTATACTCACTCAGAAATGTTACCAGCTCATTATTATCCAAATTTAAAGAAGTACAAGCATTTAGTAGGTAACTATGGTAATGCATGGTGGAAACAAAGAGAAGAATTTGAAAGTTTTAATGGACCAATTCTTATGACTACTAACTGTATAGTACCACCAAAAAATGAAAGCTATAAATCAAGAATGTATACAACAGGAGCTGCAGGATTTGAAGGTTGTGTACATATAGAAGCTGATGAAAATGGAGTTAAGGACTTCTCTGCAATAATTGAACAAGCTAAGAAGTGTAAGGCACCAACAGAAATAGAGCAAGGAGAAATTATAGGTGGATTTGCACATGCACAAGTATTTGCATTAGCAGATCAAGTTGTTGAAGCTGTTAAAACTGGAGCTATTAAGAAATTCTTCGTTATGGCAGGTTGTGATGGAAGAGCTAAATCAAGAAATTACTATACAGATTTTGCAAAGGCATTACCAAAAGATACAGTAATATTAACTGCAGGATGTGCTAAGTATAAATATAATAAGTTAGATCTTGGAGATATAAATGGAATTCCAAGAGTTTTAGATGCAGGACAATGTAATGACTCTTACTCATTAGCATTAATAGCATTAAAATTAAAGGAAGTATTTGAATTAGAAGATATTAATGAATTACCAATAGCATTTAACATTGCATGGTATGAACAAAAGGCTGTAATAGTATTATTATCATTATTATATCTTGGAGTTAAAAATATCCACCTAGGACCAACACTTCCAGCATTCCTTTCACCTAATGTAGCTAAGGTTTTAGTTGAAAACTTTGGAATTGGTGGAATAACTAATGTTGAAGATGATATGAAGATGTTTTTAAAATAATTATTAAATAAAATTCCTAGAGAATTACCGGGGGAAGGTAGTTCTCTAGGAATTTTTTATTAGGAGAAATTTTGTTTAACACTTTATGATTAAAGTATAATATAGAAATTTGTCAATTGTGTTTCAATTTAGTGAAAGTAATAGCTTAAATTAATATAACAATTATACTTGGGTAATAATGTAAAGTAATTTATAATAGTTTTATAGTAAGAAATATAAAAAGAGGGGATTATAATATAAAAAAAGAAAATTTCTAATAATAAGTTCATAGAAGAAATAGATTTTCTAGAACCTCTTAACAATAATAAGAGGAAGATATGAAGAAGAAAGTAATATGGATAAAATAATTAATAGAATAGCGGAGGAAGTATATGAAAAAGAATGCAGCGCTAAGAGAATTTAAAAAGCTAAAAAGTCAAATAAATCAAATAGAAGAAATAGTACATCATTCTAAGGTAGGTGCATTAATAGAGCAAGAAACTTCTATTAGAAAGAAACTTAAATTACTTAAGGAGATGGAAAAGGAAGGCTTTAAAGAATATGAGAATGTATGTGAGAGATATGAGGAGCTTTTAGAGGAAGTTTCTAAGAGAATGCTTGAAGATTATAATAAGAAAAATAATACTGATTTTGATTTTTATGAAGTAGTTAGAGGAAATTATAATACATTTTTAAATTCAGGTGTTATGACAGTGCTTACTAAACAGCATATACCAAAGCTTATTGGAGAAGCTTTTGAAGAGGCATTTCCAGATAATCCAAAAGATGAATATATGGTAACAAGAAGAATGAAAAGAAAAATATACATTCATCTTGGAGATACAAACACAGGAAAAACTTATAATGCAGTAGAAAGGCTTAAAACAGCTAAAAAAGGCGTATATTTATCTCCACTTAGAATTTTAGCATTAGAAAACTATGATAAGTTAAATAATGAAGGTATAGTTTGTGATTTGATGACAGGAGAGGAAGAAATAATAAAAGAAAATTCAACTCATATTTCATGTACTATAGAAAAGGTTAATTTAAAGCAAAGTTATGATATTGCTGTAATTGATGAAATTCAAATGATTAGTGATACACAAAGAGGAATAGCATGGAGTAGAGCTCTTTTAGGACTTAGATGCAATGAAATTCATATTTGTGGTGCAATGAATGCTAAGGAATTATTAATTAAAATATTAGATGATTGTGAAGATGATTATGAAATTAAGGAATATCATAGAAATATACCTTTAATAGTTGAAACTAAAAACTTTAGTTATAATGACGTTCAAGAAGGAGATGCTATTGTAGTATTTTCGAAAAAGAGAGTATTAGAAATAGCACAAGATTATTCAAACAAAAATATAAAAACTAGTATTATTTATGGTGATTTACCACCAGAAGTTAGAAAAATGCAATATGAACAATTTATAAATAAGGAAAATAAAGTTTTAGTAACAACAGATGCTATTGGAATGGGTGTTAATTTACCTATAAGAAGAATAATATTTATGTCTATAAGAAAGTTTGATGGTGAAGAGGTAAGAGAATTAACATCTCAAGAGGTTAAGCAGATTGCTGGAAGAGCTGGTAGAAAGGGAATATATGATACAGGTTATGTAGCTGGAGTTTCTGATACTCATAATTTTATTAGTAGAAAGTTAGAAGTAAAAGATGAGATTATAAAGCAAGCTGTAATAGGTCCATCAGAAGCAATTTTAACTATAAAAAGTCTACCGCTAAATGAAAAATTAGTGCTATGGAAGACTAGAGAATCAAAGATAGATTACTATACAAAGATGGATATAAGTGAGTATCTATTAATATTAGAAAAAATAAAGAGATATAAGCTTAAAGAAGAGGATCAATGGGATTTATTAAAAGTTCCTTTCGATGTTGCCAATGAAGAACTTATGGATAAGTTTTTAGAGTATGTAGATGAAGTTTTTGTTGCTAAGTTGAAAGAAGTAACAAAGCCAACATGTTTTACAGGAAATCTTGATGATTTAGAAATTTATTATCAAAAAATTAATATGTATTATTCTTTTTCTAAGATATTTAATTTAAAGTTTGATGTAGATTGGGTATATTCAGAAAGAATCAAAGTTAGTGAAGATATAAATGAAATTCTAGTGAAAATATAAAAATTATAACTATCTCAAAATTATAAAAGTCTAATTTTGAGATAGTTATTTTTAAGTAGACTGTATTTTAGATTTACTAAATGTGAAAATACCTTTTTTAGTACAGTTCTCTTTTATATATTTTGGTGACTTTTTAGGGTCGTAATAAGCTTGCATATTATCTATGTATATATTCATTATAAAGTAAAGTTGATTATTAGTTAGCGAGTCAAATTTTAGTCCTAAAAGCTTGTCTGTATTTCTAGCAACTTTACAAGGAATAATGTAGTTATCAATATGTATATCGAGTTTTGTATTTAACTTAACATCTAAGGGACTATTTAATTTTATAGCTACTCCTTTTTCAGAAATATCTATTAATGATCCTTCCAATTTTCCCTTTGATGTATTAATAAAAATATGTATATTTTCTTTAATTGAAATTCTTTCACTTTGCCTATATATTGGATTTTGATATGCAACTTTAATACAAATTATTGAACCTAAAAAGTTATAAATACTCCAGATAATATTAATTAAATAAGCACCTAAATTAATCTTATTAGTTAATAAGGATACTGTTCCAAAGAACCAAGCAAATATACTAGTAATTGCTATTAAAATATGAGGTAAAGCCATTTTAAAATGAAATTGCTTTTTGTTGTTAGTTAAATCCTTAGATGTAACACTAAATTCTGATTTCAAACAAAGTAGTTCTCGAAATATAGAAATGGTTATATGAGGAGCCATAGCTACTTCATAATAATGGGACCATCTTAAACTTCTTGTTCTAGGAGAGAGTATATTGAATACTAATACTTGGCCTAATAAAAAAGGGATAAATACAATTAATAAATCTTTAAGAGAAGAATCTATAATTAATTTACAACTCAATAAAAATATTAATGGTGAAAGTATATATATAATTTTTTGAATACTAGAAAGCCAATATATTACACCATCAAGGTATGCTATTTTTTGACCAAATGTTAGACCTTTATTAAATAATACATTAAATTTTTTCATTACTTGTAGATTTCCTCTACACCATCTATCTCTTTGTTTAACAAGTTCAGTAAAGGTAGTAGCACTTAAACCTAAAACTAACTCTTCATTTATGAATTCTGAGTCATAACCTTTAGCTTGTAATAACATACCAACTGCCATATCTTCAGTTATTGAGCAAGTAGGATATCCTCCTATTTCAAGTACATATTTTTTTCTAAAAACAGCATTTGTCCCAACATGTAAAACCGCATTACTTGCAGCCCTAGCAACCTCTATATCTCTCATAAAGAAGTCTTGTTCATTAGGTATTTTTTTATTTAGGTTATATTGATACATATCTTGATTATAATAAACTTGAGGAGTTTGTACAAAAGCCATATTTTCATTTGTAAAATAGCCTACAGTTTTAGTTAAAAAGTTCTTTTTGGGAATCATATCTGCATCTAAAACAGCAAATAAATCACCAGTTATTATACTTAATGCATTATTTATATTTCCTGCTTTTGCTCCCTCATTATTATCTCTAGTAATATAATTAACGTTATAGTTTTTGCATAAGTGTTTTAGTTCATCTCTATGACCATCATCACAGATATAAATTTTAAGCTTATTTTGAGGATACTCTAGTTTTTTGCTAGCTATGATAGTCTTTTGAAGTAAATCTAATGGTTCGTTATATGTACAAATTAATACATCTACAGATGGAATATTTTCCATAGTATAATTATTCAAGGATTTATTTTCAAGTTTGTGATTTTTACTAAATAAGTATTGAAAATTTATAAATGATATTAATCCTAATATCTCAGCACAATATAGAGAAATACCTAATATAAAACTCATAATACCATGATGAACAGGGATAACTGTAAATCTCCATAGAGTATATACAATGCATATAAATATATTTACTATTATTAATATCCTTCTATATTCAGGTTTTATAATTGAAATAAAAAATGCAATTAATAAAGCTAAAATAGAAATTATTAAATACATATAGTTGCCTCCTTTATATTAATAATAATTAAATTCTTCATTTATGAAGTACTTAATTATTATATTAACATATAAGAAGCAAGTTAAATATGGATAAATAATAAAAATTATAATTTAAAATGAAAAAAAGTATCAAATATAAATTAATAGCATAATATATATAATGAAATAAAAAGGAGGTAGAGTTTATGTTTAATAATATAAAAAAAATAGAATTAAATAAAGTTAATAATAAATTTTATATGATAGCTCTACCTATGGAATAGTTGTACATTTTTTAGTGAATCTTAATAATTTATCATAGTATATATCATGAGTTATCGTATTCATGGTATTTTATATTGTTTTTAATAATATTTTAATGACCATGGAAAAACCATGGTCATTTTTATATAAAAAATTTTAATAAAGGAGAAAATAAAATGAGTAATTACTTTAAAGGTGGTACTACACAAATAAAATTAAATAAAAAAGGAGGTAGATGTTATGACACCATTATACGACTACAATATTGCAATGGTAATTGGTAATTATATTGTAAAATCTATTGCAAATGATAAAGATTTAAATATAAATAGTAGAAAATATAGTCTAATAAAAAGATTATTCAATAAAGTAATTTAATGAAAATAAAAAAAGGAGATGTAAGTTAAGCATCTCTTTTTTTAAAAAGAAAATAATAAAATATTAATATTATATTTATACAATATATTAATTATTTTGCTATAATTATAGAGTACTTAAATATTGCATAAAAGTAATTAACAGGTATTATAAAGGAGTATAAATAATTGAGATATTTAAATGAATATAAAAAAGATCTATTCTATAAAGAGCCAGTAGAGTTTAATAAGAATTCGAATAAAGATATATTAAAATATGCAGTAGGTGCTAATTTATATATGAATGGAGAAAAGAATTTTTATGAAAAGATAATTAATGGAGAGTTTAATGAGTTAGGTGCAATTTCTATTTGTTTTGAGGATGCAACTAGAGATGGTGAGGTTGAGGATGCAGAGAATAATGTAGTTAACATGCTTGATAATTTAGTAAAGTATATTAGCAATATAGAGGTTACAAATAATATTCCACTTATTTTTTTTAGGGTAAGAAACTATAATCAATTTCTTAGATTCACTTCAAAGTTAAGAGCTGATCATTTTAGATATATTACTGGATTTATTTTTCCGAAATTTACCTCAAAAAATTCAATAGCTTATCTTGAATATACAAAGAGGATTTCTGAAAAGTATAATGAAGTTTTATATGCTATGCCCATTTTAGAGAGTGAGGCTATTGTTTATAAAGAAACTAGGATTCAAGAATTAATTAATATAAAACAAATAGTAGACGATTATTCAGATATTATTTTAAATATTAGAGTTGGAGGTACTGATTTTTCTTCTAAATTTGGATTAAGGAGAAGTATTGATTCTAGTATTTATAATGTAAGGGTAGTATCGGATTGTCTAATTGATATTATAAATATGTTTTCAAGAGATGGAGAAGATTACGTTATTTCAGCACCAGTTTGGGAATATTTTTCTGAAGATATAAAATCTAAGGAGGTTTCTGGTTTGATAAATGAAATAAAAAGTGATAAGGAAAATGGATTTTGTGGTAAAACAATAATTCATCCAAGTCAAATAAAATATGTGAATTCATTATATACAGTTACTTATGAGGAATATATAGATGCTAAAAGTATAATTAGTTCTTTGGAAGATGGAGGCGTATTTAAAGGTTATGGTGGCAATAAGATGAATGAGGTAAAACCACATTTTAATTGGGCTAAGAAGGTTATGAATAGAGCTGAAATTTTTGGAGTTTTAAATGAAGGAATATCATATGAGGAGTTATATAAGGAAAGTAATTTTAGTAGTAAATCTATAGAAGTGTTATAAAAGTGATATAAAAGGGGATAGACTATGAGTGTAGACATTAATATAAGAAAGAATAAATATAATTTAAATTTAAATGATTTAATAGTAATGGGAAAAAGAATTAATAATGAAAAAAGAAATTTTTTGTTTATAAGTAAGGTGTTAGGAAAGCATATTGAAGCTAAACCTAGTGTATGTAAAGAAATAGGTTGCAAGTTAGCTGGATTAATTTTTAATAAAGAAGAAAAAGGAGAAAGCTATAAAAATAATGAA
The DNA here is from genome assembly GCF_934754925.1 of uncultured Clostridium sp. GTDB lineage: Bacteria > Bacillota > Clostridia > Clostridiales > Clostridiaceae > Clostridium. Next base: position 96,162 of record NZ_CAKVJA010000003.1, on the reverse strand, counting down.
AAAATATGTGTATTAGGGTTTGCTGAAACAGCAACAGGATTAGGAATGGCTGTAGCATCATATATTCAAAATTCTTATTACCTCACTACTACTAGAGAGGATATAAAAGAGATAAAATCTATTTTGAAATTTGAGGAAGAGCATTCTCATGCAACAACCCATAAATGTTTTCCATTAGATAAGGACAAACTTATTAATTCAGAAAAAATAATTTTAGTAGATGATGAGATAACAACTGGAAAATCTATGATAAACATAATAAAGGAATTAAAAGAGGTTACTAATGCAAAAAAATTCATTATAGTAAGTATTTTAGATTGGAGAAATGAAGAGCATAGGAAGGTATATGATGATTTAGTAAATAAAGAAAATATTAATGTAGAGGTTTTATCATTAATATCAGGAGATATAAAAATAAAGGATACAACTACTTATATGGATAATAATGATAATGTAATAAATGATACTACTGATGTTTTAAATTATAATGCTTTAGATAGGATAGATCTAAAGACAAACTATGAAAAAGAAGTTGAAAGTTATTTATTACATACAGGAAGATTTGGAGTAGATTTTAATGAAATACAAGCATTAGAGAGTAAGTGTAAAGATATAGCTAATAGGCTTGAAGATTTCATTGGAAGTAATAAAAAAATATTAGTATTAGGACATGGAGAAAATATATATATTCCTTGTAGAATAGCATCCTATATAAAGGGAGATGTATATTTTAAAAGTACTACAAGAAGTCCAATTTATTGTGATGATGTTGATGGATATCCTATAAAAGAAAAACATGTATTTTATCATAAAGGGATAAAGTATTATTTTTATAATAAAAGTGAAATTGAAAAAAAATATGATAAGGTGATTTTAATAACAGAAGATGATTTAAATATTAAATTAACAAACAATATGATTGCGGTAAGGGTTTAGAGATTATGGAGAATATAAATTTAGTTAAACATAGTTATAAAGATGATTGCATATTTTTGCTTAAGGATTTAACTGATAAAATACAGGAAATCACAATTCAAGAAAAAGAGGAATTAATAAGAAGCGGAGTAAGCTATTCTGAAATGATTTCAAAAGAAAGTATACCAAGTAAAGATATTAAAAATATATTTCTTAATATCTTAAATAGAGATAAGAAATTAATTGCATATTATGTTGCAAAGATATCCGAGATAATATATAGGCAAAAAGGTAATAAGTTGGTAATTGTTTCGTTAGCTAGAGCAGGAACTCCCTATGGAATATTAATTAGAAAATATCTGAAGTTAAAATATAAAGTAGATATACCACACTATAGTATATCTATTATAAGAGATAAGGGTATAGATTCTAATGCATTGAAATATATTTTAAGTGAACATAGGGAAGCAAATATACAATTTGTTGATGGATGGACTGGAAAAGGATCTATAACAAAAGAATTAAATAAATCTATAGATGATTTTAATAATAAAAATAAAACTAATATAGATAGTTCATTAGCTGTTATTTCAGATCCAGCAAAGTTATGTAAAGTGTGTGGAACAAGGGAGGACTTTGGAATAGCGACTTGTTGTTTAAACTCAACGGTAAGTGGATTGATAAGTAGAACTATTCATAATGAAAAATATATTGGTAAGGATGAGTTTCATGGAGCTAAGACTTTATATTATTTAAAGGATGAAGATTACTCACAATATTTTATTGATAAGATAGATAATGAATTTAAAAAAATAAGCATTAAATATGAAGATTTAGTTTTGGAAAATATAGATAAAGAGTATTCAATGAAGATTGTTAGTAAGATAAGAGAATTATATGATGTTAATAACATAAATAATATTAAGTTAAGTGTGGGAGAATCAGCTAGAGTTTTATTAAGAAGAGATCCGAGAGTTGTATTAGTTAAAAATAAGAGTGATAAAAATATAGAGCATATACTTAAGTTAGCAGAGGAAAAAGGAGTAAAAGTTATTGAATATAAAGATAGCGAATATAATTGTATTTCAATAATTAATGAAAGATAAATGGAGAAAATATTTTTTATTACGGATTTAGATAGAACAATTATACATTCTAAACACAGAGGTTATAAGTGTGTAGAAAAGCTTGGTGATAAAGAGATAACCTATATGACTGATTATGCTTATGATAAGCTACAGGAGTTGTTAAAAAGAGAAGAGTTTATTTTTATACCATGTACTATGAGGAATATTAATCAGACATTAAGAGTTGATTTTATAAGAGATTACAATCCCCAAATTATAATATGTACAAATGGAGCTCAAATTTACATTGATGGAAAACTTGATGAAGCTTGGGACAAGCAAATGAAATCTTTATGTAATCAAGATGAATTGAATGAAAATATTAATTATCTTGAAAAATTAAAAAAAGAATATAAAGAGCGTATAGGAGTTATAGAAATAAGGAATATTGAAGATTCTTATATTACTGTAAAATGCATAGACTCATATGAAGCAGAGAAACTTTACAATATAATAAATAATAAGTTTGGTAAAAATATTAATGTCTTAAGAATAGAAGCTAAGATATTTATTATTCATAATAGAATAAACAAGGTATATGCTGTGGATTATATTATTGAAAGGTTTAATATAAAGAAATTAATTACATCTGGTGATACAGAGGTTGATAGAGAGTTTACTAGTAGAGGAATAACGATTTTACCTAAGCATAGTTCTTTCAAACATGAAAAGGCTATAATAACTGAAAAAAGCAAAATACATGCTACAGAAGAAATTTTAGATTATATAAATAAAATTATTATGTAAAAAGTAGAACCAATGGAGTAAAAGAAGGAAAAAGTTGAAAGGAAAGTATGAAATAGGTTAAAATTTAGATGGAAGGTTTATTTTAAGAAAGTAAGAGGTTAATTTGTAAAATGGCTATAAATTTAAGAAACATAACAAGTTATATGTTTAGAACTATTTATGAAAGAGAAGATACATATAATAAGTTTAAGCCATATTTTTATAGATTTATAGGTGTAGATGATAGTTCTAAATATAATGATTTTATTAAGACTATTGAAAGTAAGTTTATAGAAGAGGAAGATAAATGTATTATATTTGATAATTCTATTCCTTTAAGCGGTGAAATGGAATTGATTCAGTATATTTTTAATGAACTTGCCTCAATGGATGTTTATAAAATGACTACACAAGATATAACGATATTTGATGATTTTGAAGTAAATTTTAAGTTTTTAAGTGCATTAGAATATGTTATACCGATTGCTTGTAGCAAGGAAAATTTCTTTAATGATAATGTAAGAAATAATTTTATAACTAAATTAATTGTTTGGACTTATACCTATGCTAAAGATATAAAATATGATGCTAGCATTAATCCAAAGTGTGTTTATTACGGCAATATTGAAAGACATGAAATATATTTTCTAATTATGCTTTATAAAATGGGCTTTGATGTTATTTATATTAATCCATTAAAAGAAGAGTTATGGAATGAAATTGATGATGCAGGTCTAAGTCAATGTATAAAAAGTATGGGGATTTTAAGTGTTGAATCTTTTAAAGAAAGAGCTAGCAAGGGGAAGGTAATTGATAATTTTGAAACTGTTACTAAGCAAATTCAAAGAGATATAGAAGAACAGCTTTTTTCTAATACTGGAATGTTTAAACCGTGGCAGTTTAGAAAAGGATATACAAAGAGTATTTTACTAGACACAATATTAGAAGATATTTATATTTATTGGAATGAGCCCTGTAAATTGAGAAGTGGATTTAAGGTTGAAGGTAATACCGTTCAGGTTCCGTGTTTCTTTAAAAAGATAGATGGAATATATAGTGATGAATTTGAGTATCAAAAGCTAGTGAAATATTGTACATCATCACCAAATACTTTAGTTTTTAATGGGAGATATTTCTCAGAAGATGTGCAATTTACAGATGATATGTACCAACTTATGTTTTGTCAACTAAGTGATGGTTCTTTTGATATAGATGAACTTAAAAAGTTGCCTATATATAGATTTTCAAAATATAGCGAAGATACTCAAAATTTTTTATTAAAAAAGTTTAATGAAACAATAAGCAATACAGAATTATTTAATAGAACTTTTACTAAAGAAGAAATATTAAGATTATTAGTATTAGTTTTAGGGTTAAATGAAAGTATTGTTAGATTAATAGATAATTTTGATTTTACAGCAGCTATACCTAAAATAGTAATTTATCTTGAAGATGAAAATACAATGCCTGAATCTATGCAAATACTTTTGGGATACCTTCATACTATAGGGATTGATATAGTTATATTTAACCCATCAGGTTTATTTAATATTAATAATGTAATAAAAGCTACTGCTTTAAATAATTTTAGATTAGATGTAATGAAGTATGATTCAAAATATAATAATTTAATGAATTTAAAACAAGGAGTTTTTTCAAGATTTTTAAGAAGGTAGAAAAAATAGAAAAGGAGAGATTTATATGAATAATAATGATAATAATATGTTTGGACAAACATTAAATGAGGATATATATGAAAACCAACAAATGGGATATCAAGGTCAACAAGGAGGTTACCCAAACCAACAAATGGGATATCAAGGCCAACAAGGAATGTATCCAAATCAACAAATGGGTTACCAAGGACAGCAAGGAATGTATCCAAATCCTCAAATAGGTTATCAAGGAGAAATGGGAATGTATCCTAATGATAATACACAAATTCCAAATGATAACTTTGATATGGCAACTATATCAGAATATAAGCAAAGATTAAGAGGAATGAAAGAGGTTCAAGATCTTACTAGTGAAGTAGAAATTCAAAATCCTAATTCAATAGTTATGTTTGGACAAAAGGCAAGTGAAAATATATCTAAGGTTTCTGATGAATTATTAAAATCAATGAAGGCTGTAAAATCAGAAGAAGCTAGTGAAATGCTAGTAAACTTAACTAAAATAATGGATAAGTTTGACGTTAAGGAACTTGAAGGAGTAGAAAAACCATCTATGTTATCTAAGCTTATGAAAGGTGTAGGTAATAGTGTAGCTAAATTATTTCAAAAATACGATACTATGGGATATGAAGTAGAAAAGGTATATGTATTATTAAAGAAATATGAAAATGATATTAGGGAATCAAATGCTAATTTAAAGAAATTATATGATGCTAATCTTCATTATTATCAATTATTGGAGAAGTATATTGTTGCTGGAGAATTAGCATTAGAAGAAATAGATGCATATATACAGCAAATATCAATGAATACTGCAATGAACCAAGAAGAAAAGCATATGTTAACTCAAAAACTTGAAATAAGCAAAGAGATGTTATCACAACGTGTATATGACCTTCAAATTGCAGAAAATGTTGCAATTCAAGCAGCACCTATGATTCAAACTATACAAATGTCTAATTTTAATTTAATGAGAAAAATAAATTCATCATTCATAGTTACATTGCCAATATTTAAGCAATGCCTAGCACAAGCTGTTATATTAAAAAGACAAGAAATTCAAGCTAAATCAATTAAGCAGTTAGATGATAAGACTAATGAACTTATTATGAGAAACGCTCAAAATACTGCTAGACAGTCAGTAGAAATTGCAAGAATGGCATCAGGAAGTTCAGTAGCTATTTCTACATTAGAGAAATCCTTTGAAACAATAATGAAGGGAATAGAAGATACTAAGGCTATTCAAGAAGCTAATAGGGCACAAAGAGTAGAGAACTCAGCTAAACTTGAACAAATTAAGCATACAATGAAAAAGAATATAGCTCAATCATAAAATAATTAAAAAATAGTGAATAAAAATAGAAAAATGGACATAATTAAAATAAATAGAAAAACAAATAAAATATACCTTGAAAAGAGTTGAAAAGTATTTTGTTAAGTGGTATAATTTATCGCATAAGATAATTAAAAATAATACTTTGAATTTAGGGGGTATAAAAATGGGAATTAATTTAGGATCAATGATGAATAATATGCGTTCTAATACAACTGATAATGGAGTAAATGCATTAAATTTAAAAAAGAATGATGTTTTAAACTTAACAAAGAAGAATCCAGGCTTAAAGAAAGTAATATTAGGAGCCGGATGGGATGTAGCTAGTATAGGACAAGATTTTGATTTAGATATAGCAGCATTTTTATTAAATGATAATGGTAAGGTTCAAAACATACCAGATGATGTAATATTCTTTAACAATATGAAGGGTCAAGGAATTTACTTAGAAGGTGATAATAGAACTGGAGCTGGAGAGGGTGATGATGAAAGAATAAGATTAGATCTAGAAGCAATTTCATCACATGTTCAAAAAATAGTTTTTGTTGTTACTATACATGAGGCTCAAGCTAAAAGACAAACATTTGGAATGGTAGAAAATTCTTATGTTAGAATTTTAGATGAAGAACGTAATGAAAAAGAAATTTGTAGATTTAATTTAAAAGAAAATGGTTCAACAGTTACTTCAGTAATTTTCGCAGAATTATATAAAGTAAGTGGAGAATGGCAATTCAAAGCAATTGGAGAAGGAAAAATTGCTGATTTAAATGGAATTTTAGGATTGTATATGTAAGGAATATGAGATTTGGAGGAGAAAGAATATGGCAGGAGTTTTAAATTTACAAAAAAATGATATTTTAGATTTAAGAAAAGCAGAACCAGGATTAAGGCATGTTATGTTAGGGGCTGGTTGGGATGTTGCTAAGAAAGGGTTTTTTAATTTAGGTGCTGATTATGATTTAGATTTAATAGCACTATTATTAGATAGTAATGACAAATTAATAAATAGAGGAGTAATATATTTCGGAAACTTAAAAGGTGAAGGAATATACTTACATGGAGATAATAGAACTGGTGCTGGAGATGGTGATGATGAAAAGATATCAGTTGATTTAGATAAATTATCACCAAAGTGTGATAAAGTTATATTTGCACTTAATATTTATGATGCAGTATCAAGAAAACAAAACTTCTCTAAGGTAAAAAATGCTTATATTAGAATATTAAATGAAGATAATGGCAATAAAGAAATATGTAGATATAACCTATCAGAAGATGGAGGAAATAATACAGCATTACTTTTTGCAGAATTACAAAGAGTTAATGGTAGTTGGCAATTTAAGGCTAAGGGAGAATTATTACAAGCTACAGTTAAATCTTTAGCAGATATGTATAAATAGAGGAGGCAATTAATATGGGAATTAATTTAGGTTCAGGATTTGGAAATTTAACAGGAAATACAAGCAATAATGCACCAACTGGTGGAGTTTTAAATTTAAACAAAAATGATATATTAGATTTAACAAAGAGAAATCCAGGATTAAAAAGAGTAATGCTTGGTGCAGGATGGGATATTTCAAATAATGGTTCAGATTTTGATTTAGACATAGCAGCATTTTTATTAGATGCTAATAATAAATTTAATACTGTTTCAAATGTAATATTCTTTAATAATAAAGTAGGTCAAGGAATTTCTTTAGCTGGTGATAATAGAACAGGTGCTGGTGAAGGTGATGATGAAACAATAAATATAGATTTAGATAAGATTGATTCAAACATAGCAAAAATAGTTTTCGTTGTTACAATTCATGAAGCAATGGCTAAGAGACAAACTTTTGGAATGATAAATAATTCATATGTTAGATTAGTAGACCTAGATCAAAATGGAAAAGAATTATGTAGATTTAATTTAAAGGAAAATGGATCTACTGCAACATCTGTAATATTTGCAGAACTTCATAGAAGTGGATCAGAATGGCAATTTAAGGCTGTTGGAGAAGGTAAAATCGCCGATTTAAATGGAGTATTAGCTTTATATCAATAGCTAAGGAAGTACATGCAAAAGATATTTTACTTTTGCATGTATATTTTTTTAAGGAAATTATAATGTAATATTTTAAAAAAATATAAATAAATGATAATATAGTACTTATATATTATAATTATGTAAATTTTATTTAAGGAGAGAATGGGATGATTAAAGGGCTTAATAAAAAGCAAGTAGATGAAAGTAGAAAGCTCTATGGGGATAATATAATCCATGAAGCAGAGCCAGAAACATTTTGGGATAAATTTAAAGGTGCATTTGATGATCCAATGATTAAGTTATTATTAGCAATTGCAGCAATTATGGCAGTAATGGCATTCATGGGATATGCTGAATTTGGAGAGCTAATCGGTATAGCTATATCTGTATTGTTAGTAACTGGAATTTCTGCAAAAACAGAAATTGCAAGTGATAACGAGTATAGAAAGTTAAAAGATTCTACTAAAAAAGATGTATGTAAAGTATATAGAGATGGTAAAGTTGTTGAAATTGAAGTAAATGAACTTGTTGTAGGAGATATGGTAATTCTTCAAAGTGGAGATAAAATTCCAGCTGATGGATATCTTTATCAAGGAGATTTAAGAGTAGATAATTCAGCTCTTAATGGTGAAGCAGAAGAATGTAAAAAAGTTGCAGTAGAAGATTCTAAAGCTTATAAAGAAATTGCTATGACTGCAGATATAACTGGAGATACTTTTGTTGATTCACACTCTTTATTTAGAGGTGCAGTAGTATTTAATGGTGAAGGAGTTATGGAAGTTACTAAGGTTGGTATGAAGACTATGATGGGTGCTATGGCTGCTGATATGGCTGATGAAGAAGTAGCAAGTCCATTGAAGGTAAAACTTACTAAACTTGCAGAGCAAATTTCTATGTTTGGTTATATTGGTTCAGTTGTTATTGCATTAGCATTACTTGGACATAAAATATTAGTTGCAGGTGGATTTACCGATTATTTCGCAATTGGTGGAGTATTAATATTTAAAGATGTATTAGAAGCAATTATGTTAGCCGTTGTTATTGTTGTTATGGCAGTTCCAGAGGGATTACCTCTTATGATTGCAATTGTTCTTATGAGAAATACTTCTAAGATGTTACAAAATAATGTACTTGTTAGAAAGCCAATTGGTATTGAAACGGCAGGGTCATTAAATATATTATTTTCAGATAAAACGGGGACAATTACTAAGGGGCAATTAGAAGTTGTTGAATTTTTTGATGGAAATTTAAAAGATACTTATAAAGATGGATCTAAAGTAAAAGAAATGATGAAGCTTTGTATTGGTAAAAATACTGGAGCAATGTTTGATGCAAATGGTAAAGTTGTTGGAGGAAATGCTACTGATAAAGCATTACTTGACTTTTTAACACAAAAAGAAATGTCAAAATTAGCGGATATAGTTGTTGAAAAATCACAAGGGTTTAATTCTGCTAACAAATATTCGGCAAGTCAACTAGGCGGAAAAACAGTGTATAAGGGTGCTCCAGAAAGGCTACTTGCAAAAGCTACAAAAATGTTAGATGAAAACGGAAATGTAGTTGAGATAAATAAGAATAAGATTAATACCAAGATAGATGAATTAGCAGTAAGGGCTATGAGAGTTTTATCATTTGCTTATAGTGAAAGTGAATTAGTAGAAGATACTCTTCCAGATGATTTAATTATTGTTGGATTTGTAGGGATTCGTGATGATGTAAGAGTAGAAGCTAAACAAGCCATTGAAGAAGTTCAAAATGCAGGTGTTCAAGTTGTAATGATAACTGGTGATAGAAAAGAAACAGCAGTTGCAATTGCAAAAGAAGCTGGATTGTTAAGATCTGATACAGATGTTGCTTTAACTTCAGAGGAATTAAATAAGATGTCTGATGAAGAAGTAAAAGCCATTATACCTAATTTAAGAGTAATAGCTAGAGCATTACCAACAGATAAATCAAGAATGGTAAGGATTGCTCAAGAACTAAATCTTGTATGTGGTATGACTGGTGATGGTGTTAATGATGCTCCTGCATTAAAGAGAGCAGACGTTGGTTTTGCAATGGGTAGTGGTACAGATGTAGCTAAAGAGGCAGGTTCAATAGTAATATTAGATGATAACTTTAAATCAATTGAAAATGCTATTTTATATGGTAGAACAATTTATAATAATATTTTAAAGTTTATAAAATTCCAATTAACTATAAATGTTGGAGCTGTTGCTGTATGTGCTATTGCACCATTCTTTGGAATTGAAGAACCTTTAAAAATTACTCATATACTTTGGATTAATTTAGTTATGGATGGCCTTGGAGCATTAGCTTTAGGTTCTGAACCAGCACTTAAGAAATATATGCTTGAAAAGCCTAAATCAAGAACTCAAAGTATAGTTTCTAGTAAGATGATGAATCAAATTATATTTGCAGGGGCATGGGTAACAATATTAAGCTTTGTATTTTTGAAAGCTCCATATTTTATAAAAATGTTTGCTGATACAGAAGAGCATATGACAGCATATTTCTCAATGTTTGTACTTTGTGCAGTATTTAATGGATTTAATGTAAGAAGTGAAAATTCTAACATATTTGAGCATATAAATGAAAATATGAGCTTCCTAAAGGTAATGGGAATAATAATATTAGTTCAAGGATTGTTAACAATTATTGGGGGAGAAATGTTTAGTTGTACGCCAATCTCTATAAGTAATTGGTTAGTTATAATATTTATGGCAATTACAATTATTCCGGTAGATATGATAAGAAAAGCTATAGTAAATAATTTTTCTAAAGATGTAGTTAAGCAAAATATGGCAGAAACTGCATAGGAAAAATACCAGAATACTTGAAACAGCAAAGGTTATATAAAAATATATAGAAGAGTCTAAATTTTATTTTGTAATAAGTTAATAAAAAAGTCGGCACTGCCGACTTTTTTTATTTAATTATTACCTAAACTAGATTTTCCCATTCTTCATAAAGTTGAGAAATATTATCTTCTAATTTTTTTATTTCACTATTAACTCGCTGACTTTCAGAAGGATTAGAGTAAATTGATTCTAAACAAAGCTGTTCTTGTAAATTAGTTAATTCATCTTCTTTTTCAGCAATTGTTTTTTCTAGAGTTTTAATTTTAAGTTGAAGAGCTTTAGCTTCCTTTTCAGCTTCACGCTTTTTCTTTTTTTCATCCTTAAGTTGAGTTTTAGTTTTTCCATTAGCTAATTCTTCATAATCTTCAAAACGTGTAGGGTTAAGCTTTTTTTCTTGGTAATAACTATAATTACCAAGGTATTCAGCAACACCATCTTCTTTAAGTTCAAGTATACGACCAATTACTTTATTTAAGAAATATCTATCGTGAGATATAACCATTAAAGTTCCATCATACTCTAATATAGCATCTTCTAAGGCTTCTCTAGAGATAATATCAAGGTGGTTAGTAGGTTCATCTAGTAGAAGTAAATTAGATTTAGAAAGCATAAGCTTTAATAAATTTATTCTACATTTTTCTCCACCACTTAATGTATTAATAACTTTAAATACATCATCACCGGTAAATAAGAAAGAGGCTAAATAACTTCTAAGCTTAGAAGTTGTTAAGTTAGGAAACTCATCCCAAACTTCATCTAATATTGTTTTATCTAAATTTAAATCTGACTGTTCTTGATCATAATATCCAACATTTACGTTAGTACCTAATACTTTAACACCTTTATCTGCTTGCACTTTATCCATTATTATTTTGAAAAGAGTAGTTTTACCTCTACCATTTTCACCAATTAAAGCAACTTTTTCACCACGTTTTAAATCTATATTTAAATTTGTGAATAATGTTTTTTCACCATAAGATTTATTCATATTTTCTATATGTAAAACGTCATACCCACTTTTTATAGAAGCTTCAAATTTAATTTTAGAACCTTCTTTTTCATGTGTTGGAGCTTCAATTCTTTCCATTTTCTCTAATGCCTTTTCTCTACTTTCAGCAGCTCTTATACTTTTTTCCCTATTAAATGAACGGAATTTTTCAATAATTGCTTCTTGTCTTTTAATCTCGGCTTGCTGAAGGTTGTAAGCTTTAAGTTTTGCTTCATAGTTCTTTTTTCTAAGATCTATAAATTTAGAATAAGGAACATTATAGCACTCAACTTTTCCCGCAATAACTTCAAAAGTACTAGTTGTTACTGAATCTAAAAAGAATCTATCATGGGATATTACTAAAACAGTTCCTTTATAGTTTTTCATATAGTCTTCTAGCCAACTAATTGCTTCTAAGTCTAAGTGGTTAGTTGGTTCATCAAGTAAAATGATATCTGGTTTACGTAATAGTAATTTACATAATGCAACTCTTGTTTTTTGTCCACCACTTAAAGTATTTATAGATTTATAAAAGTCATCTTCAGTAAATCCAAGTCCTTTTAATACTCTTGATATTTCACCTTTGTAGATATAACCACCTTTATGTGAATATATATCTTGAAGAGTTGTGTAGTCTTTTATAAGCTTGTCATGATATGAAGCATTATTTTCATCATAAGGTTCGTTCATTTTTATTTCTAAGGATGAGAGTCTTTCTTCAATGTTTAGAAGCTCATCAAATACAGAAAGAGTTTCTTCATAAATATTTTTATCAGAGTCTAATGCTAAATTTTGTGATAAATAACCTAAAGTTTTATTTTTATCTATAAATATTTCACCAGAATCTTGAGATATTTCTTTAGTTATTATTTTAAAAAGGGTTGATTTTCCCTCACCATTAGCACCAATAATTCCTACTTTATCACCTTCATTGATTGAAAAAGTAATATCTTTAAGGACATCGCGTATTCCGTAACTTTTGCATATATCTTTACAACTTAGTATTATCATAATTTCCTCCAGTTAGACGAAGTTTTCCTTATAATTATACTATTATAGTAAATCTATATCAAATTAAAAAAAGGAGATGTTTTTCAACAACTCCTTTTTTTAGATTGCATCATCTACAAAGAGATAGCCAAGTGGTGGCTTACCATTAAATAGTCCTATAATATAGATAGTATAGAATTTTCCACCATCTAATGTAACATTCTTAATATATTTTGTAGGTGATTCAGAAGCTCCTAAGAGAATCTCAAAGTTATATATTCCAGGGGATAATTGATAATATCCCGTAGTTTCTAAATATTCAGCTTGATTAAATAGTATAATACCGTTAGGTAATCCTAAAGTAAGTAAAGGTGCGTTTGAAGATAAATTAATAAATCTCAAAAATGACTTAGATTTATTTATAGGAACATTATCATCCTTTAGCCTAAATAAATACAAATTATTGGATAATGTAACTATTGAAACTGTATAGTTAGCATTAGCTATTAATTGAATATTTTGACTTAATAAAGGCTTGACATAAGTGCCAGCTTTGAATAGTTGAAATTCATATTCTCCAGATAATAATTGACTATATTTAGATATTTTTCCAAAGGCTAAGTTACTTGTTATAAGAGAGCCATTTAGATAAACATCAACATTTGGGGCATTAGGTACTGCATGAAGAATTCTTAAACTAGGCTCAATTGGAGGAAGTGATTTTGAAAATTGTTCCATATAAGGCACCTACCTTTTATAGTTATCAAGAGATATTTTTATTATTTTTTTTATTAATAATTTAGTAATAGGATAAGGAACCCTGTAAGCTTTCATAGTCGCTAATATTCCAGGATTATCTTTTTCTATTAAGGCAAATATTTTATTAACTTCATCTTCTGTACAATTATTTTTTCTTGATTCAGATGAGGAAAAGTCTAATGACATATCAAAGTTTCTTAAAATATCTAGTATATTAATAGAATCGTCTATATATCTTTCATTAACTTTTGGCTCATTATATGAATAAAGAAAGCTATCGTCTAGTTCTGATGGATACTCCAAGCCAGTAGTAGTATTATTTGTATTATTAGTATTAATGTTATTATTTTTATTATTAGTATTAATGCTATTATTTTTATTATTAGTATTAATGTTATTATTTTTTGTGTTTAAAGATTCATTTGAATCAATAGTTGGTATATTTTTAGGATAAGGTGTAAGTGGAGCTAGTTCAATCATTGGGTTTGTTGTTAAAGGCATTGGAGTTGGGTTAATATTTAAGTTTGGAAAACCTAATGATATGGTACCTAAAGTTTTAGTTACAGAAATTCCTTCTATTTGCAATGGAAATTTTGTACTATTAGGTGCTAAAGATGAATCAATATTTAAAGGTATAAAAGTTAAATCATCGTTATTATCATTATTATTATTATTATATTTTTCAACATTATTTTTTTTGGAACTCATTGTTACCCTCCAAATAATAATTTATTAATAATATATGTATTTTAAACACATATGTTACTTTATAGAATATGACTATAATGAGAGGTATATTACAATTGAAGAATATAATGTGTTTAGATAATCACAATAGATAAATCAAGGAATATATTATAGTGGAGGGGATTATTATGCATAAGGAAAATATAGATGATTTAAGAAAACTATTTATAGGGTTGGATAAAAAGGTTAATGTAGATGGAAAAGGAAGATTAATTCCTATAAATTTTGATAATGCAGCTACCACTCCACCTTTTAAAAGAGTTATGAAAAAAGTATTAGAAACTAGTGAATATTATGGGTCAATTGCAAGAGGGGATGGTAAAAAATCTCAGTATTGTAGTGATTTATACGAAAGTTCTAGAAAATATATACTAGAATATTTTAATGCACCGGAGGATATCTATACAGCATTTTTTGTTGGTAATACTACTGATGGGTTAAATAAATTATCTAATATTTTAATTGATAATACGGATGATATAGTAATTACAACTAGAATGGAACATCATTCAAATGATCTACCTTGGAGAAGTAAGTGTGATTTAAGACATGTTGAAGTAGATAAAGATGGTAGAGTTAGAATAGAAGAAATAGAATATCTATTAGATAAGTATCAAGAAAAAGTTAAATATGTTACTATAACAGGTGCATCTAATGTTACTGGTTACGTAAATGATATAAAAAGAGTAGCAAAGTCAGCTCATAAATATGGAGCTAAAATAATTGTTGATGCTGCCCAATTAATTCCACATAAAAAAATATCTATGATACAAGAAGATGCTAGTGAAAATATAGATTTTTTAGTGTTTTCTGGTCATAAGATATATGCTCCATTTGGAAGTGGAGTAATTATTGGTTTAAGAGAAGTCTTTAATAAAAAAGAACCAGCTTCATCAGGTGGTGGAACTGTTCAAATTGTACTTGATGATCGTCATCTATGGCTAGATACACCAGAAAAAAATGAGGCAGGTACTCCAAACCTTTTCGGTGCTATAGCAATATCAGAAGCTCTTAGAGAAATGGATAAAATAGGATTTAAAATAATTGAAAATAATGAAAAAGAATTATTAGCATATTTAATTAAAGAATTAAAGAGCTTTGAAAAGATAATTTTATATGGGGATAATGAAAATATAAATGATAGATTAGGAATTTTAGTATTTAATATTGATGGAATGACTTATGAAGAAGTTGGAGAAACGCTTTCTAAAGTAAGAGGGATAGGGGTT
The DNA here is from genome assembly GCF_934754925.1 of uncultured Clostridium sp. Lineage (GTDB taxonomy): Bacteria > Bacillota > Clostridia > Clostridiales > Clostridiaceae > Clostridium. The sequence goes on along the minus strand of NZ_CAKVJA010000003.1, from coordinate 80,788 downwards.
AGACAAGGCGGATTTTGTGCACATCCATATACAAGAAGAGTTCTTGGAATAGCAGATAATGATTTGCAAAGATATATGAGTGAGGTTGGAACCCCAGGACTAGTTAGGGTAAGTTTAGGAATATACAATAGCAAAAAAGAAGCTAATATATTCTTAGATACAATTGAATATCTCTGTAGACGCTATGCAAAATAACTAAATTGTTCGTTAAGGCTTAAATGCTGTGATGCCGAAAAATTGATTATATAATCTCCGTGAAGGAATATAATTTCACTAAGAATTTATATTATTATTTCCATAAAATCTGCTAAAGCTTCGAAAGTCATTTCATTCCCTCAGCTTCTTAACGCAGATTTTATTCTAATAATAATTAAATTCTAAAGTTCATTATATAATTTTCCCTCCGATAATATAATCAATTTTTCTATATCACTGGCTTTTAAGATAAAAGATACAATTTTCTGAGCGATCCCCTTTAAAGATAACGACTTCTGCTATATTTAATAAGAAAAATCATTAATTTTTAGTATCCACGTGGGGAACAATATTTTATTTGTTAAAGACTTTAAATGATGGCATTGGTGAAGCTGAAATTATATCTGGAATTTCAGAAACTAAAGGAGTTAAATAATCTAAGGCTTCTTCTTTTAAGTTATTTCCAGCCTCATTTATCCATTCAGTTGGGAAGTACTTAACATTATTAGCAACCTTATCAGCTTCGATTAGGAAGTAAGAAGATTTATAAGGTTCGTTATTTTCTCTTTTTATTCCTATCATATATCCACATTTGCCAAGACTAGATTGTCTTAATGCTTCATATCCAACTTCATAAGCTTCTTGTAAATCTATGTTAGAAGCACAGTGCATAGCACATCTTTGGAGTACTCCAAGTTCTAAAGATTTAACTCTACTAGTTATACCAGAAGATATTATTAAGTTTTTTAAGTAAGTACCAACACCACCTAATTGGGCATGGCCAAATTTATCATGAGCTTGAGCGTGAGCTTCAGCAACAAATTTTCCTTCAGCAGTTCTTATTCCTTCAGAGACAACTATATAAACTTGATTTTGTTCTTCAAATTTATTTTTAACATCAGATAAGAATTTATCTACATCAAAAGCAGTTTCAGGTAAATAAATGAAATCTGCCACTTGTTTTCCGTTTAATTTAGCTAATGCAGCAGATGCAGCTAGCCACCCCGTATCACGTCCCATAGTTTCTAAAATAAATATTCCATTATTTATGTACACAGATGAATCTAGGTAAGTTTCAAGTACACTTGTTGCAATAAACTTAGCAGCACTACCAAAACCAGGAGTGTGATCAGTGTACATTAAATCATTATCTATAGTTTTAGGTATACCTATAAATTTAACATCTATTCCAGTTTCTTTTGCATAAGCACTTAGTTTAGCAGTAGTATCCATAGAATCATTACCACCAACATAAAAGAAAGCTTTAATATCATTAGCTTTTAATATTTCAAGTAGTCTATCATATTCTTCAGTTGATTCTTCAAGTTTTTTCATTTTATATCTACAAGAACCTAAACCAGATGAAGGTGTATATCTAAATCTATTTATATCATCTTGAGAAAATGATGAAAGTTCTATTATATTACCATTTAAAATTCCTTCAATTCCATTTAAACCTGCATAAACTTTATCAAAAATCCCTAAAGTATTATTTGCTTCAACTAATCCAACAACACTTGAATTTATAACTGCTGTAGGACCTCCAGATTGTGCTATGATACAATTTGCCATTAAAATACTCTCCTTTAAAGTTCAAATTAATTAAAAACATACATTAAATACTAGAAAATAGACATTAATGTGATATACTATTTTGCTCTATTTTTAATACAATATATACTATACAACAAAATAGTATTAAATAAAAGATGTAAAAAAATAAAATTTACACTATGAATCATAGGTTGATAAAATTAATAATAAAATTATACAAATAATGTAAAGGTGGGGGAGTATGAATTTAAAGGATGTAATTATAGTGGGAATTGCTTTAGCTATGGATGCTGTTGGAGTAACTGTTAGCATTGGGGTGAATCCTAAGGTTATGCGTAAAAGTAAAATAGCTTTCATTATGTCTTTTGCAATATTTCAATTTTTATTCTTTCTTTTAGGTGGTATAGGAGGTCATTTATTTGAAAAGTATATAGCAACAATCCCTAATATAGTTGGTGGTGTTGCAATAGCTGTAGTAGGTATATTAATGATAAAAGAAGGATTTGAAAATGCTGGAGAAGATGAAACATTATTATTAAAGAAGGGAATGGTATTAATACTTGGAATATCTGTTAGTATTGATGCTTTTGTTATAGGTTTTACGGGGTTTAATTACATAAGTAATGCTCTAATGATGATAAGTGACTGTTCTATTGTTGGATTTATAACATTAATATTATGTTCTTTTGCATTTTATTTATGTAGATATATAAGAAAGATAGAATTTATAGAAAAGTATGCTAATTTTTTTGGAGGAATAACTTTAATTATTTTTGCACTAAAAATGATTTTCTTTTAAAAAATAGTTAATTAATATTAATATAACAGAAATTAATTAATCTATAATAATGATAAATTTATCGTTATTATAGATTTTTTTGTAAATTAATTTGACAATAGTTAAAAAATGGGTTATAGTGAATTTAATAAAAGGACATATGTTTTTTTATGAAGGACAGCAAGGGGGATATTTAATGAAAAAACTATCTTTAATTACAAGAATAGTATTATGTTTAGTATTAGGAATTGGAATTGGATTATTATGTGGGGCAAATAATTTTCAAGTTCCAGTGAAGATGTTAGCTACTTTTAGTAACTTATTTGGAAACTTCTTATCATTTGTAATTCCTTTAATTATTATTGGATTTATAGTTCCAGGAATAGCATCATTAGGAAGTAAATCAGGGAAAGGGCTTATAATAACTACGATAGTAGCATATATTTCTACATTAGCAGCTGGATTTGCAGCGTATTTAGTTGGAGCAGGAATATTACCTAATCTAATAAAAAGTGAAGTTGCATTAAGTGAAGCTGGAAAATCTATAGAACCATATTTCAATATAGAAATACCAGCAATAATGGGAGTAATGTCTGCATTAGTATTAGCATTTGTACTTGGTATAGGTTTATCTAAAATTAAAAATAGTACAATGTTGAAAGTAGTAGATGAATTTAATTCAATTGTTTTAATGATCGTTACTAATGTATTAATACCGTTAGTTCCACTTTATATTGGATGTGTTTTTGCAAAGCTAAGTTATAGTGGTGAAATATTTAATACATTAAAATCTTTTGGAGTAGTATATGTAATATTATTTTCATTACAATTAACATATATATTTATTCAATATTGCATTGCAGGAGCTATTAAAAGAGAAAATCCTTTTAAATTAATAAAAAATATGATTCCAGCATACATGACTGCCGTAGGAACTCAATCTTCAGCAGCAACAATTCCAGTAACAATTCAATGTGTTAAAAATAATGAAGTTAGTGAGGAAGTTTTAGATTTCGTTGTCCCCTTAGGAGCAACAATACATTTAGCAGGTGATACTATTACTTTAGTTCTTACTTCTATGGCAGTTATGTATATGAATGGACAAACTCCTACTTTTGGAATGATAATGCCATTTATATTTATGTTAGGAGTTACGATGATTGCAGCACCAGGGGTACCAGGAGGGGGCGTTATGGCTGCCTTAGGATTACTTGAATCAATGCTTGGGTTTGGAGCTGTAGAAAAACCAATTATGATTGCATTACATGCAGCTCAAGATAGTTTTGGAACTGCAACTAATGTTACTGGAGATGGTGCAATAGCTATTATTGTGGATTATCTTATAAATAAGAGAAATAATAAACAGCAAGAGAAGAGTAAATTAAAAGCAGTATAAAATAAATTAATCATAGTTGCTATGATTTTTATAACATCAACAATAGTAGTAAATGCAAGTGTTAATGATGAACCCCCTATGGCGAATATTTACAAGGCGGGATATATCACTTTTCACAAAGTTCAGGAAAAACTATGATTTTAAAATTACAAACTCCTAATGAGCCTATGATTTTCATGATTATAGAAAATGAAAGTAGAGCTTTAAAGTACTATGTAGAGTTTACTAAAGATTCTCCTAAAGTTGAAATATCATTAGAAAAGCCAATATCAGAGCATACTACAGTTATGTTGGGAAACGGGGAATTGCATTTACTTATGAGTAAATAGATATTTAAATAAAAATATAAATAAAAGAAGTTTATTATAAATAATATAATTACTTTATAATAAGCTTCTTTTTATTATAATTATTCCAATTGGGAATGACTTGATATTATTTTATTAATTATTCCATAGTCTAGAGCTTCTTCTGCATTTAACCAATAGTTTCTATCAGTATCTTTATTAACTTTTTCTATAGGTTGCCCTGTGGCTTCACTTATAATTGTATTTATTCTTTGACGAACTCTTAATATCTCTTTAGCTTCAATTCCTATATCTGTAGCTTGACCGTTAAAACCGCCTAAAGGTTGATGAATCATATATCTAGTATTAGGTAATGAATATCTATTTTCTTTATCTGCAGCTAGGTATATAGTTATTCCAGCACTTGCAACCCAACCAGTTCCTATCATTATAACTCTAGGTTTAACAAATTTAATCATATCATGAATTGTATCACCAGATTCTACATGGCCACCTTGGCTATTTATAAAAATTTTAATTGGATCATTACTCATTTCTTCAAGGATTAGAAGTTGAGCACAAACTTTTTCGGCTAAGGCTTGATTAATTTCACCAGAAATGATTATTGTTCTTGATTTTAGTAGTTTTTCCATAGCTATATCAGGTAAATCCTTTGTATTTTCTTTTTTTTCAGTTTCATTGTTATAAAGAAACATGTTATTTCCCTCCTAAATATTAAATGGATAAATTTTCCTAATTAATATAATATCATTAAATTTTAATTGATGGTAGTTAAAAGTGTGTATAAATTAGATAAACTATAAATTGAAATTTTTATCTTTTATACATTTTAATATTATGATACTTTAAGATTATTAAATATTTGATTGAAAGGAAGATATTATGCCAATATATCAATTAACTGATGAAATAATGTTTCCAAATCCAGAATTAGCTGAAGAGGATGGATTATTAGCCATAGGTGGAGATTTAAGATGGGAAAGACTTGTATTAGCTTATTGTAATGGAATATTTCCTTGGTACAATGAGGATGATCCGATATTATGGTGGTGTACAAAGCCTAGATTTATTATAAAACCAAATGAAGTAAGAATATCAAAGTCAATGAAAAGAGTTTTTAATAGAGGTGAATTTAAAGTTACTTTTAATAATGATTTTGAAGGTGTAATAAGTAATTGTAAAGCACTTAGAGAAAAAGGTGAAGGAACATGGATTACTGATGATATGAAAGAAGCTTATATAAACTTATTTAATAAGGGATTTGCTTTAAGTGTTGAAGTATATAAGGAAAGTAAACTTGTAGGGGGGCTTTATGGAGTTAAAATAGGAAGATGTTTTTTTGGTGAAAGTATGTTTTCAATAGAAACAAATGCATCTAAAGTAGCTTTAATAAGTATTTGTAAAAAGCTTGAAAGGGAAAATTATTTATTTTTAGATTGTCAAATGCATACTAATCACTTAGAGAGTATGGGAGGAAAGTTTGTAAGTTGGGGAGAATTTAAAAGTATGTTACAAGAAGGAATTGATTTATAATTCTTATTAGAGTGTAATTAAAATAAATAACTTAGAAATATGAATTTGGTTTACGTTATTTTTCTATTGCTAATTAATATAATATAGAGTAATTATAGTATTTATGGAGGGGTAATAATGGATAAATGGAAAAGTGAATATCCATATAAAAATATAAATAAGTGCCTTGATATAGTAGGATTAATTTTAGTTATGGCTTTAATAATTATAACCTTTATTTATTGGAGCAAAGCACCTGATATAGTGCCAACTCATTTTAATTTTAATGGGGAGATTGATGCATATGGTTCTAAAAATACATTATTTATATTACTACCTATAGTAATAATATCTTATATAGTGCTAGCTATATTATCTAAGTATCCTCAAGTCTGTAATTATTGTATTGAAATAACCCCTATAAATAAGGATAAACAATATTCAATGGCATCAACGTTTATAAAGATTATTAATGTTGAGATATTAGCTATATTTCTTTATATTCAAATTAGTACAATCATAGCAATGAATAATAGTAAGAGTTTATCAATAGTGTTTCTACCTATATCTTTGCTTATATTATTTGGAAGTATTGGAGTTTATATTTATAAATCAGTAAAATTTAAATAATAAAAGGATGAAGTGATTTAAAATTACTTCATCCTTTTTTGAAAATTAAAGGTTTTATTAATCTTTTCTTAATATGAGATTAAGAAAAGATTAATAAAAAAATTAAAATTAATAATGGAAAACATGAAATGAAAATGAAAAATATGGCAATAATAATTAGAGAAAATAATTATATTATTTTAAAATTTTAATAAAACTAGGGGATGATAAAATGTGCGGTTATATATCCATATATTATAAAAATAAAAAAGCTGATCAATTACTTATAAGACAATTAACAGAAAAGATAATTCATAGAGGGCCAGATGATACAGGATATTTCATAAAAAATAATATTGCATTTGGATTCGATAGATTAAGTATAATAGATTTAGAAGGTGGTAATCAGCCATTTAAAAAGGAAAATAGAACAATTGTATTTAATGGCGAAATATATAATCATAAAGAATTAAGAACAGAGCTAAGAAAAAGTAATAAATTTATTACTAATTCAGATACTGAAGTTCTTTTAACATCATATATTAATTATGGTGAAAAATGTTTAGATAAGTTACGAGGAATGTTTACATTTATTATATATGATGAAGTAAGAAATATAATATTTGGTGCTAGAGATCATTTTGGAATAAAGCCTTTATATTATATAAATAATGAAGAGTTTATAGCATTTTCATCTGAATATAAGGCTTTAATAAAATTAATTGATAAGGTAAATGTAGATGAGGCTGTATTGCAAAATTATTTATCATTTCAATATACACCTAATTATAATACTATCATCAATGGAATTAAAGAGGTTCCAAATGGAACATATTTTACAATAAAAAATGGCGAAATAGAATTTAGAAAATATAATAGTGTTAAATTTAATAATAAAGATATAACATCAGAAAATATTTATGATATTATAAATGATTCTGTAAAGCATCATATGATAGCAAATGTTGAAGTTGGGACTTTTCTTTCTGGAGGAATAGACTCTACTATTATTACAGCATTAGCAGCAAAGATTAACCCTAAAATTAAATCTTTTTCTATTGGGTTTGATGTTGAAGGCTATAATGAATTAAATGTTGCAAAGAGAACAGCAGAATACTTAGGTATAGAAAACATATCAATAAATGTATCTGAACAGGATTATATAAAGGCATTACCAAAGGTAGCATATTATATGGATGATCCATTAGCAGATCCATCTTGCGTTGGCATTTATTTATTATCAGAGAAAGCTAGAAAGTATGTAAAAGTAGTTTTATCTGGTGAGGGATCAGATGAGTTGTTTGGAGGATACAATATTTATAAGGAATATTATAGTATTAAGCCATTTTCATATTTACCAGAAGTAATAAAATGTGAGGTTAATAAGATAGCTAAATCACTTCCAGATATAAAGGGAAAAAATTATTTGTTAAGGGGTACTACTAAGCTAAAAGACAGATATATAGGAAATGCTAAAATATTTACTAATGAAGAGGTAAAAAACTTAATATATAAATATGATGAAAATAATACGTATAGTAATGTTTTATCTAGTTTATATGAGGAGTGCGATAATAATAATTATGATAATGTTACCACTATGCAATATATAGATATAAATACTTGGTTAGAAGGAGATATTTTATTAAAAGCTGACAAAATGTCTATGGCACACTCTTTAGAACTAAGAGTACCATTTTTAGATAAAGAAGTTTTAAGATGTGCAGAAGGTTTAACATTATCACAAAAGGTAAGTAGAAATAATACAAAGATTTTATTAAGAGAAGCATTTAAGAATATAGTGCCTCCTTATATTAAAGATAAGAAAAAACTTGGATTTCCAACACCTATAAGAGTATGGTTAAAAAGTGATTTAGGAAAATACGTTAGGAAAGTTATTAATAATGCAGAGGTTGATAAATTAATAAATAAGAAATATGTAATTAATTTATTAGATGAGCATATCCAAGGGAAAAAAGACAACTCACGAAAGGTTTGGACAGTATTTATGTTTTGTTTATGGTATGAAATATATATTGAAGGAAAATCTATAGAAGAATTAGAAAAATATAATGACTTTAATAGAAGCGATAGTAAGAGTAAATTAGCATAAGTTGTAAAAGTGAAGTAAAAAATAAATCTACTTCACTTTTATTATGTTTAATATTAATAAATTGTAATAATTGAATTTATAGTAATGTAATATTTAGATTTTATAATGTAGCTATAATAAAAAATTAAGGGGAGAGCAGGTTATGGCACTTATAGAAGTAAAGAATTTAAGTAAAGTATATGGTAGTGGAGAAGCAGAAGTTAAGGCTTTAAAAAATATAAATTTAAATATAGAACAAGGAGAATTTGTTGCAATAGTTGGACCATCTGGATCTGGAAAAAGTACATTGTTACACCTAATTGGTGGAGTAGACAAACCTAGTTCTGGAGAAGTAATAATAAAAGGAGAAAGTATTTATAAATTAAAGGAAAAAGAATTAGCAATTTTAAGAAGAAGAAAGTTAGGATTTGTATTTCAATTTTTTAACTTAATACCAGTTTTAACTGCAGAAGAAAATATTGAAATGCCAGTTCTTTTAGATAATGGAAAGATAGATAAAAATTATATGAATGAGCTTTTGAAATTATTAGGATTAGAAGAAAGAAGAAATCATCATCCATCAGAGTTATCAGGAGGACAGCAGCAAAGGGTTTCTATAGGAAGAGCTTTAGCTAATAAGCCATCAATTATTTTAGCAGATGAACCTACAGGAAATCTTGATTCTAAAAATTCAAAGGAAGTATTAGAACTTTTAAAATATTGTGCAAAAAAATATAATCAAACATTAATTTTAATTACACATGATATTAATATAGCAAAATCTGCAGATAGGGTTATTACTATTGAGGATGGACAAATCACTACTGATGAGGTGAATAAATAATGAAAAGTTATAGTGATATTACTTTAAAATATTTAAAGAAAAATAAGAAAAGAACATTATTTACTATTATAGGTATAATTCTTTCATTATCACTTATTAGTGGAGTTGGATTTCTAGGATTAAGTTTTAATGATTACATGTATGATAGAGCTATAGATAATAATGGGGATTATGAATTTGGATTTTCAAGTGTCAATGCAGAGGTAGTAAAGATACTAAGAAATGATGTTGATCTAGAAAAGGTAGGTACAATTGCCAATGTAGTTTTAGGAAAGTTAACATTAGAAGGAAAAGGCGAAAATAGTATTTATATAACAGAGCAAGATACAACTTATTCAAATGATATAACTACAACAAAATTAACAGAAGGAGAGTATCCTAAGAGTAGTAAAGAGCTTATTTTAAATAATAATGCAAAAGAAGGTTTAGGAATTAGTATAGGAGATACTGTAAGATTAAGAGAAGTTCAATATGATAAAGATGCAAATGAAGTATTAACTGATAATTATAAGGAATATAAAGTTGTAGGCTTTATTAAAGAGCAATATGAAACTGGTAATTCAGTATTTTCAGGAGAAACACTTTTAGATAATCTTGAAGATAATAAGGAGTATAATGTATTTTTTACAGTAGTTAATAATAAAAATAAAACAGACTTAGTTAATGAAAAATTTGATAATTTTAATTTAGAGAGGAAATTTAATCATATTTCTATAAATAATGACTTATTATCTTTAAAAGGTGAAAGTTCATATGTTGGTATAAATACAGCAATTAAAGGTATGGTCATTTTTGTACTAGCTATAATTGTATTAGCGACTATATTTTTAATTTATAATGCTATAAACATATCAGTAACTGAAAGAATGACACAGTTTGGAATACTTAGAAGTGTAGGGGCAACTCCAAGGCAAGTAAGTAATATTGTTATAAGAGAAGGCTTATTAATGTGTTTAACTTCAATACCATTTGGTACTATATTTGGATTTTTGGGTGTTTGGATAACTGTTAAGATATTAGATAGTAAAATATCAAATATGTTTGAAGGAGGACAATTAGTTGTTAAATTTTATCCAAGTATAATATTATTTACAATAATATTAGGAGTATTAACGATATTTTTAGCAACTTTTGGGCCAGCAAGGAAAGCAGGAAAAGTTTCACCTATAAGTGTTATTAAAGGAAACAATGGAGAAGAAAAAAATAAGTATTATAAAGGAAATATTATAAGAAAAATATTTGGAATAGAAGGATGGATAGCTTATAAAAATATAAGAAAAAATTCGAAAAGATTTACAGTAACAATACTTTCATTAAGTATTTCACTTATTATGTTTATTACATTTACTACATTAAATATGAAAAGAATAGATGAGTTAGATTATATAAAAAAGAATAGTTTAGCACACGGAAAGCTATACCCTTATAAAAATATTGATAAGATTGAATATGAAGTTAAATCAATAGATGGTATTGATTATGTATATAAAATTTCAAATAAATATATACCTTATTTATATTTGGATGGAGATGTAGTAACTGATAAATATAAGAACTATAGGTATAATACTTTAGATAATAGTTTAATAGAAAATGCAGAAATTGAAGGATATAGTGATGAAGCATTAAATGAGTTAGGGATTGATGGAAATTTAGAAAGTGACGAAGTAGTTATAGTTAATAGTCTGGCAAATTATAATGCAGAGGGGCAGTTAGAAAATATTGATTTTACTAATTTAAAAGAAGGAGACACTATTAAAGTAGCTAGGAGTTCTATTGAGGTACATGCGGTAGAAAATTTAGATGAGGTAAATGAAAATTTAGAAAAAGATAAAACAAGTAATGATTTTATAGAATTTAAAGTTAAGAAAATAATAAATAGAAGTCCATTTGATTATGACTTTAGTACTACATTTAAAATAATAATGAATTTTAATAGTTTTAATAACTTTTATGATGAAAATGATTATAGTACTACTATTGGATTTAGATATAAAGATGTAAATGATGAAAAGTCTATTGAGAAAACAGCAGAAAAGATTAATAATATAGCAGAAAATAATGAAATAACATTTAGTGATATAAATAAAGATAATCAAAGTAATGAAGAAATGTGGAATGTAATAAATGTATTTATTTATGGGTTTATAGTAATGATAACCTTAATAGGAGTAGTTAATGTTGTAAACACTATTTCTCTTAATATACTTCTTAAAAAGAAAGAATTTGGAACGTTAGGAACAATTGGAATGAGTGAAGGGCAGCTTACTAAGATGGTTTTACTTGAAGGTATATTACATGGTATATTTTCATCTATATTAGCAGGAGTTCTTTCAATTCCATTAGTTTTATTAGTTGTTAAAATGGTATCATATGGTTTTACAATGTCAAACAAAATTTACTGGCAACCTTTTATTATAGGTTTTATAATTAATTTATTGGTAGTTCTTATAGCATCATTAATTCCATTAAATAAACTTAAAAAGATGAGCTTAGTAGAAACTATAAGAAATGTTGAGTAGTAACTTATTTATAAAGTGAAATTAATAGGTTATAATATATATAGTGATTAATTAGGAAAGATTAGTAAATTATTCAATTGAGTATAAAAAGATAGGAGCAGAATAACTTTCTGCTCCTATTTTAGAATAAAGGGGAAATAGTAAATATGATAAAAATATTATTTGTAGAGGATGATTTACCATTAGCATTAGGAATGGAATATACATTAAAGCAAGAAGGGTTTGATGTAGTTCATGCTAAGAATTTAAGTGAGGCTAGAGATAAATATAAAAATAATGAATTTAACATAATACTATTAGATGTAATGCTACCAGATGGAACAGGATATGAACTTTGCAAAGAAATAAGAGAAAATAGTGAAATACCTATAATATTTATGACTGCATGTGATGAAGAAGGAAATGTAGTTATGGGATTAGATATGGGTGGAGATGATTATATAACTAAGCCTATAAGAGTTAAAGAATTAGTTTCTAGAATAAATGCAGTTTTAAGGAGAAGAGGAGTAGCGCCTAAAAAAGAAGAAAATAGTAATAGAATTATAAGTGGGGATATAACTGTTGAATTATTAAAATATAAGGTTTATAAAAAAGGAGAAGTTATTGATCTTACAACTATTGAATATAAACTATTATTGCTTTTAATAAAGAATAAGGGAAATGTATTAGAAAGAAATTTATTATTAGAAAGGCTATGGGATACTGATGGAAATTTTGTTGATGGAAACGCGTTAACAGTTTATATAAAAAGATTAAGAGAAAAAGTTGAAGATGATATAAAAAATCCTATATACATAGAAACAGTAAGAGGAATAGGATATAGATGGGCTAAAGAAGCTAAGGAGGTATAATATATGAGGTTACTTAAAAATAAGGAAGTAAAACTTATTATAATAACTAGCCTTATAACCTTTTTAGTATTTTTAACAGCTTTTATTTTTATAACATACAATTGGTTTAATGATATAAATAAAAAATATATTGATCAAAATACGGCTTTAGTTGGAGTAATAATTGAAAATAATCCTGAAATTGAAGAAGAAATAGTTCCAATAATAACTAAAGGAAATATAAATGAGTACTATGAATTAGGAAACAATATTTTAGATAAATATTATTATAATGAAAATTTAAATCCAATAAAAAATCCAATTCTTAAGGATAGTTATAGCAATTTGAAGTTAACTATAATATTATTATGGATATTATTTTTTATAGTAGCTATGATATTAATTTTAAAGATTATTTCACCAATATTTAATAATATAAAAAAGTTGGGTGAAAGAGCTGATGAAATGGTTGAAGGAAATTTTAATTCTACAGAACTTAAATTTGAGGAAGGTGACTTTTATGTATTTTATAATAAGTTTATTCATATGGGAGAAAGACTTGAAAATGCATTAAGAGATCTAAAAAATGAAAAAATAAATTTAAAAGATATAATAAATGATATATCACATCAGTTAAAAACACCACTTTCAGCTTTAATAGCTTATAATGATATATTAAAAAATCATGAAAATATGGATATTGAAACAAAAAGCAAATTTATAGAAATGACGTCTGAGCAATTAGATAGAATGGATTGGCTTATAACAACACTACTTAAATATGCAAGAATAGAAAGTAATGCAGTAAGTTATAATAAAGAAATGATACCAATTAGTGAAAGTATAAGGTATGCTATAGAACCATTAAAAGTAAGTGCTAATAATAAAAAACAAAGTATAGAGTTAGATTTTAATAGCGAGGGATATTATTTGCATGATAAAAAATGGATTGCTGAAAGTTTAAGTAATATAATAAAAAATGCTATAGAACATACAGATATCAATGGGAAAATCAAAATTATACTTGAAGAAACACCTATATTTATTAGTATTACAATAAGCGATAATGGGGAAGGAATTGAAAAATCTGAACTTAAAAATATATTTAAAAGATTTTATAAAGGTAAAAATTCTATAAATCCTAAGAGTATAGGAATTGGATTATCATTAAGTAAAAAGATAATAGAAGCACATGGTGGTAGTATAACAGCAGAAAGCGAACTTGGAAAAGGAACAATTTTTAATATAATATTATTGAAAGTAATAGTATAAGGAGAAAAAAGGAATGACAAAAGATAAAGTTGAAGAATTAAAAGAAAGTTTTGATACATTAGTAGAGTTAGGAGTAATTTTTCACTATGGTAGTGAAGAAATAGAACAAGGAGAAATTACTAAAATTGAATTTACTGAAGATGATACTGTAAAATTAGAATTAGATGAATATACTGAAGTTGAAGTTGATTTACAAGATTTTATAGAAAATCACTCAAAGGAAGGAAATAATTATCATACTTGGAATGTAAGTAGAGAATTTGATAATTTATTAGAGTCTTAGCGATAATATGCGCATCGTTTTATGGATGCGCATATTTTTATTGTGATGGAGAACTGTATTCTGATTTTATATTAGAATTTTCCTCCTTAATTTTAACTGATTCCATATGCCAACGACCTTTATCATCTTCACTAAAAGTTCCTATTAAATAAGTTTTTTTATAGGGTTTCTTATATGCAAAACCATAGGCCTCAATTTCTATTTTGTTGTCAGTATTTGATATTACAGACATAGATTCTACTTCTATTAATCTAAGAGATTTATCTTTCCAGTGAGTAAAATAATAGTCAACTGAATAAATAAGATTAGAACATTTAGAAGATACATACATATTTTTTATGGAGGTTCCTATAATAAATAATGTTAACAATAAAATACATGTTGCAATAATTTTTCTATTTCTTTGTATTTTCTTTTTTTTATGATTTATTTTAATTAAATTTTCTTTTTTTATTACAGAAACAGTGCTCATATGTTAACCTCCATAAAGAAATTAATGCTATTATTTTATAATTATATATTACCATATTGTGTAAATAAGTAAAGAAAATATTGTATATTTGGAATACTAACAATATAATTAAGATAAAACATTCTTTAATATAGAGTGTGAATTTTTAATAAATTTAAATAAATATTTTTAGCAAAATAATAAAGAATTTATAATTTTATTTGCTAACATTAAATTCATAAGATGAAATTCAGTTTATGAATAGAAAAATACAGATAGTGATAAGACGAAAAGGAGAATATTATTATGGATTATTCAAGCTTAATATTAATGGAAAGAGATAATGAAACAGGATTTGTAACCAAGGAACTTGGAAGTTATAAGGTTTCAGAAGGAGCAGAACATATAAAAGGTTTTTATGTTAAAGGAGATAATGTTTATATAAAATTTGATACAAATAAAGATGTTGAAGAATGGGAATACTCTGCAATATATGATGTATTTAATATGGAATTATTTGAAAATGAAGGGTTTGAAATTGAAGAAGTTGATGATGAGTATAATCCAACGTTTTTAATTAATTTTAAATATAAGGATGATCATGAATACATTGAAGAAAAGTTATCTCTTTCTATAGAGTTAATAGAAGAAGCTATGGAAAAAGCCTTTAATGATATTAAAGGTAAAGAAGAAGAGTATCAATAAAATAGAAAGGAGATGCCTATAGAGATAGGCTGAAGGTGGGCTATGGAAAGTAAGGTTTTAAAGAAAAGAGAGGAAATACAAGAGCAAGATAAATGGAGTATTAATGAAATATACTCTAGTGACGAAGTTTGGGAAAAAGAATATAAAGAATTACAAGAAGAAGCACCAAAACTTAAAGAGTTTGAAGGAAAACTTGGAGATGGAAAAACTTTAATAAGATATTTTGAAGTAAATGAAAAGGTATCAAGAAAGGCAGAAAAAATTTATGTTTATGCACATTTAAGATGTGATGAAGATACAAGTAATACAAAGTATCAAGCAATGATGAATAAAATTGATGCTTATATGGCTGAATATGCTACTTATACAGCTTATGTGGTACCAGAAATTTTATCTCTTCCTGATGGGACAATAGAAAAACAAATGGAAGAATTAAAAGAACTTGAGCCATATAAATTCTTATTAGAAAATATATTAAAGGAAAAACCACACGTATTAGATAAAAAAGAAGAAGAGTTACTTGCTGCAGCTTCAGATTGTTTAGATGCACCATCATCTATACATAATATTATGACAAATGCTGATATGAAGTTCGGTAATATTAAAGATGAAGATGGAGAAGAAGTTGAGTTAACAGAAGGAAACTATTCTTCATTTATTAAATCAAAGGATAGAGAAGTTAGAAAAGAAGCATTTAAGGGATTATTCAAAGAATATAAAGCTTTTGAAAATACATTAGCAACAACTCTTTCTAGTTCAATAAAAGTATTTAATTTTGGAGCTAAAGTAAGAAATTATAATAGTGCATTAGAAGCATCATTAAAACCAAATGATATTCCTTTAGAAGTTTATACTAATGCTATAAAAACTATAGATGATAATCTTTCATCACTTCATAGATATGTAGGCTTAAAGAAAAAGCTATTAGGACTTGATGAAATGCATATGTATGATTTATATGTGCCAGTAATTGAAATTCCTAAAGAGAGAGTAGAGTTTGATGATGCAGTAAAAATGGCAGTTGAAGGCTTACAACCTTTAGGGGAAGAATATTTAGATATATTCCAAGAAGGAATTAACGGTGGATGGATAGATAAATATATTAATAAGGGAAAACGTGGTGGGGCATATTCATGGGGTGGATATGATACTAAACCTTATGTTTTATTAAATTATAATTATGAACTTAATGATGTATCAACTTTAGTTCATGAAATGGGTCACTCAATTCATTCTTATTATTCAAGAAAAGAACAAAGTTACTATTATGCAGGTTATACATTATTCTGTGCAGAAGTTGCTTCAACTACTAATGAAGCATTACTAATTCATCATTTAATAAACAAAGAAACTGATAAAAAGAAAAAGCTATACTTAATAAATCAAGAATTGGAACAAATAAGAACAACTGTATTTAGACAATTAATGTTTGCAGAGTTTGAACTTTATACACATGAAAGCTTTGAAAAAGGTATTCCATTAACAGCAAAGGACTATAATGCAAAATGGCATGAATTAAATGTTAAATACTTTGGACCAGAAATGGTAGTTGATTCTGAAATTGATGTTGAATGGTCAAGAATACCACATTTCTATAGTGACTTCTATGTATATCAATATGCAACAGGATATGCAGCTGCATCTGCATTTGCTAAGAGTATATTAGACAAACAACCTAATGCAGTTGAAAAATATGTTGGATTCTTAAAGAGTGGCGGAAGTGATTATCCAATAGAAATTTTAAAGAAAGCAGGAGTAGATATGACAACATCTAAGCCATTAGAAGCAACTATTGATAGATTTAATGAATTATTAGATATGTTAGAGAAAGAAATTTAATTATGAACAAAGTAGAAAATACTTTATTTAGTGAGCTAACAAAGCAAGCTGGGTTTTATATAAAGGATTATTATAGTGAAACTTTAAAAGAGAATAAATGGATAGCTATAATGGAAAATGAAGATTTTATTTATGCTGTAGTAGTATGTAAAAATAATGAAGAAAATTTTATATATTATGAAGCAATGAGTTTTTTAGAAAAGGTATATTCTAAAAAAATATCCCTAAATATAGTTATATGTACAGAAGAAAGCTATGAATCATTAATTCAGCAAAGTTATAATAAATTAATTTATTCAGAAAAAGAAAAGCAAGTAGTTTACAGCGATAATAGCTGTAAACCACTTGTTTCTATACTTAATTATAGTATGGAAAAGCAAAAGACAAGTAATTTTAAAGTAAAATACAAAGAAAGCCTAGTTACGTATATATTAATATGTGTAAATATTTTAATTTTTATAATTACAGCTTTTTTATCTAAAAGTATATATAATATTAATTCATATACACTTATAGAATTAGGTGCTAAGGTAAATGTTTTAATTAATAATGGACAGCCTTGGAGGTTAATAACATGTACATTTTTACATGGTGGACTAGCACATATAGCATTTAATATGTATGCACTTAAAATTATTGGATCAGAAGTAGAATATGTATATGGAAAAATTAAATATATAGTTATATATTTAATTTCAGCTTTAGGGGGCAGTATATTTAGTTATTTATTTAATGCTAATTCAATAAGTGTAGGAGCATCAGGAGCAATATTTGGACTTTTAGGAGCTATGATTATTTTTGGAATAAGACATAAAAATAAAATTGGAAAAGCATATATAATAAACTTATTTAAAGTTTTACTCATAAATATATTTATAGGAGTTACACTAAGTAATATAGATAATGGTGCTCATATTGGTGGGTTAATATTTGGATGTATTTCCGCTTTAGCAGTAAAAGATAAAAAATATGGTAATTTATAAAGGAGTATGTTGATGAATTTATTAGAGGATAAGGCTTTAAGATTAAATTTAATATCAATGGTATTATTAGTTGTTACAGCAATATATGATTTTATTTTTAGGGGTGGAGAAAAGCTTTTTAGAATAGGATTAATGGCAGCTACTTTATGGATAATGTATTTTGTTTATAAAAAAACCTTTTTAAGAAAAGCAAGAATAAGTTTTTATTTGATTTATTCTTTTATTATTGGGGCAATGTATTTAGGAAATGTATTTGATTTTTATATAATTATTCCTATGTATGATAAAATATTGCATTTATTATCAGGACTTATTATTGGATTGATAGGATATATATTATTTTTACACGTAAGTAATGGAAATATAGATAATTCATTTAAAAGATATATGCCTATGTTATTTTCTATAATATTTTCCATAGCAGGTGCTGCAGTGTGGGAAATATGGGAATTTTCAACTGATCAATTGCTAGGATTTGCATCTCAAAATAATAGTTTGCATGACACTATGTGGGATATAATATGCGGAACCATTATGGGGATAGTTGCTAATGTTCCTATTTACTTATATTATATAAAAGGAAAAAAAATAAAATTTATTGAAAATATAAATAAACAAATAAATGAAAGTAAAAATAAGTAGAAATAGTATTACTATTTCTACTTATTTTTTATGGTTTTAAGAAAATATTAAGAAAATAGTAGATAAATGTTAATAAAGAATTAAGTTTCTATAATAAAATTGTTATATAATTAAGAGTATAATGAAAGAAAAGATAGAGTATGCAAAATACTAAAGATGGAAAAATAAAAATAGGAGAGTGGAGAATGTTTAATTTTTTTAAAACAATAGATAATAAGGGCTTAAAGTACATAAGTGAAAAATGTCAAAATAGAACATTTGATAAAATGATGCCAATTATAACTATGATGGGGAATTTAGGAGTAATATGGTTTGTTATATCAAGTTTAATGTTCTTAAAGGTTGAATATAGAATTATTGGTATAGGTGTTATTTTAGCAGTGGCACTAACTACAATAATTGGTGAAGGAATAATAAAACATATAGTTAGAAGAAGCAGACCATTTCAAGATAAAGAAGAAAAGTTATTGATAAATAAACCTATAACATACTCTTTTCCATCAGGGCATACAGCATCATCCTTTGCTGCTTTAGCAGTATTTTTACAAATGAATGGGAAGTTAGGATTAATAGTAAGTCCAATTGCAACATTAATTGCATTTTCAAGAGTATATTTAAAAGTACATTATCCAACGGATGTAATTTTTGGAATGCTTTTAGGATTTACTTGTGGTATAACTGTAGTTTCTTTTTTAGGGAGAATGGTTTTTTAATATTTAAAATTATGTGATATAATAGTAAATTGATTATAGAAATTATATTGTTAGGGGGACCTTAAATGAATATTCTTATTTTGTCAGCATCGACTGGTGGCGGACATATGAGGGCATCTAAAGCGATAGAGGGTTATATGACCCAAAAAAATAAAGATATAAATGTTAAAATAGTAGATAGTTTATTGTATATAAGTCCAATATTAAATAAAACAGTAACAAGTGGATATGTTTATTTAGCTACTAAGACTCCTAGATTATATGGAAAGCTATATGATTTAACTAATAAGGATCATAAGTTAGCTAACTTTGTAACTAGACTTAACAATATATTTGCAAATAAGTTATTACCGTTAATAGATGATTTTAAGCCAGACGTTATTATAACAACACATCCATTTCCAACTGAAATGGTATCAAGATTAAAGTCTAAAAGAGAAATAAATATACCATTAATATGTATAATGACTGATTATGCACCACATAAGGCATGGATAAATGATAAGGTAGATGCATATATTGTGGCTAATGATGATATGGTTGCTAAAATGGCTTCAGAGGGAGTAGATGCAAGATGTATTTATCCTTATGGAATACCTGTAGATGAAGTGTTTTTTGAAGAGAAAGAAAAACAATTAGTAATTGAAGAATTAGGTCTTAATAAAAACTTACCAACAATATTAATGATGGCAGGAAGTTTTGGAGTATCAAATGTTTTTGAGGTTTATGAAAATATAATCGATATAGATTTAGATTTTCAAATAATATTAGTTACAGGAAGAAATCAAAAGCTATATAAGCATTTTGAAGAAGTAATAGGTAATAGCCCTAAAAAAACAAAGCTTATATATTTTACAGATGAAATTAATAAATTTATGCAAGCATCAGACATAATAATTACAAAACCAGGAGGATTAACAGTTACAGAAGCATTAGCTTGTAATATTCCAATGGCAGTTTTTGATGCGATTCCAGGGCAAGAGGAAGAAAATGCAGAGTTTTTATTAAAGCATAATATGGCTGTAAGAATTAAAGATGGAAATAGCTGTAGAGAAGCTATTGTAGAATTATTAAAAGACGGTGAAAAACTAGAGGATATGAAGGAAGCTTGCAAATCTTTTGATAAAAATGATTCTACAAAAAATATATTTTTATTAATAAATGAATTAATAGAAAATAATAATATTATAAATAAATAATAATAGTATAAAGGTTATGTTGATTATAAATTACTTTTATTAAGTTAATAGAAAGTAGTTAAAAATTAATATAACTTTTTTGTTTTTTAAAATTAGCTTTTAAAATTACAAAAATAGTATTAATATATTAAGTAGGGTTAGGATGTTAATAAATAACTTATTAGGAATTTACTTATATAAGGGCTGTAATAGAATAAACTTATATATAAAACATCCTAGGAATAAAATAGTAATAAAGATAAGGGGGAAAACTTATGACAGGAAAAGAGTATGTTTTAAATGTTTTAGAACAAGTAGAAAAGAGAAATGAAAATGAAAGGGAGTTTTTAGATGCTGTAAAGGAAGTAGCAACTTCTTTAATTCCAGTATTCGATAAACATCCAGAGTATATTGAAGAGGGATTGTTAGAGAGAATTGTAGAGCCTGAGAGACAAATCATGTTTAGAGTTCCTTGGGTAGATGATAAAGGAAGAGTTCAGGTTAATAGAGGATATAGAATTCAATTTAACAGTGCTATAGGTCCTTATAAAGGTGGATTAAGATTCCATCCAACAGTTAATTCAAGCATAATTAAATTTTTAGGATTTGAGCAAATATTTAAGAATTCATTAACAGGACTACCTATTGGTGGGGGAAAAGGTGGTTCAGATTTTGATCCAAAAGGAAAATCAGATAGAGAAGTAATGAGATTCTGTCAAAGTTTTATGGCTGAATTATGTAAGCATATAGGGTTAGACACAGACGTACCAGCAGGAGATATTGGTGTTGGTGGTAGAGAAATTGGATATATGTATGGATATTATAAGAAAATTAGAAATGCTAATGATCAAGGTGTTTTAACAGGAAAAGGATTATCTTATGGTGGAAGTTTAACAAGAACTGAAGCAACAGGATATGGATTAGTGTACTTTACTGAAGAAATGATGAAAGATAATGGACTTTCTTTAGCAGGAAAAACTGTTGTAATTTCTGGTTCAGGAAATGTTGCTATATATGCAACTCAAAAAGCAACAGAATTAGGAGCTAAAGTTGTTGCATTAAGCGATTCAAATGGATATATTTATGATGAAAATGGAGTTAATCTTGAAGTTGTAAAGAACATTAAGGAAGTTAAGAGGGGAAGAATCAAAGAATATTTAGATTATGTTCCTTCAGCTAAATATTTTGAAGGTTGCAGAGGTATCTGGACTATAAAATGCGATGTAGCACTTCCTTGTGCAACTCAAGGTGAAATAGATGAAAAATCAGCTAAGATTTTAGTTGAAAATGGAACTAAGGTAGTAGCGGAAGGTGCTAATATGCCAAGTACATTAGAAGCTATTGAAGTATTCCAAAGTAATAAAGTGTTATTTGGACCAGCTAAGGCTGCAAATGCAGGTGGAGTTGCTTGCTCAGCTTTAGAAATGTCTCAAAATAGTATGAGAATGTCTTGGAGTTTTGAAGAAGTAGATGCTAAGCTTAAAAATATTATGATTAATATTTATAACAATTCAGCAGCTGCTGCAAAAGAATATGGTCAAGAAGGGAATATATTAATGGGAGCTAACATAGCAGGATTTAAGAAGGTTGCTGATGCTATGATGGCACAAGGTATAGTATAGTTAATTAGAGTTAATAGATTAGAAAATTGGGATTCAGTACAAAAATCAAATTACTTTATAGTTTAAATAATTATAAAGTAATTTGATTTTTTATTTTAATTGCATTATAAAAAATTAGAACTTTAAGTTTACGAATATACTTAAAATATCCATAAAATCAATAAATACAAGCAAAATAGCTTGTAAATTTAACCTTAGTGTAAAAATACTTACATATTCTAAAATGTGAGATAGACAGCACTTGACGACAGTCAACAATAGTAGTAAAAATTAACTTAGATAAACTTGTACCATTTGGTATATTGACCAAGAAGCTACCACTTCTATAAGTGGATAGTAGCTCACATAATGAGGATAACATATAAATAAGCTAGGTTTATTAAAAATGAAAGAAGAGGAAGCAAATATTTAGATAATAAAAGGATAAAAATCATTGAATTAATTATAATTAAATACCGTAATAATATAGGAATTTTAAGGGTATTTTTAAACATACTTTTAAATAAACACAAAAGTATGATAGAATTAGAAACGTTAATAAAGAACATTAGTTTGATTTTGATATTATGAAATTGTATAATTATATCTAAATTATTACTTAAATGTGAATAGGTTATAATTTTGGAGGTTTATATGAATAATGAAGTTAATAGTAAATATGATGTAACGGATTTGACATCTTTAGAGAAACTTGAACCAGTTAGAGTCAGACCTGGGATGTACATAGGATCTACAGGAACAAAGGGATTACATCATTGTATATGGGAGATATTAGATAACTCAATAGATGAAATATCTAATGGTTTTGGAGATAAAGCCACAATTATTATAAATAAAGATAAGAGTGTAACAGTTATAGATAATGGTAGAGGAATACCAACAGGTATCCATCCAATTAAGAAAAAATCAGGTGTTGAAATGGTATTTACCGAATTACATACTGGTGGTAAATTTGATAATAAAAACTATAAAACATCAGGAGGGCTTCATGGAGTTGGAGCTGCAGTAGTTAATGCGTTATCAAAATGGCTAGAAGTAGAAGTTCATCAAAATGGGAATATATATAAACAAAGATTTGAATATGCCTATGATAAAGAGCTAAAAAAAGATATGCCAGGAACTGCAGTTACATCTTTAGAGATTGTGGGAAAAGCTAAAGATACAGGAACTAGAGTTACATTTAAGCCAGATGGAGATATTTTTTCCACAACAGATTTTAAATTTGATATTATAGATGAAAGATTACAAGAGCTTGCATTCCAAAATAAAGGGATACATCTTGAGCTTATAGATAAAAGAAAAGATGAAGAAGTTAAAAAGGAATATTATTCTGAAAGAGGTTTACTTGACTTTATAGATTACTTAAATGAAAGTAAAACAACTATTCATCCTACACCAATTCTTTTTGAAGGTGAAAGATCAATAAATAATATTTCTATGTATGGTGAAGTTTGTATGCAATTTACAGATTCAACTACTGAATATATTGCAAGTTATGTTAATAATATTCCTACTACGGAAGCAGGAACTCATGAGTCAGGATTTAAAACAGGTATGACAAGAGCTTTTAAGGAATGGGCAAAGAAGTTAGGGCTTATTAAAGAAAAAGATAAAGAGTTTGAAGGCGATGACTTAAGAGAAGGAATGACAGCTATAGTAAGAATTAAGATTACTAATGCTGTATTTGAAGGTCAAACAAAAACTAAACTTGGAAGTTCAGAAGCGTATACTATGATGAATGATTTGGCATATACTAAGCTTTGTGAATGGATAGAGGATAATAAAGAAGTTGCAACAAGTCTTATAAATAATGCTCTTGCTGCAGCTCAAAGAAGAGAAAAAATTAAAAAGATAAATGAAGCTGAGAAGAAAAAAATAGGTAAAGGAACAGCACCACTTGCTGGTAAAGTTGCAGTATGTACATTAAAAGATAATACTGTAAATGAATTTATAGTAGTTGAGGGAGATTCTGCTGGTGGTTCAGCAAAACAAGCTAGAGATAGAAGATTCCAGACTATAATGCCTTCAAAGGGTAAAATAATGAATACAGAAAAGCAAAAGCTTGAAAATGTACTAGCATCTGAAGAACTTAAAATATTTAATACAGCTATAGGAACTGGAACTTTAGATAATTATAAGGAAGAAGATTTAAAGTACGATAAAATTATAATAATGAGTGATGCTGACGTTGATGGATTCCATATTAGAACTTTATGGATGACTTATATTTATAGATATATGAGACCACTTATTGCAAATGGTCATCTTTATTTAGCACAACCACCTTTATACAAAGTTTATAAAGTTGTAAAAGGTAAGGAAGTATCAAAATATGCATATAGTGATGAAGAATTAGAAAAAGTTAAAAAAGAAATAGGAAAAGGAGCATTAATCCAAAGATATAAAGGTCTTGGAGAAATGAACCCAGATCAACTTTGGGATACTACCTTAAATCCAGAAACTAGAACTCTTTTCCAAGTTACTATTGAAGATGCAGCTAAGGCAGAAAAAATGGTATCGCTTTTAATGGGTGATGTTGTTGAGCCAAGAAAAAATTATATGTATAAGTATGCAGAGTTTTAGAATTAGAAAGGAGTTTTATTATGGCTAAGAAGGGACATGACATTCCAAGAGATAATAATATATTAAGAATACCCCTTGAAGAGGCTATGCCGGACAACTATCTTCCATATGCTGTTGAGGTTGCAAAGGATAGAGCTCTTCCAGATGTAAGAGATGGTTTAAAGCCAGTTCATAGAAGAATACTTTATGGAGCGTATCTTTTAAAAGCTTTTCCTGATAGACCTTATTATAAAAGTGCAAGAATAGTTGGAGATGTACTTGGTAAATTCCATCCACATGGTGATTCATCAGTTTATGATGCAATGGTACTTATGGCGCAAGACTTTTCAACTAGAGAACCTTTATTTGATGGTCATGGTAACTTTGGATCTATGGATGGTGATGGAGCAGCTGCCATGCGTTATACAGAAGCTAGATTATCTAAAATAGCTATGGAAATGCTTAGAGATATAGATAAGGAGACAGTTGAGATGGTTCCTAACTATTCAGATAGTGAAATGGAACCTAAGGTACTGCCTGCAAGATATCCAAACCTTTTAGTAAATGGAACATTTGGTATTGCTGTTGGACTTGCAACTAATATACCACCGCATAATCTAGGAGAAGTTACTGATGGGGTACTTGCTTATATAGATAATCCAGAAATAACAACTAAAGAACTTATGGAGTATATTAAGGCGCCAGATTTACCTACAGGTGGTGTTCTTATAGGTAAGAATTCTTTATTGTCTGCTTATGAAACTGGAGAAGGAAAAGTTACATTAAGAGCAAAAACTAATATAGAAAAACTTGAAAATGGAAGATATGGAATAGTAATTACTGAATTCCCTTATAGAAGAAATAAATCAAAAATACTTCAAACAATATCAGAAATGACTGGTGATAAGAGGCATCAAAAGGCTTTAGAAGCAATTACTGATATTAGAGATGAATCAGATAGAAGTGGTATTAGAGCTGTTGTAGAGCTTAAAAAGGCAGCAGATTATGATACAGCAGATAAGATATTAAAATACTTGTTTAAGAAAACAGATTTACAATGTAATATAAGTTTTAATATGGTGGCACTTGCAAATGGTAAACCACAAACTATGGGATTAAAGACTATAATAATGCATTATGTTAACCATCAAAAGGATATAGTTACAAAGAGAACTATAAAAGAACTTATGATAGCAGAAAAAAGATTCCATATAGTTGAAGGTTTTATTAAAGCAATTGATGTTTTAGATGAAATTATTAAAACTATTAGAGAGTCAAAATCTAAAAAAGATGCAGGTATAAATTTAATCGAAAAGTTTGGGTTTACAGAGATTCAAGCAGAAGCAATATTAGAACTTATGCTTTATAGATTAACAGGACTTGAAATAAAGGTATTCCAAAAAGAGTATGCAGAACTTGAAAAAACTATAAAGAAATTAAGAAAAATATTAGCACATGAAAATGAACTTTTAAAAGTTATAAAGTCTGAATTAAAAGAGATAACTGATAGATTTAGAAATCCAAGAAGAACTATGATAGTAGAGGATGATAGTGAGGCTAAGATTGATTTAGATGAACTTATTGTAGTTGAAGATGTAATGATTACTTTATCTAAAGATGGATTTATAAAGAGAATTCCAGTAAAAACTTATCAAAGATCAAATGCTAAAGCTGAAGATATAGAATATAGAGAAGGTGATGAACTTAAATTCTTATTTAAGTCTAATACTACAGAAAATATTCTGTTATTTACTGATAAGGGAAATATGTATCAGGTTAAGGGTATAAATATTCCAGAAGGTAAATGGAAAGAAAAAGGTGAAAGAGTAGATTCAATAATTAAGACATTAAATTTAGAAGATGAAAATATTGTAGAAGCATTCTCTGTTGGAGTATTAGATGGAAGTAAGAGTGTTCAATTTATAACTAATAGAGGTATAATAAAGAAGAGTACTTTAGATAAATTCCAAACTAGTTATAGTAAAATTCAAGCACTAAAATTAAAAGACAATGAATATGTATTAAATATAATACTGCTAGATAATGAAGAAGAAAAGCAATTCTTAGAAGTAAAAACTAAATTAGGATTAAAGTTTAGCTTGGAGTTACCTAAAGTAGAAGATACACCAAGAAATATTTTAGGAACTCAATTATTTAATTTAATTGAAAATGACGAAATTATAAATGTAGAATACGTAGATGAATTTGAATTTATGACATTTAGTGTTGGAATAACCGCAAAGGGGACTTTAAAAGGATTTGCAAAAGCAAAAGCTAATGATAGACTAAAAGTTACTACAGATTCTTTAAGTACATTATTACTGTTTACTAGTAAGGGTAATATGTATAAAGTACCATCATTCTTAATTTCTAATGTTATTAAAGAGGAAATTGCATTAGAAAATATAATTGAGGGATATTCTAAAAAAGAAAAGATAATAGACGTATATTCAATTAAGAAGTTTGATGAAAGAAGTATGGTTTATTTCTTTACTAAAAAGGGTATGATAAAGAAGACCTCTCTTAATGAGTATGATATAAATTACTCTTTATGCCAAGCATATAAATTAAAATATGAAAATGATGAAGTTATTTCTGTATGTATAGAAGAAAATGATGGAGAAATATTAATTGTAACTAAGAAGGGTATGGCAATAAGATTCTTAAGTGAAGGTGTAAACACTATGGGAAGAATTGCATCAGGTGTTACTGGAATAAGTTTAAAAGAAGATGATGAAGCAATTTCAGGTAGTGTAATTTGTACAATAAAGAATGATATGGATGAAATAGCCATAGATGATAATAATATAGATAAAGAAATTATCTTAGTAACAAAAAATAAAGATAAAAAAATAATAGAATTAAATAATATTAGAATTCAAAATAGAGCAGGACGAGGAACTAATATTATGGTTATTAATTTAGATGATGAAATAGCAGAAGTACAATATAGTTAGGAATTTTAAGTTAGTAATTATTTAATAAAAATCATAACTACTATATTAAAGCCATTAGCTATAAATTAAAAATTAATTTAAAGGGGTGTATAAAATGAAGGTTGCAGTTTTATTAGCAGAAGGTTTTGAAACTATTGAAGCATTAACAACAGTTGATATTTTAAGAAGAGCAGGTGTTACTTGTAATACTATTGGAACGAAGAGTTTAGAAGTAACTACATCTCATTCAATAACAATAAAAGCAGATAAAGTTTTAAATGAAGAAGTTTATGATTATGATGTTGTTGTATTACCAGGTGGAATGCCAGGAGCAGTAAACTTAAGAGATGATGAAAAGGTTAATGATCTTGTAAAGAGATTTTATGATGAAGGTAAGATTGTAGCAGCTATATGTGCAGGACCAATAACTTTTGGAAAGCTTGGAATAGTTAATGGTAAAAATGCAACATGTTATCCAGGTTTTGAAGATCAATTAGTAGGATGCAATTATAAAGAAGAGCTTGTAGTTGTTGATGGAAATATTATTACAGGAAGAGGACCTGCAGCTGCAATACCATTTGCATTTGAAATATTAAATCATGTAGCACCAGAAAAGGTAGAGCAAATTAAAGAAGGAATGCTTTTTAATAGTTAGAAGAGTATTAATTGATAAGTTAAGGAGGAAACTCCCTATGGAGTTTCTTCAATATAATTTTTAGTAAAGTCAGCGATAGCTGACTTTATTCATTAACTTGAAACTTTAAACTTGTCACTTATCACTAAATAAGCGGGGTGGTTTTTTGGAAAAATGGATGGTTAGAAATGTTAAGTTTAATACTGCGAAATTAGCACAGGATTTAGGAGTTAGTGAAGTAGTAGCAAAACTATTAGTTAATAGAGGCATATATAATTTAGATATAGCAAAGGGATTTTTAGATTCATCAATTGATAATTTATACAATGGATTAGATATGCTAGGAATGAGCGGTGCTGTTGAGCTAATGAAAAATAGCATTAATAATAATGAAAAGATACTAATAGTAGGAGATTACGATGTAGATGGCGTTATAAGTACTTATATATTATATAGAGCTATAAGCAAATGTGGTGGAAATGTTAGTTTTCATATTCCTGATAGAATAAAAGAGGGATATGGTATAAATGAAAGTATAATTAGAAAAGCTAGTGAAGATAAGGTTAATATAATAATAACATGTGATAATGGAATAGCCGCTATAGAGCAGGTTAAGTTAGCAAAGGAATTAGGGATAAAGGTAATTATTACTGATCATCATGATGTACCTTTTATTGAAGAAAATAAAGAAAGAAAATATGTAGTTCCAGATGCTGATTTCGTAATAAACCCTAAGCAAGAAAATTGTAATTATAAATTTGATAAAATTTGTGGTGCTGGAGTGGCATATAAATTTATAGAGTGGCTTTATAAAGAGTTTAATATTGATAAGGAAGAACTTTATGATTTACTACAATATGTAGCCATAGCAACTGTATGTGATGTTGTTGATTTAATTTCTGAAAATAGAATAATAGTTAAAGAAGGATTAAAGAGGATAAATAATACTAGTAATATAGGACTTAGAGCTTTATTTAAAGAAACTGGTTTAGAAGATAAAGAAATAACTGTCTATTCTTTAGGATTTGTTATAGGGCCAAGTATAAATGCTTCAGGAAGACTTGAACAAGCAGAATGGGCATTAAAAATGCTTTTAAGCGATAATGAAATAGAAGCTAAAGAGTTAGCAGAAAAGCTTAATGATTTAAATAAAGAAAGGCAAGAGTTAACAAAAGAAGGATTAGAAGAAGCTATTGAAATAATAGAAAAAAATAATATGGCTAAAGATAAAGTATTAGTTGTATATTTAGAAGATGTTCATGAAAGTATTGCAGGGATAATTGCGGGTAGAGTAAGAGAAAAATATAATCTTCCTACAATTATTTTAACAAAAGCACATGATGGAGCTAAAGGTTCAGGAAGATCTATTGAAGAATATAATATGTTTGAAGAATTACTTAAGTGCAAAGATTTATTAGGTAAGTTTGGCGGTCATCCAATGGCAGCAGGAATGTCTATACCAAATGAGAATATAGATGAATTTAGAAATAGATTAAATAATGTTACAACGTTAACTGATGAGGATATAATTCCTAAGGTTTCAATTGATATGGGGTTATCATTAAGTCAAATAAATTATGAGTTAATAGATCAAATATCATTATTAGAGCCTTATGGTAAAGCAAATCCTAAGCCTACCTTTGGGATGAAAAAGTTAAAAGTTGTAGAGGCAAAAATATTAGGTAAAAATAGAAATGTACTTAAGCTTAAATTAACAGATGGAAGGCTTTATATTGAAGGTATATATTTTGGAGATATAGAAGACTTTGAAAATTCAATAAAAGATGAGTTAGGTGAAATTGAATATAATAAGGTATTTAATGGTTTATCTAATAATCTTTATTTAGATATAATTTGTATGCCAGATATTAATGAGTTTAATGGAAATAAAAAGGTTCAATTAGTTATAAGTAATTATAGAATTTCAAAATAATTTTTTTAGTGGATGGAGGCAGAGATGTCTCCTTTTATATTAGTTAAAAAAAATTAACATTGAAGATGAATCTAATATAAAAATTTATTCAGCTTTTTCAGGGGGGACAAAATATATAAATACTGATAAATTTGTAAGTGCTAATATTAGTTGCAAGTATTCAGGTCTTGAAATATATTTTGATAATGCAATAATGGCAGAAGATACAGCGGTTCTTAGATTAGATGTATCTTTTTCAGGATTAGAAATATATATTCCAAGAAGTTGGAATGTTGAAAATAGAACTAATGTGTTTTTAGGTGGAATTCAAAATAAAAAGTATGGGGATAAGGTATATAATAATACTTTAATATTAACTGGAAATGTTAGACTTTCAGGAGTAGAGATACATTATATATAGTTTATAAAATAAATAATAGGGTGCTTTATAAAGTATCCTATTATTTACTTTAAAATTTTTTATTTTAATCCATTTTCATATTGTTCAACCATACGTTTAATTATTTCTTCACCAACGCTACTGCATTGTTTAGAAGTTAAATCAGAGTTGTAATCCTCACTATATCTTTATGTTAATAGCTTATCCAAGTAGAAAGTTTATATTATATTTAATTAGAGGAAAAGGTGGAAAAATGCTGGGTTAGTGGTAGAATATATAGGGATGATTAACTATTTACAACTTAAATTTGGTAAATATCTAATAGGCATTAGAATTAAGAGTTGAAATTTGGTTAAAATCTTAATAAAAGTTTTCAAGGCAAATATTAAAAAATTGTAAAACTATATTATTTTAATAAGTATAATTAATAATATAGATACAGTAATAATCAATGAGGTGTTTTAATGAGTAAGTATAAGATTATAATGACTGGTGGGGGAACAGCAGGCCATGTAACTCCAAATTTAGCTTTAGTTCCAAAGTTAAGGGAAAAAGACTTTGAAATAAAGTATATAGGAAGCTATGAAGGAATTGAAAAAGAAATTATAGGTGATGCAGGTATACCTTATTATTCAATTTCATCAGGAAAATTAAGAAGATATTTTGATATGAAAAATTTCTCAGACCCATTTAAAGTTATGAAGGGAGTTCTTCAGGCAAGTAAAATTTTATCAAAAGAGAAGCCAGATGTTATTTTCTCAAAAGGTGGATTTGTTGCTGTACCAGTAGTTATAGCTGCATCAATGAAAAAGATACCAGTAGTATCTCATGAGTCAGATTTAACACCAGGACTTGCAAATAAATTATCTGCTCCATTTTGTGATAAATTATGTGTAACTTTTAGAGAAAGTTTAAATTATATAAAAGACGGTAAAGGTGAATTAACAGGTACGCCAATAAGAGAAGAGATATTAAAGGGAAGTAGAATAAGAGGAAAAGAAATTTGTAACTTTAAGCAGGATAAAGAGATAATTTTAGTTATAGGCGGCAGTTTAGGTGCAAAGAATATAAATGATGAAGTTAGATATCATATTAATGAAATATTAAAGAGTTTTAATGTAATTCATATATGTGGAAAAGGAAATTTGGATAAATCATTAGAGGGATTAGATGGATATAAACAGTTTGAATATGTTAAGGAGGATTTACCACATTTACTTAAATATGCTGATTTTATAATTTCTAGAGCTGGTGCCAATGTAATATTTGAATTATTAGCATTAAAAAAGCCAACACTATTAATACCTTTATCTAAAAAAAGTAGTAGAGGAGATCAAATATTAAATGCTAAATCTTTTGCTAAAGAAGGGTATTCATTAGTTTTAGATGAAGATGAAATGATAGAAAAGCATAATTTAATGGAAAAGCTTTCAGAATTACAATCAAGAAAAAATGAATTTGTAAAAAATATGAGCAATAGCCAAATGAAAAATGGTGTTGATGCAATAATAAATGTAATAATGAATAGTATTAAGAAAAAATAAATTTTAAAATATAGATGTAAATAACTTGAAAAAAAAATTCACTGTTATATAATGAAATTGATGGAAAAATTAACATAATAAACCAAACAAAAGTAGAAGAGGTGCTAAAATGAAAAAAGTTTCAATAATATATTGGAGTAATGGTGGAAATGTCGAAATTATAGCAAATGCTATATGTGAAGGAGCTAGTATAGGAAATGTAGAAGTTGAAACGAAGCATGTGGCAGATGCATCTGCTAAAGATGTTTTAGAATCGGATGCAGTAGCTTTTGGAAGCCCAGCAATGATAAACGATGATATAGAAGAAATAGATATGAAACCTTTTATCAATAGTTTAAAGGAATTAGAGATTAGAAATAAACCTTTAGTGTTGTTTGGATCATGCGGATGGCGTGATACAAAATTTATTGATAAATGGCAAAATAATATGGAAGACTGTGGATTTAACGTTTTAGGAAAATTAGCGGTTAAGGATTCTATAGAAAAGGATGATTTAAAAAAGGCTAAAGAGTTAGGAAAATTATTAACTTTGGATATATAGTTTAAAGTTAGCTCATATCTACTAAATAAAAAAGGTATACATTTTATGTAAGCAACTATGGTATATTATTGAAATTAAATATAGTTTAATTCGATATGTACCATATTATTTATATGCTTAATTTTAAAAAAGGGAAGCGAGGTAGACGAGATGAGAAAAATGAAGACTATGGATGGTAACACTGCTGCTGCACACGTATCATATGCGTTTACAGAAGTAACTGCTATTTATCCAATAACTCCATCATCACCAATGGCAGAACATGTTGATGAATGGGTTGCACAAGGTAGAAAAAATATTTTTGGACAACCAGTAAAGGTTATGGAAATGCAATCAGAGGGAGGAGCAGCAGGTGCTGTACATGGATCATTACAAGCTGGAGCTTATACAACTACATATACAGCTTCACAAGGGTTATTATTAATGATTCCTAATATGTATAAAATAGCAGGAGAAAGACTTCCAGGTGTTATACATGTATCTGCTAGAGCATTAGCAACATCTTCATTAAATATATTTGGAGATCATCAAGATGTTATGGCTGCTAGACAAACTGGGTTTGCTATGCTTGCTGAAGGTTCAGTGCAAGAAGTTATGGATTTATCTGCAGTTGCACATTTAGCAGCAATTAAAACTAGAATTCCATTTATGAACTTTTTTGATGGATTTAGAACATCTCATGAAATTCAAAAAATAGAAGTTTTAGAATATGATGAGTTAGCTAAGTTAGTTGACTGGGATGCAGTAAAAGAATTTAGAAAATCTGCATTAAATCCAGATCATCCAGTAACTAGAGGAACAGCACAAAACCCTGATATATACTTCCAAACAAGAGAAGCTGTAAATAGATTCTATGATGATATTCCAGAAGTAGTCGAAGGATATATGGCTGAAATAACTAAATTAACAGGAAGAGAATATCATTGCTTCGATTATTATGGAGCACCAGATGCCGATAGAGTAATTATTGCAATGGGTTCAGGAACTGATGTTGCTGAAGAAACTGTAGATTACTTAAATGGTAGAGGGGAAAAGGTTGGTGTTGTAAAAGTTAGACTTTATAGACCTTTCTCAGTTGAAAAATTATTAGCTGCAATTCCGGATACAGTTAAAAAGATTGCAGTTTTAGATAGAACTAAGGAACCAGGATCAATTGGCGAACCATTATACTTAGATGTAGTAAGTGCATTTGCTGGTAAAGAAAATGCTCCAATTATAGTTGGTGGTAGATATGGATTAGGTTCAAAGGATCCAAATCCTTCAGATATAGCTGCAGTTTATGCTAACTTATCTAAGGACGAGCCTAAGAATGGTTTTACAATTAGTATAGTTGATGACGTAACATTTACATCACTTGAAACAGTAGAAGATATAGATGCTACACCAGAAGGAACTAAGGCTTGTAAGTTCTGGGGATTAGGTTCAGATGGTACTGTTGGTGCTAATAAGAGTGCTATTAAGATTATCGGTGACCATACTGATATGTATGCTCAAGGATATTTCTCATATGATTCTAAGAAATCAGGTGGTATAACAGTTTCTCACTTAAGATTCGGTAAGAAGCCAATTAAATCACCATATTTAATAGATAAAGCTGATTTTGTAGCATGTCACAATCAATCATATGTTTATAAATATAATGTATTAGATGGATTAAAGGCCAATGGTACATTCTTATTAAATACAATTTGGACACCAGAAGAATTAGAAGAGAAATTACCAGCAGAAATGAAGAGAACTATAGCTGAAAAGAATATAAAATTCTATACATTAAATGCTGTTAAGATAGCTCAAGAAATTGGACTTGGTGGAAGAATCAACATGATAATGCAAGCTGCATTCTTCAAATTAGCTAATATAATTCCTGTTGATGAAGCAGTAGCATACTTAAAACAAGCTGTTGTTACATCATACGGTAAAAAAGGTGAAAAAGTTGTTAATATGAATAATGCTGCTATTGATGCTGGTATTGAAGCTATAGTAAAAATAGAAGTTCCAGCAACATGGGCAAATGCAGTAGATGCAGAAGTAGCTACTACTAAAGAAGCTCCAGCATTTATTAAAGATATAGTTGAACCTATGAATAGACAAGAAGGGTTTGGACTACCTGTTTCAACATTTGTTAAACATGGTATGGAAGACGGTACTTTCATGGCTGGTACAGCTGCATATGAAAAAAGAGGAATTGCAATTAATGTTCCAGAATGGATACCAGAAAATTGTATTCAATGTAATCAATGTTCAGTAGTATGTCCTCATGCAGCAATAAGACCATTCTTATTAACTGGTGAAGAAGCTGAAAAAGCTCCTGCTTCAATGAAGACTACTGATGCTAAGGCATTAAAGACAGAAGCTCCATATAAGTTCTCAATTGGTGTTACACCTCTTGATTGTACAGGATGTGGAAACTGTGCTGAAGTATGTCCAGCTAAGAATAAAGCTTTAGTAATGAAACCACAAGATAGTCAACATGATCAAATAGATGCTTGGGATTATGCAACAACAGAAGTATCTGCTAAGAAGAACCCAATGAATAAGAATACATTAAAAGGCAGTCAATTCGAACAACCACTTCTTGAGTTCTCAGGAGCTTGTGCTGGATGTGGAGAAACTCCATATGCTAAACTTGTTACTCAATTATTTGGTGATAGAATGATGGTAGCTAATGCTACAGGATGTTCTTCAATTTGGGGAGGATCAGCTCCTGCAACTCCATATACAGTTAACCATAATGGACATGGGCCAGCTTGGGCAAATTCATTATTTGAAGATAATGCTGAATATGGATTAGGTATGTTCTTAGGAGTTCAAGCTATAAGAGATAGAGTTGCTGAAAATGTAAAAGTTGCTTTAGAAAGTGACTTAGCAGATGAAACTAAGGCTGTATTAAAAGATTGGTTAGATAATAAAGAAGAAAGCGCTGGAACT
Source organism: uncultured Clostridium sp. (assembly GCF_934754925.1). Lineage (GTDB taxonomy): Bacteria > Bacillota > Clostridia > Clostridiales > Clostridiaceae > Clostridium. The sequence continues at coordinate 45,003 of NZ_CAKVJA010000003.1, read as the reverse complement.
AGAGAAAGAGCAAATGCTTTAGTTACTGTACTTGAAAATTGTGATAATGAAATAGCTAAGACTATTTTAAATGATAAAGAATTCTTCGTTAAGAGATCTCAATGGATATTTGGTGGAGATGGTTGGGCATATGATATCGGATACGGTGGACTTGACCATGTTCTTGCATCAGGAGATAACGTAAATGTATTAGTATTTGATACAGAAGTTTACTCAAATACTGGTGGACAATCTTCTAAAGCTACACCAACAGCTGCAATTGCTAAATTTGCTGCTTCTGGTAAGAGAACTAAGAAGAAAGATTTAGGTATGATGGCTATGAGTTATGGTTATGTATATGTTGCTCAAGTTTGTATGGGAGCAGATAAAAACCAAGTTCTTAAAGCTATAGCTGAGGCAGAAGCTTATAATGGACCATCACTAATAATAGCTTATGCTCCATGTATTAATCATGGTATTAAAGCAGGAATGACAAATTCACAAGCAGAAGCTAAAAAAGCTGTAGAGTGTGGATATTGGGCATTATATAGATATAATCCGGCATTAAAAGGAACTAAGAATCCATTTACTTTAGATTCAAAAGAACCTAAGGGTGACTTTAGAGAATTCTTAATGGGTGAAGTTAGATACGCTTCATTAGCTAAGGTATTCCCTGAAGCAGCAGAAGCTTTATTTGAAAAGACTCAAGCAGATGCAATGGAAAGATTAGAAAATTATAAAAAACTTGCCAATCAAGAATAGTAATAAATTAACAAAAAAGAGGTGAAAGCCTCTTTTTTATTTATATTTTATAAAAAAACTTTAAATTTTTATAAAAAAAAATATTTTTCTTTTATTTTCCTAAGAATAAGGGTACAATTATAAAGACTAGTTAGTTAAACAATATTAATAAAATAAATTTTTGTACTTATTTTAAATAAGATTGTTTAACTTATTATTTAAGGAGGAATGTAAAATGGAAAATGAATTAAATAAATGCGGCGAAGGCTGCGGATGTGGACATGATCATGATAGTCACGGATGTGGAGATAACTGTGGGTGTGGAGAACACGAACATGAACACTTTGTTGTTGACTTAGAAGATGATAACGGAAATGTTATATCTTGCCCAATAGTTGATGCATTTGAATTTGAAGAAAATGAATATGTATTAGCTCAAAATCCAGAAGATGAATCAGTATATCTTTTCAGATCAACTGAAGAAGGAGAACTTATAGTTCCAGAAGAAGCTGAATTTGATAAAGTAACTGAATATTACACTAACGTTTTAGCTGATCAATAATAGTTAAAGAGATTATACAGAGCAATTTGTATAATCTCTTTTTTCTATAATTTACTTAGCATTATTGAGAATTTAATTCAGTGTTTTCAATTTACATTTTACAGGTAAGATGATATATTTTTATTATGGGAAATATTGCTTAGTGTATAATATAATATTAAAAAATATTTAAAATTTTAATATTATATTATAACTTGGAATAACAATTTCATAAGTAACTTAAACTAAGTAAAAGTTATAAATGAAAATTTCACTTGAAAAGAAAAGGTGAATAAGATGAAGTATGCGGATTTACATATTCATTCAAATTATTCTGATGGCGTAAAAAGTCCAGAAGAAATAATTGATTCAGCAATAAAAGATAATATTAAATATATTTCTATAACAGATCATGATTCTATAGCAGCACAGTATATTACTAAAAACAACTATGAAGGAATAAATATAATTCCAGGCATTGAGCTTAGTAGTGAATATAAAGAAATGGAATTACATATCCTTGGATACTTTATGGATATTGATAATAAAGCACTTCAAGAAGTTGTAAATGAATTAAATACTCAAAGAATAAAAAGAGTAGAAAATATATTATTTAAATTAAAAGAATATGATATTAAATTAGAATTAGAAGATCTAGCAATAGATATAGATGCAACAGTAGGAAGAAGTCATGTAGCAAATGCAATGGTTAGAAAAGGTTACTTTGATAACTATAAAAGTGCTTTTAGAAAGTTTTTAATTCAAGGGAAACCAGGATATGTTAAGGGGTTTAGATTAAATTATAGAGACTGCATAGATGTAATTAATAAATCAGGTGGGGTAGCTATTTTAGCTCATCCGGGACAGATATATAGAAAAATTGAAGTAGAAAATATTTTAAAGGAATTAAGATGTTTTGGCCTTAAGGGTATAGAAGTATATCATCCAAGCCATTCGCAAGGAGATATAAATAAATTTTTTAATTTATCTAAAAAGTATAAATTATGTGTAACTGGAGGAAGTGATTATCATGGTAAAACTTTAGGCTATGATAATTTATCTATAGGTAGTTGTGGTTTAAATGAAGATTATTTAGAAAAGTTTATTAAATTTAATAAGAAATAATGGGGGCAAATCAATGGAATTATCAAGAAAAGCACAAAGAATTGAAGCATCAGCAACTTTAGCAATAACAGCAAAAGCTAAAGAGATGAAGGAAAATGGAATTGATGTAATTAGTTTTGGAGCTGGAGAACCAGATTTTAATACGCCACAAAATATAATTAATGCTGCAATAAAAGCAATGGAAGATGGAAATACAAAATATACAAATGTAAACGGAATACTTCCGTTAAGAGAAGCTATATGTAAAAAATTTAATGATGATAATGGTTTAGTATATAATCCATCACAAATAGTAGTATCTACAGGGGCTAAACAATCACTTGCAAATGCATTTTTAGCAATATTAAATCCAGATGATGAAGTAATTGTACCTAATCCTTATTGGGTTAGTTACCCAGAACTTATAAGATTAGCTGATGGAAATCCTGTATTTGTAGAAAGTGATGAAAGATCTTCTTATAAGTTTACTAAAGAAAATTTAGAAAAAGTAGTGACTGAAAAAACTAAAGCTATTATATTAAATACGCCTAATAATCCAACAGGAACTATTTATACTAGAGAAGAATTAATAGAAATAGCTGAATTTGCAAAAAAATATGATCTTATAATAATTTCTGACGAAATGTATGAAAAGTTAATATATGATGGAGAAAAGCATATAAGTATTGCTAGTATTTCAAATGATGCCTATGAAAGAACTATTGTTATTAATGGTTTATCTAAATCTTATGCTATGACTGGATGGAGATTAGGATATTGCGGGGCAACAGAAAAGATTGCAAAACTTATGACTAATATTCAAAGTCATATGACCTCTAATGTTTGTTCTATAACTCAATATGCAGCCATTGAAGCTTTAAATGGTTCTCAAGATAAGGTTAAAGAAATGATTTCTGAATTCGAAAGAAGAAGAAATTATATGGTTAAGACTTTAGAAGAGATGAATAATTTAAGTATAATTAAACCACAAGGTGCATTTTATATTATGATAAACATTGATAGATGTTTAGGAAAAGAAATTAATGGACAAAAAATTACTAATTCAATGGATTTTTCTGCAAGATTATTAGAAGATGAAAAGGTAGCAGTTATTCCAGGAAGAGCTTTTGGATTAGATAATTATGTAAGAGTATCTTATGCAACTTCAATGGAGTTGATTAAAGAAGGCTTAGAAAGAATTAATAAGTTTATTAATAAGTTAAAATAAAAAAGGGGCTGAAGCATATAAAATGCTCAGCCTCTAGTAAGTTTGTTTGGAGGAAAATAAGTGGAAAAATTAGCAATATTTGATATAGATTATACAATAACAAGAAAAGAGTCGTTAATGGAATTTTTTAAATATATTGTATCTAAGGATATAAAAAATATAAAATTCTTACCAAGGGCTTTATACTCAGGGCTAATGTATGGTATTAAAGTCTATGATGAAAGAAAGGTTAAAGAGTGCTTCTTAAAATTTATAGAAAACATAGATGAAGTAGAATTAGCTAATCTTACTAAAGCATTTTATGATGAAAGACTAAGTAAAATACTTTACAAGGATGCAGTAGAGATGATAAAGAAATTAAAAAAAGAAGGGTATATGGTAATACTTATATCAGCATCACCAGAATTTTATATTAAAGAATTTTATGCGATAAAAGAAGTAGATTTAATAATTGGAACTAAATTTGCTTTTGAAGGTGGAAAATTCATAAGAAAAATGGATGGTAATAATTGCAAGGGTGAAGAGAAAGTCAGAAGATTAAATGAGGTTTTAAAAGAAAAAAATATAAAAGTAGATTTTAAAAATTCTTATATGTTTTCAGACTCTTTATCAGATAAGCCATTATTAGATCTTGTTGGAAATCCATATCTAATTAATTATAAAAAGAAACATAAAATAGAAGTTTTAAAGTGGAAATAAATGATCTTCAAAGGAAGTGTAATATTAATGGAAGCAATAAATAAATTTTATTTAAATAATGGAGTAATATATCCTATTAGTGATTTTAGTGATGAAGATTATAAGGAAAAAATAATATATGAGGTATTAAGAGTTGTTAATGGAAAGCCGGTGTTTTTAAAGGAACATTTAGCTAGAATGAAAAAATCATTTAAGATGATAAATAAAGAATTTCCATATAGTGAAGAAGAGATAGAAAATTTAATAGTTAAAGTTATTATAAAGAATGATAATGCTGTTGGTAATATAAAGGTTACATATAATACAAGCAATGGTAATTTAAAAATATATTATATAATGCATTCCTATCCGGCTGAAGAGTACTATGAAAAGGGAGTAAAAGTTATTCTTTATTATGGTGAAAGAGAAAATCCTAATTTAAAGATAGTTAGTACAGAGTTTAGAGCTAAAATTACAGAAAAAATGAAGGAAGCTAAGGCTCATGAAGCACTTTTAGTAGATAGAAATGGTTTTATTACAGAAGGAAGTAAATCAAACTTTTTTGGAATAAAGGATAAAAAGCTTATAACAGCTAAAGGTGAAGCAGTACTTAGGGGAATTACAAGAGATAAAATATTTAAGATAGCGGAATCATTAGGGATAGAAGTAGAAGAAAAAGAAATAAAGGCATCTGAAATAAGTGATTTGGATTCATTATTTATTTCAGGAACTTCAGTTGCTATATTACCAATATCTCAAGTTGATGATATAAAATTTGATGTTAATAATGAAATTTTGAGAAAAATTATGAAAAAGTATAATGAGCTTTTAGAGGGAAAATTATAAGAAAATACAATAGGATAGTGATTGTCACTATCCTAAATTAAATTTAAAAATAAAGGAAATAGGTGGGCTATGGAAATAAATATTAAAAAAGAAATTAATACATATTTGTTTGTTTTATTTAAACTTATGGGAGGGTTTTTCTTAGCTGCTTTAGGAATAGTATTTATGATAAAAGCTAATTTAGGATTATCACCATGGGATGTATTACATCAAGGAATAACAAAAGTAATGCCTATAACAATGGGACAAGCTAATATAGTTGTTGGTATAATTGTTGTTATTTCAAGTGTATTTTTAGGTGTGAAAATTGGAATAGGAACTATATTAAATACTATTTTTATAGGTATATTTATTGACTTAATAACAATGATGAATATTATTTCTCTTGTAGATAATTTATTTATAGGAATAGTAATGCTAGTAATTGGAATGGTTTTTATGGGGCTAGGAACATGCATCTATTTAAGTTGTGAATTAGGGTGTGGGCCTAGAGATGGCTTGATGACTGCATTAACTAGAATTACTAAAAAGCCAGTAAAGGTAATAAGAACAACTATTGAAGTATGTGCTCTAATTTGTGGTTGGTTATTAGGTGGTTATGTAGGGATTGGTACTATAATAACAGCAATTGGATTAGGATATATTATTCAAATGTGGTGTAAAATTTTAAAACTAGATATAGCAGTATTAAATCATAGAAGTATAATTGAAGATATTAAGAAAATTATAGAAAAGTACTAGTGTAAAATTAAAAAAATAAAAAATTAAAATAAAAAAGTGTTAGTTACTGGATATATATTAAGTGTAATAATTATTTTAGGGGGTAAGTTTATGGAGATAAGCGAACTTATTAATTTAATTGCTAATGTTGGTTTTCCAGTAGCTATTAGTGCATATTTATTAATACGCTTAGAAAAGCAAATAATGACATTAACATTTTCAATAAATAAGTTAAATACAATAATTTCGGCTAAACTTGGTATTGTAATTGACAATTAAGAAGAAACAAAAATGAGTGTATCTTAATGATACACTCATTTTTATATTAAGATGTTATAGCATTAGTTATTGGAGGTACAACTTGTTTCTTTCTAGAAAGAACTCCAGGAAGGAATGCACCTTTATCTTTTAAAGTAATCTTAAATGCTTTTTCAACTATCTCAGGTTTAGCACCTGTAACTAATATCTCAGAACCTTCGTTTAGTATATCAGTTAATAATAACATAACCATTTCTAAGCCAGCTTCTTTAGCTTTTTGATCCATGTAATTTAACATCTCTTCCTTTAAAGGCATAAATCCTTCAATATCCATTGTATTAACTTGAGAAATACCTACTTTAGTACCTTCAATAGTAAATGGTTTGAAGTCAGTGTTGAATATTTGTTCAACAGTTTTACCTTTTAGTGAAGTACCAGCCTTAAACATTTCTTTTGCAAATTCTTCTATGTTTATACCAGCAATTTCAGCAAGCTTTTTGCAGATATATTGATCTTGTGGAGTGCAAGTTGGGCTTCTGAATAATAATGTATCAGAGATTATTGCTCCACAAAGAAGTCCTGCAGCTTTTCTTGAAGGTCTAATTCCACTTTCAAAGAAGCATTTAGCAACTATTGTTGAAGTACTTCCAACTGGTTCATTTCTGAAGTAAATTGGATTATTAGTTTGAATATCAGCAACTCTGTGGTGGTCGATGATTTCTAATACTTCAGCATCTTCTAAGCCATCAACAGATTGACCTCTTTCATTATGGTCAACTTGGATAACTTTTTTCTTATGGTTAGAAATTAAGTGGTATCTAGAAACAGTACCAACAACTCTTCCGTTTTCATCTAAAACAGGATAGCTTCTAAATCTAGTTTCAGACATAACTTTTTTTATGTCATCAACTAAATCATCAGTTCTGAAAGAAACTATATTTTCTTTAACCATTACATATCCTACAGGGATACTTTGAACGATAAGTCTTGAAGCTGTAAATGAATCATGTTGAGTAACTATTATAGTAACACCATGTTCTTTAGCTAAGTTTATTATTTTTTCAGATGGAGCATATCCACCAGTAACGATCATTAATGAAACATTAAGGTTTATTAATGCAGCTTGAGCCTCTTCTCTATCACCAACTATAGCAATGTCGCCTTCTTCTATATGCTCAGTCATAGTGTCAGGTTGCATAGCTGTAACTGCAATTTTACCAGGGAAGAATTTTATATCTTCATTTACATAACAGATTTTAGCAGATAAAGTATCAATTATGTTATCTAAAGTTGTATTACTTTTTGATAAGATTCTGTTATCCCAAATATCCATGTAGCAAGAAGTAAGGTTAGCAACAGCTAATACTCCTAATAAATGATTATTTTCATCACCTACAGGTAAAGTTTTTATGTTTTTCTCTCTCATAATTGTCCAAGCTGTTTTTAATGAAATATCAGGAGAAACTGGATTTATATTATCAAATTGTAAGTCTTCTACTTTAAGTTTAACTGTGTTTAAGAATTTTGGTGCTTCTGCATCAAAATAATCTAGTATAAATTGAGTTTCTTGATTTACATCACCAAGTCTGCAAGCAACAGTTTCAGTTTCACCAATTTTATTTTTGAATTCAGCATATGCATAAGCTGCACATATTGAGTCTGAATCAGGGTTTTTATGCCCAGTTACATAAATTATATCTTTCATGCAATATGACCTCCTTAGTATATTTAGATAAATAAAGCAATTAATTTATATGTTATCAAAGACAACTTCTCAACTCTTTAAGGTAGTAAAGTACTATTTAAAGAGTAGTATCTTAATGGCCTTATACATATTTTCGCATACTACTATTCTATATTTGTAAATGAAATTTGTAAATAAAAATGTAAAGTATAATAAATAGAAATTTAACTTAATTATCATAGTATTACATAAACATTAATATATATATACAAGAGTTCTTGATGAGGAGGAGAAAGAGTGATACAAGAAAAAGAATTTAGTAGGGGGTTAAGTACTAGAGAAGCAGAAAAAAGAATTAAAACCTATGGTCTAAATGAACTTAAACATAAAAAGAAAAAGTCACCGGTTTTGATTTTCTTATCTCAATTCAATGATTTCTTAGTATGGGTATTAATAGGTGCAACTATTATATCAGGATTTATTGGAGATAAGGCAGATGCAATAACAATACTTATTATAGTAATTGTAAATGCAATATTAGGTTTTGTACAAGAATTTAGAACAGAGAAATCACTAGAAGCGTTACAGGAAATGGCAGCACCAACTTGTAAAGCTATAAGAGATGGAAATATTAAAGTGATAAATTCAAGAGAATTAACAAAAGGTGATGTTGTAATATTAGAAGCTGGGGATAGAATTCCAGCAGATGGAACCTTTATTGATGCTGCAAATATGGTAGTAGATGAATCATTATTAACAGGAGAATCTGTAGGTATATCTAAAGATACAAACAAAGGAAAAAATGAAGGGTACATGGGTACAATAGTTTTAAAGGGTAGAGGATTGTTAGTAGTTGATTCCATTGGTATGGAAACTGAAATGGGGAAAATAGCAAATCTTTTAGATAACATAGAAGAGGAAAAGTCACCTTTAAGGGAAAGACTAGATTCTTTAGGTAAAATATTAGTTGTAGTTTGTATTATAGTATGTATTATTGTTACAGTTCTTGGAATATTAAGAGGAAATAATATTACTGAAATGTTTCTTTTAGGTGTATCATTAGCTGTTGCTGCGATACCAGAAGGCTTAGCTGCTATAGTTACTGTTGCATTAGCATTAGGTGTAAGTAGAATGCTTAAGAGAAATGCATTAATTAGAAAGTTGCCAGCAGTTGAAACTTTAGGATGCACTTCTGTAATTTGTTCGGATAAAACAGGAACTTTGACTCAAAATAAAATGACAGTAAAAGAAATTTTAACAAATGGGAAAATTTATGAATTAGATAAGGAAAATTTATATGATTGTGAAAAGCTAAAAGAAGCGTTTGTATACTGTAATGATACAAATTATAACTATGATATTAAGAATATTGATAAAGCTGTTATGGGAGATCCTACAGAAACAGCTTTAGTTAAAGTATTTTTTAAAGAAACAAAAGAAGCAGAAGATTTTATTGCAAAGGCTAATAGGTTATTTGAAATACCATTTGACTCTACTAGAAAAATGATGACTGTAATAATGAAGGTAAATGGTAAAGAAACTTGTTATATGAAAGGTGCTCCAGAAAGGGTATTAGAGAGATGTAGTGCAGTATTAGAAAATGGCAAAATAAAGCCTCTTACAGCTCAAAAGAAAAAGCAAATTTATAATTATATTGAATCTATGTCAAATAGAGCTTTAAGATGTATAGCTGCAGCTTATAAAGAGGAACATTTAGTTAAAAATGATTCTGTGGAAGAAAATTTAATATTCTTAGGAGTTGCAGGAAGTATGGATCCTCCTAGAATAGAAGTTAAAGATGCTGTATTAAAGTGTAAAATGGCAGGAATTAAACCTATAATGATAACAGGTGATCACAAAAATACTGCATTAGCAATTGCCAAGAGTATTAATATTTGTACTACAGATGATCAAGCTATTACAGGTGATGAATTAGAAAAGATGTCTGATGAAGAGTTAGTAAAGAGAGTTGAGAAATTAAGGGTATTTGCAAGGGTATCTCCAAATCATAAGTTAAGAATAGTGAGAGCTTTTAAAAAGAATAATAACATAGTTGCAATGACTGGTGATGGTGTTAATGATGCTCCTGCAATAAAAGAAGCTGATATAGGTGTTGCTATGGGCATATCAGGAACAGATGTTACTAAGGAAGCTGCATCAATGGTTTTAATGGATGATAATTTTGCCACAATAGTATCTGCTGTTGAAGAAGGAAGAATTATCTATGATAACATAAGAAAGTTTATTAGATACTTATTATCTTGTAATTTAGGTGAAGTTTTAACGATGTTTTTAGCATCATTATTTTATTTACCAAATCCACTTACACCAATACAAATTTTATTTGTAAATTTAGCTACTGATGGATTACCAGCTATTGCATTAGGAATTGACCCTGCAGATAAAGATATAATGAGACAGGCACCTAGAGAAAAGAATGAGGGAATATTTGCAAGAGGACTTTGGGAAAAAATTATTGTTAGAGGATGTCTAATTGGAATTTGTACCTTATTATCTTTTATGGTAGGAAGGTATTATGGAATGGATTTAGCAACTTGTAGAACTATTGCATTATGCACATTGGTTATGTCTCAACTTTTACATGTATTTGAATGTAGATCAGAAAGACATTCTATATTTGAAATAAATGTATTATCAAATATATATTTGTTAGGAGCAGTATTAGTTTCAATTACTATGATATGTTGTATATTATATATTCCGTTTTTAAAGGGAATATTTAATACAGTTGCTTTAAATTTAGGACAATGGTTATTAGTAATATTCTTCTCAGGAATAATTTTCTTAATAAATAGTGTATATCTTCTTATAAAGTCTAAAAAGTAAACAAAATAGGCTATTCTAATTGATATGTCCTCATCATAGTAACAGTTTTTATTATTTTAACTATCTACTATAAGGGAAGCATATCAAATCAAGGATAGCCTATTTTTAATAAAAAGTTCAAATCTAAATGTTTACAATAAAAAAACACTTGTATTTTATAGAAATACATGGTAAAATTCTTTTATGGTAATTATTGCTTAAAATACAAATATAACACAGAGAGATGAAAAATAAATAAAGCTATTGGAGGTGTAAAATGAAATTTATAAGCACTAGAGGAAATGGGGAAGCTATTTCATCTTCTGAAGCAATTATAAAGGGCATTGCTGATGATGGAGGATTATATGTTCCAATAGGGTTTCCAAAATTATATGATAGTTTGAAAAAGAAAATGGGGCTTTCTTATGAAGATTTAGCATATGAAATAATTGGAGAATTTTTTGATGATATTGGTGATGAAAGTTTAAAAGAAGCAATAGAGAATGCCTATAAAAATAAATTCTTTGTTAAGGAAGAAAAGAATTTTTTAGAATTATTTCATGGACCTACATCAGCGTTTAAGGATGCAGCACTTTTATTTTTACCGCAAATAATGAAGGCTGCAAAGGAAAAAGAAAAGATAGATGAAGATATAGTAATATTAACTGCAACTTCTGGAGACACAGGAAAAGCTGCATTGCAGGGGTTTAGCAATGTAGATGGATTTAAAGTTGTAGTCTATTACCCCGAAAAAGGGGTAAGTAAAATTCAGCAAAAGCAAATGGTAACACAAGAGGGAAATAATGTAAAAGTAATCGGGATTAGGGGCAATTTTGATAATGCACAAAGTGGTGTTAAATCAATATTTGGAGACAGCGAATTAAAGAAAAAATTAAAAGAAGAGGGATTTTTATTATCTTCAGCAAATTCAATTAATATTGGAAGGTTGATACCACAAATTGTTTATTACTTTTATGGATATTTTGATTTGATTAATAAGCAAAAAATAAAAGAGGGCGATAAGATAAATATAGTTGTTCCAACGGGGAACTTTGGGAATATATTAGCAGCATACTATGGGAAAAAAATGGGGCTACCAATAGGAAAGCTAATATGCTCTTCAAATGAAAATAACGTATTAACAGATTTCTTAAATACTGGAGTATATGATAGAAGAAGAAAGTTAATACTAACAGAATCACCATCAATGGATATTTTAATTTCATCAAATTTAGAAAGATTATTATTTGAGGCTAATAACAGGGATTCATTAGAAACTAGAAAGCTTATGGAGAAATTGAATTTAAAGGGGATATATTCAATCTCTAAAAATGCTAAAGAGTTTTTAAAAGATTTTTATGGAAATTACGCTAATATTGATGAAATTTATGAAGCTATTAAGTATGTATATGATAATGAAGGATATTTAATGGATACACATACTGCAGTGGGCTATGTAGTATTAGATAAGTATAGAAAGGAAACTTCAGATTATAGACAGGCATTAATTGCATCAACGGCGAGTCCGTATAAATTTCCAAGAAGTATTTGTAATGCTTTAGGAATAAATATTAGTGGAAAAAATGATTTTGAAATATTAAATATATTAAGGGATAATACCAACACTAATATACCTAATAATCTAAGGAACTTAGATAAAAAAGAAGTACTTCATAATGAGGTATGTGATAAGGATAAAATGACAGATAGTTTACTTGATTTTTTAAGGAGAACTAAAAATGATTAAGGTAAGAGTACCAGCGACATCAGCCAACTTGGGGCCTGGCTTTGATTCGTTGGGAATTGCCTTAAATATATATAATGAATATGAATTTGAACTTAAAGAGAATAAGGGGCTATTCTTTGAAGGGTTTGAAGAAGAATTTCAAAATGAAGATAATATCATTTTTATGGCCATAAAGAAAGTTTTTGATAAATATGACTTTAAATTTAATGGTATAAGGATTAAAATAATAAAGCAGGATATCCCAATATCAAGAGGATTAGGTTCAAGCTCAAGTTGTATAGTAGCAGGACTCGTAGGGGCTTTTGCGTTAATGAATAAAAAAATAAACAAAGATGAGATATTAAGTTTAGCAGTTGAAGTTGAAGGACATCCTGATAATGTATGTCCAGCTATTTTCGGAGGATTAATTTCTACTGTAATGGTAGATAATAAAAAGCCAGTATATAACTGTGTAGAAGTTAAGGATGGAGTTAAGTTTGTAGCATTAATTCCAAGATTTAAGCTTTCAACTGAAAAGGCTAGAGCTATATTACCTAAAGAGATTTCATTTAAAGACTGTATTTATAATGTAGGGAGGGCTGCCCTATTAATATCGTGTTTTTCAAATGGAAACTATACTTTGTTAAGAGAAGCTACTAAGGATAGAATTCATGAAAGGTTTAGAAGTAAGCTTATTGATAATTTTGATGAAGTTTATAATAAATCATTAGAACTTGGAGCATTTAGTTGTTTTTTAAGTGGTGCAGGACCAACGTTAATGGCAATAGTAGATAAAGATAACATAGAATTTGTAAATGATTTTATAATATTTATGAAAGAACAAAATATTAATTGGGATATTAAAGAGTTAAAAATAGATAAACATGGGGCAAAAATTTTGAAAGGTGAATAATATGAACAGTAATTATTTAGTTATTGATAAAAAGGTTTTGCCAGAGATATTTGAAAAGGTGATTAATACAAAAAAAATCTTGCAAGAAGGTAAGGTAAAGGAAATTACTGAAGCTACTAAATTAGTGGGAATAAGTAGAAGTGTTTATTATAAGTACAAAGATTATGTGTTTGAGTTTTCACAAATGTCTAATGGAAGGAAAGCCACTTTTAATATGATAATCGCACATAAAAAAGGTGTACTTTCTAATATATTAAACCTTATTTCTGAAGAAGGTGGAAATATTTTAACTATTGATCAAGGTATTCCAATTAATAATTTAGCAAATTTAAGTTTAACTATTGATATATCCACAATGAAAATTGAATTAAGAAAAATGTTGGAAAGCTTAAAAGAATTAGAATTTGTTGAAAAGGTTGAATTTATTGCAATGGAATAAAAACTAGGAAGTTTGTTATCATTTTATTAACAAACTTCCTAGTTTTTTCTATAAATTTATATTAATTCATAGAAAAATGATAGGAATACTAGATTTTATTTTATAAATGGTTTACTTATTCTAAAGGAAATGGTAGAATTTTAAATTAATATAAAAGAATTTTTTATGTCAAAATTGAACTTAATTTGCAAAATTAAAATTGTAAATTTCACTTATGATGTAAATACTAAGAGAAAGGAGTGAGTGTTATTGAATATTTATTTTGATAATAGTGCTACTACAATGCCTTATAATGAAGTAATAGAAGAAGTAAGTAATGGCATGAAGGAATATTTTGGAAATCCATCATCTTTACATAAGATAGGAATGAATTGTGAGAAAAGGTTAAATGAAGCTAGAGAGTATTTTGCATCTACTATTAAGTGTAATAAGGATGAGATTTACTTCACATCTGGCGGAAGTGAAGGAAATAATCTTGTTTTAAAGGGATTATTAAAACCAGGTCATCACCTTATAACAACTAGCTTTGAGCATCATTCAATAATTAACACATGTAAAGAATTAGAAGAAAAAGGTGTTAAAATTACATATTTAGATGTAGATAGTGATGGAAAAATTTCATTAGAAGATTTAGAAGAGGCTATATGTAAAGATACTGTTTTAGTATCAATAATGTATGTGAATAATGAAATGGGATCTATACAAGATCTTGAGGCTATAGGAAATCTAATAAAGAAAAGAAGTTCTAGAGCAAAATTCCATGTAGATGCTGTTCAAGGATATGGTAAATTACCTATCGATGTTAATAAGGATAAAATAGATTTTTTAACAGTTGCATCACATAAAATTCATGGTCCTAAGGGAGTTGGATTAGTTTACATAAAGAAAGGAATAATATTAAATTCACTTATTTCAGGCGGTAGTCAGGAAAGAGGATTTAGAGCAGGAACAGAAAACCTTCCTGGAATAATTGGCTTTGAAAAAGCTGCAAAAATTACTTTTGAAAATATGGATAAAAGATATAGACAGGTTTCAGAGCTTAAATCTTATTTTATTGAAAGATTAAAGGAAATAAAAGATATTAGAATCAATAGTGGGATAGAAGGGTTTAGCCCATATATTTTAAATGTATCTTTCTTAGGAGTAAGAGCAGAAGTATTATTGCATTTGTTAGAGGAATCAGGAATATATGTTGCTACTGGTTCTGCATGTACATCTAAAAGTAGTGCAGCTCATGGAAGTTATGTAATAAAGGCTTTAGGATTGAATAATAGAGAAATAGAATCGGCTATAAGATTTTCTTTCTCATATGAAAATACGAAGGAAGAAGTAGATTATACAATTGATGTACTGAAAAAGTCATTGATGTTTTTAAGGAGAGTAAAAAGATGAGTAATAAGTTAATATTAGTTAAATATGCTTCAGAAATATTTCTAAAGGGATTAAATAGAGGAAAGTTTGAAAGAAAATTAAAAGAAAATATAGAAAAAAAGCTTTCAGGTTTACAATTTGAATATGTTACTGACCAAGGAAGAGGATTTATAAAAGCAGAAGATATAGATGCTGCTGTAGAGAGAGTAAGAAAGGTTTTTGGAGTGTCTGAAGTATGTATAGTTACTGAAGTGGAAAGAGATTTAACTGCAATAAAAGAAGAAGCTTTAAGAAAAGTAAAAGAAGCTAATCCAAAGACATTTAAAATAGAAACAAATAGAGCAAATAAAAAGTTCCAATTAAATTCTATTGAAACTTCTAGAGATGTAGGAGGATATGTACTTCATCATTTTGGAGGTGGATTAGAAGTTGATGTTAAGAATCCAGAATGCTTAGTAAATATTGAAATTAGAGAAAAAGCATATGTATTTACAAGCAAGGATAAAATAAAAGGTGTTGGAGGATTACCATATGGAATGAATGGTAGTACAATGCTTATGTTATCAGGTGGAATAGACTCTCCGGTTGCAGGATATTTAATGGCTAGAAGAGGTGTAGAACTTAACTGTGTATATTACCATAGTCATCCATATACTTCAGAAAGAGCTAAAGATAAGGTTAAAGAGTTAGCTAAAATACTTTCAAACTACACAGAAAGAGTTAATTTATACATAGTACCATTTACAGAAATTCAATTAGACATAATGGAAAAGTGTAGACAAGATGAATTAACTATATTAATGAGAAGATTTATGATGAGATGTGCTTGTGTTTTAGCTGAAAAATATGGAGTACAATCAATTTCAAGTGGAGAAAGCATAGGGCAAGTTGCAAGCCAAACTATGGAAGGATTAATAGTAAGTACTGATTGTGCAGATAGACCAGTATTTAGACCATTAATTGCAATGGATAAAGGTGATATTATGGATATCGCTAAGGAAATAGGAACATATGAAACTTCAATTTTACCATATGAAGATTGTTGTACAATATTTGTACCAAAGCATCCAAAGACTAAACCACAATTAGAGGCTATGAGAAAAGCTGAGTCAGTTTTAGATGTAGAGGCTATGGTAGAAAAAGCAATTAATGAAACTGAATTAGTAGTATTTTAGTAATTATCTAGTTTCTTAAGCATATAAAATAAAAGGTATATTTGGATTAGTTTTAAAGTCAAATAATTTATAGTAGATTGATAAAAAGCTGATTACTGTTCAATACAGAAATCAGCTTTTTATTTTTAAGTATATTTTGTTTATATCCTTGATATAGGTACAAGTTAAATCTAAATCATCATTTTCAATAGCTAAAAAATTAGCATTTAAAGTCATTTCACTAATTAAAATCTTCAACTTTATTTTATATATTTATAATAATCTCCTTAAATTTTGGCGCCTTCTATTTAAGAAGAGTATTAACTTAAATTAAATTATGTTAGACTTATAGATAAATAAATATCAGCTATAGTGATTAATAAGGTTAAACATTATATTTAAACCTATTAAAAAAATAACAGAAGATTGAAAGCAATAATAGAAGACGCTGAAATATCTCAATTACTATATTAGACTGTGGAGATATAAAATTTAATAGCTAATATGTTCTCTTTATTAATTAAGTATAATTCTTCATTTTTTAATTCAGTCATATTATTAATAATACACCTCCAAATTAGAATTTAATACCAACTAGTTTACAATACTCAGAATAAGAAATTCCATAATAGTTTTGAGTATATATATTTCCAATTTTATTAACGGTACCTCGTAATCCACCACCAATTAAGCTACCAGTCCAATATCTCAGATCGTCACAGAAGCCACCACCATTAACATGGCTATTGTAGGTGGAGTTATTCTTTATATGCAAAGTTTAACTTTATTTTTGTATGTTTTATTCCAATAGTTTTATATTTAGGATTAGTATTTATATTTAAAAAGTCACTTGAAGATGTAAATAGAAATGTTATGGAAGATAATGCAAGACTAACTTCTTATTTAGTAGAATCCATTGAAGGTATAGAAACTGTAAAAGCTTTCATGGTGAAAGAAATGTTAATTAAGTTAAATTATTATAAAAATTTAACTTAATAGAGTAATAATATTTATAATAGTACTTTATTTATATATATTATTAATAGTATAATCAATATTAGTTTAAATAAATTAATATAAAGAGGATGTAAATAAAGATGATTGAAATAGCAATAGCAATATTAGTAGTTGGTTGTATTATATATATATTTAAAAGTGATTTTATAAGAAGAGATGTATGTGTAACTGTTATAGAAAGCTTACCTTTATCTATTTTTAAAAAGTGGGTTAAAGAAGATAGTAAAATAAAATCTGATAATATATTAAAAGATGAGAGAAATAAAGTAATCTCTATAAAAGACAATGGTTATGAAAATATTGTTGATTTTAATAAAGAAGTATTAAATGAGGTAGCAATTACTAAAATTGAACAAGATATAGAAGTTATAGAAGAAGAAAATATAATTGAAGAAAATAATGTAAATGAAGAAGAAAATATAGATGAAGATATAAGAATAGATACTACAAAAGATATAGAAGAAGTTATAAATACTAATATTAATAATTCATTTGAAGGTAATTTAAAGGAAGTATCTAATAATTCTGAAGAAAGTATAGAAAGTAAAGAAATTATAGAAGATACAAATGAAGAGATAAAAGAAATAGACAAATCAAGTGAAGAAGTAGATGAAGAAGCTAATAATTTAGATGATATATTAAATTTAGTTAGTGAAGAGTTAGTTTTCTGGACTCCAAATGGAAAAACTTATCACACTAAAAATACTTGTAGATCATTATCAAGAAGTAAGATAATAAATAGTGGAACAGTATATGAAAGTGGTAAAGATTTTAAATGTGAAAACTGTAAATAATTACTATCAGAGCTTAACTTAATAATAAAAAAGTTGAAAAATATTTTCACATAAGTTTTAGAAAGTTACTATAATGTAAATAATAAAAACTCTAGTATATTATTAATTTAATATGCTAGGGTTATTTTAAGTTATAGAGTTATTATTATAGAGAAAATTAAATTTTTTTATGGTTTACTATTTTAGATAAAATATAATTAATAACAGTAAAGTTAATTTATTTTTGTTATATAAATTCATATGTATACTCCTATAAAATATTGCTATAAACATAATACCATATTTGTAATAAAAAGTAATACTGTGAGGGTTATTTAATTCAGAAAACCTTTCGATAAAGTATTAGGTAAAATATATATACTTATAAAGGTTAGCCAAATTATTAAAAATAAAAAAGAGATTTTGCAATTTGCAAAATCTCTTTTTGTATTTTAACTATCTAGTTCTCATTCTAGTAGCTTGTTGTCTAGCTTTCTTTATTTGACTATGATCAAATGGGTGAAGATCTTTTCTCGTAGTTAAGTTAGCTATATTTGAAGCCATAACAACTTCAGAATTTGCCTTGCCTTTTTCACCTTTAATTCCCATAACAATTATTTTGTGACCTTGAGATATATCTATAAATTCTGGTTTTTTAAACCATCTATTTCTCTTATATTCGCATTTAGCTATTTGTTTACCTGCATCAGACTTAACAACTAGCCAAACATGTAATCTATTGAAAATCCCTAGAAAACTTTTAGTTTCTGTTTTAACTGATAAAACTGTACCAGAAACACTTGTCATTCTATCTCCATATTTATTCATGTATGCATCAGAGTAATATTTAGTCATTTTATCTTTGAAACCCATTGCAAAAACTCCTTTTATTATAAATTATACTATATTAACAAAAATTATATAGACATTATAGCATAAAAGTTATAGATATAAAACAAAAAATACTATTAATGAAAAGAAGGATAAATAGGTGAAATTATTTTGAAAAAAATTCCAATATTTTATTATAATAAATATTAATCTTATGTATAATAAAGAGTAAGATAATGTAAAATAAATACATAAATAATAAATTTTCCTAATACAAGGAGGAGTATATGGGCAATATTACAGTAGAAGAAATTCAAAAGAAAGATATTGTATCAAAAGTACAGCATGTTAGGGATAAAGGAGGACGTTTAGTAGCTATAAATGGTTATGTTGATAAGGAGAAAAATAATGTAGTAGTTTATACCCTAGAGTGTGATGATGTTAGAAGACATTATCATGTAAAGGGAGAAAATGTATTACCAACAGTAACTAATGTATATAAAGGTGCACAATGGTTTGAAGAAGAAATACAAGAAATAATGCCATTAAAGTTCGAAGGATTAATATTTAGTGGAAGATTATTTTTACCAGAAGAATTTAAAGAGGGTGAAGGACAAATACTTATAATGCCTCTAAATGAACTTAAAAAATTAAAGGATAATTAAAAGGAGGGAAAAAGTTTGAGTTACGTTTTGCCATTAGGGCCATATCATCCTGCATTAGAAGAACCGGTGCATGTTAAGCTTCTTACTGAAGGGGAGATTATAAAGGATTCTGAAGTTTTTATAGGATATAACCATAGAGGAATAGAAAAATTAACAGAAACTAGAAATCCTATTCAAACAATAACTTTAGTTGAAAGAGTATGTGGAATTTGTTCTCATTCTCATGCTATGACTTATTGTTTAGCAGTAGAAAATATTGTGGGAATGGAAGTTCCTAAGAGAGGAAGCTATATAAGAGTAATATTAAGTGAATTAGAAAGGCTACATTCTCACTATTTATGGTTAGGATTAGCAGCTCATATAGTAGCATTTGATTCTTTATTCATGATGTGTTTTGCATCAAGAGAAAAAATAATGGATATGTTAGAGGTTATATCAGGAAATAGAGTAAATTATGCTATGAACATAATTGGTGGATCAAGAAGAGATATAAGTAACGAACAAAAGGAAACTTTAATAAAAATGATAGAAGAGTTAAGAAGAGAGTATAAAAATATTTATAATGTTTATTCTAAAGACTCAAGTATAGCAGCAAGAACTAAGGGGGTAGGTGTATTAACTAAGGATGATGCATTAAATTATGGAGCTTGTGGACCTCATGGAAGAGCTTCAGGAGTTAACTTTGATGTAAGAAAAACAATGCCATACAATTGTTATGAAGAATTTGACTTCAATGTAGCTATAGCAAATGATGGAGATGTTTTTTCAAGAGTTGTTGTAAGATTAATGGAAATTGAAGAGAGTTGTAAGATAATTGAGCAAGCTCTTAAAAACATGCCAGATGGTCCTATTAACTTGGGAAATAAAATTCCTAAGGTTCCGGTAGGAGAATATATGGCTGTAACTGAAGCGCCTAGAGGAGAGGTTACTTACTATGTAGTTTCAAATGGTGGACAAACAAATGGAAGAGTTAATATTCACGTACCAACCTTTAAAAATGCAATGACTGTTCCAGTTATGTTAAAAAATAATACTATTGCAGATGCAGGACTTATAGTAGCAAGTATAGATCCATGCTTCTCATGTTTGGATAGGTAAAAATATGCATGAATTATCAGTAACACAAGGATTACTTAAGATATGTTTAGAAGAAGGTAAAAAGCATAATATTAAAAGAATAAAAGAGATAAATATTAAGGTTGGTGAATTAACAGATTTAGTACCAAATTGTATATCATATTATTTTAATATTATAGCTAAAGATACTATTGCTGAGAATACAAGAATAAATATAGAAAGAATACCAGTAGAAATTAAATGTAATAAATGTAGCTATAAAGGAAGGTTGGGAAAAAATAATTATGTTTGTCCAAGATGCAAGGGTAATAAATACGAAATTATAAGGGGACGAGAGTTTTATTTAGATACTATGGAGGTTGAATAAATGCAAATAAAAGTTGTAAGACAAATTTTAGAATGGAATAAAGATTGCCATAAAGAAGTACAAGAAGAACTTTATAATAAAAATGTGAAAATGATTAATGTAATGGGATCACCAGGTGCTGGAAAAACAACGTTTATATTGAATTTAATAGAAGAGCTTAAAGGTAAAGGCTTAAATATTGGTGTAATAGAGGGAGATATAGAAGGTACTATAGATGCTAAAAAGATGCAAGATGCAGGAATACCAGTTGTACAACTTAATACACAGGGAGCCTGTCATATAGAGGCTATGTCTATAAAAAATATAATAGAAAATTTTAATTTAGATGAATTGGACATTATTATAGTTGAGAACATAGGTAATTTAGTATGTCCAGCAGAATTTGATATTGGAGAAGTATTAAAGGTGGCATTATTAAGTATACCAGAAGGGGATGATAAAGTTGTTAAATATCCGCTAATGTTTTCAAAGGCTGATGCCTTAGTTCTTACTAAATATGATATGATAAAATACTTCAAGTTTAATGAAGCAGAAGTAAAGAGAGAAACACTTATTAGAAATCCAAATTCACAAATTTTTACCGTTAATTCGCTAGAAAAAGGCAAGACTAAGGAATTCGCCGAATGGTTAATAAAGAAAATATAATATAGAAGGTGATTATGAATGAAAAAATGGACATCATTTGTGGGGACTTTCATTTTGTCATACTTATTTTGGATTCTATTTTTGATGCAAGATTTTAATATTTTAAAGCTAGGAAATCAAGAACTAATAGTAGGGGCTGTAGTAGCTGTAGTGGTTGCTTATTTTTCAAAATCATTTTTTGCTCGAGAAGATGGATTTTGGTTATTTAAAGAGTTTAGATTTATAAATTTAATAATTTTTATTCCCGTTTATATATGGGAGCTAATAAAAGCAAATTTTATTGTTGCTATAAAAGCATTGTCACCAGATTTAAATATTAATCCAGGAATAGTAAAAATAATTACAGATTTAAAATCAGATTATGGATTAGCAATGTTAGCTAATTGTATAACATTGACACCTGGAACTATAACAATGGATATATATGAAGAGGAAGGCAAAAGTGCAATGTATATTCATTGGATAGATGCTAAAACAGAAGATACTAATGAAGCATCAGAAATTATAAAGGGAAGGTTTGAATATTTTGTAAGGAGGCTTTTTAGGTGATGAATATGAATTCTATATTTACTATAGTTTCAATAATTTTAGCACTTTTAGCTTTGGTTTTATTATACAGGGTATTTAAAGGCCCTAATGTAATAGATAGAGTTTTAGCTGCTGATTCAATAGATATAATTTTAGGAATAATTATGATTTTATTTGGAGCAGTAGAGGATAGGGCAATGTATTTAGATCTTGGACTTATAGTAACTCTCCTAGGATTTATAGGAACTGTATTGATTTCTAAGTATTTAGAGGGGGAATTATAATGTCTATATTAGAGATAGTAGTATGTTTGCTACTTGTTTTAGGGATTTTTTTTCTTTTTGCCGGTGTTGTTGGCGTAATTAGAATGCCTGATACTTTTTGTAGGTTACAAAGTGCAACAAACATAGCTACAATGGGAGCAATGCCAATAGCATTAGCCTGTAGTATATATGGTTTTGGAAATGATAATACTTCATTAGGAGTAAAGGCTTTGATAATGGTACTATTTTTACTTATAAGTAATCCAGTAGGTGCCCATGCCATGGCAAGAGCTGCATATAGAATTAAGGCGGGACTTTATGAAAAAACAAAGTTCGATCATTATGGGAGGGACATAAATGAGTAGTTTTAGTGTATTAAATACCTTAATAATAGTTGGATTAGTTGCATCTGCATTTTGTGTGTTTTTCCTAGATGATATACTTCAGTGTATTATTGCTATGGCAGTTTTAGGGGGATTTTTAGCTTTAGAGTTTTTATTACTAAAAGCACCAGATGTTGCTTTAGCAGAGGCAGCAGTTGGAGCTATATTAACTCCAGTAATCTTTATAATAACTTTAAATAAAGTTAAGACAAAAAAGATTAAGGAGGAAAAGAAATGAAAAAAAAGATAACTTATTTAATTCTTTTTTTACTTCTTGTGATTTTTACTTTTTTAGGTTTTAAAATGGGCTTAAAACCAGAAGTGTTTGGAGATGCATCTGAAATAATAATAGGTGAGACTATTAAGGAAACAGGAGCAATAAATTCTGTTACAGCAATAGTATTTGATTTTAGGGGATATGATACTTTAGGAGAAGCTATAGTATTATTTACTGCAATTTGTGGAGTTGCAGCAGTTTTAAGGCCAGAAAAGAAAGCAAAGGAGGAGAAATAGTATGAAAAAGAGAAGAGATTCTATCTTAATATCTTGTACAAACTTAGTATTACCAATTTTGCTTACGTTAGGATTATATATTATAATTCATGGCCATCTATCACCTGGGGGAGGATTCCAAGGTGGAGTTTTAATAGCTGGTGCTATAGCTATTATTTATATTGGATATGGATTTAAGGGAGTAAATAAAGGAATAGCAGCAAATACATTTAAAATTGCAGAGGATATTGGAGCATTAGGATTTATAATACTAGCATTTATAGGACTAATAGGCTCAGGTGTGTTTTTTGGAAATGTTCTTGAAAAGGGTACTCCAGGGGATTTATTCTCATCAGGAAGTATATTTTTAATGAATTTTGCTGTAGGTTTTAAAGTTTTTGCGGGAATTTCCTTTTTAATATTAATTATGATAACTAATTTAAAAAGTAAGGGGGAGGAATAGATGACAATAAATTATATTGGAGCTTTTCTTTTAATTGTAATTGGACTTGCAATAATTGTTTTAAAGAAAAATTTAATAAAGATAGTTATTGGAATGGGAATTTTAGATTCAGGAATTAATTTGTTGTTAATTTCAATCGGCTTTAGAACTAATGGTACAGCACCAATATTTAGTGATAATAGCACTTATTTTGTAGATCCTATTCCTCAGGCTTTAACTCTTACATCCATAGTAATTGGAGCATGTGTTACAGCACTTGCATTATCTATCGTAATTAAAATACAAAAATATTATAACAGTATAGAAAGTGACGATATAAGGAGGATTAGAGGATGAGTACAGAATTTATTAATAATCTTCCGATAATAGCAATAATGGCTCCATTTATTTTAGCATTTGTACTTGGATTATTTAAAGATAAATATATAAAGGTAAAGAGAACACTTGCAGTTATTGGAACAGCAGTATCATTTTTTTGCGTAATATTATTGATTAAGCCAATTTTAATTGAGGGAAAAATTATAGTAAATTGGATGGGAAATTGGAGTCCAATTGGAGGAAATGCTTTTGGTATTGGCCTTGAAATAGACTCATTAGGAATATTTTTAGCTTTAATAATTACAGGAGCATCTCTTTTATCAGTGATTTATTCCTTAAAATACATGAGTCATGATAATGGATTAGAAAAATATTATGTATTATTTTTATTATTAACTGCAAGTATGATAGGTTTTGTATTTACTGGTGATTTATTTAATATGTATGTAATGCTTGAGATAATGACATTTGCAGCAATTGCATTAACTGCATTTAGAAATTATAAGGATAAATCGGTAGAAGCAGCATTTAAATATATAGTAACAGGATCTTTAGGATCATCATTAATTTTACTAGGAACTTGTTTAATATATAGTGAAACAAAGACTTTAAATTTGGCTGAGATAGCAGTAGCTATAAAAAGTATGGAAGCCATGACACCAATATTAATAGTAGCATTTTCACTTATGATGGTTGGATATGCAGTTAAGGCATTTATGGTTCCATGTCATACATGGCCAACGGATGCACATATGGCAGCACCATCATCAATTTCAATGATACTATCAGGGGTAATGAGTAAGACTGGAGTATATGCAATTATAAGATTAGTATTTATGATTTTTGGATTAGCATCAAATAAACCGGTAGGATATTTATTATTAGTTTGGGGTGTTATAACAATGGTAATAGGAGTATCTATGGCATTATTACAACATGATTTTAAAAGGTTACTAGCGTTTCATTCAGTTTCTCAAATAGGATATATTATAACAGCTTTAGGTATTGCAATAGTAGAAAGTGGAGAAATAAGTATTTTAGCAATGACTGGTGGAACTTATCATATGATTAATCACGCCATATTTAAGGGGTTATTATTTTTAACTGCAGGAGCTGTACTTTATACTACTGGAACTACAGATTTAGAGTCAGTTTCAGGGTTAGGTAAAAGGATGCCATTTACTATGGCAATGTTTTTATTTGGAGCAGCAGGAATTAGTGGAATTCCACCTTTTAATGGTTTTGCATCAAAATGGATGATATATGAAGCAGGATTTACAGGTTCATTAGGAATAGTATCTATAATAGCAGTTGTGGTTTCAGCTCTTACTCTAGCATCATTTATAAAAGTAGGGCATTCAGTGTTTTTTGGTCCTATAAATGAAGAATATAAAAATATAGAAGATATTCCAACCTCAATGAAAATTCCAATGGGAATGTTATCACTAGGCACAGTGATATTTGGATTATTTCCAGAGGCAATAGTTAATAATGTATTAATTCCAGTAATTAAAAGTATATATAACTTAAATGGGTATGTATCTTCAAGTTTAGGAAATGCTTATGATTCAATATTTGCTTTTGATGATATTAATAATGTTGAATTTCTAACAAAAGGCATATATAATCCAAGCAATTTTTTAATATTATTTGTAATATTATTACTTGCTGTTTTAGTATTTGTTATTTTTAAAGGTGATAATTCAGGGGAAGAAATACATGAAAAGTCAGATAATGAATTTGACATGAGTATATTTAAAAAATATAAGAATCACAAAGGTAATAGTGTAAACTATTCACAAGTAACTTTAAATTCAGCATGTAAATATGATATTTATGTTGGAGGAGAAAAGGGAGAAGAGGTAAAAGTAGGTACTAATGATTTATTCTGGGGAATGAAATATCAATTAAGAAGATATTTTAATATAATACAGAAGGTTCATAGTGGTAGTGTTAATGATTATTCTTTATGGATAGTAGCAACCTTGGTAATAGTATCAATAATTACAATTACATTTTTGTAGGAGGTGGGAATATGGAGTATTTAAGCAAGTTGATATATTTATTTATATTCCCAGGATTCATTTTTACGGTGCTTGTGGGATTATTTTTATCAGGATTAGATAGAAAGATAGTAGCTAGAATGCAACGAAGAAGAGGACCTAAAATTACACAACCATTTTATGATTTTGCAAAGCTTTTAGGAAAAGATACTATAATTCCAAGAAATGCAAATGAAAGATTGTTTACTTTGGCTCCGATAATAGCATTAGTCAGTATTTGTATAATACCAGTATTATTTCCTATATATAATTGGTCACTTTTTGGTGGTACAGCTGATATAGTTGTAATAATTTATTTATTAATTATACCATCAGTAGCAATGATAGTTGGAGGTATGGCATCAGCATCACCATTTGCATCTATTGGTATATCAAGAGAGGTTGTAGCAATGGTGGCATATGAGTTACCTTTAGTAACATCAATACTTGCTGTTTGTAAAAAAGCTGGAATGATATTAGAAGAAGGAACAACATATTCTTTATTAGCAATAGCTAGTGCACAACATGGAAATGGAAGCTTCTTATTTACAATATCCTTACTTCCAGCAGCAATTGCATTTTTAATGATATTGCCAGCTAAAATTGGAATATCACCTTTTGATGTGTCAGAGGCTGAAACAGAGATTTGTGAAGGTCCATTAGCTGAATATAGTGGATTGCATTTAGGGTTATTTAAGCTTACTCATAGTATAAAAGTTTATGTTATGAGTGCATTGTTCGTAGTATTATTTTTAGGGGGAATAGGTGTAACTACAGGTAATAGAGACATTGATATATTGCTTAATACATTAATATTAATAGTTTTAGTAATAGTTATATCTATAGTATTTTTATCAATAGTTAGAGGACTTATGGGAAGATACAAAACCAATCAAATGTTTAAGTTCTATTGGACAATACCAACAACTTTATCTTTATTAAGCTATGTTTTAGTAAGCTTGAATCTATAGGGAGGTATATAAATGTCAATAGTTGAAAAAGGAAGAAAAAGATCTCCTTGGATATATCATGTAAATACAGGTTCTTGCAATGGATGTGACATTGAACTTTTAGCATTACTTGGACCTAGATATGATATTGAAAGATTTGGAGTTAAACTTGCAGGTTCACCAAGACATGCAGATATAGTTGTTGTAACGGGACCAGTAACAGTTCAATCAAGAGATAGAATGTTAAGAGTATTATCTCAAGTGCCAGAACCTAAGGTCGTCGTATCAATTGGTTCATGCCCAGCGTCCTGTAATGTTTTTAAAGGAAGTTATTCAGTTGATGGTCCTTTAGATAAATGGACAAAGGTTGATGTAACAGTAGCAGGGTGCGCACCAAAGCCAGAGGCTATAGCAAAGGGAATATTAGAAGCAGTTAAAATATTGAATAAAAAGAGAGAGGATGAAAATTATGTTTAAAATTCCTTACTTTTTAGAAGGAATATCTAATATATTTAAGCCTATATTGACAGATGAAAATCCAATTGATGAGGTAAAGGGAGCTAAGAATTATAGAGGAAAGCTTTCTTTTGACTCAAATGCGTGTATTGGATGTGGAATATGTATTAGAGTATGTGCAGCTGAGGCAATAACTAAAGAAATAAAATCAGTAGAAGGTGGACAAGAGATAAAAATGAATTTTGATTTGACTTCATGTACATTTTGTGGATTATGTAAAGATTTTTGCCCTAAGAAAGCAATAACATTAACAGATGAGGTACTTATGGTTTCAAATAATAAGAAAGATTTAAGGGTGGGAGGAAATTTTATAAAAAAGTTGCCTCCAAAACCGGCAGCTAAACCTAAAAATATAATAAAGCAAAAAGAATATGAGACAAACAAAAAAGATAATGCCAATAAATAATTAAAATATTAAGGCGCACTTAATGTGCGCCTTTACTATATATTTAAGAATAAAAGCTTTCAATTTTTGATTTCTTATTAGTTATAAGAGAATCTGAAAAATCTCCTTGAATTTTAGTGAATTTAGCTGATTGCCAAAGACCAAAGCATTTATCAAATTTATATAGTACGTTATCTATTTCAACAATAGGCGTATTATTTATATCAAAACCTTTAAATGAAACCTCTTGACCTTTATCTTTTAAGTATTTTAAAGCTTTACCTAGCATCTCATCTGGATCAGGTATATTTCTTTCAGCTAAAAAAATTTGAAATGAATCTTTTACGTTAATATACTTATCTACCATAGAAAAAACCTCCTAAAAATTCCCTTGCGTATTAATATTATATGCGTTATGTAAAATATTTACAACGGTAAAAATGATAATTTATCAAAAAAATATTGGAAACAATTCCAAAGTGATAAATTTATTAAGAAAAATCAAATTTATAATTATATTATAATAAAAAAGTTAAAGTTATAAAAACAGCTAATATTAAAAAAGTCTATATTTCAATCATATTACAAAATAATATTAAGAACAAAAGAAGAAGAAAAAACTATAGGGAACTGTATATTTTTATTAGAATATCATATTATAGAAAAGCAATTTTAAAGTTGAATTTATGAAAAGGTGTAAAAAAAATAAAACAACTAGAACTGATAGTAAGAATAAAAGTAATTTTAATTCAAATGGTAGCGCAACTAATACAGAAGAAGAAAAATATGAATTAATAAAACAACTAGGAATTAGTAATTTATCAGAATTTGGAATTTGTTTAATTATATATGCTTCTATACTTAATATATTATATCTTGAATGGCAAAAGGTAAAAATAACGGATCAATTAAATTCTACTAATTATGCTGATACATTACAAGATTTAACAGAAGAGCCTAAGGGAGCAAATGTAATATATTTATTTGTAACAGCAATTTTTACAGGAATTTTATTTGATAACTATAGAACAGCCTTATCACAAACTGGTGAAAATAGGGATGAAAAGGAAATTAGCGATAGCTATAAGAGAGTTATTTCAATATTATTGATATTATTGGGAACTACCATAAATTTTGAAATATTAAATTGTTAAATAATTTTTTGAATATCTAACGACTAAAAATATCTTTATGAAAATAATTAAAAATATTTACTTAAAAGTCTAAAATGGTATAAAATATATATTATTCAATATAATTATAAAAAATAAATTATTTGGATAATAAGTTCTAGCTAAAGTTATATAAATCTACATTTTTATAAAGTATTAGGGGGAGAAAAAATTATGAGGATAATAGTAGGAGCAGGAAAAGTAAAATATGATGGATGGATTTCAACGCAGGAAAATGAACTTAATTTATTGTCAATAGAACAATGGGAAAATATTGCCCAAAATGGTGATATAGAGGCAATTTTGGCGGAACATGTATGGGAACATTTATCTTATGAAGATGGAGTAAAGGCTGCAGAGAATTGTTATAAGTTTTTGAAACCAGGTGGATATGTAAGATGTGCAGTGCCAGATAAAAATTTTAGAAATCAATGGTATCAAAATATGGTTAAGGTTGGCGGCCCAGGGCATGAAGCGCATCCAGCATCAGCACATAAAATTGTATATGACTATAAAACATTAGTTAATGTATTTGAAAGTGCAGGCTTTAAAGTTACACTTTTAGAATACTGTGATGAACAAGGAGATTTTCATTATAGGGAATGGGATGAATCAAAGGGGAAAATATGTAGAAGCTATAGATTTGATAGTAGAAATTCTAAAGATAATTTAGGAATGGTTTCAATTATTATAGATGCTGTAAAGCCGATAAATAAATAATTTGCTTGTAAATAAAATTTATTATTATATAATTAATTTAAATGTAATGACAAAAGAGGTGTAATTATGAGTTCATTTAAGTCAATTAATAGTATGCAAGCTCAAAATTTAATAAAAGATTGTAAAGATTTAATTATCATAGATGTTAGAAGATATAGTGAATTTAAAGAAAATAAAATACCTAATGCAATAAACATACCAGTTGAAGAGCTAGAATGGGAACTTGAGGATCTAAAAGAAAATAAAGATAGACCTATTTTGGTTTATTGTAAGGCTGGACATAAAAGCGCATTGGCATGTCAAATGTTAGAGGAAGAAGGATTTACTAAATTATATAATTTAGGACAAGGACTTTTAGGATATAAGGGTATAGTAGAATAGAAATAACGTATTTAGAGTAGTGAATGATTAAAAATCACTATTTTAAATACGTTATTTTTCATTCTGTAATAATTTGTTAATATATTGTATAATTATGTATAGTATATTATAGATGGTAGGGGGGAGAAAAATGTTGTATACATTGGAGAATGAAAAAATTAAAATTACTATAAGCAATCAGGGTGCAGAACTTCACAATATTAAATCTAAAGTAGATGGAATTGAATATTTATGGAACAGAAATAAGAGATATTGGGGATATAGTGCACCAGTATTATTTCCAATAGTAGGCAAGGTTAACAATGGGAGTTATAGAGTTGATGGAAAAGAATATAATTTACCACAACATGGATTAGCTAGACTGAAAGAGTTTGAAATGATAAAAAAGACGGATGATAATATTGTTTTTGAATTAGTTGATTCAGAAGAAACTTTAAAGGTATATCCATATAAATTTTCATTAAAAATTTCTTATACTTTGTTAGAAAATGGAGTTATAACAGAATATATAGTAGAAAATACTGATAATAAGATGATTTACTTTTCAATAGGAGCGCATCCAGCATTTATGTGTCCAATTATGCCTGGAGAAATAATAGATGATTATTATTTTGAGTTCAATGAAAAGGAAAATTGCGATATAATGCCTATAAATAAAGATGGTTATATAAAACGTGAAAGAAAGCAATATTTAGTTGATAATAATATAATACCTTTAAGTTTTGATTTGTTTAAAGGTGATGCTTTAGTTTTTGATAGCTTAAAGTCAAATAAAATAAGATTAAAATCTGTTAATCATGATAAAGTATTAACTATGGACTTTACTGGATTCCCTTATATGGGATTATGGACAAAGTCAACAGGAGCACCTTTTGTATGTATAGAGCCATGGTATGGACATGCTGATTTTGAAGATTTTACTGGAGAATTAAAAGATAAGGATGGAATACAAAAATTAGATATAGGAGAAAAGTTTAATAGTTCATATACAGTAACAATAAAATAATAAGTTTAAGAATCTAAATAATAGTAAAGTATTGCTATTATTTAGATTCTTTTTTCTCTTATTCATTAGTATCATCTCTATATTCAAGAATTGCTCTATAAAGTGCATTTGCACAATTATCTTGCCCAATACTTGAAGTAAGATATTTTTCATCAGAAGGATTCGTTAGAAATCCTAATTCAACTAAAGCTGATGTTGTAGAGTTTAATTCTAAAACTGCAAGCTCTTCGCCGGGAACATATGATTTTACTCCTCTATTATTAGTATAATCTAAATCTATTAGAGATTGTTGTAAATATTTTGCTAAGGTTAAACTACTATCATCAGAAGGATTATACCAGGTTTCAACCCCTAAAACATCATTAGAATCAGAGCTATAGTTACAATGAATAGACACAAAGATATCTGCATTAGATATTTTCGAGATTTTAATTCTTTCTTTTAAACTGTCATTTGCTGTTTCTATCCAATCCATAGTATCTGTTGCACGAGTATAAATAATCTTAAAACTACCATCCTCTTCTAATAACTTACCTAGTTTTAAAGAAATAGAAAGTGTAATATCTTTTTCAGCTGTACCATTTGGGCTAATTGCACCATAATCCCAATCGCCGTGACCAGGATCTATACAAACAGTATAAAGCTGTTTTTCTTCTATTTTAGGTATAGCTAAATTAAAAGCTGCAATTGTATTATTTCTATTTGACATAATGCTTATTATGGTTATTAATACAATAAATAGAGGAATTGATAAAGTTATAAGCTTAAATATTTTTTGCCTTTTTCTTTGTCGTTCATGAAGTAATTTTCGTCTTTCGGTTAAGTTAAAATTATCATTGTCTATATAAATCACCTCATTTCATAAAGGAGTCCTAAAAGTTATCTAAGTAGTAATTTTATTAATAAAATTTTTACCTTTGCTTTAAGAAGAGATTGTGTTTCTTAATATAAGTATAATTAAAATAGAATGAATTGTAAATAAATGGAAATAAATAAAATTAAAAAAATTTTAAATCTTGGGAACAATTTAAATAACAAGATAGTCTAATAAGAGGACAAGAAAATTGATATAGCAAAAGAATAAAGTGAGGTTACAATAATGAAAAAAATATTAGTAAGTACATTAATAGCAGTTATGATTGGAGCAACATTAACTGGGTGTGGAAATAAAAATTCAGGAAATTCTTCATCAGTGGAACAAAGTACACAACAAACAAATTCAGTATCAGCAAAAGAAATAGTTGAAAAGTTAAATGAGAAAGAATATGTGAGAGCTGCTGCTGAAATTGATGATACTATGGCATCAGAAATTTATCATTTAAATTTAGATGATATAGAAGATTACGGAATATTAGACACTCAAATATCTCCAGGGCCAGGATTTATTATGGTTGTAAAAGCAAAGGAAGGTAAAGTAGATGAGGTAAAAGCTTCAGTAGAGCAAGTTTTACAAGATAAAATAGGAAGTGCTTTTTATCCAGAAGAACAAGAAGTTTCTGAAAGTGCAGAAGTAAAGGTTGATGGAAATTTAGTTTCATTATTTATAGTAAATAGTGACGTATCAGCAGATGCACAAGCAACTTACGAAAAATTAATAAAATAGTTAAATTAAAAAAAGGGAGTATATTGAAATTAATATACTCCTTTGTATTTTATACAATAAAGTTATTCTACCAATATAGATTTTTAACTTTACCACACTTCTTACAAGTCAACTTTTCATAATAGCCACCTTTAAAGCAAATATTTCTTACTATTTCAGAATTGTATTTATGTATACAAAAAGTAAATTTAGGTATTAACAAACTGAACCCTCCTAATTAAAATAAAAAGCATTACTTTAATTAGTATGAACAATAGTAAATGAATTATTACTATTAATTTTACCATTCACCTGGATATGACAGGACATATAGAGTGATATTTTGTCTACCCCAATTAGTACATTCATTTTCAGAATTTAAAAATAAATCAACTCTATTTCCTTTAATAGCTCCACCGGTATCAGCAGCAATAGCTTCACCATATCCTGGTATATAAACTTTTGAACCTAAAGGAATTATTGATGGATCTACAGCAATAGTACTAAGTCCTTCAGGATTGCGAACTGGGGTAATACCGGTAGCAGTAGTAGTATCTCCAGTATATGCAGTAGCTTCCATTGTATAAATAGCTTTATATGAATTGTCAGATTCTTTAGTTTCAGATACGGTTTCAGATTTTACATTAGCTTCTGATTTTGTGTTATCAGCTTTTTCGTTAATTTGTTTTTCTTTCACCTTTTTATTATAGATAGACACATCTTTCATTATGTTATCAGCTGTAGAAGTAAATTCAATATTTACATTAGTATTAGTAGTAATGTCATTAATAATTATATCGTTATTAGAGTTAATTAATATAGCATTACCATTATTAGTTGAATCATTATCTGAATTTGTTTGATTATTATCATTATGTTTTTCTAAATAACTAACATTAACAACTTTTTTACTTGAATTATTTAAAACACTTGCTTGTGCATAAAACTCATTTATACCGAATATTAATAGTGCAAGTGAAGTTGTTAAAATAAAAATTTTCTTAAACAGAAAATACACCTCCAAGATTGTAAATTTAATTCCTTCGTTCTGCAACTAGTTTATACTATATATCAAAAATACTGTCAAATTAGTCTGGAAAAATAGAACAAGGGTTGTATTTCCAAAGGTCAACTGGATAATTACGGAAAAATGCTCTTAGCACTTATAAATAAAGAATTTAAATCACATTAATAAATAAAAGTCAAGAAAAATAAAATGTATAAATATGGGCAAATAGCCTTAAATATTATAATAGAGTAAATTAAAATTTTGATAAAAATATATAGACAAATTAAAAAAATGTGTTCCATTAAAATTAAGTTTTTAAATATGAAATATAATTGGTATTTTAAATAATATTTTAAAATATATGGTATAATTTTATAAATAAGAAATATTAAATAGGGGGAAAAAAATGACTGCTGTTACCTATAAATGTCCAAATTGTGGAGCAGAGATTAAATTTAATCCAGAAGTACAAAAAGGTAAATGTGATTTTTGTTTAAGTGAGTTTACTATAGATGAAATAGAAAGATTGAATACCTTAGATAATGAACATATAAATAAGGAAAACTTAGACTATACTTATAATAAAGAATGGGATAATATTGATGAAAAAACTAGGATTTATTCATGTCCAAGGTGTGGGGCAGAGGTAGTAGTAGATAATAATACTACAGCTACATTTTGTTGTTATTGCCATGGACCTGTTGTTTTAAGTGATAAGTTTAATGGAGAATTTAAGCCTTCTAAGGTTATTCCATTTAAAATAGATAAAGATAAGGCTATTGAAAATTTTATGAAGTGGAGTAAAAAGAAATGGTTTTTACCTAATGAATTTTATTCATCCAAACAATTAGAAAAAATAACAGGTATTTATATTCCTTTCTGGATAGTTGATTCTGATGTAACTGGACAAATGAGTGCAAGAGGTAAAAAAATTACAACATGGGTGAGTGGAGATTATAAATATACTAAAACAGATATATATAATATTTATAGAGAAGCAAATTTAAGCTTTAAAAATGTGCCTAGCAATGCATCAAGTAAAATGGATGATAAGATTATGGAAAGTATAGAGCCATATGATTCTAAAGGATTTCAAGAGTTTTCTATTGCTTATTTACCAGGTTTCTTTTCGGAAAAATATGATAAAACAAAAGATGAGGTTTTGCCATTAATAGAAAAGAAAATAAAGTTAGGAACTAATGATATATTAAGAAGTTCAATAAGTGGATATTCAACTGTTGATGTTATAGGAACTAAGGAAAGCTTTAATAAAACTTCTTGCAATTATGCATTAATGCCTGTATGGATGATGACATATAGTTCAGGAAGTAGTAATTATATTTTTGCTATGAATGGACAGACGGGGAAAATTTTTGGGTCATTACCTGTATCTAAGGGGAAAATATTTATATTATTTTTATTTGTTTTTATTATTGTATTTTTATTAGTATTTATAGGAGGTATGATTATATGAATAGTTTAAATAGGAAGTATATACCTTTTATTAGTACATTAATTTTTATATTATCCATTAGTTTTATGGTTAAGGCTAATGTGAATCCTGTAGTTGATGACGCAAACCTTTTATCACAGAATGAAAGAAATCAGTTAATAGAGAATATTGAAAAATTTAGAGAAAAATATAGTATGGATGCGGTTATAGTTACCTCTAATGATTTGAAAGGAAAAACTCCTAGAGATTATGCAGATGATTATTATGATTATAATGGCTATGGATTAGGTAATAATAATAGTGGATTATTATTATTAATAGACATGAGTGATAGAAAAATTTGGATTTCTACTAGTGGAGATGCAATAGAATATTTTACTGATAATAGGATAGATTCTATTGTTAGTGATATAAGTAAGTATTTGAGTAATGAAGAGTATTTTGATGGATGTAATATATTCTTAACAGATATACAATATTATATGGAGAGTGGAATACCAGAAGATCAATATACCTATAGTGAAGAAGAGAATAATATAAAGGTAGTATTAATTGCTTTAGCGGCTGCAACTATAGTAGCAAGTTTAGTGTGTATAGTTGTAGTTAATTCTTATAAAAATACAAAATCAATTTCTAGTATAAATTATGTAGATAATAATTCTATAGTATTCACCAGAAGAAGGGATACTTTTGTAAATACATTCACTACTAAAAGAAAAATTGAAAAAAATAATTCAAGTAGTGGTGGAAGTTCTACCCATAATTCTAGCAGTGGAAATACTCACGGCGGTGGTGGTGGAAGTTTTTAAGTTTAGAATAGCTCTTTAAAATTAGGTTTTAAAGAGTTATTTTTATTTTATAGATAGATAATGAATAATAAATAAAATATAAATAGTAAAAATTGATTAATATTTGTAAATAAATTATACTAAATCTATATATAAATAACATATATAAGGGAGTGATTATTTGTTTGGTTATGTGACTCCGCTTAAACCTGAACTTAAAATAAGAGAATATGAAATGTTTAGAGGATATTACTGTGGAGTATGTATGCATATTAAAGATAATTTTGGAAATATTCCGAGGTTAGCATTAAATTATGATATGGCCTTTTTAGGATTACTTTTAGATGCTTTACATAGCGAAGAGCCTAATATTCAATTTAAAAGGTGTATGGCTCATCCATTAAAAAATAAGCCTATGATTATAAATAATAAAGCATTAGAATATACAGCGGCTATGAATGTTTCATTAGTATATTATAAGTTAATAGATGATGTAAATGATGATAGAAGTTTGAAAAGTAAACTTGAAAGTGCTGCATTAGCTCCATATAAACAAAAATTTAACAGAAATGTTACTATTATTAATGATATAATAGAAGAAAATTTAAATATGCTATCTAATTTAGAAAAAACTAAAGAATTTTCATCAATAGATGAAATTTCTCACCCTTTTAGTTTGATAGTAGCTAAAATTCTAGAATTATATCCTGAGAGGGTTGATGATGATTGTAATGAGTTAAGATATCAACTTTATGACTTAGGCTATGCCCTTGGGAAATGGATTTATTTAATAGATGCGTTAGATGACTTAAAGGAAGATATAGAAAAAAATAAATTTAATCCAATAAACTATTTATATAATAAAGATAATAAAAGTTATGAAGAATTATTAGAAGAAATTAAACCAAGAATGGAATTTATAATTTTAAATTGTGGATATAACTGTAAGTATTCATTAGATAAATTACCTTTAAAGAGAAATAAAGCTATTTTAGAAAATATAATTAATTTGGGTATGATGGATAAATATGAAAAAATAATAAGTAATTGTAATTGCAAGAATAAAAAAACTAAATATTAATATATATTTAAGATTTATAAATTATGATGATAGCAGAGGATAAAAGGAGTGTATTAAAATGAATCCCTATGAAGTATTAGGAGTGAAGCCTGGGGCTTCTCAAGAAGAAATAAAATCAGCCTATAGAAAGTTAGTAAAACAATATCATCCAGATCAATATGCTGATAATCCACTTAAGGATTTAGCACAGGAAAAATTAGCAGAAATAAATAAAGCTTATGATATGTTAAAGAATGGTGGAGAAAATTCAAGTTATAATTCTTCATCAAATAAATATAATTCTAGTTATAATAATGGATCTAATTCATACAGTAGTAACACAGCTATTTATGCAGAAGTGAGAAGTCTTATTCAGATGAGAAGTATAACTGCGGCAGAAGCAAAGCTTAATATCATAAAGCAAAGAGATGCAGAATGGTATTACTTATATGGAAATGTTATGATGGCAAAGGGCTGGTTTGAATCAGCTTATAACAATATACAAAGAGCATGTTCTATGGATCCCAATAATTTTGAGTATAGGCAAGCGTTAAATCAATTACAATCAAGAGGAAGAGGATACGGTCAAACATATAGAACTTCAACTGGAAATATGGATGCTTGTGATTGTTGCATGAATTTATGGTGTTTAGATTCATTATGCCAATGTTTTGGTGGGGATCTTATAGGCTGCTGCTAATAGGGGGAATTTTATGAAGGCGAGGGATATAGCTCTTGGTGGAATTTTAGTTGCATTAACTGCTATAGTGTTATATGCAACATCAATATTACCAATAAGTACATTAGCAATATTAACAATTGCATCTGCTATAATACCAATATGTATTATAAGAAGTAATATTCAGACATCTATTTTTGTGTATATATCATCTAGTTTAATTTCTTTTTTCTTAGTTCCAATTAATATATCGTTTTTATATTTTATATTTTTTGGAGTATACGGAATAATTAAGTACTTTATAGAAAAAATAAGAAAAGAAAAATTAGAAATAATGCTTAAGATTATATTTTTTAACATAGTATTTATAATTGGATTTATAATAATGCAAAATGTTTTGGGTGTAAATATAATAGCTGGATTAGAAGTGTTAATGTCTAAATTTTTTAATGATTCAGCAAGAACTATTGCACTGATAATATTATGGATAGTAGCACAACCAGTTTTCCTAATCTATGATTATGCAATGACTATGATTATTACATTCTATATGGAGAGAATACATAAAAATATATAGAATAATAATAAAAAAATGAACTGCTAAAAGTAGCAGTTCATTTTTTTGCTAAATATCTAATAAATTCTTCTTATATGAAGAGTATAGATGTCTTAATAAACTCATTTTATCTTCTAATTCTAAATAAAGATCAGAAGCAAGTGATAAATTATCATCATTAATTGCATCTTTAAGTCTTGTGAAAAGACTCTTAGTAGAATTAGTATCTTTCATTATATAAAGTCTTAATTCATGAATTCTCATCCAGTTAGTTAAATCTAAATCAAGAGCTTTATTTACATCATGAAGAGCTTTTGAAGCTCTTATCTCAGCAGTGAATTTATTTACTATTCTATGAGATATTTCCATTTTCCATCTTTGAATAGTAGCCATTCTAAAGCTATTAATAAGTTGATCAGTTAATACACCATTTCTCTTTAAAACCTCTACCTTTTCAGGATATTTATCTAAGGCACTAATATTTTCATAAATTGTAGCTGGTGCTTTACTAAAATATTTATTTCTTTCTTCTTCAGTGAAATCTTCAAATACATCTTCTTCAGCTCTATATTTTCTATCTCTTTCTAAGTAATCTGCCTCTTCGCCATATTCTTTAGAAAGTTCAGCTAGTAGTTCATCATCAGTTTTATTATTATTTACAGCATAAAGAATACCATCAAGCATAGACATGTAGCATACAGCTATAGTTATATATGCATTTGAATGTGGGTTTGGAGATCTTAACTCAAATCTTGTAGCTAGAGGATTAGCTAAGTCTCTAATAAGCCCTACAAGTATAGATCTATTTCTAGATGGATTACTTGGTGATAATCCAAGAGAAGTAACTATACAAACTGGAGCTTCAAATCCAGGCTTTAATCTTTTTAAAGAATTATTAGTTGAAGAAATAAATGGATTCATAACTTCATAGTTCTTAAGAAGACCCATTAATGAACCATACCCAATAACACTTAAGAAGTGATCTTTTGTAGTATGGAATAAGTTTATTCTCTTACCGTTCTTAAGTTTTAAACTAATTCCTAAATGAACGTGCATACCAGAACCAGCCACACCATCAATAGGTTTAGCCATGAATGTAACATCTAATCCATATCTTCTATAAGTTTCTTGTACTAATATTTTTATAAATAATTCATTATCAGCAGCTTGAACTGCATCAGAATATTTCCAGTCAACTTCAATTTGCTCCATTACATGATTAAAGTTACCAGAAGAGTCTAGTTTAGCTCTAACCCCACCAACTTCTTTATGACCCATTTCAGGTTCAAAGCCATAAGCTTCCATTAATAATAAGCTTTCTTCTAATGCTGTACGAACTTTACCCTTGGTTCTTGTCCAATATTGTTCATGAAGTACTTGAGAAGTAGACAACTCTTCAAGTTCAGCATCGGTATTTGGGGTTTTAACCCAAAATTCTAATTCTGTAGCAGAAGTTATAACTATTTCATCAATATCATCTTTATTTATATTATAAATATCTAACACTTCAGGATTTGTTTCAAATATATTCCATAAGTTATCTTTAAAAGTTTTAACTGCATTATTTAAAATGTTTCTTGAATCTACAGGTTTATTATCATGATATAAGAAACAAGGGATCCTTAAAGTACCTACAGGTTTATTTGTTGAATAATCAATAAAATCATAGTTATAATCAACAAACCACTTACAGTTTAAGTCAGCAACCATATCTACTTTTGCATTATTTAATGTAGCAATTCCAGGTAAAACAACTGATGAACCATCTGTTTGCACTGCAACACCATGAAGGAATGAATCTAAGTCATCTAAAAATAAGTTTATTGGAATTTTTTCATCAGTATCATTTCCAGAAAGATCAACACCAACAAATGATACAAATTTTATTTCTGGATGGGCATACAGAAGTTCTCTTACTTGCTCATTTGTATGATTTTCTTTAGGTATAGTGTAAAGTAAATTATCAATCATAAGCTTTAATTTCGTAATATCTATATAATATTTACGAAATAAGTTCACATCCTCTCATTTAAAAGTCGAATAATAATAAGGATAAGAAGAAAAATATTCGCAATTTCCTTATAGTGATTTTATTACAAATTTGATAAATATGTCAATATATTTATTGTTTAAATTGTAATAAAATATCACAATTTTTCATAAATTATTCCTATTTACAAATTATAACACACTTTTAAAAATTTGATAAACATATATTTAAAAAAGTTAACTACTATAATTGCATAATAATATTTAAATGATTAATAATAAAAATATATAAATATAGTTTTAACAATAAGAGGAGATTTATTATGAATAACGTTGTATGTCCTAACTGTGGAGAAATAATTTTTGAGGAACCAGGTTGTGAGGCTAATGGAATTATAACTTGTGATAGCTGTAAAGAACAAATTAAATGGAAATGTGATGGTAAGAAAACAATAACTAAAATAGGAAATTAAAATATTAATTTAAAATCTCACGTCTAAGTGAGATTTTTATTTTTTTTATAAAAAAAGGAAGTGGCATAGAAAAATATGGAATAATATGGTAAAATAGTATTGTAGTATACGTTTTAATTAGTAGTTTATATATAGTAAATAAAAAATAGGGATAAATAATAAAGGAGATGGGGGAAAATGAATAATTGCAAAGAAAGGATTAAGAAAGAAATATATGGAATAGTAATTACGTTAGTGGTAATGCTAGTTAGTAGTCTTCTTTCTAAGAGTTATTTAAATAATTATTTTGATGTAATATTATATACAGGTGTATTTTTGGTTATTGGTGGATTCTTATATTCCATTATTAATATTGATAACATAAAGATAGGGCAAACAGTAATTATAGGGGGAATAGCTACTATGCTTCTAAGTTGTGTAGTATAAATTTTATTAAGTAAAATAAAAAAGTCTGAAAACAGACTTTTTTTATTTTATAATAAATATCTAATTTTCTGGTAAGTTTGAATTTGTGTATTCTTCATACCATTTATTAAATAAAACTCTAATAGAAGCTGCTACTGGAACTGCAA
Source organism: uncultured Clostridium sp. (assembly GCF_934754925.1). GTDB lineage: Bacteria > Bacillota > Clostridia > Clostridiales > Clostridiaceae > Clostridium. The sequence goes on along the minus strand of NZ_CAKVJA010000003.1, from coordinate 3,640 downwards.
GTAACATTCCAAGTAGGCCACCTATATTACCACCTATTATAATTGCCATCATAGTAAAGACGGCATGAAGACCAACACTATTTCCAACAATTTTAGGTGCTAATAAATTATTATCAATTTGTTGAACAATGAGCATAGCAATAATAGCGTAAATAACTTTAATAGGTCTACCACTCAATAGTCCCATAATTGCAGCTAGAAGTGTACCAACTAAAGGTCCAACATAAGGAATCATATTGCAAATACCTGCAATAAGGCCTATTACAATAGCATAATCTATGCCAACTAGAGATAAAGCTATTGCTGATAATGCACCAACAAAAAATGCCTCTAACAATTGACCTCGAATAAATTTTGAAAATACGTCATGTACTAGCCTAAATATTTCTTCAATTTTATTTCCAACACGGCTTTCTCTAAAAATTAAATAATATAATTTTTTCCACAATCTAATAAAGTATTCAGAATCCTTAAGAATATAAATACTTATAATAATTGCTACAAAGAATGAAGCAATACTACTTCCGATAGACATAATATTAGAAGTCATAGCTCCAAAATTAATCATAATATATTTTTGAAGAGAATCAACTATTTGAATTATATATGGTTGTAAGGTATCAATGAATGGTATATTAAGGTTTTTTAAAGTATTTTCTATTGTGGAAGTAGAAAATGAATTAGTACTCAAGTATGAAGATATATCCGATATTATATTTGTTATTGTTGTATTTTTTGATAGCTGACCACCAATCATGAAATAAATACCCCAAAGTAAAGAAAGTACAATTCCAATTATTGAAACATAAGATAATACAATAGCTATTACTCTTCTAGTAGATTTATTTTTTATTTGGTATAGGTTATTTGTTTTAAGAAAATTTTCTATAAACTTTGTTAATGGATATAGTAGGTAAGCAATAATTATAGCAATAATCAGGGGTTTAATTAGATGTAATCCAGCCCTGATAATATTAAATATAGTAGTAAAAATTTTACCTATATTAAACATAATAGTTAAAGATAAATAAATAGCAATAGCTGTTAAAGTAATGTATATTGAGTACTTTAATAGTTTTTTATCAAAATGTATTTTCAATTATCTCACCGCCTTAAGATTAAAGTAAATTAAGTATATTATAACATAAATTTGAATTATTTCATGGGTTATATTAGTTAAAAATAAGCTTTTAAAATTTATAAAATAGTATAAAAGTAGAAAAGGAGAGTAAAGAAAATAGAAGAATAAATATTTAAAATATAGAATAATTATAATTATTAGAATTTTTCTGAAAATATACTAAGTTTTAAAGAGGAAGGATAATATAGGAATATTTTAATTAATAAAAATATATAATAAATATAAATTACGAAGTATTAATTAAAAGGTAGGGAGGAATTCAAAGTGGAAAATATTTATTCACAAATTGATGTTAACGCTTACGTAGCAAAATATATCGATGAAACTGGTTGTAATTTAAATGAGGCTTGTGAGGAGCTAGGAATTGATCCGTCAAAGGTGTTTACAGTTTCTTCAGAAGATGATGAAGTATAATAAATAAAAGTAATCAATAAATAAAACTGATTCAAAGTAATATTTAGAAGTTATAAGTATAAATTAAATTTTTAAATATTACTTTAAATCAGTATTTTTATTATTAAAGTGAGGGGATTAAGTATAAGTAATTTTTAGGAAGTATAAAATAGATAAATTTAATATTAATATAAATAGTAACTTTATTAAAAATAAGGTTACTATTTTTTTGTGAATAATACTTATTATATTACAGATAAGTTTAAATATGTTAAAATAATATATAGTTAAAGGAGGAGTTATGGGAAAGGTTAATGTTAAAAAGGGGTATTTAAATAATGTTTTAAAAATACTAATGGGTATATTTACTGCAATATCAATTATAGCAGTTTCCACAATAATAGCATTGAATTTTAAATTTATATATAAATTTATTATAGATAAGTATGATTTAATTAATATTACTGGGGTTACAAGAGAAAACTTAATTATTGACTATAGTGGATTAATAAATTATCTTCAGAATCCATTTATAAAATCATTAAAATTTAAAAGTTTTGCTATGAGTTCTTCTGGCGAGATACATTTCTATGAAGTTAAAAGAATTTTTATTTTGTTAATTATTATAGCTTTAATTTTTATAGTAGGTAATTTGATTTATATTATTGTTTGTAAGCTTAAAGGATATAAATATTTTAGTAGAGCAATTATAGGAAATCTTAATTTAGGAGCAAATATTTTAATTATGTTTTTTATAACATTAGTAGCGGCATATATTATAGATTTTTCGAAGGCATTTATAATATTTCATAAGATATTTTTTAAAAATGATTATTGGATATTTGATGAAAAGATAGATCCTATAATAAATGCGTTACCTGAGGATTTATTTATGATATATGGAGCTATAATATTAGGTATAATTATAATATCAGCTATAACTATTAAAGTTATAAATAAAAAATTTTTAAAGGAAAAATTATCAAAGCATTAGACTCAGAGAAAGCTTTTTACTTAGAATTAAATAATTAAATAGTAATGCACATGTTTTAATAAGATTTCTTATTATAATATGTGTATTAATTTTTATTTTATTGAAGGAGATACATGGAGAGAAAGGTTTCTTTAAGTTTATGTATGATTGTGAAGGATGAAGCAAAAACCCTTGAAAGATGCTTAAATTCAGTGAAATCATTTATAAATGAAATTATAATAGTAGATACAGGTTCTAAGGATGAAACAAAGATAATTGCATCAAGATTTAATGCTAAAATATATGATTTTAAATGGATAAATGATTTTTCGGCAGCAAGAAACTTTGCATTTAGTAAAGCAACGAGTGATTATATAATGTGGTTAGATGGTGATGATTATATCAATGATGACGATATTAGAAAAATAAAATTACTTTTAGAAAATATGGATGATAGTTATGATTATGTAAGTGCAGAATATATACTAGCTAGAAATAATGAGGGTAAGGTGACTACATCGTTAAGAAGAAATAGAATAGTTAAAAGAAAATGTAGATTTATTTGGATAGGAAATGTTCATGAATATCTAGAGGTTTATGGTAAAGGTCTTGAAGGAGATTTTGCTATTGAACATGGTAAAATTAAAGAGTATACAGATAGAAATCTTCAAATATTTAAAGACATGGAGAAAAACAACAAAAAATTTACTCCAAGAGATATGTATTATTATGCTAATGAATTATTTGACAATAAATATTATAATGAGGCCATAGAACAATATAGAAAGTTTATAAATACTAAGCAAGGATGGATAGAGGATGTAAAGGGTGCATATTTAAAGATTATAAGTGCATTAAATATAATAAATAAAAAGGATAAAATACCTGATATTGCATTTGAATCCTTTAAGATAGATACGCCCACAGCAGAAATTGCATGTAGTTTGGGAGAGTATTATATTGAAAAAAAGAATTTTAAACAAGCAGCATTTTGGTATAGAGTGGCATTAGATTCAAGGCCAGATAGTTATAATATGGCTATTTCAAATAGTGATTATTATACATGGATACCAAGCTTACAGTTATGTGTTTGCTATTATAATCTAGGTCAAATAAAATGTTCATATTTCTTT
>NZ_CAKVJA010000002.1 GCF_934754925.1 uncultured Clostridium sp. | reverse complement strand
TATAATAATGTCTTTCACCTTATCTCTTTCGCTTCCATATCATAACACTCTAAAAACTTTTCTTTATCGATATAATCATTTACATATTCGTCCAAGCTATCTAAAATGGTATCATCGTAGTTAATCTATTGTAAGATTATCTTTTTATAAAATTTATTTCATTCTTTATTTCTCAAATTTTATATTTCTACTAATATTTTAATAAATTACTCTTTAATATCTTTAAGCTTTTTTATTTGAGTAATAATTTTATTTGCACAAAAAATACTAGTAAAAATAACCGTAATAGCAACTGAAACTCCAATTTTTTCTTGTTTAAATCCGATACGTTCAAATAAAAACATAAATCCAAATACAATGATGAATGATAATACAACATAATAGAATATTGTTATTTCTATATCTATGTTTTTATTACCTCGGTTTGCAGTATATATTCCAAATATATAAACTCCTAAAATTAACGCTATAATTATAACTATACCAAAAATAATATTTATCATTAATAGACTCCCTTTCTATTTACAGTTTTTAATTTTTCAAAAAGATAATATGTTTTTAATTTATTCTTTTATTTTATAAATCAATAAATGCAAATTTAAATATTATCTACTTGAAACTCCAATTTTCTTTTATTAATAATATAGAAAAATATATAGTTAATATCACTCCTATAGCTGAAATAAAATAAAGCAACTGACTTAAATAAAATCCAACTACGGGAATATAGTGAACTGTCTCATAAAATATAGGCATACTTATTAAAGATAAAATTACACTCCCTAAAATACAGTGAAGTAATTTGGTGTTTTTATTCATAGTATCTCCTCCTCTTTTTTACGTCGTACTTTAATACAATCACGAATTAATTATAACATATTTTTACAATACCGTACTATTCACTTTTCAAAGATCAAATTTTCTTAATTAGTTCGCAATATATTCAAATTGTTCATGAAATCATTTTTGTTGATTAAAATAATTAAATAAAGTTGAGTTTTTATGTAGCATAATAAAGCTAAATTTAACTTACTCTTGGAATTTAATGGAAAATTTTATTAATATTGCATTATAATTATAATTCAAAAAAATAGCAATTTATCTATTAACGAATAATCGCTATTATACAAGGGAGAATAAAATGAGAAAAATAAGATTTATTTTAGTATTAGTACTTAGTTTAACATTAACTGGATGTACATCTAAGGTTGAGAAAAAAACAAAAATATTAATACTCAGCTTGACTCAAAAGTAAATAGTAGTATAGAAGAATTTAAAGATAATGATTCAAATATTGCTTTAAGAAATACAATAAGTAATAAAAGCGATGTAATCGCTCTTAAAAGTAATACTAATACCTCAAATATTGAAGCTAGAAATAAAGATATTTTAGAAGAATATATACGAGCTATAAGTATAATAAGTTTATGATCCTATTTTTTAAATTACTAAAAAGTAGAGTTTTAATAGCTCTACTTTTATTTATGCCAACCAATCAATTTATACTCTATATCTTCATAGCTCATATAGATATAACTGTTGTTTAAATCCTCTTATTACCATCACAAAAATATATTTTATCACTCTTATTAATTTTATACATAGTTCTTTTTATAGCTATAATAATCAATATAATCCTGAATTATATCCTCTATTTTTTTAGATTTTCTATTGATTCTAGACAAAATAAAAACACCTCCATTTATTGATTTTTATATCAATAAACAAAAGTGTTTACATATCATTAACTTATCTTAAGATACTTTATTCTTTAATCTTAGCTTATCAGCAATGATAGCTATGAATTCTGAGTTTGTTGGCTTACCTTTATCATTGTGAACAGTATATCCAAATAATTTATTAATTGCTTCAATTTGTCCTCTTCCCCAAGCAACTTCAATAGCGTGTCTTATTGCTCTTTCAACTCTTGAAGCAGTTGTATTGTATTTCTTAGCAATTGAAGGATATAATTCCTTAGTCACAGCTGATAATAATTCCATATCATTAACAACCATTGTAATAGCCTCTCTTAAATACATATACCCTTTAATATGTGCTGGCACACCAATTTCATGAATTATGTTTGTAATTTCAGTTTCTAAATCAATAGGTCCTTTATTATTTGTACTTATTATTTCACTTGTTGTCATTGCAACTTGCTTTTTAACTGGTTCATTTTCTATTGATATTGTATCATTAAACATATCTCTTATACGCTTAGTGAAAATATCCATGTCAAATGGTTTTACAACATAATAATCAGCACCTAAAGTTATAGCTCTTTGTGTTATTTTGTCTTGTCCAACTGCAGATAAAACAACTATTCTAGGAAATTTTTCTAAATTCATTGAATTTAACTTTTCTAAAACTCCTAGTCCATCTAAATGAGGCATAATTATATCTAAAACCACTAAGTCTGGTTGTTTTTCCTCAATTAATGTCAAAGCTTCTCTACCATCTTTTGCAATTCCTGTTACCACTATATCTCTTTGATTTAAAAGATAATCATTTAGAATACTGCAAAATTCTTTGTTATCATCTGCAATAATTACTGAAATTTTATTTCCATCCATGTTTTTTCTCCCTTTCTACCCATATATAATATATTATTTTAAAATTTCAAAGTTCCAAATTCCCACATAACTTATTTAACCTTATTAAATTTTATATTTTAAATTAAGTTATATTTAGTTGTTTTTTAACTTCATTGAGTATATTATAACATAAAATTTAAAATAAAAATAGTTTATTTTACATTATTTTGAAATTTTTTTAAAAAAATCTTAAGAAAATTTATGTTGATTGATATATATCTTTTAAAGCAACAAGATATAGCATTTTACCTTGTTATTTTAGCTATATCTTGTTGATAATTTTCTAAATTTATTTTAATTTATTATCCCTGCTTCTTCAAGCATCCATTCGATATATATTCCATATCCAATGTCAGGCTTGTTAATTAAAACATGAGTAACAGCACCTACAATTTTATTGTTTTGAATGATTGGACTACCACTCATTCCTTGAACTATTCCACCTGTTTTACTTAAAAGTTCCTCATCTGTAACCCTAATTATCATACTCTTAGGTCCACATTTATCTTGTTGTAGAAGTTTAATAATTTCTATATCATATTCTTTTGGACCTTCTTCATCTACAGTAGTGATTATAGTAGCAGGTCCTTCTACAACCTCATTTCTAAATCCTATTGACATAGGCTCACTAAAATTAGGATTTACTAAAGCTTTCTTAGTACTTCCAAATATTCCTGATGATGAATTACTCTTAATTGTTCCTATAGAGCTTTTCTCATTTACAAATAATCCTCTTAATTCGCCTGGAACACCTTTTTCACCTTTACGCACACTTAATATTGATGCTGATAGTAAATCACCATCTTTAATTGTAAAAGTAGTATTAGTATCACCATCTGTTATAGGATGACCTAAAGCTCCAAAAGTATCACTGTCTTCATCATAGAAAGTTAAAGTTCCTATACCTGCTGTTGAATCTCTCACCCATAATCCTAATTTATAGGCTTCTCCTTCTTTAACAAGTTCAACATCTTTATTAAACTTGCATCCTTGACGCATAAATTCTATATTTACTACATTATTATCACTTTCTTTTATTAAGGATCCTAAATCTTTAGCGCCTTCAATATTTTTTCCATTTACTTTAAGTAATACGTCCCCTAATTGAAATCCTGCTAATTTTGCTGGACTACTTTCAGTTCCTGCTCTAGTTTCAACATCTGAAAAACCCACAACTAATACACCTTCAGTAGATAACTTTATTCCTACACTTGTTCCTCCAGGATATAATTTTATATCATCTAATTTTTGTACTGCCACTGATTTTATAGGAATTAATCCTAAAAAATCAATGTTAACCTTATCTTTTGATAGTTTTACAGTATTAAATACACCTTGATTGTACATAGATATATCAGATACTTCCATACTATCATTGATATATATTTTTTCTGGCAATTTTAAAACACTAAAATATGCTATTAATGCCAAAATAGCTATTGGAGCAGTAATTATACTAAAATACTTTAATATTTTTTTTAACATTTTATCTCCTCCCTTGCTTCTGACATTAATTTTCCCTGTATCGTTTTTTTATATGCTGTATTAACATTGTTAACATAGTCAAAAATTAATAAGTTAATAAATTTTGTATAAAAAAAATAAAACCATGCTAAATTACCATGATTTTATTCTTTACCGTATTGCTAAGCCTTATGTATGTTTTTTTTAAATATTTTTCATTTCTTTCTTTTTTATTTCGGCAAATTTCACCATTTCTGATGCATTTTCGATAGTAACATCACTTATTTCATCTCCGCCAACCATTTTAGCAATTTCTCTAATTTTATCTTCTCGTGTTAACATTCGTATTCCTGTAAATGTCTTTCCTTCTAAAACATGCTTAGATACAAAATAATGATTATCAGAAAGTGCTGCTATTTGTGGTAAATGAGTTATACATAATACTTGATGCTTTAATGAAACCTCATACATTTTTTCTCCAACACGTTTTCCAATAGTTCCACTAATTCCAGTATCTATTTCATCAAATATAAGTGTTGGTATTTTATCTTTATCTACAAATACACATTTTAAAGCAAGCATTATTCTTGATAATTCTCCACCTGATAATACTTTTTCTAACGGTTTTAAAGGTTCACCTGGATTGGCAGATACTAAAAATTGAACTTCATCATATCCTCTTGAATTCATTTCATCAGTTAAGTTAACTTCAATTTTTATTATTGCTTTTTCAAGACCAACATAAGACAATTCCTTTTTAATATTTATTTCTAGTATTTCTGCTGCCTTAGTTCTTAAATCATGAAGTTTTTTACCTATAACCTTCATTTTTTCTTCAATAATAATAAGTTCTTCTTTTAACTTATTTACTATCTCTTCAGCATTTATTAACTCATTATATTTTTCTTTTAGATTTTTTAAATTATCTAATATTTCTTGTATTGAGTTTCCATATTTTTTCTTATATAAACTTATAGTATATATTCTTTCATTTATTTGTGCCAATCTATCTTCATCATATTGTATTTCACTACCTATATCACGAATCTCTCTTGTTACTTCTTCTAAATTATAAAATGCTTCTTCTATTTGACTTTTTTTCTCTCTTATTATTTCAGAGTGGTTTTCAACTAATGATAATTCAGAAATAACCTTTGATAATGCTTCTAGCACAGAAATTCCTTCATTTGATGAATTTAAATATCCATAAGATTTTACTAAGCTATTTGATATTTTTTCTGCATTTGATAACATATTAAATTCATCTTTTAAATCTTCTTCTTCATTAACTTTTAAATTTGCTTTTTCTATATCTTCTATTTGAAATTTAATATAATCAGCTAACTTTTCTCCATCTTCTTTTCTTGTTAAGCTATTTATCTTTTCAACATTTTCTAAATAATTATCTCTTAATACTCCATACTCTCTAAGTAAATCCTTTATTTTATCATAGTAAAATTCATCAACGTATAAAATATGAGTACCTTTATTTAATAAATTTTGATTTTGATGCTGTCCATGGATATCTAATAACTTTTCTCTTATTTTTTTTAATTGTGATAATACAATACTTCTGTTATTTACTTTTATTAGGCTTTTACCATGTAATGTAGTTTCTCTACGTATTATTAGCATTTCATCTTTTTCTATACCTAATTCTTCTAGGACTTCATAAATTTCATTATTTTCAATAGAAAATATGGCTTCTACCATGGTTTTATCTTCTCCATATCTTATTTGATCTTTAGAGAATTTTCCACCTAATACATAATCTATAGTATCTATAAGTATTGATTTACCTGCGCCGGTTTCTCCTGATAATATATTAAATCCTGCTCCAAATTCAACAGATAACTCTTGAATTAATGCAAAATTCTTAATATTTAATTCAATTAGCATTATACCCCACCTTTATAAAATTAAGAAATCATCTTTCTAACTTTAGAAATTAGTTCTAAAGCTTTTTCATCAGTTCTAACTAATACAAAAATAGTATTATCTCCTGCTATTGTTCCTGCAACATCATTTGCATATAAAGTATCTATTGCTTCTGCAGCCGCTGATGCAGCACCTGTCAATGTTTTTATAACAACAAATTTATCAACTTGTTCTACACCTATAGCTGCATTTTTTAATATGCTATAAAGTTTATCATTTATATCACGTTCTTCTTTTGCTGAAGATATATACTTATACTTTCCTGATTCACTTTGCATTTTTACTAATTTTAATAATTTTATATCTCTCGATACAGTTGCTTGAGTTACATCATATCCTGCATGTTTAAGAGCTTCTGCTAACTCCTCTTGTGTTTCTATATCATTATTGTTAATAATCTCTAATATCTTACTATGTCTTTTTGATTTCATTTTTAATCACCTTTTCTATTTGTTAATAAAGTTCATTTATCAGCATAAAATTTAATTTTTATATTTAAAATTCTATTTATATTAACTATCAAAAAACTTTCTAGTTATTTAATATTTTTTTCCTCAAAACATTAAAATAATCATAATTATCAAATAATAAAATCTTTGCAAAATCCTTAGCTTTTTTAATTATTATAGAAGTATTATCTTTGATTTTTCTAGCTTCTTGACCATCAAAAGTTAAATAAATCTCACCATTATAATTTTCAGCCTTAATTAAAATTTCACTACTACTTTTTAATACAATTGGTTGCATTCCTCTAGTATGTGGGCAAATAGGTGTTAATGTTATAACTTCCACATCTGGGTATACAAAAGGTCCTCCTGCTGAAAATGAGTATGCTGTTGAACCTGTAGGCGTTGAAACTATTAATCCATCCCCTTTGAAAGTATAATATAACTTTTTATCTATATACACTTCAAATTTAGCCATTCTTGATAATGTTCCCCTAGCTATTACTACATCATTTAAGGCTTTACTATTAATATCTTCACTTTCATCATCACTTTTACATTCTAAAAGTATTCTATTTTGAATAGTATATTGTCCATTTTTTATTTTATTTAAAGCTTCGCCTAAATCTTGTATTTCTATACTTGACAAAAACCCTAAATTCCCTATATTTATTCCCAAAATAGGTACATCATATTTTCCATTAATATCTCTAGCTATACCAAGTAAAGTTCCGTCTCCCCCTAAAACTATAAGTAAATCCAACTTATAATCAAATTTATACTTATTCATTTCATAACTATTAAGTATAGTTATTTTTGGGTTCTTAAATATATTTGTAATCTTTTCAACAACTAAAGATAATATTTTTCCTTCAGTATCTTTTGAAGGATTTAATGCTATTACAATATTCTTCATATTAACTCCCTTTACTATCCTTATATACCTATAGCCAGCTTTTAAAGCTGGCTATGAGATTCATTTACAATATCTTCAATTTGACTTAACTCAAAACTTCCTTCTCGTTCTTTATCCTTAGTAAAGTAAACAAGATATTCTCTATTTCCTTCTGGACCCTTAATTGGTGAGTAACTTAATCCTAGTACTTTTAATTCATTTTCTATTAAAAAGTTTATTATTGTATTTATAACTTCTAAGTGTACTTCCTTATCTCTTACAACACCTTTTTTCCCAACTTTATCTCTTCCAGCTTCAAATTGTGGCTTTATTAATGCTACAACTTCACCTTTATCTCCTAATAATGCCTTTACGGCTGGCATTATTGTTCTTAATGAAATAAATGATACATCTATAGATGCAAAATCTAAAGCTACTCCAATATCTTCTGGAGTTACATATCTAATGTTGGTTTTTTCCATACAAACAACTCTCTCATCAGTTCTAAGCTTCCAAGCAAATTGTCCATATCCTACATCTACAGCAAATACTTTAGATGCATTATTTTGAAGCATACAATCTGTAAATCCTCCTGTTGATGCTCCTATATCCATACATACCTTATTTGTAAGGTCAATTCCAAAAGTATTCATTGCTTTTTCTAATTTTAAGCCTCCACGACTTACATACTTAAGTTTTTCTCCCTTAAATATTATCTCAGCATCAACTTTAACTTTTTCTCCTGCCTTATCTACTCTTTGCCCATCAACAAATATAAGTCCTGCCATAATATTAGTCTTTGCTTTCTCTCTTGATTCGCAAATTCCTTTTTCAACTAATAATATATCTAATCTTTCTTTCTTAGATGCCATATTTTTCTCCTTTATTCTAAAATGTCTATAACACATTTTTCTATAGCTTCTGCATCAAGCCCTGCATCTTTATATAGTAAATTAACATCTCCATGTGGAACAAATTTATCATTAAATCCTAAGGCTTTAAATTTACCTTTAAAATTAAGCTTACTTAATTCCATTAACACATAGCTTCCGAATCCACCGTTTATGACATTATCTTCAATAGTTATAATGTTATATCCTTTATCAACTAGTTCTTTTAACATTTCAATATCTATAGGCTTTACAAAAGTTGCTCCTATAACCAAAGGATTAATTCCTTTTTTAATTAATGATTTTCTTGCAATCATTGCATGCTGCACCATTTTTCCTACAGCTATTATAGCAACTTTATCTCCATTAATTATCTTTTCCCATTTTCCGTATTTTATTTCTTTTAGTGAAGATATACCTTCATAGCAATCTGTTCCTCTTGGATATCTTATTGCAACAGGAACATCTTGATTTAAAGCCCACTTTAACATTACAGATAATTCTTCTAAATGCTTTGGTGCTAAAACTACTATGTTAGGCACTGCACATAAGTAAGATAAATCAAATACCCCTTGGTGTGTTTCTCCATCATCACCCACAATTCCAGCTCTATCTATAGCAAAAACTACAGGTAAGTTTTGAATACAAACGTCATGTATAACTTGATCAAAGGCTCTTTGTAAAAACGTTGAATAAACTGCAAAAACAGGCCTTAAACCAGCAGTTGCCATTCCTGCCGCAAGTGTAGTTGCATGTTCTTCTGCTATTCCAACATCAAAAAATCTATTACTATATTTTTGAGAAAACTCTTTTAAGCCTGTACCATCTGGCATAGCTGCAGTAATTGCAACTATATTATTATTTTTTTCAGCTAATTCTAACATAGTATCTCCAAATACCTTTGAATAGGTTTTTTTTGCAGGTATATAACTTTCACCACTTTCTAAGTCAAATGGTGAAACTCCATGAAATTTATTTGGATTTTTTTCTGCAAATTCATATCCTTTTCCCTTATGGGTTACTGTATGAATTATTACAGGACCATTAATTTCTTGAGCCTTACTAAATACTTCATTCATTAATTCAATATCATGCCCATCAATAGGTCCTATGTATTTAATACCCATGTTTTCAAACAACATAGAAGGTACTAATAAATGCTTTAAACTATCTTTCACTCTATGTAGACATTGAACTACTGTTTTACCAGCATTACTATTACTTAAAGTAGAATTTATATCTTCCTTTAATTTATTATAGCTATGATCTAATCTTAATTTATTTAAATGATTTGATAGTCCACCCACATTTTTCGAAATTGACATTTGATTATCATTTAAAACTATAATCATATTAGTTTTATTAAAACCAACATCATTTAGTGCTTCTAATGCCATTCCTCCAGTTAGTGCTCCATCTCCTATTACTGCAATAACATTATAATCTTCATGTTTAATATCTCTCGCTCTAGCTATACCTAGAGCTGCTGATATTGATGTACTACTATGCCCTACACCAAAAGCATCATATTTACTTTCACTTATTTTAGGAAATCCACATAAACCATTATATTTTCTCAATGTATCAAACTTATCCTTACGCCCAGTTAATATTTTATGAACATAAGTTTGATGTCCAACATCCCATACTATTTTATCTTTTTCAAAGTTAAAAGTTTTATATAAACTAAGCGTTAACTCCACTACACCTAAATTTGAGGATAAATGACCTCCAGTTTTTGATACTTGTTCTATTAAAAATTCTCTTATTTCATCACTAAGCTTATAAAGTTCCTTATTAGTCAAAGTTTTTACATCTCGCGGATAGTTTATATCCTCTAATAATTTTGACATATTTATCATTCCTTCATTTAGTTTTCTCTGTCTAAAAGTTCTTTAGTTAAAACCTTTAAATCGCTAGTATCTACAGATAAACTATCTAATATCTCAATGCTATCTTTTGTTAGCCTTTCACATTCTTTAATACAATATTCTAAACCATGCATTGTAATAAAATTAGTTTTATTGCTTTCTTCATCACTTAACACATTTTTCCCTAATTTTTCTGTACTACCTATTACATCTAAAATATCATCTTTTATTTGAAAGGCTAATCCTAAATTTTCACCAAACTTTTCCAGCTTTTTAATATCATCCTCTGGTGCTTCCCCAAGTATAGCTCCTGACACTATTGAAACCTTAATAAGTGCTCCAGTCTTTTTCATATGCATATATTTAAGTTCATCTTCACTTATTTTTTTACCTTCATTTATGATATCTACCACTTGACCACCTATCATACCTTCAGGCCCTGATGCTGATGCGATCTTTTCTGCCGCCACTAATGCTCTTTCTCCATTCTTTAACGAAAATTTCATCATTAAATTCATAGCTTCATTTAAAAGTGTATCTCCTGCAAGTACTGCTATATTTTCTCCATACACCTTATGATTAGTAGGCTTACCTCTTCTTAAGTCATCATTATCCATACATGGTAAATCATCATGTATTAAAGAATAAGTATGAATCATTTCTATTGCTGAAGAAAATTCTAATATATCTCTCCAATTTTTTTTATACATGCTATATGTTAAAAGCATTAATATAGGTCTTATTCTCTTTCCACCTATATTAAGACTATAGCTTGCTGAATCATAAATAACTTTATTATAAGTTCCTTTATTACTGAAGTAATCTACTAAAAATTTATTTATTTCTTTCTTCATTTCATTAAACTTCATTTTCTTTCACCACTTCAGTATTATCCTTAATTGTTAAGAATTTTCCCTCTAACGTATCTAATGTCTTATATAATTTATTAATGATTTTACTTCCCTTTTCATATTCTTTCATAGCATCTTCCAAACTTAACTCATTATTTTCCAATGTAGATAAAATAACTTCTAAATTATTTAACATATCATTATAGCTTTCCTTCTTTGCCATGATAAAATCCCCCTTTTTCTATGGGAGTAAAATTTCCTTTTACATACCCATCTTCCATAGAAATTTTTATTTCAGTAGTTCCTTCAAAAACTTCCTTACTTTTAACTACTTTGCCAGTTTCATCTTCTATTATAGCATAACCTTTTGCTAAAATATTCAAAGGATTATGTGCATTTAATATATTATTTAATGAAAATATCTTTTCTTTATTACTCTTTATTTTAAATTCTATTATTTTTTCTATCTTTTCCTTTAGATTATCAATTTCTAAATATGCATTTGCAATTCTATTATTTGGTGAATTTAGACTTAATATTTTTTCTAGATTTTTAACTCTTTGTTTTTCTTCTCTAAGCCTATCACTTATTATAAAATCTAATCTTTCTTCATAATTACTAATTTGCTTATATTGATTTTCCTCTAAAGGAACAACTATTTCAGCAGCTTGCGAAGGTGTTGCTGCTCTAAAATCTGCAACAAAATCAGATATAGTAAAGTCTACCTCATGACCTACAGCTGATACAATAGGTATCACTGATTTAAAGATAGCATATGCTAATGGTTCCTCGTTGAAATTCCATAGCTCTTCCATAGAACCTCCACCTCTACCTATTATAATAACATCTACACTTTTCTTTTTATTAAAATATTCTATACCTTCAATTATTGTTTTATATGCTCCATAACCCTGCACTAAAGCCGGATAAAGAATAATATCAACTTTTGTATTTCTTCTTCTTACAACATTAATTATATCTTGTATCGCTGCACCTGTTTCTGAAGTTACTACACCTATTCTGTAAGGATTTTTAGGAAGGGGTTTTTTAAACTCATCTTCAAAATACCCCTCCCTACTTAACTTTTCCTTTAATTTCTCAAATCTTATGTGAAGTTCTCCTAAGCCTTCTTGCTCTATTCTATCACAGTATATCTGAAATGTTCCATTTGCTGAATACACAGATGCTCTTCCTGATACTATTACAGACATTCCTTCTTGTAATACAATATCTAAATCAAAGCTTTTACTTTTAAACATAATACAATTAATCTTACTATTTTCATCTTTTAATGAAAAATAGATATGACCACTGGAATGATATTTTAAATTTGAAATTTCTCCTCTTACAGAAAGGTTATTTAATATAAAATCATTATCTAATGTTTTTTTTATATAATTATTAACTTCCGATACTGTTAAAGTTTTAATTTTCATACTTTTCTAAAGCCTCACATACATTCTTCATTAAAAGAGTTGTTGTAAGAGCTCCAACACCCCCTGGAACAGGAGTAACAAAAGCTGCTTTATTTATAACTTTTTCGAAATCAACATCACCCGTAATTTTTCCTTCTACAGAATTAGTTCCTACATCAATAACTATTGCATCTTCTTTTACATAGCTATCATCTATGAACTTAGCCTTTCCTATTGCAACAATTAAAATATCTGCTCTCTTACACACTTCTTTTAAATTTTTAGTTTTTGAATGACAAATTGTAACTGTACAGTTTTCTTTAAGCATTAATGCAGCAGCTGGTTTACCTACTATATTGCTTCTTCCAACTACAACTACTTCCATTCCTTCTAAATTTATATTTAAGCTTTTTATTATTGTTAATATAGATTTAGGTGTACATGGCATGAAAGTTTCCTCTCCCATATATAGCTTTCCTTGATTAACAAATGTTAAACAATCTATATCCTTTTCTGGAGATATCGATGATATTATCTTCTTTTCATCCATATTTTTAGGTAATGGTAATTGAAGTATTATACCATTTACACCATTATCATTATTTAATTGTTCTATTTTTTCAATTAATTCACATTCTGTTACATCATCACTTAAATGAATTTTTTCAAATTCTAATCCTAATGAAGTTGCTACTTTTTCTTGATTGTTTAAATAAAATAATGATCCGCCATCATTACCAACTAATATAGATGCAACTTTAGGTATATTTAGTTCATTTAACTTTCTAGTCTCTATAAAGTTTTTTATATTATCTTTAATTCCTAAAGCTATAGCTTTACCATCTATTCTATCACCCATTTTTTTGCCCCCTCTAACTCTATCGAAAATACTCTTTATTTATATTTATAAATTTTTTAAAACCTTATCTAATACTCCATTAACAAATGAACAGCTTTTTTCATCTGAATATTTTTTAGTTAATTCAACTGCTTCATTTATTGCCACACTTCCTGGAACATCTTCAACAAACATCATTTCTCCTACTGCTAATCTTAATATTGTAAGATTAACTTTAGATATTCTATCTAACTTCCAGTTAACTAAAGATTCTACAATTTTTTTATCAATAACTTCTAGGTTATCAGTAACTGTTTTTATAACACTTTTTATGTATTCTATGTCTAGAGTATTTAAATTCATCTCGTAATCTTCTACGAAGTTTTCTATTGTTTCCTCATAACTATTTTTGCTAAGTTCCATGCTAAAAAGCAACTCCATTGCTTTTTCTCTTGATTTCTGTCTTTTCATAACTTCCTCCTGAGTATATAATATACATTAATCTCTTTATTTGTATTATAAACTTATATTACATTAATTAAACATATGTATATTACAATATTATCTTATTTATGTCCATAAAAATAATCTTTTACGAATCAACTTCTACTATTATAAATAATTTTCTTTAAATTTACTATCTAAATTTTTATGTAAACCTTATATATTTTTTTATTACAATGAGAAACCCTCTGTTTGACAGAGGGTTTTTTACTATACTTCTAGCGCTTCCTGTTGTTCTTGTTTTGGAACATATATGTTTTGAACATTGACATTAACTTTGTCAACCTTTAAGCCAGTCATAGCCTCAACAGTCTTTTTAACATTTTCTTGAACTGCACTTACTACATCTGGAATCTTCATACCATACTCTACAGCTACATTTAATTCAATTATAGCTTTATCCTCTTCTAATGTAACCTTTACACTCTTCCCACTAGAAGCCTTTTTACCTTTTAATATTTGTGATATGTTACTTGAAACTCCATGTGGAACTTCAACTATTCCTTGAATTTCATCTGCTGCTATTTCTGCTATAACACTTACTACTTCATCAGAAATTTTAACAATTCCTATAGTAGATTCATTGTTTACATTTTCCATGCCTTAACCTCCTTAAGGTTTATTATATAAACCTACTTTTCCTTATGTTCATTATAGCAAAAGAGCCTTTATATTACAATGAATTATTTCATTGATGTTATATCTACATCTGTTAAAGTAGTAATATCTTCAACAACTTTCTTTATTACAGCTGAATTTTCTTCTGATAAAACATCGTCTACCTTAACATAAACTTTTACAGTTTTGTTATCATTTATCATACAAAGAGCATCTTCATAACCTTTATTTCTAATTTCTGATTCTACTCTACTTTCTTGATCATTCATTTTAGCTTTTTCAACTAATGCATTGTTTGCTATATCTTTTGATTCTTGTGATGCATTTGCATCTTCTGTAATAGCTTTCATATCATCTATATACTTTTCATCTTGTTGCTCTTTAGTTAATCTCATACTATAGAAATACTCTGTTGTACTTAAAGTTTCTTCTGTAGATGTATCAGTTTTAGTATTATCTGTATTTTGTTTTAATACTGCCTCTAAGCTTGTTGGATCGTTATAACCATTTTCATTTAGCTTCATAGATAATACTCCAACACATACTATTAAAGCCATTAGTGTAAAAATAATCCCAAATTGTTTTTTTGTCATTTTTTAATTCCTCCCATTCTTTTTATATAACATATATATGCTAGCTTCCCATCGGATATACATTAACCTTATCCAAACTTAAATTATATAAACTTGAAACAGCCTTTTGTATATCATATGTGATCTTACTGCTTTTAGCACCTTCTGCAACAATTAACACTCCTGTAATTTGTGGTTTATATGTCTTAGTTATAAAAGGTTCACTTATACTTGAATCACTTTGCATTACTACTGTTTCTCCTTCGGTTTCTTGCTTTGTTACTCTTGTTCCTCCATTATTATCTTCCTCTTGTGTCTCTGATGTTTGGGTATTTGAATTTGTTGCAGGTACTTTTACTTCACTACTTTCAAAATAAATATTAACAACTACTTCTCCCACCCCATCAATTTTAGAAAGTATCTCTTCTAACTTTTCTTTTTGTTCTGTTTCATAATCTAATAACTCTTTAGATGTTGTAACACCTTCATCTCCTGAAACTTCTTGAGCTCCAATCGGTGTATTATCAGTATTTCCTTTTGTTAGATCAGCATCATCTCCCATAAAATTACTAACTGCAAGCCATAAAAATATAATTACAAGTAATACTATTAAGCAATTAACAAATTTTTTATTTTGCATAAGTTTATTCATTTCTTCATTTAATTTATCTTTATCCATACCTCTCTTCCCCCTCCTATTCTTTATTATTTTCCCATGCTATATAACTTTATTTTTTCTGTTGGTATTTTAAAAACTTCTGATAAGTAATTCTTTATTTCTTCTTCATTATCCACCGTTTCCTCATTTGATACTGCTTCTTCACTTTCTTCATTTATATTAATTTTAATACTGTCAACTAATTTTACTCCTTCATCCCTTACTCCCACCTCTAAACTCTCTATACTATAAGTCATATCTTCTAAATCTATTTCACATTTAATATTTGATTTAAAATCCTTATCCGAGAACTCTTCTTTAAGTAAACTATCGCAATTGCTATTTAAGTTATTTTTAAATGACTCTATTTGACTTTCACTTATACTCTCTTTATTTCCACTAGTTGTGCCTTCATAAAATATGCTTTCATAATTTTTAATAGTATTTACTAACTCTTGCTCTCCACCAGTAAAGAATTTTACTATTGGATTTATCATTACTGAAATAAGTATTAATCCTAATACAAATTTTATATATTTCTTCATAGAATTATCAGGAGAAATTATCTCTACTGCAGTCATAAATATCATTGTCGCCACTAAGGTTATAACAAAATTATTTATATATTCCATCTTCTCTATCCTCCAATAACAAACTTTCCAGCGGATATCATAATTGCTATAAGAATAAAGAACATTATACTTACACTTAAAACACATGACATTATTAATACTAAAGATTCGCCTGCTGCTGCTATAGAACCTGTAATTCTTTTATCTGTTATTGGTTCTAGTAACGCTGCTGAAAGTTTAAAAATAAGTGATGATAATATTAGCTTAATAATAGGATATAGAATTATTAAAATTATAACTATTAACCCAATTGATCCAATTGCATTCTTTATAATTAATGAATATCCTGCTACAGATGATATAGCATCTGAAAGAGACTTTCCTACTATTGGTATAAAATTATCAACAGCAAATTTAGTAGTCTTTAATGTAACTGCATCTATAGTAGAAGAGGTTATCCCCCTAATAGTTAATATCCCTATAAAAATAGTAAGAATAATTCCCTGTAACCACACAGTAGATTTTTTTACCATACTACATAAATTAGATAATTTTGATTCTGTTGATATATTATTTGTAAACTGTAATACAAAAGTTATTAGAATTAATGGTATTATTACATTCATGTATATTTTAGGAATTAATATTGTACATCCTAGTATTATTGGATCCATTGTAGCGGCCTGAGTCAAGCCCCCTGCCGCAGCTAGCATAAGTACTAAAACTGGTAATACTTTATCCATAAAATCTGTAATTTGAATAATTACATCCTTTGCTAATGATATTGATATAATAAAGGTCTTTGATAATAGTATTATTAAGATAGCATAACAAGCATAAAAAGCTACCTGTGAGACGCCTTCTCCTGAAAAAGAAGATTGTATATTCTTAAATAATGAACATATTATTCCTATTGCAACAATTGAAAAAGCCAATGATAATATAGTTTTTACTTCCCTAAAAAATAAACTTATAATAGCATTTAAAATTGTTGAAAAGGATAAATTGCCTTCCCCAGTTTCTATATAGCTCTTTACATAGCTTATTGGATCTAATTCATTAATAAGTTCTACATCACTTTTCATTGTATTTATATAGTCATATAGACTATTAAGCTTTGATTCTACTTCTTCATCATTAGTTACGCTTGTAAGCTCCTTTGCATAAGTAATTTTACTAGGAACTATCGATATATCGCTAACTCCCATAATGCTTATAATTATAAGAGACCAAATTATCTTTAAAATATAGTTTTTCATTTTCTCACCTACAATATCTGAAGAATTGAATTCAATACAGCCATTAAAATTGGAACTGCTAATCCTAGTATCATAATTTTCCCAGCAAATTCAACCTTGCTTCCTATACTACCGGCTCCTGAATCTTTGCATATTTCACTACAAAATGATGTTATATATGCAATTGCAAGAATTTTTAATACAATTCCAATATAAACTGTGTCTATATTAGCTTTATTAGCAATATCCTTAATAAATTCTATTACATCAGCTAATTGGCCTATCATGTAAAGGAATATTCCTATTCCTGCAGCAAGTATTACAAGAAATCCCACTTGGGATTTATTATCTTTTAATAAAAGGAATATGAATAAAGCAGTAAATGCAAAAAATGCGACTTGAATTATCTCCATAAAACTCACCTAAAAAGTAAACATAGTTTTTACAGTATCAAAAAGATTTGATATCATTCCAATAATAGTAATTAAAATAATAACCATTCCTGCTAAATTAGCTAATACTGCAAATTCCTTTTTTCCATTTCCCTCTAATACCTTTTCAATAACCATAAGTAAAACTCCCATTGCTCCAATCTTAAACAGTAAACTTACATCAAACATAATAAATTACTCTCCCCCCTTAGATAAAAAATATTGCTAGCATCGCACCAATAGACAATCCCAACGTTCTATATAATTTAATATTTTCTTTTTCAAACTTTTTGGCCTCCTTATAATTTATATCTATACTATCTAATGCAATCTTAAAAATCTTATCTTGCCCTGTTACTCCTGATGAACCTAGTGTTTTAAAAAAATCACTTATAATCTTATAATCATCATCTAATAAATTCATCTCTTCCTTCGATTTCATATAAGCCTTTTCAAAACTTTCATATATAGTTCCTGCATATCCATTTTCTAATGTAAATGACATATCATTAAGTATTTCTGAAATAGGATTATAAACCTTTTTACTAACCTCCATTAAAGCATCAGGTAATGGAGTATTAGCATATATAATCTCATTACTTAATAATAAAAGTCCCTTTTGAAATTCTTTTAATTGAATACTTCTTCTTTTATAGTTTTCTCCTAAAAAGAAACCTATAAATGTACAAATTAAAAACATGGAAAAAATCATTAAACCTCTAAACATTGCAATCCCTTCTCTCTACTTACCTTATAGACTCTTTCTATAGTACCAGCCCCCCTTCGATTGCTTAACAATATAATTCTTTCTAACACACAATTATCTATTAATTCCTTAAAAACCTTTCTATTATAAACATCATTTATATCATAACCATGTACAGTAACTATAATATTTACTCCAGAATTAAAAGCCATATTTAATGCTTCTAAATCCCCCTCTGTTCCTATCTCATCACATATTAATACTTCTGGCGAAAGACTTCTTATTGCCATAATCATTCCTGATTTTTTTAAGCAATTATCTAAAATATCAGTTCTAATTCCTACATTCATTTGTGGTATACCATTATAACAGGCTGCAATTTCACTTCTTTCATCTACTATTGTTACTTTTTTTCCTTTTAGATTTATTTGATACATTCCATTAGATAAATTTTTTGCTATGTCTCTTAATATAGTTGTTTTCCCACACTTAGGAGGAGATACTATTAATGTATTATATACTCTATTATTTTGAGTAATTAACCTCATAACCTTATTAGAAGCACCTATAACCTCTTTACATATCCTTATATTTAATGATGAAATATTTTTTATAGTCCTAACTTCACCCTTTGATATTACGCACTCTCCAGCAAGTCCAACTCTATGTCCTCCCTTTAATGTAATATATCCTTGTTTAATTTCTTCTTCAAATGCATATAGTGAATAGTTAGAAATTTTAGCTAGCATATATCTTAAATCTTCTTTTGTTGGGATATAATCTAGCACTTTTTCTTCAAAGGATAAATTAAGTATTATAGGCTTTCCTATTTTTATCCTTATTTCTTGTATTCCATCATTCATTAAAAATTCTTTAATACTATTTCCTATACCTTCTGGAAGTATCTTATAAACCTCATCATATTTCATATCATCACTTCCTTAATTACCTTTCTCTTTAATTTTTATTTCACATAATAACGAATTATTCATACTATAAAAAAATATGTAAAATATTTCTTTTAAAACATATGTAAAATAAATATCTATATAATATATTTATTGCATTACATATAAATTCCTTAAATTTATTCAAAAAAATAAGCTATTGCAATTAATTTGCAATAGCTTATTTTTTAATCAAGTAAATTTTAATAAATATATACTATGTATTACTCTCTAGCAATTCCTCCACAAAACGGACAAGGAATAGAGTTATTGTTATTTAATGCTTGTTGTTCTACAAATAATGGTTTACTACACTTTTCACAATTGATTTCAACATATTCATCTTCTAATCCATTTAAATCATCAAATGTTACTTCTTCAAATAGTTCATCTTGTATATCAGTTAAATCATTATCTATATACTCCATATTTTCTTCTAAATATTCTTGTCTTGAATTTAAATCCTCAACCTTTGAAGATAGGTCTAGTAATATATCACTTAAAGAATTAAATATATCTGTATATTTCTCATCTTCTATATCATTTATCTTATTTTTAACTTGATCTATTTTAGTATATATATCTCTCATACTTTCACTTCCTTTGAAGAAATTATTATATATATGATTATACACTTATTTTTTTATCTTTAAAAGAAAAACTAGGAGTCATTTATATAATCTTAAATAACTAAATCAAAGATTTAGATTCTCGCTTAAAAAAAACAAATGCTAAGTTAAAAACCTAGCATTTACTTTAAGATTAAACTCTTTCCATGTATTCCCCAGTTCTAGTGTCAACTCTTATAGTATCACCTTCGTTAACAAACATAGGTACGTTAACAACTGCTCCTGTTTCTAATGTAGCTGGTTTCATAGCATTTGTAGCTGTGTTACCTTTTACTCCTGGGTCAGCTTGAGTTATTAATAATTCAACAAAGTTTGGTGCTTCAACTGAGAATGCATCACCTTTATAGAATTTAATTACTGCAAACATATTTTCTTTGATGAACTTTATAGCATCTTCAACTTTTTCATAGTTTAGTGGAATTTGCTCATAAGTTTCTTGATCCATGAAGTAGTATAATTCTCCATCAGAATATAAATATTGCATTTCTTTTCTTTCAATTACTGCTTCTTGTAATTTAGTAGTTGGGTTGAAAGTTGTATCTGTAACCCCACCTGAAATAACGTTTCTAAGTTTAGTTCTAACGAAAGCAGCTCCTTTACCAGGTTTAACGTGTAAGAAGTCTATTACTGTATACACTTGTCCGTCATACTCAAAAGTTGTACCTTTTCTTAAATCACCTGCTGATATCATAAAAAAATTCCCTCCAAATCACTTGAATTCATAGTTATTATGACCTTTATTTTTAACAAATAATCATAATACTGTTTGTCGTTTAATGACACAACAAAAACATTCTATCAAAATTACTAAAGAAATGCAATTATTTCGTTAAGAACATCAAAATTTTTAATAAAATTACCTATATAACTCCAATATTACAGTTAAAATATTATCTTTTCCACTAATATCATAATTATATATTTCAAATTCTTCCAATTTATTAATTATTTCTTTTATTTTTTTGTTACTGCCATTTATCATTATTTTAACATACCACTTTTCTCCCAAATCTTCAACTTCTATTAGTTCAATATTTTCATCTATATTTATATAATTATTTATTTCATTAAATGTTAATTTTGTTGGCTTATTATAATTTAATTCTTTAACAACTTCAACATTATTTTCTGTATTAAAATAATAAAGCATAATTATAACTTGAATAAGTGTTATAACTATTAATATAGGTTGTTTATAGTAACTAAAATTTAACTTAACACTACTCATATACTACCTTCACTACCTTTTTATCATCATAATTAGTAACCTTTTTTACTTGAATGCCTAAATCTTCTATTTCTTTAATATCCTTATTTTTTTCATATGTTATTTCAGCAACATCATTTAGAACTTTAAATTCAATACTATCCTCATCATATAAATTTATCCACTTAAATATTTCTTCTTTTTCAATATATACTTCTTTTAAATCAGTAGTATATTCATCAATATCTGTTGTTTTTGATATACTATCAATATTAAAGAATAACAATATTATATTTAATAATATTAATATTTTATATCCTCTTCTATTTTCTTCACTTTCTTTAAGTTGCTTTTTTTCAATAAAATCTTTAGGAATAAACTCTTTATACTTTAAATATTTTTTCATTTATTATTTCTCCTATTTCAAAGTATATAATGTGGAGTTTATATTTTATTTCCACTGGTATTATATTTTCATCATCCTTACTTACTATAATAATGGATCCATCTTGTAAATCATTTAATTCATTACTTATAATAAAATCACTTTTACTTTTCACAAAACTTTTTACAATAAAATTTTCTTTTATATATATTGAGTATATAAATTCTCTTAACTCTATAATTATAATATAATCTGTTAATTTCTTTATTTTACTTTCTACTATACTCTTTATATAAAATTGAATTGGTTTTACCCTAACAATCTTAGCTTCACTAATTATATTTTTAATCTTTCTTCCATTTCCCATTGAATATAGATATAATTTTTTTCTTTTTTTATCATGTTCATAATGAATTAGAATATCATTCTCATCGCCATATTCTTCTCTCACTATTTTTCCAACAATAAATTCCTTAGCTTTTTTTATATCTTCAAATTCTTTAATTAGGATATTTTCTTCAAATATAAACAAATCAATTTTCTTTTTAACAATACTTTTTATTGCAACTTCATCATATAGTTTATTTTTAAATATAAAATCCTCTTTAGTAGAAATTACAATATCTTTCATATATCTTCTCCTTCTTATACCATATAAAACATCTTATATAACTTAGGCCTAAAAATAATCTCTACTTCTCCTTTATCACTATCAATAAATGCTACATCAACTTCACGTATACTCTCTACTTTACCAGGTAATGATTCCTTTAAATATAATTTACTTTCATATATAATAAATTTTAATTTTTCATCTTTACTAAAAATATGTTCATATTTAATATTCAAATCATCTTTATATGATCTAATAAAATCAAATACTTCTTCGTTATTTTTAATTAAATCCTCTACTTCTCTTAACAACTCATACTCGTAATCATTCAAATAGAAAATATCTTCTTTTATTTCATAAAGATTAATCTTACTAGAATTAGCTACTATAGTTTTAGCATTATAAACTATTAATATAATTAAAATATTTAATAATATCAATACTTCTAACATTACTACCCCTTGTTTTTTCTTCATATACACCTTCCTCGTACTTTGGATTCCTTATTTTCTATATAATAATAAACTAAATTTTTCTTTGTCCTAACTTTAAAACTAATAACCTTATCTAATAGTGTATTATCTCCCACTGATACCGTATCTTCTTTATAATTTAAAGTCCTAACTTTTAAATTGTTATCTCTTAAATAAATTATTTTGACTGATACCTCTTCATTTATATTCTTTAAAGTAACAACTATATTATCTGATTTAATATCACTAGTTAATTTATCTGTAAACACTTTATTTTCTTCTATAGAAATAATTCCATTGCTATTGCATAGAGTATCTATATATAATAATGCATTATCAAATCTATCGTCATTGTAACATCTATCAAGATTAATAAAATAATCTCCTAAAGTTTCATAAGAAAGTGTTGTTGTTACGCCACCAAGTAAAAGTACTATGGCTAAAACTATAATTACCTCTATTAAAGTATATCCTTTTCTACATTTACTCATAATAATCCATCCACCTATACTTAAAGAAACTTCTCTCTAAACTTTCATTCTTAGAAAGTAAGTTAATTTTTATTTTAACCTTTATTTTATCTTCATCCTCTGTAGGTGTAGTTGTAATTATTATGTCATTACCTTTAGGCATCTGTTCTAAATCTAAATCTGATAAGTCAAATAAAAACTCATCATAATTTTGTAATTCTAGACTATTCTTATTTGTCAAATCTATTATTTCTTCTAGTGTAGAATTATATTTTATTTCTTGCATTATACAGTAAATTATTCTATTTGATTCTTCTATTTCTTCACGCCTAAATGAACTTTTTATATTTTCACCTATTAGTAATGCCACCACTAAAAACATTGCTAAAATAATATTAACACCAACTATAGTCTCTATAAAAATACTTCCCTCTTTCTTCACGTTTATATTTTATTCTCCTTCATAAATATTAACTGTGCCTATTCCAGTAGCAATAGTTATCCTGTATACCCTTCCATTTTTATCTATCACTCTTATAGTATCTGACTTTTGTATATTTCCTATTTTGCTTATCTCAAAACTATTATTACTCACAAATTTAAATTCTTCTTCTAATAATATAGTTTTTATTATTTTACTTCTTGATGATATATCTTTAAAAGTTATCTTTCCATCATTGCTATTAATTTCAATTAATCCATAGCTACCATAATATCTACAATAATACTTACTATAACTAATTAAGTTGCTTATTTCATTTGCGATACTTTTTCCCTTAACCCTCATTACTATTTCTTTATAGGATTTTGATATATTAAATGTCGGTAATATTAATATTGCAATTATAGCCAATACTATTACCACCTCTATAAATGTGTATCCTCTTTTTATTTTTACTACCTCATATTAATACTATATCTAAAAGAGGCATTATAAACTTAATAATAAAAATTACAATTATCATACCTATAAATAATATTAAAAAGGGCTGTATCATCTGAGTTAATTTATTTATTTTTGTAGTTAAATTTTTAAAAATCTCTTCTTCTAATAGCTGAAATCTTTTATCTAATGAACCACTTTCTTCTCCAAGTTTTATATGTGCCAATGTATATTTAGAAAACATTTTTGTTTCGCTCATGGCTTCAGATAACATTATTCCTGATGTAATATCCTTATTTATCTTTTTAATACTTTTGCTTATATTTTTTCCAAGCTCACTTTCACAACAATATTGCAAACCTATAGCAATATTAATTCCACTATTAATAACTACAGACATCAAAACTATAACTATATATTCATTAATTAGGTTGTATATAGGTATTTTCTCAATCACCATATCTAAATATTGCTTTAAAAAGTTTTTAATAATAAAATATGGAAGTATTACAGTTATAATAGTTATTTGTACAATTACTATTATTGGATTATTAAATAGCCTTTGCTTAAACATTATTATATTTGAATATACTAATGGTGTATCTTTCCCCATAGCTAAATAAATATTACTCATATTTGGGATAAAGAAAAACACAACAAAAATTCCTAAAATAGCTAACGCTCCTAATAAAATCATAGGATATGTTAATGCCCCTATGATAGATTTTTTAACATAATATAATTTACTATAAAATGTTTCTAATCCTCGTAATACATAAACTATTTTCCCAGTCCTTTCTCCTATATCTACCATAGAGCTAAAAAAACTTGGAATTAGTGTACCCCCCTTTTTGAATCCATCACTTAAACTACCACCTTCCTTAATAACCTCTTCCATTTGTTTTAATATTATTTTATATTCTTTCTTTAAAGGTAATTCATCAATTAAACTTAATATATTTAACAAAGAAACTCCTTCATCATATAATTTGCCTATATTGCCTGCAATAATAGCTAAGTCGCTATAACTAGCTTTCCTCTTTGTAGATAGCATTAATTCCCTCCATTTCTATAAAATTTTCATAATCTTCTATAGATATATCTCCCTTTTTTAATAAATTATTTAAATTTTCCATCATTTCAATATTTGATAATATATCTGTATCGTTATAAATATTTTTAATTTTATTTTTCATCTTCTTATCAATTACATGTATAGCTGCTACTAAGGCTCTTCCAGAATATCCTGTATAATTACATTCTATACATCCACATCTTTTGAAAACATTTACCTTTTCCTTCTTTATAACCTTTTCTCCTATTTTATTTTTACATTTATTACACAACAATCTAATAAGTCTCTGAGATATTATTCCAACAAGAGAATCTCTTATTAAATATTTTTCTACTCCCATATCCTCTAATCTAAAATATACTTCTCTTGGATCACGAGTGTGAATAGTAGAGTAAACCTTGTGTCCCGTCAATGCTGCTCTTACTGACATCTCCGCCGTTTCTTCATCTCTAATTTCACCTAACATAACTATATCAGGATCTTGTCTTAGTAGACTTCTAAGTCCTTCTGCAAAACCAATATTAAGTGTCTTATTTAAGTTCATCTGATTTATTCCTGGAATTACTGCTTCAATTGGATCCTCCAAACTAGATATATTTACTTCATCTTTATTTAGCTCTTGTAACATACAATAAAGAGTTGTAGATTTACCTGATCCTGTTGGTCCATTTACTATTGTTAATCCAGTATTAACCTTCATAATATACTTCAATTTCTTTTTTTGGTTATCGGTTAAATCCAATTTATCTATAGAATAGTTAAATACATTTCCATATAGAATTCTTATAACAGCCTTTTCTCCATATACAATTGGTATTATAGATATCCGTAAATCATAATCTTTTTCCCCATATCTAAATGTCATTTTTCCATCCTGTGGTTTTCTTTTTTCAGTTATATCTAAATTTGAACTTATTTTCATTTTTGATAAAATAGATGTATACTCTTTATTATCAAATATAGACATACTTCTTAATAATCCATCAATTCTAAATCTAACTAATATGGAATCTTTATACGGTTCAAAATGTATATCAGAAGCTTTTAAATTTATAGCTTCTTTGAACACTTCATAATCAGCGTCTTTCCTATTTCCTAGATATACAATTTTAAGTAAGTATTCAAATTCCTCTTCAGTTACTGTTATTACTTCAACTTTTTTTCTAAATATAAACTCAAATTCATCTATCATAGATTGCTTATTACTACTTGTATAAATATAGATTTCTGTCTTATTTTCTTTAAAAGGAAAGGCTCTTATCTTCTTTGCTTTTTGTTCATTTATTTTTCTTACTACCGAAATATCTATACTCTTAATTAATTCACTTTTTACCATTTATAAATCACCCTTAATAAAACTGTCCATTCTCGTTTCTTTTATTCCTTTTTTTGTAAAATATATTATTTTTGTAACTTTTCCCAATTCAAAATTTATTTATAAAAAAAAGAATTTAGAAATTCTTCTAAATTCTTTTTAATTAATATTTATAAAGTTACAGTTTGTTATATCATTACTAACTAAAACTACACTTCCATCTGAATATTTATATACATTCTCTGACTGTCCACTAGAAGTGCTTCCTACAAATAATATCTCTCCTGCTTCATTAACTGATAATCCCTTTTCTGCATAAAGTATACTTGGAAAATCAAATAGTAATCTTTTTACTATACCATTATCAAGTTCATAAATTGAATAACTATTATTTTTTACTCGCCCTAATAAGTATAGTTTATTATTAATAGATTCTATATCATTAATATCTATAACCTCTCTTGAAATCTCAGTTACTTCACCATTTATATTAATGATATTAAGAACAGTATCTTCTTCATAGTGTTCTTCTACCAGAGCCAAGCCATTATCTATATGTTTTAAAAATTTTACATATCCATTACTTATTTTATAAAGATTTTCTTCCTTTTTTGTTTTTATATCATAAGTAAAAATTCCAGTAAATTTCTCTTCAGAATCAACTCCATAATAAGCTAGCTTAGTATCTGTTATCCAATCAATAAATTGCCCTGATATCACAGCATTATTTTCTAAAAGTATTTCTTTTTCACTTTTTAAATCCATAACTGCTGGCTCTAAATATTGATCATTTATAAAATAAAAGATATAATTTCCTTCTGGTGAAATCTTTAAATTTGCTATTTTATTATGCTCTATCTTTATATCTTTATTGTTGTAATTTACATAAAAACTATTATCTTTATAAAATGTGTATGTATTAGACTTCTCATTAAAGTTAGTTATTACTCTATCTCCTGTATCTATTTCTTCATATGTATTTTCTAAATTTAAATTAAAAGTTTCATAACTGGTGCTTTCATCTACAAAAGCACCTTTATTTAAGTTTATTTTACTTACTTCTTCTAAGGTTTCATTTTTACACCCTAAAAAAAATACAGTAGTAATCATAAGCTGAATCACAATAATTAATTTTTTTAATTTTATTTTTACCATTTACTTTTTCCTCTTTTTAATACGCCTTACCACTACAAATAAACTCTGCATCTCCAATCATATAAATAGAAGTCCCCTCTAACTCTATTCTTAATTGACCACCTGGAACTCTAACATTGACTTTATCTTTAGTTAAATTTAATTTATTACATATTACAACAGATGCTGAACATCCTGTTCCACATGAATAAGTGGCACCAGCGCCTCTTTCCCATGTTCTAACTAAAATATTTTCATCATCAATCACTTTAACAAAATTAACATTTGTACCTTCTTCAAAAAGCTCGTATTTTTCTATATATTTACCTTCTGTAACATCATAGTTGTCATCTTCTACAAAAATAACTGTGTGAGGAACACCTACTAATATAGAAGAAGCTTTGTATTTTTTACCATTAACAACTATATCTTCATCTATTAATTTATTTTTATTTTTTAATGGTATTAATGAACCATCAAAAGTTATTTCTCCCATATATACTTTTACAGTTTCAACTTTTTTATCACTATTTATCTTTAATTTTAATTCTTTTACCCCATCTCCAGTTTCAACAGTAATTATATCTTTGTTTATAATGTTATTTTCAAAAACATATTTTCCAAAGCATCTAATTGCATTTCCACACATATTTGCAGCTGAACCATCACTATTTACTATTACCATTTTTATATCTGCTATTTCTGATTTTCTAACTAAAACTAGGCCATCTGCTCCAATTCCAAATCTTCTATGACAAAGCTTTTTAGCTAATTCACTCTCTTGTCCAATGTATTTATTATCTAAATCTAATAAAAAAATAAAATCATTTCCTGTACCATGCATTTTTATAAATTCCATAATTTTCTCCTCCATTTTACAACCGTTTTACTAATACATAAATTAATGATATACTTACTTTAATTAATACTAAAGAAAGGATGACATTTATGGCAATAGACGGTATCTACTTATATAGTTTAGTGCAAGATTTAAAAAAATCAATATTAAATTCTAAAATTGATAAAATAAATCAACCTGAAAAGGATGAAATAATAATAACCTTAAGAAAAGAACGAAAAAACTTAAAACTTTTAATATCTGCATCACCAAAGTATCCTAGATTTAACTTAACTACAGTTGTTAAATCTAATCCACTTCAAGCACCAATGTTTACTATGGTTCTTAGAAAATATTTAATTGGTGGTAAAATTATAGATATTGTTCAACAGGAGGGTGATAGAATAGTTAAATTCTTAATTGAAGCTTCTGATGAACTAGGTTTCAATAGTATTTATACTTTAATTGTTGAAGTAATGGGAAGACATAGTAATATTACTCTTGTTAGAGAAAGAGATAATAAAATAATGGAATGTATAAAACATATAGCTCCTTCTATGAATAGTTATAGAGTTTTATATCCTGGGATAACTTATAAATATCCTCCTAAATCAACAAAAATTAATCCGTTCTCTTTTAATGATACCACTTTACAGGACTTTGTGGATAAAAATTCAATAATTTTTAACAAAAATTTCTTTGTTTCTTGTTTTACTGGTATAAGTAAACCATTATCTGAGCATTTATTCATTGAATACACTAAGAAATATACAGATTTCTCTGAAAAAAATATTTCTACTTTTATTAATAAATTTTTAGATACTCTTTTAGATAATGAAACATTCAAAATTTATAAAGATACAAATGGGGATTATGTAGACTTTTATGTCACACCACTAGTTCAATTAGAAGAAGAATTTTCTTCTGAAGTATTAGAAAGCATTCATGAGCTAATGGATAAATATTATTTAGAAAAAGATAAACAAGAACGTATTAAGGGCCGTTCTGTAAACCTACAAAAGCTTGTCACAACAAATATAGATAGATGTATAAAAAAAGAAACTAAATTAAATGATCTTCTAAAAAAATGTGAAGACAAAGATGACTTTAAAATCAAGGGTGATTTATTAACATCATATATATATAGTATAAAAAAAGGTGATAAAGATTTCACTACAATTAACTTTTTTAGTGAGAAAGGTGAGGAAATCACAATTCCTTTAGATGAAAATAAAACACCATCTGAAAATGTTCAAAGCTATTACAAAAAATATAACAAACTAAAAAAGTCTGAAGAATCGGCGATAGAACAACTTGAAAAAAATAATGAAGAATTACAATATCTATATTCTGTATTAACTAATATAGAAAATTGTGAAAGTTATACTGAAATTGATGATATAAAAGAAGAATTGATTTCTACTGGATATGTAAGAAAAAGAAAATCTAATGGAAAGAATTCAAAAAAATCTAAAGCTTCTAAGCCATTACATTATATTTCATCAGATGGCATAGATATTTTTGTTGGTAAAAATAATATTCAAAATGATTATCTTTCCTTAAAGTTTGCAAATAAAAACTTTATGTGGCTTCATACAAAAAATATTCCTGGTTCACATGTTATTATTTGTTCAAATGATGTTCCAGATAATACATTAGTAGAAGGTGCCACTTTAGCAGCATATTATAGTAAAGCTAAAGACTCTTCAAAAGTTCCAGTTGATTATACTTTAGTCAAAAATCTAAAAAAGCCAAACGGAGCAAATCCAGGAATGGTTATTTACCATACTAATTATACAATGTATGTAGAACCTTCTGACCTTAAAAATTTAAATATTGAAAAGAAATAGTTTTAAAATAAAGATGGTGAAATTTCTTAAGAATTTCACCATCTTTATTTATATTATATGTGGTTAACAACCATATCTCCATGATTCTTTATTTTTTCATTATCAAAATATTGATAATAATAACATTTTAACTTACCATTATATAATTTTCTGTTTTTAGTAGCTTTTCTTCCAAACGGTGTTTCAAACCCTTCATATGAAGTTAAAATATTGAAGTCCCAAGTATCTAATTTTCTCTTATTCATTCCTAAATACTTGTAAAGTTCTTCAACTTCTTTCTTTTCTCCTAATCTTTCTCCATATGGAGGATTAGTTATAATAAATGCATTTTTCTCACTGCTTGAAAATTGCTTAAAGTCTCTCTTTTGGAATTCAATATATTTAGCAACTCCAGCTTTTTGAGAATTACTTCTTGCAATTTTAAGCATTCTTCCATCTATATCATAACCTATAAGCTTTATATCTTTATTCTTTATTGATCTTTCTGCCCCTTCTTTAACTTGTTCATAAATATCTGAACCTATAGTTGGCCATGTTTCTGATACAAAGTTTCTAAAAAGTCCTGGAGCTATATTTTGCATTATCATAGCAGCTTCTATTAATATAGTTCCTGATCCGCAGAAAGGATCAACTAAAGTATAGTCTTCTTTCCATCTAGAAATTAAAACTAAAGCTGCTGCTAAAGTTTCTTTTAATGGTGCTATTCCAGCCTCTTCTCTATAGCCCCTTTTATGTAACCCTACACCACTAGTATCAATAGATAATGTTACTACATCCTTTAATATTGACACTTCTATTTTATAAACGGGACCATCTTCACTAAAGTGAGTTACTCCATAATCTTCGCTCATACTTGTTACTATTGCTTTTTTAACAATTGATTGACAATCTGGTACACTAAAAAGAGTTGATTTAACAGACTTACCTACCACATGCATAACTCCATCTTGTGGAATAATTTCACTCCATTTAACCTTTTTAGTACCTTGGAAAAGTTCTTCAAAGCTTCTTGCTTCAAACTCTGCCATTTTTATAAATACTCTATCTGCTGTTCTTAAATGTACATTTGCAATGGCAATATCCATTTCATCACCCTCAAAATGTACTTTTCCATTTTCAACTTTTAGATCTTCATATCCTAATGCTTTAAGCTCTTTTGCTGTAATTCCTTCTAATCCAAAAGTAGTTGTTGCTACTAAATTATATTCCATTGTTTATTGTCTCCTTTTATGATTCGTATATCTTAACTGAATCATTTCCGTCTATTTCATTTATTTCTACTGCTACTATTTCTGTCTTTGATGTTGGTATATTTTTACCTACGTAGTCAGCTCTAATTGGTAGTTCCTTATGTCCTCTATCAATAAGAACTGCAAGTTGAATTGATAACGGTCTTCCACTATCTATAATAGCTTCAATGGCTGCTCTAACTGTTCTACAAGTAAATAATACATCATCTACTAATATAACTTTTTTACCTTTTACTTCAACTCCTAAGTCAACAGAATTTAATTTAGGACTTTCCTTAATTTCTGTAATGTCATCTCTATAAAGGCTTATATCAACGTATCCAACCTCAACAGAAACACCTTCTATTTTCTCAATATTTTCAGCTATTCTTTTTGCTAATGGATAACCCCTTCTCTTTATTCCTATTAATACTATATCTTCTACACCTTTATTTTTTTCAATAATTTCATGAGAAATTCTAATTAAACTTCTTCTAATAGCATTATCATCTAATAAGTTAGCTTTTAACTTCATAAATATAACTCCTTACATTTTTCTTAATTTTTCTAGTAATTCTTTAAAGTAATTAGGTAATTCAGATGTAAACTCCATATACTCCTTAGTTCTAGGATGTATAAACCCTAAAGTTTTAGCATGCAGCGCTTGCCCTTCTATATTAAACTTTTGTCTTTTATATCCATACACTAAATCACCAACTAAAGGATGCCCGATAGAAGCCATATGAACTCTAATTTGGTGAGTCCTTCCAGTCTCTAAAGTACATTTAACAAGTGATACACCCTTATTGTACTGTTCTAATACCTCATAATGTGTTACTGCTCTTTTTCCATCAGAATTAATTGCCATTTTTATTCTTTCTTTTTTATCTCTACTAATAGGTTTATCAACAGTACCACTTACTTTGCTAAATTTTCCTTCTACTAATGCATAATATTCTCTCTTGATTGAATGCTCTTTAAATTGTGCTGCTAAATCATTATGTGCTTCATCATTCTTTGCAATTACAAGAATTCCAGAAGTATCTTTATCTATTCTATGTACAATTCCTGGTCTTATAACACCATTAATTCCTGATAAATCACTACAATGATGTAATATACCATTCACTAAAGTTCCAGTATAATTTCCTGGAGCAGGATGAACTACTATACCTTTTTCTTTATTAACAACTAATACATCTTCATCTTCATAAACAATATCTAAATTCATTTCTTCTGCAGAGACATTAAGCTCGATAGGTTCTGGAACTTCAACTTCAATAAAGTCACCCTTTTTAAGTTTATAATTACTCTTAATTACTTTATTATTAGCTTTAACCTTTTTTTCATCTATTAATCCTTGAACAAATGATCTTGATTTTCCTTCTATCATTATTGATAAATATTTATCTATTCTTTGTCCTTCTTCATCGCTATTAATATTAAAATTCAAATTTTCCATATATTTTACTCCATTTATTTATATTCTTTATAAGTTATATTGTAAACTTTCATTTATTTAATCAAAATTTTCTGAAGCTCCAAACTTCAGTTATAATTATAGTTTCTTTTCTATAATCATATATATTCTATAAGTATAAGTTTCTTTTGACATTATAATATATAAATAAATCATTCTCAATAGTAGCATTGATCATAAACTCAAATAAATTAACTAAAGGAGACCAAACTATCGGTCTCCTATATGTATTAGTTATTTGAATAGAATTTTTTTACAGCATCTA
This sequence comes from uncultured Clostridium sp., assembly GCF_934754925.1. Taxonomy (GTDB): domain Bacteria; phylum Bacillota; class Clostridia; order Clostridiales; family Clostridiaceae; genus Clostridium. The sequence goes on along the minus strand of NZ_CAKVJA010000002.1, from coordinate 164,765 downwards.
TATCATCGTTTAGGTCTTCAATCTTAAACTCTTCTTTTTCTCCTGCATTATAAATTTCTGCTTCTTTTTCATGTAATTCATATTGGTCAACTGGTTGTGCCACATTGTAATTTTTCGTTAAATCCTTTTCTAATTCATCAAAAGTCTGAAGCTGAGTATTCATAAAGCCTCTAAACTTAGCTCTAAATTTTATAAACTCTTCCTTCACTCTCTCATATTCATCATTTATAGCTACAACATCACCGTGGGCCTTATCTAATATTCTTTGAGCAGTTTCATTAGCATTACCAATAATTAATTCTGCTTGCTTTTCTGAACTCTCTTTAGCTTGATCAGCAGCATTTTGTGCTAATAATAAGGTGTTTTGTATAGTTGCTTCTAATTTTTCATAATGCTCAAGCTTTTCATTTACTCTACTTAAACTTTCTTTTAATCTACTATTCTCTTTATAAACCTCTTCATAGCTTTCAACTACTTCATCTAGGAATTCATCTACTTCTTCAACAGAATATCCTCTTATTCCTCTTTTAAATTCCTTATTATTTATATCTGTAGGAGTTAATTTCATTCCATCCACCTCTTCTATATAAATTTGTTTATTTTAACTTTATATCTTCCACTTTTTGTATTCCCAACAATTTCCCCTATTATAAATTTTCCTACCCCAGAAATCGTTATTCTTTGGCCATCATTTATTTCTTTACTTTTATCTATAGATTTAGAATAATCTATAAGTACTTTGCCACTATTAATCATATCAACAGCTTTTCCCCTAGATATATTAGCTAATTTAGCAACTATATTATCTAATCTAAGTGAGGGAACTATTATTATTCCTTCTAAAAAATTAATCTTTGGTAAATTATCTTCTAACACTTCTTCTGTTGATACAGGTGCTCTACCTACACTATTTAGTTCATATAAAATATAGTCTGCTACCTCTTCATATATAGGAACTATTGCATAATCATCAATTACTCGTAAATCTCCAAGCTTTTCTCTTTCTATTCCTAAAGCCATAATAGCACCTAAGTAATCCTTATGCGAAAGATTACTAAATTTTGATTTATTAGTAATTTTAATAATTTTATATGGAAAAGGTGTAGAATAAATATTGTTAAATGCCAATATTCTTCTATCGCATTCTTCAAAAGCACCCTTTGCCTCTACTAAAAAATTATTAGCATTAAAATTCTTAATAAAATACATCCAAATATTAGGCTTGCAAAAAAACTTAGTGAATGTTGGTATACCTTTATTATAAGCTAATCTCATACATTGATAAACTTTTATAACATCTTCAGTATCTTCTTTTAAAAAATTTTTTAAAATATCTTCTTTTGATAACATTTTATAATAATATACCACTAATAAGATTTAATACTATGATAGCTAATAGTGGTGCAAAATCTATCATCATATTTCCAAATAATTTTTCTTGTAACATTCTAAATGGTGTTAAAATTGGATTGTTAAAAGATACTAAAATTTTATAAAAACTACTTTCTCTAATATTAGGTACGTAAGAAAGTATAACTTCTGCTAAAATACTTATGTCTAATAAAGTAAATAATAAATATAAAAAACCACTTATGATTCCTATTGGAACCACCTCCTATTTATTCCAGTTAAATAGTGCCTTTGAACTTATCTCACTTCTTAATTCATTACTAACTTCCACATTAGATGGTGAAAGTAAATAAACTCTTTGCTCAACTTCTTGAAGCTGTGCTCCTAACACACAACATGCTCCACTAATAAAGTCTACTAATCTTTGAGCTATTTTTGTTTCCATTGCAGTTGTATTAACTAGAACTATTTTTCTATTTTTTATAGCATCTGCAATTTCTCTTGCTTCATCATATGATCCTGGCTTAACAACCATAATCTTCGCACATGCTGAATTATGAATATTAACTACTTTATTACCTCTTTGTTTTGAAATTATAGGTTCCACTTCTTCAACCTCTTCTTCCTCTTCTTCAACCTCTTCTAAGTCCTCGAAATCTTCATCATCATATTCTCCAAGTCCTATTATTTCTTTAAACTTACCAAACATATTGCTCATTTATTACATCCTCCTATTTTTCCCTTAATCCAAATATACCGGAACCAATTCTAACTAAATTAGCTCCTTCTTGAATTGCAATTTTATAATCATTTGTCATTCCCATAGATAAAATCTCCATAGATATATTTTTAAATTTTCTTTCTTTTAATCTATCAAAGATTTGTTTTGTTTTACTAAAATAATATCTATTTTCTTCTTCATTACCTTTAGGTATTATAACCATAATTCCTTTAGCTTTTACATGCTTACATTTTTCAATAGCAGAAAGCATATCCTCTAATTCTTCTTCATATATTCCACTTTTGCTTTCTTCTCTACCTATATTTATTTGAATAAGTACATTAGCACATAAATTATTCTTACCAAATTCATTCTCTATCTTATCTAGTAATTTTATACTAGATAAAGAATGTATTAAGTATACATTATTCACCAAATACTTAACTTTATTAGTTTGAAGTTTACCTATAAAATGCCACCTTATATCATTTGGCAACATTTCTTTTTTAGAGATTAACTCTTGAACCTTATTCTCTCCAAAGTCTCTTTGTCCAATATTGTATGACTCAATTATCATTTCTACTGGCTTAGTCTTAGATACGGCTACTAAAGTAACATCATTAGGTATATCCTTTAAAATTTCCATTGTTTTTTCTGCAATACTAATATTGATCCCTCCTTTGAAAGAGTTAATTGTCTACATAAGATTATTATTCTTCAAAAGTATAAAATTCCCTTCTAAATCTCTTTTTAATTATAACATTTTTCTAGAAAATTTTTAATACTTTTTTTAATTTAATTATCTGCCCTCTCCATAAATTTTGGTTCTATTGATTTTTTTGCTTCTGGTAATATAATTTCATCGAATTTTTCTATAGTTATATTTAACTTTCTAATTATTAATCTATTTATATGGCTTCCCTCTGTTAATAATGAAGCTTCTAACTGATCTGGATCTCCTATGACATAAAATTTAAATGGACTACCTTCCATTTCATTTCCATTTTCCTCAAATCTTATAAATGCCCAGGCACATACAAGACCTGTAGTATTTAAAATTCTATAACTATTAATAGCTATAGCTTCTGCCCCTGCAGTTTTTAAATCATTAAGAACCATTGCCGCATCTACCGAATGTAAAGTTCTTCTATCAACCTCTAATTGATCATCTTTATTTATATCATATTCACCATCATAAATAGTTAAAATTATACCAGGCCCTCTTATTTCAGTTGTTCCAGAAAGATCTGAATAAGTAGATAATTGACTCTTCATATGCTCAATTACCCTTTCATTATTATCTTCATCATTAATGTCAAGACTTGAAATTTTTTTAGATAATTCATAATTATCATCACTTAATACGGTTATCTCCTCGTATAACTTATTTCTCTCTTCTATAGCCTCTCTGTATTCAACTGAATTTAAATTAAGAAAACCATTATTTTCATTTATCCCTATATTAGTTACAATTAAAAACCCAAGCAATATTGTAGCAATTAAAATAAAAAACTTATTTCTATAGTTTTTCACCTAATCACCTCTTTGCCTATTTTTATATTTTTCTAATAATATTCTTCTAATTGAACCAAAATTATCAAATATTCTTCCACCAAATACAATTACAGCCGCAATATATATAGGAATTCCTAATTTATCACCTAAATAAGCAAGAGCAGCTGCAAGTAATGCATTTCCAAAAAAACCTGATATAAATATATCTGATTTGAAATTTTTATTAAGCGTTGCCCTAAAGGCACCAAATACAGAATCCAAACATGCCAGTATTGCCACAGACATATAAGGAGAAAATTTTTCTGGTATATTTATATCAAATATTAACCCTAAAAGAACTCCTAATAATAAACCGATAAATGCTATCACACTTCTTCCTCCTTTATTGAACTGGCTTTATATATTCATATCTTAATGATTGTGTTGTTTTAACTATTGTTATATCATCCATTTGCTTAACATCGCTGCTATAACTTTTTAAAGCACCATAATCTAATACTCCTGGAAAGTTTACTGCAAGATTTAATTTATTTTTATCTCCTATAGCCTTTATAACAATTTCACTATTAGGGTCTACTCTTCCTGCTGAACCAATAGAAATTGAACTTCCTGCCATTTTTATTCCTGTTTGAGGCGTAATTCTCATATCATTTATTGATATTGCTTCTGCTCCAGCATACCATAAAGAGTTTATTAAATTTATAATTTCTTCTTCACTTACAGTATTTAAAGTTTGAGTACCATTTGTACCAAAAACTGAATTTTTAAGTGATAACGTTATTACAACACCAGGCCCCTTAACATCTAAAAGACCTATTTGCATTCTTGCATTATCAAGTTGCTTTTTTACTTCTCCTTCAATTTCCCCTTCTTTTGCCGCTGCATCTTCAAGTTTTTTCAATTCTTCAGATAATATTTCATTATTTTTTTGAAGGTCTTCTTTTTCTTTTTTTAAGTTTTCTATTTCTGATAATATATCAGTACTATCATAATCTATATCCCCACTATTTGCTACATTTAATTGTTTGAACTGATATGTTAATAAAAACCCTAAAAATGCACATACTAGTGCTACAACTAATTGAGATAATATTTTTTTCATATTTGACCTCCTATTCCATTGGTTCTATATCTACATCCATATCAGATTCCAGGGCATCTTCACTTGTAATATCATCTCCTATTACTTCTTCTATTATGCCTTCTTCTTCATTAGATTCTTCTTTTACTTCTTCAATCTTTACTACAGGAGAACCATTAAAACTAACATTTATATATCCTTTCCCAATATTTACATTATCAGCTAACATAATTCTATAGACATTTTCCATTTTATTATACAAATCACTATCATCGCCAAATAATATTTCTACATTTCCAATATAGCCAATAATATTAACTATATTGCTTATGTCTAAACTTGAAAGATATATAGATTCTCTATTTTTAGAAATAAAGGGATAAAAATTTGATAAAATACTTTTATAAGAGTTAAATTCATCAATTCTATTTTCATCATCTTTTGCACTAAGATCAATTCCTTTAACTTCAACTAAATTTCTTCCCTGGATATTATCTACTTCTTCTAACACTTCTAAATCATTATTGATAATTAATAGTTCAATCCCATTATCAATATAGTATACAGGTGCTTCCTCTGTAATATTAATTTCTAAGGTATTTATACCTTTTCTTTTAATATCAACAGTACTTACATATCTATTTTTTAAAACCTCCTCTTTTATCTGTCTTTGATTCACTGTAAATATATTTAATCCTATTCTATCGCTTACTTCACTTAAAATAACTTCATCTGCAATTGTAACATTTCCCTTTAAAGCAATAGATTTAATATTAAAAATTGGAGCTCTTGTAATAAAAATAAATCCTCCAACAACAATAACAATTGTCATTAATATCATTTTTTTTATTAACTTTTTTCTTTTTTTTGCTTTTATAAATTTTTTTATCTCTTTCATTAGTTACCTTATTCCTTTTTAATTTCTATCTTTTACTATAATTTTACCATAAAACTTGTAATTTTTTATAATTATTTTACATTATTCTTTTTATATTATACACAAAAACTAAGAGCCTCTTATATAAGAAGCTCTTAAAATTTTTAAATTATTTTCTTTTCAACTTGTCTTGATATATTTAATAATATTCCCATAGCCGTTAGATTTATTACAAGTGAGGTTCCACCATAACTAATAAAAGGCATTGGCACTCCTGTAACTGGCATAGATCCAGTAACAACAGCTATATTAATAATAGCTTGAACTGCTATTATAGATGTAATACCCATAGCTAAAAGTTTGCCATAAGTATCCTTAGCATTCATAGCAACTCTAACACCTCTCCATATAAATATTAAAAATAGAGTTATAATAACCAAACATCCAATTAACCCCACTTCTTCTCCTATTATAGAAAAAATAAAGTCATTATGAGGTTCGGGCATATATAAAGTCTTTTGCCTTGATTGACCAAGTCCCAATCCTGTAAGTCCACCGGACCCTAATGCTAAGAAGGATTGTATTAATTGATACCCAGCATCAGCTGCATCCTTCCATGGATCTATAAAGTTTAACATTCTTTCCCTTCTATAGTCAGAACTAAAAATAAAGAATATTGCTAATGTTAGCATAGCAGGCATAATTATTCCAAACAAGTGCTTAATTTTACCTCCTGCTACAAAAAGCATTATAAAAGTAACTATCATAATAATAGAAGCTATACTCATATTATGTTCTGCTAAAATAAGAGCTGCAAAAAAACCTGCCACACACAAATATGGTACTAATCCATGCCAAAAATCTTTAATCTTATCTCCCTTAATATCTATACTAAGTGCTAAAAACATTACAACTGCGTACTTTGTTAATTCTGACGGTTGAAAAGATAATGGACCTAATGAAATCCATCTTTTAGCACCATTAATTGCCGGAAAGAAAAATACAGCAATCAACAGTGGTATTGTTAATAAAAGTAACTTTGGTGTTATCTTCTTCAACTTATGATAATCTACAGACATCATTACAGTCATTGATATTACACCTATTATTGCCCAAATTAGTTGTCTTTTAAAGAAATACATACTATCGTTATTATGAAACATAGCATAAAAAGAACTTGTTGAATATACCATAACAACTCCTATTGATAATAGTATACATAAGGTATAAAATATACCATAATCAATTTGCCCCATTTCTTTTTTTTCTTTGGGCTTATAAAAACTCATAGACATTCCTCCAATTTAATTACTAAATTGCAAAAAACCCTATTATACATAAAATTACTGTTATTATTGAAAATACTGTAACTACTTTCACTTCATTCCATCCGCACTGTTCAAAGTGATGATGAATTGGAGCCATTTTAAATACTCTTTTTCCAGTTAATTTAAAAGAAGTAACTTGTATTATTACTGATAAAGCTTCTAAAACATAAATTCCTCCAACTATTACTATTAATAGAGGATAACCACTTATTATTGCTATTGTAGTAATAGCTCCACCAATGGCTAATGATCCAGTATCTCCCATAAACACTTTTGCAGGATATGCATTAAATTTTAAGAAACCAATTAATCCCGCTATTAACGCTACTGAAAATATAGTTAGTGAGTAATCTTTAATTAAAAATGTTAAGACTCCAAAAAATGTTAAAACTAAGACTGATACTGTTGATGCTAATCCATCTAATCCATCTGTTAAGTTAACAGCATTTGTCATAGCTGCATAAACAAATATAACAAATGGAACATATAACATACCTAAAGGAAGCTTAAAGCTAGTAAATGGTATTACAATATCATGTGGTAAATTAACATAGCTATAATAGCCAAAGGCTCCTGAAATAATTAATAATAGAAGCATTTTTTGCCACGCTGTTAATCCTTCACTTTGCTTTTTTAATATTTTTAAAAGGTCATCTAAAAATCCAATAAATCCAAATGCAATAAGCGAGTATAGCGCTACCATTCCTTTTTCAGTAAAACTATCGCTCATAATAAACATTACTATTGTTGTTGAAAGAATAAACATTACTCCTCCCATTGTAGGCGTACCTGCTTTCTTTAAATGACTCTTAGGACCTTCCTCTCTAATGTTTTGACCAAACTTTAATCTTCTTAAAAGTGGTATTGTAATCGGGCCAAGTATTAAAGCTATAATAACCCCTATTACAAAAGTTAATATTAATATTTTTGTTATCTCTCCTGGTAATATGTTCATAGTACTATCCCCCATCTTTATACTGCTATAATTAGCAGTTCACCTCCTTCGTTGAATTACATCTCTTCTAATTTTTTAACAACATCTTCTAGCTTAACACCTCTAGATGCCTTAATTAATACTACGTCATCTAGCTTTACAATATTTTTCAATTCTTTTATGCATTCCTCTTTAGTGTTATACATGATTATATTATCATTATTAAATCCATCTTTAAAGTTTTTAATGTATCTACCTATAACTATTAAGATATCAACTTTATCTTTTGCATATTCTCCTACTTCAAAGTGAGCTCTTTCTGATTCATCTCCTAACTCATACATATCACCTAAGATTGCAATTCTTCTACAATTTTTATAAGCTGAAAGTACATCTAAAGAAGATCTCATAGAATCAGGACTTGCATTATAGCAATCATTTATTATTGTAAGCCCTTCTTTTTTTATAACTTGTAATCTCATTGAAGTAGCTTCTAAATTTTCAAGTCCTTTAAGCATTTGTTTAAAAGAAACATTTAAACATTTTGCAACTTCAATTGCAAGCATTGTATTTAATACATTATGCTTACCTGCCATTGGTAGATTAAATACAGCTTCCTCACCAAAAGCATGAGCTAAAAACTCTGTTTCCTCTTCTCTTAATATAATATTAGATGCATAAACATCATATTCATGATTATAACCAATTTTTTTAACTTTAAATACATTTGATGAAATATTTTGTAATAGTTTATCTTCAGCATTAATAATTAATGTATTTTCCTTATTAAAGAAAGTGCAAATTTCCATTTTTGCTTTTAAGATATTTTCTTGTGTCTTTAAGTTTTCTATATGTGATAATCCAATATTAGTTATAACAGCTATATTAGGTCTAGCAACACTTGCAAGTAATTCTATCTCTCCTAGAGAACTCATTCCCATTTCTAGTACAGCTACATCAAATTCTGAAGTTAGCTCTAATATCATAAGTGGTAGTCCTATGTCATTATTGAAATTTCCTTTTGTTTTAAACACTTTATACTTGTCACTTAGAAGAGCTGCTATTAAATCCTTAGTTGATGTTTTCCCTGTTGAACCAGTAACTCCAACAACCTTAAGACCTAATTTTTCTCTATAAAATTTAGCTAAATTTAATAATGCTTCTCTTGTATCTCTTACTTTTATTACAGTCCCTTTATTTTCAACTTCCTTTAAGTTAAACTTAACTTCATCTATTATTACAATAGACGCTCCCTGTTCTAAAGCCTTTACTGCAAAATCATTTCCATTGAAATTAGATCCTTTAATTGCTAAAAAGACATTATTTTTTTCTATTTTTCTTGTATCTATACACAACTTATTAAAATTAATCTCTTCTTTTTTTACAATAACTTCTCCGTCTATCGCATTTAGCATTTCTTTAAAAGTCATTTCCATAATAATCACTCTACCTTCATCTTTCAAATATTATTTTCTATTTGCTAAATATGCTTCTTTTAATTATAGACACTCTCATATCTTCTCATACACAAAGAAAATATTTTATCTATACATAAATTTAGCATGTGAATCTACCACATGCTAAAAAAATAAAAACTTTAATCTCCATACTCAGCACTTAATGTTAACTTTACAGTAGTACCTTCTGAAATTAGTTCCCCACTAGGAATATTTTGATTTATTACTACTCCATCTCCTTGAAGTATATATTTTATTCCTAAACTATCTAAAAGCTCTATAGCTGATTCTTTTGAGTAACCTCTTACATCTGGCATAGCAACATCTTTATTATAAGTTGCATTTTCATCTGTGTAAAGATTTATTGTAGAACCTTCCTTTATAGTATATCCTGGATAAGGTTGCATATTTGTTATTGTTTCTCCATCACCTTCTACAGTACACTCTAAATTATATTCTTTTAGTAACTTTTTGGCTTCTGAAATTGATAATCCTCTTAATTCTGGAATAACTATATCCTTTGATATCAAATTTTCATCTTTTGAAAAATCACTATCTAAATAATTAAATATATCTTCTAATAATACTTTGCCCAAAGGAGCTGTTACTACACCAGCATAGTATGCACCATTACTTGGTTCATCTATACTTAAAAATACAGTTATTTGAGGATTTTCCACTGTTGCAAATCCTGCCATAGATGATATATACTTTCCTGATTCATAAGAACCTGTTAAAGGATTAACTTTTTGAGCAGTACCTGTTTTTGCTCCAATATGATATCCTTCTATATAAACCTTATTAGATCCACCTTGATTTACCGTTCTTTCAAGATAATCTCTTAAAGTAGCAGCTGTCTCTTCTGAAATTACATTTTCTGTAGTCTTTGGTTCAAAAACTTCATCAACCACTGTATTTCCAGTACTATCTACATGACTAATATATTTCATAACATGAGGTTGTATTAATGTTCCACCATTAACTATTGCATTATATGCTGTCATATATTGAACAGCATTAACTGTATTTGTTTGACCAAATGATATTGTTGCAAGATCCGCATCGTTCATATTCTCTGCTGATTTTATTATTCCTCTTGCTTCCCCTGGTAAATCTACTCCTGAAACTTGTCCGAATCCAAACTTTTTAATATATTCAACAAGCTTTTCTGCCCCAATTTTTTCTCCCAGCTTCATAAAACCAACGTTACATGAATTTTGAAGAATCTCTGGCAATATTTGAGTTCCATGTCCTGATCTTTTCCAGCAGTGGATAGTATGCGGACCTACTTGTAAACTACCTCCACACTCAAATGTATCAGATTCCGAAACTAACCCTTCTTCTATAGCTGTTGACATAGTAATTACCTTAAATATTGATCCTGGTTCAAAAGTATCATTGACTAAACTATTTCTCCACATCTTTTGAAGTTTTTCAGCATCAGTTTCACCTATAAAGTCTTCATATCCTTCAAATGGATTATTAGGATCAAAATCTGGTTTATTAACCATAGCTAATATTTCTCCATTTTGTGGATTCATTATAAGTATAGAAACTCTTTTTGCTTTATTCTCAACAAGCCCCTTTTCAGCTACTTTTTGCGCTATAGCTTGTAAGTTTTTATCTATAGTTAATGTTACATCCTTACCGTCAATAGGTGCAGTAAAGTTTGATATTGTGTAATCTAATGATTCACTATTTCTATCTAATTCAGTAACTCTTATTCCTGGAACCCCGGAAAGATACTCATTATATTGAAGTTCTACACCTGTTAATCCTTGTCCATCACTATTTGTACTTCCTAATACATGTGATAAGAATTGTCCTTCAGGGTAATATCTTTGGGTATCTGGTGATACTATAACCCCTTGAATATTTAACTCATTAACTTTATCAGCTACATCCTTATCTATTCTTCTTACTAAAGTAGCTGAACCTGCATCACTACCATTAGCAAGCTTGGTTTCAAGTTTGTCTTTAACCGTACTAGTATCCATATCTACTGCTTCTGCAATTAAAGGTGCAATATCATCAGTATTCTTTTCATTTTTCTTTAGATATTGTCTAATAGAATTTAAATCAAAATCCACTCTATAAACATTAGCTGACACAGCTAATTCATTTCCATTCCTATCTAAAATTCTCCCTCTTCTTGCATCTATTCTAACTTCACTTGTCCATTGTTCTTCAGCTCTACTAGAATAATCATCTCTTTTAACAAGCATAATATAAGATAACCTAATAATTAGTAAGACAAACACAGCAGTAATAAACCATAGAGCCAATACCATCCTTTTACGCATGACTGCCCTATCTTTAAACCCTTTCTTATTCATACTAAATTCCTCCAAAGGAACACTTAATTAATGAATAATTAGAGCTTAAAATACTACTACTGAGATATATCTTGCCTATAAATTTCTACAAATTATCCATTAATTAAATGCTGCTATAATTTTTTGTAGTAACCCACTCTTCTTGCTTTCCTCATTTTTTAAATGTGAAAAGTATTCTTTTGACATATCAATACTTATAGTACTTTGAGAACTTGGATAAACCATTCCTAATTCATTTTCTGCTGTGCTTTTTATTTTATCGAATGATGCAAACTTTAGCATCTCTACATTAATTGCTGCATTTACATCCTCTTCTTCTCTCATATTTCCTTCTAAAATTAATAATTGTTTTTGAAGATCATGTATCTTTCCATCTAAATATAAAGTTGTGACACCTAATGTAAACATAACTGTAGCAATTGTTAGACCACTAACTAAAATATTTTTTCTCTTTTGATAAGCTTGTCGTTGTTTTTCTTTTCTGTGTATATCTCTTTTTTTATCTTGTTCCTTAACTTTTCTCTCTGGTGCTAAAGCTGTATTTCCTCTTATATAATCATATTCCCTAACTCCCATTTTATTCACATCCCTGTCAATTTTCATAATATTTATATCTTATATCTTTTCTACTACTCTTAATTTTGCACTTCTACTTCTTGGATTTGCTTCAACTTCTTCTTTTGAAGGATCTATTGCTTTCCTTGTTATAACTTTTACTTTTGCTTTTTCTCCACATACGCAAATTGGAAATTCTTTTGGACATCTACACGATACGGCTAAATCTCTAAATTTATTTTTCACTATTCTATCCTCTAAGGAATGGAAAGTAATTATAGCCATTCTTCCACCTTTATTTAGTTTATTAACACCATCTTCTATTGCTTTATTTAGGATTGATAATTCACTATTCACTTCAATTCTAATAGCTTGAAAAGTTCTTTTTGCTGGGTGAGGTCCTTCTCTTCTTGCCTTTGCCGGAATTGCATCTTTTATTATGTCAACTAACTCTAGTGTAGTTTCTATATTTTTTTCACTTCTTCTAGTTACAATAAAATTAGCGATTCTCTTAGCAAATTTTTCTTCACCATAATCTCTTATGATTCTATATAGCTCTTCTTCACTATAGTTATTAACTACTTCATAGGCAGAAAAACTATTTTCTCTATTCATTCTCATATCCAAAGGGGCATCTTTCATATAACTAAAGCCTCTTTCACCCTCATCTAATTGATAAGAAGAAACTCCTAAATCCATTAGAATACCATCTACTTTTTCAATTCCAAGCTCATCTAAGATTGCTCCTATATTATGAAAATTGTTATGTACAAAAGTAACATTTGAATAATTCTCTAACCTTTTACCTGCTGCTTTTAATGCATCTTTATCTTGGTCTATACCTATAAGTCTTCCTTCAGTTGATAATCTTTTTAAAATCTCAGAAGAATGACCTGCTCCTCCTAATGTACCGTCAACATAAATTCCATTTTCTTTAATATTAAGTGCTTCTAAACATTCATTCAGTAAAACTGATACGTGATTAAATTCCATTTTTCTAACTCCTTATATTCCTAAATCGCCTGTTTTTTAGCAATTGAATTAAAAGTTAATATTTAATTCATTATACTCTTGCTATTTTTCATTACTCCATATCTCTACTCTAGTTAAGGCTTCTATACTTACTATATCCTTTTCTATCCCTGCATATTCTTTTAGGTTTAATGGAATTAATCCTCTTCTTTGTCTATCGGTTTCCACTTTACATGCAACTGAAAAGATAAATCTTACAGACACTTATTCATCTTTATAGTAAGTGGTAACTTTTTAAGTTTCTCTTAAAGCATTTTCCATTTGTTTCCAGATAAGTGTAAAGGTATCTGTCAAGTTCGTTAGTAATTACGAACCTTTCTACTAGTTCATTTCTTAATTTTACATTGGCATAATCATTCTATTGTTGCATCCAAACTATGTGAGCATTAATTCCTAAGCATCTTGCTCATCTATTAAGTAATGTTAAATACTCTAACCACTTTACACCACTATATATATATTCTATAAAATTATTCTATTTCCTTCAAGATATATTTACTTAAAATAGTATTTTTTTCTTATGTAAAACATAAAAAATCAATACTTTTTCTTACATTTAAAATATAAGTAATAGTATTTTTATCTTTATTACATTTTATAGTAAAAACTTAGCGATATTAGTATTTTCCTTTTTATTCTTTATATATTTTTTCATAAAAATAGGAACTGTCAAAACAGTTCCTATTCTATAAATATTTATTATACATTAAATCTGAAGTTTACTACATCTCCATCTTTCATTACGTATTCTTTACCTTCAAGTCTGTATAATCCCTTTTCTTTAGCTGCTGCTTCTGAACCACATTCAACTAAATCATCATAAGCTACAACTTCCGCTCTTATAAATCCTCTTTCTATGTCAGAGTGAATTTTGCCTGCTGCTGCTGGAGCCTTAGTTCCTTGTTTTATAGTCCAAGCTCTAACCTCTTGAACACCAGCTGTTAAATAACTTATTAATCCTAATAACTTATAAGATTCTCTTATTAACTTATCTAACCCTGATTCTTCTATTCCATACTCTTCTAGCATTTCAGCTTTTTCTTCTTCATCTAACCCTGATAACTCTTCTTCAAGTTTAGCACATACAACAACTACTCCTGAATTCTCATTTGCTGCATATTCTTTAACCATCTTAACATATTTATTTTCAAGATTTCCACTCATCATATCATCTTCTGATATATTACAAGAATATAATACTGGCTTAGAAGTAATCATAAATAAAGACTTAACAAAAGCTTCTTCATCTTCATTTAATTCTAATGTTCTAATTGGCTTATTAGCTTCTAAATGAGCTTTAACCTTTTCCATTATTTCATATTCAGCTTTAGCCTTTTTATCACCAGATCTAGCAAGTTTCACTCCTTTTTCCATTCTTCTTTCTAAAACTTCTAAATCTGCAAATATAAGTTCTAAGTTTATAGTTTCTATATCTCTAATTGGATCTACTGAACCTTCAACGTGAACTACATTTTCATCTTCAAAACATCTAACTGCATGTACTATGGCTTCAACTTCTCTGATATGTGATAAGAACTTATTTCCTAATCCTTCACCTTTTGAAGCTCCTTTAACTAATCCAGCTATATCATAGAATTCTACAGCAGTATAAACTTTTCTCTTTGTACCATACATTTTTTCTAATACGTCTAATCTCTTATCTGGTACACTAACAACACCTACGTTTGGTTCTATTGTACAGAATGGGTAGTTTGCTGATTCTGCTCCTGCCTTTGTTATAGCATTAAACAATGTACTTTTCCCTACGTTTGGTAGTCCTACAATCCCTAATCTCATCTATATAACATCCTTTCGACCTTACTAATACTTCTAAGATTATACTCTAGAACTAATTTAATTTCAACGATAAAATATTCTTTTATTCTCCACACTTTTCAAATTCACTTGGAAATATTTAAACACAATTCTTTTAATCTCTATATATTTTTTCATTTTTCTTAAACTTTGCATTCCAATTGACAATCAAAAGGTTCTCTATCTATGTGCTTTTGGCTATATTCCTCAGCTTCAACACATCCCATTGCTTTATAAAAGGCTTGAGTCTCTACTGATGAATGTGCTGATATATATAATTTCTTTGCACCATGTTCTTTTGCCCATTTTTTTGATAATCTAAAAAGTTCTTTTCCAATTCCATTTCCTCGCATATCTAAGGAAACATGTATACTAGACAAATCTAAGTACTCTTTATTCTCTCCAAACAACCCGGCTTCAACAGATACAAATCCCTTTAAAATTCCATCTGAAAAAGCTCCCATTACCATTCCACCTGTTTCCACTGTATTTTTCAAGCATGATGATAATATCTTATACTCCTCAATTCCCCACTCTTCTGTAAAAGCAATATCTTTTATAACCCATTGTCCTTCAATTTTTCTCCAGCATTTTGTTACCTTTTGATATCTTTTAAAGTTTGAAAACAATTCTACCTTTATATTATCAGCCTCAATATTTATAAACTCCATATCAATCTCCTTAATTTATAACTTTTTAAATTTATTCTATTAATTCCACTGCCCCGGAAATCTTAATTTACTCATAAGAGGAAATTTCTTATTATACTCTTCTACCTCTTCTTGTGGTAAATTTTCAAAGACCTTTGATTCATAAAACTTTCCTTTTATATCTCTCATACTATCTTTATCTAGTTCATAGCACATAAACGCATCAAAGTTTTTACCATCTGCAGTTGTAATATTAAAATTGTCACAAGTTTTAAATCCTATCCTAGGGTAATAATCTGGCTCACCAAATATTACAATTCCTTTATATCCTTCATTTTTAGCAATTTCTATAGTTTCAGTTAAAAGAATTTCACCAACTCCACATCTTTGCCATTCCGGCTTAACACAAAGTGGTCCAAAAGTAATAATCTCATGTATATTTTCTCCATCTTTTATCTGAGATTTTGAATACATTATACTTCCTATTATTTCTCCATCTTTTACTGCTATTCTACTTAACTCTGGAAGGTAATCTTTATCTTCACGTAGCTTATGAACAAGATAATGCTCACAACATCCTACACCATGTCTATTCCAAAAAGCCCTTTGAGTTATTAATTCAACATCATAATAATCTTCTGCTTTTTCTTTTCTTATAACTAAATCTTCTCTTTTTAACTTTTTATGTTTCTTTGGAAACCAACCGAACTCAAGTCTAACTTCTTTTCTTTCTAGATCATTATTTTTATAACAACATGAATCAAATCCTATTAAAGTAAAACCTTCGTGCTGATAAAAGTCTATTGCGTTAACATTAGAAGATTGTGTTTCCAATATAATAGCACGACGACCTTCTAATAATGCTTGTTCCTTTGCTACTTCTATTAATGCATGACCTATACCTTTTTTCTGATAATCTTTAGCTACCCAAAGTTCAGTAATTCTTAACCGATTAGACCATACTTCCACATTAGTTTCAATAGCCGCAACTAGATTGTCATTATCTAAAATACCCCAAGCATAAGCATTTTCCCAATACTCTTCATATAATTTATCTTGAAAATTACATTCTTCTGGCGTATGAGTTACAGCTTCTACAAAATCTTTCTTTTCTATATTAACACTAAACCCATTTTCTTTTTTATCCACAACAACATCATAGTATTGTTTTGTTGTATATTTTATTGGAATAATATGTCCCTTCCATTTTTCTTTAGCTAAATGTACTATTTCATATTCCATAATTAATTTTCTCCTCTTCTATTAATTACATTATCTTATCAACTTTAAATCCCATACCCTCATATACATGTAAGAATAATTATTAACTCTTAACTTGCCTAAGCTCCTTCACTTAAGAAGTTATATTGTGCCATATAAAGCTCATAATAACTTCCTTTTTTCTTTAGAAGTTCTTCATGATTTCCAACCTCTTCAATTTCACCATCATTTATAACCATAATCTTATCACAATCCCTAATAGTAGAAAGTCTATGGGCTACTACAAATGAAGTTCTTCCATGGAGAATCTTTTCTATTCCTTCCTGAACTAGCTTTTCTGTTTGAGTATCAATATTAGAAGTTGCTTCATCTAAAATTAATATTCTTGGATTTGCAAGAAGTGCCCTTGCAAAAGATATCAGTTGCCTTTGTCCTAAAGAAAGCCTTGAACCTCTTTCATTAACTTCAGTATCGTACCCCTTTTCTAATTCCATGATAAATTTATGAGCATTTACAGCTTTAGCTGCATTAATAACCTCTTCATCAGTGGCATCAAGTCTTCCATACCTGATATTTTCCATAATTGATTCTGAAAATAAAAATGTATCCTGAAGCATAATTCCCATTTGACTCCTCAAACTTTCTAAGTCCACATTTTTAATATCTTTTCCATCCACCAAAATTTTCCCCTTAGTTGGATCATAAAATCTACTTAATAATGAAACTATTGTGCTTTTACCAGCACCTGTCGCTCCTACTAAAGCAATCTTTTCCCCCTTTGAAACTTTAAAGCTTACATTTTTCAATACTTCAGTTTCATCATCATAAGAAAAAGTAACATTTTTAAATTCTACATTTCCTTTAATTATTCCAATTGGTTTTGCATTTAAAGAATTTTTTATAACAGGCTCTATATCTAAAATATCGAAAATCCTATCTGCTGCTGAAAAGTTTGTAATTAGAGTATTATAAAAACTTGAAAGATTCATAATAGGTCTCCAAAACATACCAACATACATTGAAAATGCTATTAAAGTACCTATTTCTATCTCATCATTTTTTATTAAAAAATATCCTACAGCAAAAACTACAAGAGTTCCTACACCCCAAGATAATTCTACTAATGGCCAAAAGCAATCATTTAGTTTTACAGCGTTTATAAAAGAATCACTTAATTCTCCCACCATATTTTTAAAGTTATTTTCTGTTCCTTTTTCTTTAGCAAACCCTTGTACAACTTTTATTCCTGAAAAATCTTCGTGGGTAAATCCATTTAAATTTGAACGCTTATTTCTATAAGTTTCCCATCTTCTTCTTGAATAAATCTCTATCCAAAACATTGCAAATCCTAACAAAGGAAGCAATGCTATTGATGCTAAAGCTAATTTAATATTAAGCATAAACATTATTATCGCAACACAAAACAAATTAATTATTTGTGGAATAAAAGACTGTATTGCTTGAGAAAATAAATTTTTCAAAGCATTAACATCTCCAACAACTCTTGCAAGTATTTTACCTACTGGTCTACTATCAAAAAAGTCAAAGGATAAATATTGAATATGACTATATAACTCATGTCTTATATTAACTAAAATACTATTAGTTATACTAGTTATCATATTCCATCTTATTTTTGACAATCCCCAAGCTAATAAATTTAATGATAATAACGAAACTCCTATTACTATTAAACCATTAACATTTTTACTACCTACATAGTCATCTATAGCAATCTTTAATAATAATGGATTTACTATTTCGCATACCATTACAAATATCATCAATAATACAACAAAAAAAGATTTTAATTTATACGGCTTAAGATACGTTAATAACTTCATAGTTATTTCGCTTTTGCTACGTGTCATAATTTCTTCATCTTTATTTATATTATTTTGCATATTATATAACCTCCTTTTCTAAAAGATTAAAATCCTTAAATTGCTCATAGTAAATATCGTAGTAAGCACCTTTTAATTTTAATAATTCTTCATGAGTTCCCTTTTCTTTTATTTCACCATTTTCTAAATAAACTATTAGATCTGCATTTTTAACAGCTGAAATTCTATGTGCAACTATAAAAGTTGTACTTTGCTTTTCCATTTGTGATAAATTTCTCAATAGCTGTTGCTCTGTTTCCATATCTAAAGCTGAAGTTGAATCATCTAAAATCAAAATAGAAGAATTCCTTATTAAAGCTCTAGAGATAGATATTCTTTGCTTTTGCCCCCCAGAAAGTCCTATCCCTCTTTCTCCTATTTCAGTATTAAATCCTTCATCTAAAGCTTCTATAAAATCTAAAGAACATGCTAATTTAGAATATTTTTTCACATCATCTATATCTGCATTTTCATTACTAAACTTTATATTATTTAAAATTGAATCAGAAAATAAAAAGGTATCTTGTGGCACAATTGCCATACTACTTCTTAAAACTTCTAAGTCATAATTTTTAACATCTACATTATCAACCTTTATACTACCTTCTTTTACATCATAGTATCTTCCTATAAGATTTAATAAAGTTGATTTTCCTGAACCTGTAGTTCCCATTATAGCTACTGTACTTCCTGCCTTAATATCTAAATTAATATTTTTTAATACTAGTTCATCATTATATCTAAAACTAACATTTTCAAATTTAATATCACCCTTAATCTTTTTATTATTTAATAAACCACTTTTTATTTCAGGTTCTCTTTCTATAATTGCAAATATCTTTTTAGCCGAAGCTAAATTCCTTGAAATTAAATCTGTAAGCTCTCCAAGCATTCTCATGGGCCATATAATATTCCATATATATCCGCTAAAAGCTACTAAAACTCCAATAGTCATCTCTTCATTCATAACTAAATATCCACCTAAAACTATCATTATTACTAATGAAATGTTAGTTAAGAACTCTATTTTAGGAAAGTAATTTCCTATTACTTTTGCTTGATTCATATTTAAGTCATAGTAAGACTTATTTAATTTTAAAAATTTGTTTATCTCATACTTTTCTCTTGAAAAAGCTTTAACAAGTCTTATTCCTGCTATATCTTCTTGTGCAGTAGTATTTATTTCTGCCGTCTTATCGCTTATTTCTTCATAGCATTTACCAAATTTCTTTTCAAGTTGAACTGCAATAAATCCTATTGGAATCATAACTATAAAACATGCTAAAGCTAATTTCCAATTTAGAGAAAATAAAATTATTGTTGATATAATAAAATAAATTATATTTTCAACAAAAAGCCTCAATCCATAACCGATAGTTTGCCATATATTTTCTGCATCTTCTCCAATTCTTGACATTAACTCTCCAGTATTCATTCCATCAAAATATTTAAATTCTAATTTTTGAATACTAGTAAAAAGATCATTTTTAATATCTTGATGAACCCAAGTACTCAATAGATCATATTTAAATTCTTTATTATAACCAAATATTGCTTTAATTGCTGAAATAACTAATATAGCCCCTAGAACAAAAAATATAATTTTTTCATTTCCAGCAATAATTCCATAATCTATAAATATTTGTTGCATATATGGAATTAACAAATCAACCCCAATAACAATAAGCATGGATATAGTTCCAAATATCAACGTTCTCCTATACTTTAATACGTACTTAAATACTTTAGTCATTACTGACTCCCCCTTTAGTTTAAAATTTAATTGTTAGCCAACTTTTAGATCTCCACTCTTCATAATTTTACCTCCCTTTACAATAAAAAAAGTCATGGTATCGCCATGACTTTTTATTACAATAATATAATTAAATATATTTCTATAAAAATATATAAAAAGGCCATGGGTAATAACCACGACCTCTATTTATTAAAAAAAAATTTTTATTTAATTTTATACAAACATTTTAGTTATATAAAACCATAGAGATAGGGTTATTTTTATTTATTCTCTTTTCTTTACAATTATTTAATTTAATGTTTAACATACTCCTACCTCCTAAACAACTTATTCTTTTTCCATTATATTCCTGTTAATGCTGTTAGTCAATATTTTCTTTTTTTATTTTTATTTAACGTCTTATATGAATTCCCTGTTTTTCCCACGTGTAATATCTCTCTATATACAAAACATATTAATATAACTTATGAAAGGGAGGATTTATAATGAGAAAAAATAAGTTATTTGTTTTTATTCTAGCTTTTATTTTATCAATAAGCTGTTTTGCTACAATGGCCTTTAGCCACGCTATCACTTTAGCCTCAGATGATTCAGAATTAAATTGGTATTTTGTAAACAGAGGTAAAGACACTTTACCAGAATGTCCTAAAGAAGCTACAGGGCTTTTATCTAAATATGATGCTTATTATCTAGGTGACACTAATGAAAAAGTTATTTATTTAACTTTTGATGAAGGATATGAAAATGGTTATACACCAAAAATATTGGATGTTTTAAAAGAAGAAAATGTTCCAGCAGCATTTTTTGTAGTTAAACCTTACATAACTCAAAATCCAGAAATTATAAAAAGGATGGCGGATGAAGGTCATTTAGTATGTAACCACTCAAATCATCATCCATCAATGGCAACTATAACTGATCCTGAAAAATTTAAACTTGAATTTACAGATGTTGAATCAGCTTATAAAGAAATAGTTGGTAGTGATATGCCTAAATTTTTTAGACCTCCTATGGGAAAATACTCAGTAAACTCTCTAAAGAAAACCAAAGATCTTGGTTATAAAACAATTTTTTGGAGCTTCGCATATAAAGATTGGATTATTGATAATCAGCCTAGTGAAGAAGAAGCAATTAAAAAAATTACAAATGGTGTTCATCCTGGATGTATAATGCTTATACATGCTGTCTCTAAGACTAATACTGCTGTTTTAAAAACTGTAATACAACAAATTAAAGCTGATGGTTATGAATTTAAATCACTTAATGAACTTCCAGAATATCAATAATATACTTTAACCTATATTTTCCTAAGTATTTCAATTAAAAAAGTCATAATAAGTAAGTTTTTTAAACCTTATTTATTATGACTTTTATATTTTATATTCCGAAAGCTTTCACTATCTCTGTTTTTTTAATAAGTGATGCTTCTATTATTTCTTTACAATCAGAAGGTATATTTTCATATCCCTCCTTATTTCCTAAGCTATTAAAATTAACAAATACATTTACTATAGAACTTTCTATAGAACTATGTAAAAGGATTGCTGCAACTATAGCATCTGAAGTTAAATTTTTATTTCCATACTCAACTGCAAATTCTATATTTTTATAAAACTCTAAAGAATCCTTAGCTAGATTTAATGGTGATTCCATTGCTGCTATTGTTTTTTCTCTAATCATTTGTGATCTATATTTTTTTTCTTCATCAGTATCTTTTGGCAATTTAAATGTATCCATTAAAGCTGTAAAAGTATCTCTATCGGCTTCCATATAAGCAATACTTTTTCTTATAAACTCTTCACAACTTGTTTTTAGTTTTATCATTTTTTCTTTTTTATTATTATCTAGCTTTTCAAAAGCTTTCTTATCTACTGTAAATGAATATACCATAGAATTCAATGCTCCTGACAAAGCAGAAACTAATGCTGCGGTACTCCCACCACCTGGCGATGGTAAATCCGTCTTTAGTTCATATAAAAATTTTTCTATTGAATAGTCTTTAAAATCCATTCTAACACCCCTTTATTTTATTACTTCATTATAAACATTTATTATTTTTTTTATTATGACATTAGCACTAAACTTTTCAGTACAATAATTTCTTAATTTCTCTGGATTATACTCTTTATTATTTTTTCTTATATACTCCATAGCATCACTTAGTTCTCTTTCATTATCTATTTCAACTAATATTCCAATCTCTTGATTTACTATATCTTCTGCTCCACCATTAAAAGTCCCTATTACAGGCTTACCACTAGCCAATGCTTCAATATAGACTACTCCAAAAGTTTCGTATCTTGAAGGTAAAACAAAAGCATCACACTTATTCATCCACCCAGCTACCTCTTCTCTAGATAAGGCTCCTGTAAACGTCACCTGATTTTCTATACCTTCATTTTTAGCTATACCTTCTAGCCATTCTCTTTGGCTTCCATCTCCACCAATAACTAATCTTGCTCTTTCATTTTTAAATTTCTTTGAGAATGCTTTAATTAAAGTATCAAATCCTTTTTCGCCCTCTAAAAAAGCAACACTAAAGAATATAAATTCATCACTTTCTTTTTTAATATTTCTTATATCAAAAAGAGATAAATCAACTAAGTTACCTATAACTTTTATATCTTTTCTATTTGTTAATTCTTCTATTTCTTTTTTAAGTCCATTTCCAACTGCTATTATAGCATCTGCACTTTTATAAGAATTAACTATTCTCTTATAATAACTTTCTCTAACATATTGGCCTCTTTTTACAGAAGAATGTTCCGTAATAACTAAAGGAATATTATATTTTTTTGCTACATAAGCCGCACTTATTCCACCCCAAAGTGATGATTGTGCATGTATAACATCAACTTTTCCTTCCTTTTTTACAACTTCCTTATATAATTTTTCCATTCTTTTATCAAAAATATTAAACATTAATGGATGTTTAGGTACAAAATTATAATTTTTATATCTATAAGTTCTTAGTCCTTTTTCAATATTAAAATATAAACCACTTTTCTCTTTTACTTTCCCCATTAACGTCAATGGCCAAATTTCATTATATGCAACTGTAACCTTTACTCCACTTTCTTGAAGTTTTGTTGCTTGCTCTCTAAAAAAACTACCATGAACTTTATTTCTGTTATTATCATACCAAGAAGGTATAAACATTACATGCATAATAATTACCCCTTTAAAATATCGTTAAGCTTTTTAGAAATATATTGCCATTTATATTCTTCAATAGGTCCATACTTTTCATTATTTTCAAGCATAGAAACTATTTTATTAATTCCATTTATAATCTCATCAGTATTATTATTTACAACAATACATTTTTTCTTGTTTTCTACTACATCCCTTATAGGATCATTTTCATCTCCAAGAATAACAAAAATAAGACCATCTGCTCCAAAATAATCATAAATTTTAGCTGGAATTTGTTTTGAGTTTTTATTTCCAAATAACAACAACACTTCACTGTTAAGCATGTATCCTAACGCTTCATCATAAGGAATTCTAGGTGAAACATTAACATTGTCTACTTCTATTAATTTGTTTTTAATTCCCTCATCATCAATATTTCCAAAGAACATAACATTTAATTTATTATATAACTCAATATTATTTTCTTTAATATTATTTAATGCTCCTATAAATGGATTAACATCTCTAAGTTTAGAGAAAATCTCTCCTGCATAAACAAAATTAACTTTATCTTTATTTATAAACTTAGGTTTAGCGCTTTTTTTAATTTCATTATATTGCTTTTCATCATAGCCTCTTGTTACTATGAAAGTTTTTTCCACAGGAATATTATATGAACTTACATAATCATCCCTATTAGCCTTAGTTACAAAAATAAATCTATCACTAAGCTCAACAATTTTCTTTTCAAATGAACCTTCGAACTTTCTTCTTGCCTTACTTATATTAGCTCTAGTTGAATCTTTAAGCCATGGATCACTCCAATAAGTAACCCATGGTAAATCTCTAAACTCTTCTTTAATCTTAAGAGCACAAATATGGCTTGATGGTGGCTCATGCATTGAAAACATAACATCAAAATTTTCTCTTTTTACTAATTCAATACCATATTTACTTGCAGACTTAGCCCAATTGAAATACATATCCGGTATAGCTACAATAGATTTACCCTTTTTAAGTAAGGTTTTTACGAAACTTTTGTTACCTTTAGCTACATTAGTTACTTGTGTATTAAGAGATTTCTTAGGCATTATTTTCTCAAATATTTTTCCACCAGAAATTATATGCATTTTAACTTTTTTATCTAACATACTTAATATATACTCATCATAATAAATTGAATTTTTAGGAAAATTTACAGTTAAAAGATGAACTTCATTTCCATCAATCTTAGCTAAATTATTTAAGTATTGTAAAGTTTCAATAGATGCTGAATTATTAATTAATGGCGAATAGCATGCTATAAATAGTATTTTCATATTTTCCTCCTAAATCTCTTTTTTAGATAATTTACTTTTTATCATATCTATTGCTTCATTAAATTCTTCAATTCTTAATATTTTACATGCTACAAAATAAATAATAGCTCCTACTATCCCATTAAGTAAAATAGTTAATATTGAATTATTTAAACTAATCATATTATTTAACAATATAAGTACAAGTAGCATTGACATTGCTGATAATGATATTTTTAATAATTTTATTATCATAGGAATAACATTAAAACTTCCAACAAATTTTCTAGTAGAGATAAATAGTAATACTGCTGTTATTATCGATGCTATTGTAGAAGCTATCGCTACACCAAATATTCCAAATACTTTTGCTAAACTAATACTTAAAATAATATTTATAACTACTCCAATTACTCCATTAATTGTTGTCACCTTAGTTTTTTGCATCGAAAATAATGACGAGTTTAAAATATCTCTAACTCCTGTAAATGGTAATACTAAAGAATAACCTAAAAATGCACTTGCTGTGATTCCCACGGCTACATCATTAAATTTACCCCTTTCATAAAAAACACTTATAATTTCTTTATTTAATAATATAAATCCAATAGAAATAGGTACTAACAACAAAGCAATTGTAGAAATTGACTTTGTTAAGTACATAGCAAACCCTTCATTATCTCCTTCATTTAATTTATTTGCCATAAGGGGATACATAACAGATACAATAGATGTTGTTATTGCAGTATTGGCAAAAACTATTATTTTTTGAGCAAAATCTAAAGCACTAACAGCTCCATCTCCTAAAGATGATGCAACTTTCATATCAACTACCATATTTAATGAATTTGCACCTGAACCAATTATTACAGGTATAATTAATATTAATATTTTCTTTATTCTATCATCTTTAAGATTAATAAATAATTTAAATCTATATCCATGCTTATATAAAACAGGAATCTGAACCGCAACCCTTAAAAAGTTTCCAATAACATTTGCAATAGTTAATCCAATAATACTAATATCATTAAAGCATAATAAATAAATTATCATTGGTGCATTAAAGAACATCCCTAAAATTGAAGGAACAATAAAATCCTCGCATACTTGTAGCATTGCAGTATAGCATGCATTTATTGATAAAAATAAAAGATTAAATAAAGTTATTCTTGTTAAAAAAACTGTAAGAGTAAACTTTTCTTCATTAAATCCATTAAACATAAAAGCAACTATTTTGTCTGTAAATATAAATCCTAAAGCAAATGTAATTATTGAAACAACTAATAATATAGAAATAATATTATTAGAAAACTTAAACATTTCATCTTTATTCTTTTCATATTTAACTTTACTAAGCATTGGAATAAATACTGTGGATATCGCAAGACCTACAATAGTAAAAACAGTTTCTGGTACAGATACCGCTGCTTTATATGCATCAGTATAAATACTTACACCAAACTGATATCCAACTAGCATATCTCTAAACAATCCTAAAAATCTGCTTAAGATGCTAATTATCATAACTAAAAAGGCTGCTTTAAATATCTTATTGCCCTTCATTATTTATTACCTCTACTCTTTGCAACAGTCCATATAAACTTAGGAATACTTCCAAGTCTTTTAATTCTCCACGGCTCTTTCGCAACCCTATAAGCCCATTCCATCCCTATATTAATCATCCACTTTGGAGCTCTATTTACTTTTTCAGCAATTACATCAAAGCTTCCTCCAACACCCATATATATCTTACATGGAAGCTGATCCATATACTTTATAATAAATCTTTCTTGTCTTGGACATCCCATTGCAACAAATAATGCTAGTGGTTTTTTACTTTTTATATCTTCTAATATTTCTTTTGGATTATCTAAATCAAAAAATCCATTATGATATCCAACAATATTAATTTTAGGATAGTCTCTCATTATATTAGCAGCACAATCCTTTAAATTCTCTTCACTTGCTCCTAATAAATAAATTCCTTCCCCTTTCTTTTCACACTCAGCAATTATTTTTTTCATAAGTTCAATTCCAGCAATTTTCTCTTGTACAGGAGTTTTTAAAATTTTACCACTAATTTGTGTTCCAACACCATCAG
Organism: uncultured Clostridium sp.; assembly: GCF_934754925.1. Lineage (GTDB taxonomy): Bacteria > Bacillota > Clostridia > Clostridiales > Clostridiaceae > Clostridium. The sequence continues at coordinate 137,717 of NZ_CAKVJA010000002.1, read as the reverse complement.
GTATTATTAAAGAAGTTTCAGACGTAAAATTATCAAATAACTCTTTATTATTTAATCCTGTATATAGAACTTCTGGATTGCCAGATACTATATGAACTTTATCGTAAGAAAATACTGTGCTTAAACACTTTTCTATATCTTCAGAGAAAATTTTATATCCTAATATATTTATACTTTTAAAGTTATCTTTTTTCTCCATATAACTCATCCTTCATTATCCCTTATTTATCATAGTATCTAATTGTTTAACTATTTCATCTTCTGGATTTAGATTTTTTGCTATATCTAAATGCAATTTAGCATTTTCTAAATCATTAAGATTTAAATAACACATTATAATATTAGTGCATATCTCAACATCCCTTGATGCTTCAAAGGCTTTCTTGAAGTATTTAATTGCTTCTTCAAATTCACCAATACATGCATAATTTAATCCAAGCTCAACTATAACTTCAAGTATTCCACTTTCTCTTTTTACACTTTCTTTTAAATAATAAATAGCTTTATGATAATTCTCTAATTTTCTAAAAGCAATTCCTAAATAATAATAAATAAGTGGATTCTCTTCAAACTCTTCACCTAGCCTAAGTAATATTTCTATACTTTTAGCTGGATCTTCAGCTAATAATTCTATAGCCTTTTCATAATCTGATATATTATTTATATCATTATTTATTATTTCAATTTCTGGCGTTACTTTTCCACCATTGTTAAAATACTCATTTATAGCAACCTTAGCGCCTTTAAAATCTCCTTCATCTTTTAATACAATAGCCTTATATAAATATGGTTCAGCTATTTTTAACTTATTTGATATACAATAATCTATATCTTCAAGTAATATATCTTTAAAACTACTTTCCTCTTCCTTAATAGTTTCTCCCACAAGTAGTATTTTTTTCATAACCTCTAGGTCTTTAGAATATGTATAATATCCTTTTAATAAAAGATATGCATCTAAATATCTTTTTTCTTCTATTCTCTTACTTATAAGTGATTTAATACATGTTTCAGTATCTTTTATATAATCTAATATAAGTTCATAATCATCATTAAACCTTAAATTTTCATCACTTCCAATAGCAATAAACATACCTTCTATAAAATAATATATTGGAAGGTTCTTAATTTTTATTTCATCATTTATATTAGAACTAATATATTCAGAACTTATTGGTAAATATAAATCTTTATTTTTAAAAGTCACATATGATGGTATTCCTATATTTTCTTTAAAACCATCCTTATTCATTTCTAAAAATAATAACTTACCTAATCTTTCTTTAATTTTTACCTTATAATCCATAAGTTACACTCCTTTAGTAAATTATTTCATTATTCATAATACAGTATTAACATAAAACTTTCAAATTAAATGCTAAAATAATAAAAAGCTATCGGTATCCCGATAGCTTTTTATTGTATTATGCTAATTTTTCATTAATTATTTCCATAACTTTTTCATTGAATTTTGCTAGTTTTTCTTCAGCATCTACTAAACTTTCACCCTTAACAGCTGAGTAAATTTTCATTTTTGGTTCAGTACCTGAAGGTCTAACAACAAATGAAGATCCATCTTCTAATATATATTTTAATACATTAGACTTAGGTAAGTTAATAATACTTTCTGTATTGTTAATTAAGTTTTCTTCTTTGCTTAACTTATAATCAAGCTTTGTTGCAATCTTAACTCCATCAACTTCTGTTAACGCAGTGCTTCTTAAAGAATCTAAACAATTACCTATCTTTTCTTGTCCTTCTTTTCCTTGTAATTCAATTGAAATTAAGTCTTCCTTAAAGAATCCAATTCTATTGTAAAGTTCGATTAATGCTTCATAAAGGCTCTTACCTTGTTCTTTATAGTAAAGAGTCATTTCAGCTATTAACATTGAAGCTATTACAGCATCTTTATCTCTAACAAATTCACCTGCTAAATAACCATAACTTTCTTCAAATCCAAATAAATATTTCTTATCTCCATTTTCTTGGAATTGTCTAATTTTTTCACCAATGTATTTAAATCCTGTTAATACATCCATTATTTCTACACCATAGTAATTAGCTATTGCTCTAGCACCCTCTGTTGTTACTATAGTCTTAATTACAACTCCATTTGAAGGTAATTTTCCTTCTTCTTTAAGTGAAGATAATATATAATCTGTTAATAAAAGTCCTGTTTGGTTACCAGTTAAAACTTTATATTCTCCACTATTTTCTTTTACTACAACACCAATTCTATCGCAGTCTGGGTCTGTCCCAAAAATAATATCTGGATTGCTTGTCTTAGCCATATCAAGAGCTAACTCAAAAACTTGTGGATTTTCTGGGTTTGGATAAGAAGCTGTTGGGAAGTTACCATCTGGCATTTCTTGTTCTTTAACTACTTCTACATTTTCATATCCTAATTCAGCTAATACTCTTCTTACTGGCATATTTCCACTTCCATGTATTGGAGTATATATAACCTTTAAGTCTTTAGCCTTTTCTTTTACTAATTCAGTTCTTATTGTAAGCCCTTTAACTTCTTCAATATAAGCTTTATCTACTTCTTCTCCAATATACTCTAAAAGATTGTCTTTTAAAGCATCTTCTAATGAAATAGTTTTTATATCTTCATAGTTTACTATACTATTAACTTCTCCTATGATGATGCCTGCTTTTTCATCTGTAACTTGACCACCAAATTCATCATAAACCTTATATCCATTATATATCTTTGGATTATGTGAAGCAGTTATTACTATTCCACCTTGACAATTTAAATATCTAGATGTAAATGAAAGCATTGGAGTTGGTCTTAAGCTTTCAAATAAAAATACTTTTATATTATTTGCACAAAGAGTTAACGCTGCAGCTTCTGCAAATTCCTTTGACATATTTCTTGAATCATAGGCAATAGCTACCTTTGGTGATTCAAAAGATTTATTTAAATAATTTGCAAACCCTTGTGTTGCTTTTGAAACTGTATATACATTCATTCTGTTAGTTCCAGCACCAATTACTCCTCTTAGTCCACCAGTACCAAAATCTAATTCTTTATAGAATCTATCTTCTATTTCCTTTTCATCACTAATACTTCTTAATTCATCTTTTATTGTTTCTGATATTACCTTTGAGTTTAACCACTCATTGTATTTCTCTTTATAATCCATATTATCCCTCCTAAAAATTTTCAATAGTCTATACCTTAGTTATTATATACCAAACTTAAAAAAATTTAAATAAAAAAATAATAGATATAGGTAAATTTATCTATATCTATTATTTTTAGTTTATTTTTTATTATTTTGCTACTTCTTCTGAATCTTCTTCTTGAGCTAATTCATTATTTTCTTCAACAGTTTTACGTTCATAGCTTACTGAAGCAATAACAGAATTTAAATCATCTAAGACCGATATTTCAGATGCAACCTCTAAATCACCAAATTTATAAACTGATCCAACATTTCCTGTTCCAATATTAAATTCAATATATTTAGGCAATGCTTCTACTGAGCATTCTACCTTTACACTATCTTTCTCCTTTTGTAATACAATTCCTTTTTTATTTAGATACTCTTCTCCTATATAATGAATAGGAACTGATGAAACTATCTTATTCTTTCCTTTTAATTCTTCTAAATCTAAGTGAATTATTTTATTAGTAACAGGATCCCTTTGTACTTCCTTTATTAATCCCTTATGTGTTTCTCCATCTAAATTAAATTCTAATACACCATGTTCTCCATTAATACCTATTTCATGGCATAACTCTAATTCTCCGACTTCAAATAATAAGTTATTAATTTTTTTACCATATAATACCCCTGGAACCTTTCCATTTCTTCTTGCTTTTTTTGCACTATTTGGAACATCTATAGGTCTTTTATTCATTTCTAAATTTGACACTTCACATTACCTCCTATGATTTTAAAATTCTCTTAAGTATTTTTGACAGATATTACTGAATTTATACACTTCATTTACACCTTATCCATAAAAATATTATTTTTTCAAAAAATTCTTATATTTGTAGCTCTATACAAAATTCATACTTTTATTCTTTTTATCTACTTTATTTTATTTTTGCATATAATAATATTACCTTATATTACAATTTAAGTATTAAATACCATTTATATGTTTAGATATAGACAAATTCTATTTTTATGATAAAATGATATAGTGGTATACTAAATAATCAGTAAAGGAAGTGATTTTTATAGTAAAATACCATATAATAATTTCATAAAAGCGCCAGAACTTAAGTAAAATAAAACTCTTACTAGGCGTAGGAGTAAGTTTACCTAGCCAAATCAAAGATTATTGGTAAAAAGGAAACTCCTACTAGACGTAGGAGTAAGTTCGACCAACCAAATCAAAGATTACTGGTAAAAAGGAAACTCCTACTAGACGTAGGAGTAAGTTCGACCAACCAAATCAAAGATTATTGGTAAAAAGGAAACTCCTACTAGACGTAGGAGTAAGTTCGACCAACCAAATCAAAGATTTGGGGTCTCACTTAAGTTGACGAGGATGGGGAGAATCGAATTCTTCGGCGGGTGCCCCACGGTATCGCACTACCGTTAACGACTAGTAAAACTATAAAGTGATTTATAGGACAATCCTAGTCTGGTGTTAAAACCTTCATTGTGTTTTGATGTCCTAGTATTAGTATACCTTTTTTAAATGCTAGAATCTCTTATCACAATAGATAAAAATAAAACAAAAAAATAATTTAAAATTTGGAAGGAAGATTTATTATGTGCGGAATAGTTGGTTATGTTGGAAAAAGACAAGCGTCTAATTTATTAGTAGAAGGTTTATCAAAATTAGAATATAGAGGTTATGATTCTGCTGGTGTTGCAATTCTTAACAACGGAATTAATGTTAGAAAATTTAAAGGTCGTTTAAATAATTTAGCTAATAGCTTAAAAGAAAATCCTATTGAAGGTCATATAGGAATTGGACACACTAGATGGGCTACTCACGGTGAACCATCTGATGTTAATTCACATCCTCATACTACAGAAAATGCTACTATTAGCGTTGTTCATAATGGTATTATAGAAAACTATATGAAATTAAGAGAATGGTTAACTGCAAAGGGCTATACATTTTTCTCTGAAACTGATACTGAAGTTATACCTAACTTAGTTGACTTTTATTATGAAGGAAATTTATTTGAAGCTGTAGTTAAAGCAACTTCTAAACTTGAAGGAAGCTTTGCTATTGGTGTTATTGCTAAAAATGAACCTGACAAAATAGTTGCTGTTAGAAAGGATAGTCCTCTTATTGTTGGACTTGGAAAAGATGAAAGTTTTATAGCGTCAGACATTCCTGCCGTTCTAAACCACACTAGAGAAGTTTATCTTTTAGAAGATAAGGAATTTGCAATTCTTACTGAAAATGGTGTTGAACTTAGAAATGAAGAAGGCGAAAAAATAGAAAAAGAAATTTATCATGTCACTTGGAATATAGATGCAGCAGAAAAAGGTGGATTTGAAGATTTCATGTTAAAAGAAATTCATGAACAACCAAAAGCTGTTAAAGATACTCTAGCTGGTAAAATAGCATTAAATAAAGAAATAACAATTGATAATATTTCATTTACTAAGGAGCAATTGGAAAACTTTGATAAAATATATATAGTAGCTTGTGGTACTGCTTATCATGCCGGAGTTGTTGGTAAAACAGTAATTGAAAAGTTTGCTAAAATTCCTGTTGAAATTGATATAGCATCTGAATTTAGATATAGAGATCCTATGATAACAAATAAAACTTTATTAATAGTTGTGTCTCAATCTGGAGAAACTGCTGATACTTTAGCTGTTCTTAGAGATGCTAAGAAACAAGGTGCTAGAGTTTTAGCTATTACTAATGTTGTTGGTTCTTCCGTTTCAAGAGAAGCTGATGATGTATTTTACACTTTAGCTGGTCCTGAAATTGCAGTTGCTTCAACTAAAGCATATGTTACTCAATTAGCTGCATTTTATATTTTAGGATTATATTTTGCTTCATTAAAAGGCACTATGTCAAAAGATGAAATTGAAGAAATTAAAGGTGAATTATTAGAAATACCAAACAAAATTGAAAAAGCTCTAGGAATGAAGGACGAACTTCAAAAGTTTGCTTCTTCTCATTATAATCATAAAGATATGTACTTTTTAGGAAGAGGACTTGATTATGCAGTAGCTATGGAAGGTTCTTTAAAGCTTAAAGAAATCTCTTATATCCATTGTGATGCTTATGCTGGTGGAGAATTAAAACATGGACCTATTGCTTTAATAGAAAAGAATACAGCTGTAATTACTCTTTTAACTCAAGAAGCTTTAAAAGATAAAATGATTAGTAACGTAAGAGAAGTTTCTACAAGAGGTGGAAATATATTTGCAGTTGTAAATGAAGGTGATACTACTTCAAAGGAAGTTGTTGATTCATTAGTTTATATTCCAAAAACTATTGATATACTAACTCCACTTATAAGTGTTGTTCCTCTTCAATTAATTTCTTACTATATTGCAAAACAAAAAGGTTGCGATGTTGATAAGCCAAGAAATCTTGCAAAATCAGTAACAGTTGAATAAAAGAAATAGGATATACCATTATGGTATATCCTATTTTTAATCTAATTAAATAAATCCCTAATCTCATCCGCACTTAGTGAACTTAAGAATCCACCATTAGTATAATTTCCACTCATTATTTCATTTATTATTTCCTTCTTACTTTCTTGAAGTTTTATTATTTTTTCTTCTATACTACCTTTTGCAATAAGTTTAATTACCTCTACAACATTCTTTTGCCCAAATCTATGAGCTCTATCTGTAGCTTGATCTTCAATTGCAGGGTTCCACCATGGGTCAAAATGAATTACTACATCAGCAGATGTTAAATTAAGACCTGTTCCTCCAGCTTTTAATGAAATTAAGAATATTTTCACCTTATTAGATTCATTAAACTCATTAACTAATTGCACTCTTTCAGATGCTTTAGTTGAACCATCTAAATAGAAATACTCTATTCCTTCTGCTTCTAATACCTTCTTTATACTATCAAGCACTGATGTAAATTGTGAAAATAAAAGTATTTTATGCTTTTCTTTAATAAAATCTTGTATAAGTTCTACAGTAACATCTATCTTACCACTACCACCAGTATATCCTTCTATAAGAATAGATGGATCTAGTGTAAGTTGTCTTAATTTTGTTAGATAAGAAAAAATAGTTATCTTGTCAGTTGTAAAGTCTTTTTCCTTCATTTTTACATTAACATCATCTACATATGCCTTATATACCTTTTTCTGTTCCTCTGTCATTTCAATTAGAAATCTCTTTTCAATTTTATCTGGTAATTCACTCATTACATCACTTTTTAATCTTCTTAATATAAATGGTCTAATAAGTTTCTTCAACTCTTCAGAACCGTTCTCACCCTTCATAAATTTATCTTGGAACTTTCTCTTCGAATATAAGTATCCTGGTAAAATATAATCAAACAATGACCATAGTTCAATTAAATTATTTTCTATTGGTGTACCTGTTAATGCAAACTTTACTTTTGCTTTTAACTCTTTAACTACCTCACTACTTTGAGATAATGGATTTTTAATATTTTGCCCTTCATCTATTATACAAAAGTCAAAAGTTATATCATCATATAAATCATGATCATTTCTCAATGTTCCATAAGTTGTTATTAACACATCTATATCTTTTATTTCATCTTTAGTAAATTCTCTATTCTCTTTATTTCCATGAACAACTTTTATATTCATAGTAGGTGCAAATTTTTCAAATTCACTTCTCCAATTATATATTAATGATGTTGGGGTAATTATAATACTTTTTTTATTTTTTTCCGATAATAAAAATGCAATAGTTTGTATTGTCTTTCCCAATCCCATTTCATCAGCTAATATACCCCCAAATTCATAATGACTTAGTGTTTTAAACCATTTAAATCCAGTTAATTGATAATCTCTTAAAGTTGCTTTTAATTCTTCAGGAACCTTATAATCTATTTTCTCTAAATTTTCTATCTTATTTGAAATATGTTTAACAATATCTCTTCCTTCAATAAATAGTAAATTATTATCTTTTAAACATTCATTTAAAAATATTGATTTACTCTTATGAACTTTTATTTCATTAGATTTTATATCAGTATCATCACTTAAACTATCAATAAGATTAAATAAATTTTTAACCTCTTCTTCTCTAAAATCAATAAAACTTTCATCTTTTAACTTGAAAAACTTCCTATTTTCTTTAAAAGCTTCAATTATCTTTTTATACTCATCTTCATTTACATTTTCAATATTAAAAGTAAACTCTAAGTAATTTCCACTTCCTTCTGAAATTTTTGCATTAATAGATGTAGCTCCATAAATTCTTCTTTCCTTGAACCTATCTGAGTAAAATATAGTTGCTTCCTCTTTTAAAACTGTTAAATCCTCAGAAAGCAATTCAAAAAGCTTTTCATCATTACCATTAAAAATAAACTTATCATTATTTCTATAAAAAGATAAATTATTTAATAATTGTTCTATTTTTTCTTCTTCATTTATATTTCTAATTACATATTCATCATCTTTAGGCCCCTTTAATATATTAAAGCTTATCTCTCCATAAATAGCTTTAACTTCTGCCCAAGTTTTATTTCTTTCTCTATCAAAATAAACTTCTAGTTTTAAATCCTCTTTAACTATATTTTTATTTAAATTTTCATCAATACATATATTATCACTTATAAGCTCTAATAATGGTATTACCTTATTTATTACCTTTTGTTTATTTTTATTTTTAAATGAAATACTACTTTCTTTATTCAAAATATCATTTATTGTTTTATAGTATTTTATTTGCTTAAAATTAGGAAGATATAATTTACTATTATATAAATAAACATCCCCTTTATAAGTCATAGGTTTTGGTAGCTCTGCAGTAGATGATAGTTTTATCTCATTATTCTCTTCCTTTATACTAAATTTTATAGGTAAGTCTTCTCTTAATATTTCAACCTCTTCACTTAATTCATCTTCAGTTAATGAAATACTTTCATTTTTAATATTATTTAAAAACCTTCTTAATGCGCTCTGTGGAATAAACAATGTTTTATTACTTCCAAAAACATTATTAGTAATTCTTTGTACTGAATACTCTTTTTCAAAGGCTTCATTTAAAGATACATATTCTTCAATAAAATTTAAAACTCTTTCATCATCATCAGAAAAATAATGAATTGTAGGATCATATTTAAATTCTTTTCCATAAGATAGTATTTTATTATTTTTTTTAGCATTTATTAAATCTATTATGTTCTTTACAACATAATATCTTTTTACTCCTATCTTTAAGTCTAATTCATAATAAAAACTATTTCTACTTACACTTTTTTTACTTATATTTATTTTTAGATTAACCCTTTCCCTTTTATTTTTAATAACTTTATCTATTTCATTTAAAATAACTTCAGAATAATCTACTTCCTCATTTTTATTCGTATTTCTTAATGAATCATTTTTTAATTTCTTTTTTTCTTCTACAGCTTCAGCAAATTTATAAAATGTAGCAGCAATATGTTTACATATATATGTAGAGTTAAAATCACAGTTATTTTCAAAATCCCTACAATTACATTCTGTATAAATTAAATCACCTTTTTTTATGTCAAAAGATAAATTTGTATTATAAACACTAATATCACTTTCAGACATTATTTTTCCATAAATATCTAAAGATCCATATTCTCTATCTGCCATAGACTTAACATCTAATACTAATCCTTCCTTATAACATCTCATCCCTTTATGTAGGCGATTATTTATATCCTTTTTTATTATTAAAGTATTTAACTGTGTTACGTCCAATTTTTCCACCTCATTAAATGAAACTATTTATTTTATAAATATCTTTATTAGCTTTTTATAACTATATTTAAGCTATTATCAAAAGCCACTAATAGATATTTTACCACACTATTCTACTCTTCTTAAAACAAAAAATAATCTATTGAATTAATATTACCCAATAGATTATTTTTATCTATACTTTTTTAATTTATAATATTTCCTTATATTGTTCTTCCTTAAATCCTACTAATACTTTATCTTCACATATTAAAAGTGGCCTTTTAACAAGTTTTCCATCTGTAGCAAGTAGTTTTATCATTTCTTCTCTAGACATATCCTTAATCTTATCTTTTAACTTCATTTCTTTATATAAAACACCTGAAGTATTAAAGAACCTTTTAATTTCTAATCCACTTAAATCTATCCATTTTTCTAATTCTTCTACTGTAGGATTTTCTATAGTTATATCTCTATCATTAAAAGTTACATTATTTTCTTGTAAAAACTTTTTAGCTTTTTTACAAGTTGTACATTTAGGATATTGTAAAAATAATTTTTCCATAATTATCTCCTTTTAAATTATTTTTTATCATTCTATCATAATTATTATGTAATAGTAAATATTATCTTATAAATTTTTATTTATCTTTCTGCATAATGATTTATTTTTTAATATTGTATATAATAAATACAATATTACTTTTATTGTAATATATTTATATACTATAGTTTAAGGGAGTGATTATTATGAATAATTCATATTCTATTGACAATAATTCATTTACTACTATTAACAATCTAATAAATAAAAGAGAGTTTTCGTCAGCTGAGAGTTTATTAAATTCTTATATAGATAAAAATGCTGATTATCACTATCTTTATAGTCTTCTATTAGAGAAAAAAGCTTGGTTTGAAGAATCCTTAAATCATTTAAAAAAAGCTATTTATCTTTCTCCTAATAATGCTTTATACAAAGAAAGTTTAATTAATTTACTAAGTAGACATAGACATTACTCTGATGACTACTATAATAATGGTTACAGAAAGCGTAGCCGCGGTTGTGCTTGTTGTTGTTGCGATGATTGTTGCGATTGTGGTAACTTTAGCTGTTGTGATTTAATATGCCTAGATCAATGCTGTGAATGTATGGGTGGAGATTTAATCGATTGTATTTAATATTTATTTCTATTATTTTATATGAATCACTTATTTAGATTAAGTTGAATATATTATAATAATTCAATAATCTTTTCTAAGGAGATTTATTTATGAACCCTTATAAAGTGCTTGGTATAAGACCAAATGCTTCATTAGACGAAATTAAAGATGCTTATGAATCATTAGCAAACACCTATAGTATAAATAATTTTAATGGTTCTCCTGAAGAACCTCTTGCAGAGGATAAAATTTCAGAAATAAACGAAGCTTATTCAACTCTAACTAATAATTTTAAGTATAAGAATATAAGAAATTTAATTGAAAATAAACAGTTTTTATCAGCAGAAACAGAACTTAATCTAATATCAGACAAAGCCTCACCTGAGTGGAATTATCTACAAGGTTTTGTATTATTAAAAAAAGGTTGGTTTAAAGCTGGCGTAAATCATTTAAAAACAGCTGCTGAATTAAATCCTAATAATGAAGAGTATCAAGAAGCTTTAATGATACTTGTTAAAAAGGTTAGAAAGATGAAGGCAAATTACGCTCGATCAATGCAATATAATAGTGCTAATAATAACAATAATATGTGCGGTGGCAATGGTGGCGGTCAAACAAACAACATGTGTGGTGGTTCTGGTAATGGTGGTGGAATAGATCCTAATATTTTAAATATGTTTATGAACGCTAATGGTGGTAACCCTATGGGTGGAGCTAATCCTATGAACGGTGCTAACCCTATGAGTGGTGCTAATCCTACTAATGGAATGAATTCTACTAACAATACTAACCCTATGGGAAATATAGCTAATATGATGAACGGTATGGGTGGCATGGGCGGAGGCAATCCTATGCAAAACATGCTTATGCAAAGCTTAATGAGTGGCGGAAATGGAATGAATATGTGTGGAAACTCTGGTGGCGGTGGAATGTGCTAACATTTCTTTAAATACTTTAATCTTAATAAAGGAGAAGTTTAATGTTTGGCTATGTTACACCTCTTAAAGGCGAACTAAAGTTTAAAGAATTTGAATACTTTAGAAGCTATTATTGTGGATTGTGTAATGAAATTAAACGAGAATATGGTAATATTCCTAGATTTTGTTTAAGCTACGATTTAACCTTTATAGGATTCTTATTAGATGGGCTTTATAGCACTCCACTAATCTTCGATTCCATTAAATGTTTAAGACACCCCAACAGAAAAATTATAATAACTAAACAAACAGATGCATTAAATTATTGTGCTAATTTAAGTATACTTCTTTTTGATTATAAACTGAAAGATAACATAAAGGATGACAAAAGTGTAAAAAGTAAGCTTTTTAAATTTCTTCTTTCTTCATCTTCAAAAAAAAGCTTACTTGAATTAGATACTCTTTCTGATAAAATATCAAATAATATAGACATGTTATCAAATTTAGAAAAATCAAAACAACTCTCTTCTTTAGACGAAATAACACATCCTTTTAGTGATATAATGGGAAGTATTTTAAGTAACTTTCCATATAAATTTGAAGATGATTCTCATATATTACGGGAAAATCTATATAGTCTTGGATATTTTATTGGAAAATGGATTTATTTAATAGATGCTCTTGATGATTTGAAAGACGATATTAATAGCAATAACTTCAATCCTTATAATGTATTATTTAACTCAAATTCATTGAACTTTGACGAATTAATTTTATCATGCATTAACGAAATTGATTTTTATATTTCAAATTGTCTTGTAAATTGCAGTGATTTTCTTAAAACAATTCCTTTTAAAAAACATTATAGTATTATAGACAATATAATAAATTTAGGAATGATAAATAAATATTATGAAATTTTAAAAAAAATACCTGCAATAGAAAATAATAAAATAAATACCAATAGCTAAAAAGCTACTGGTATTTATTTTATTTACTGTATGCTGTTATATCTCTCTTTGTATCTAAAATTGCATTTCCATCTTTATCAAGATCAAATAATGATGTTACTGTAACTTTTGTTATATCACCCTTTAAATTTTCTATCTTCGCTATGAAATAGTTTCTCGCTTTTTTCTCTATCTTTTGTGGTTCTTCTACTACACTTGTAAATGTGCCTTCTGTTGTCTCAACTACAATTTCAGTTTTTTCATCTGTTGTACCGAAAACATAGGAATTACTAGTAGCATTATATAAATTAACTCTTATTAGTGCTCCATCAAATTGAACTGCCTCTTTAACTAAATTTAAATTTAATTCCTTTTCATTATTCATTGGAACATCAAAGTCTATACATTCTATAATACCATCTGGTGAAACTGACCATCCATCATCTTCTTTTATTAATGCATATACATAATCTTCTATAGTTTCTTCCTCATCCACTACCGCTGAAATAGTCACTACTGCTTTTTTTAAATTTTCATTTACATCTTCTATGCTTTTTACTATTGAAGATTTTATATTTAGCTCTTTTCTATTCTTTTTCATTACTTTTATTATTTGATTTACATCATATCCAATATAATCTATATATTCATTTGAATATAACTTAACCATTTCTTCTATATTATTCTCTAAATTATATGTATTAAATAAATTAATTGCCTCTTCAGCTGTATTTGCTCTAACCATTTCAACCTTCTTAGTACATCCAAAAGATAAAAAAACAAAAACCGATAAAATACTTAATATTCCAGATATTTTTAATGTTTTTTTCATAAAGTTTCCTCACAATCTATAATTTCTCTTAATAAGTATATATCATATTTTGAAAATTTCATCAATATTTACACAACTTAGTTTTCAAATTATTTAAAACTTCTAAGTGATTATCATAGTCTTTTATTACTCCCTTTATATCATTCATTATACTTTGTTCAATATTTTTATTATCTTCCATAAATTTATTAGCATTCTTTATTCCCATATTCATAGCTTTTATTGCATGTTCGCATACTTCAGCATCTGTATCAACTGGTATAAGCTTTATTTTCTCAAATGTTTCTGCTATATTTCCTCTTATACCTAATGAATCACTTGCATTCCCCCCCATTTCTTTTATTCTATGAGTTATAGCTTCTTCATGCCTTTTAAATGATTCTATAATTTCTTTTAATGTGCTTTTAAGTTCTAGATTTTGAGCTTTATCTAAATAATCTTTAAAGGTAGCTCCTCCCATATGGATCCCTGTAAGGAACTTATTTAATTCTTTAACTATTTTTTCACTCATTTTATCACCTCTAACCTTTTTACATTATTTTCTCCATTTTTCAAAATAATATTTATCAAAATTTAAAAGCCATACAAAAATACTCTGCATGGCTTTTAAATTAATCTAAATCTTTAATATAGAATCCTTTATTATAAACTTTTTTATCATACTTAATCTCAATGTTATTGCAAGCTCTAACATCTTTTTTATTTACAATAAATTTAATTCCTTCTATTACTTCTTCAATATCTTCATTAGTCTTAAAGTCACAATATAGTTCATAAGCAGGCCTACCACAACCATAGAAAACCTTTATTCTTATATAATTTTCTGAACTTTCATTTATTAAAGTTTCTAGAGCTTCTCTTGCCTTATTATCAAATTTTAATTTCATAATATTACTCCTTCTCTCGTAAAATAGATATATTTTATATTATATATAAAATTATCCTATATTAAAATACAGATTATATAAAAATAAAAACTCCTTAGTAAAATAATATATTGTACTTTACTACAGAGTTTTTTATTATTAACTATTTACCTAAACCAAATTCACTATGAAGTAATCTTATTGCCTCAGGAACCCTTTTGCTATCAATTAAACACCAAATAGTCATATTTGAGTCTGTTGTTTGTAATACTTCAATATTATTACTTGTTAGAGTATTTATTATTCTTGCCATAACTCCTGGAACTCCATTCATTCCAGCGCCAACAATAGCTATAGTACTACACCCTTCAATAATTGTATACTTAATTTCAGCTTTACTCATTATTTCTGAAAGTTTATCTTTTTCACTTGCATCAATAGTAAACATTTGATGCTCTGGGAAAATGTTTATTAAATCTAAACTTATATGATTTTTAGCTAATAATTCTAAAAGATTTCTATAAGATCCTTTATCTCTATTATCCGATAATCTTACTCTTACCTGAATTCTATTATTTAAATGAGTTATTCCTGAAATCAATCTTTTTTCTTCTTCTGAAATATTACTCTTAATCATAGTACCCTTTGAATCATTCATAGTATTCTTAATAGCTAATGGTACATTACCTTTTTTAGCTAAAGCAACAGCTTTTGGATGAATAACCTTTGCCCCTTGATCCGCTAGTTGGAATCCTTCATTATATGTCATTTCATTTATAAGAGATGCATCTGCTACCATTCTTGGATCTGCTGTCATTATACCATCAACATCAGTATATATATCTATCTCTTTAGCATCTAATGCAACTCCTAATATACACGCTGAAGTATCACTTCCACCTCTTCCTAAAGTTGTGAAAAATCCATCTTTAGTAACTCCTTGAAAACCTGTTACTACTGGTACTTTTCCTTCTTTTAGGATTTTCATTATATTACGAGTATCAACATCAATAGCTTGTGCATCAGTGTGGACATCATTTGTTATAATTCCTGCTTGCCCTCCAGTTAATGGAACTGCAGTTATTCCATGTTTATATAAATCATTACATAATACTACTGAACTTATTATTTCTCCACAACACATTAATAAATCTTGAGCACTTTTATTATTATTTTTAAAATTATCATCTACAAGTGATAATAGGGTATCTGTGGCATACGGTTCTCCTATTCTTCCCATAGCCGAAACTACTACTACTGGTTTTAATCCACTTTCAATTGCTTTCCCTATTTTCTTTATTACTTGTTTTCTTCTTTCCTCTGTAGATACAGATGTTCCTCCGAACTTTTGCACTATTATATCCAAGGAATCTCCCCCTTAAGTTTTTTAAGCTTTCGCTCTTTTTATCTTTCCTTCCTCAGCAGAGATTACTATGACATTAGTTCCAACTTTTGTTACACATTCCCATGGTATTTCAACATATTCTTTGCTACCAAAGAAGCTAAACTTACTTGCACTAATACCAACAACCAGGAATTTAAGATATCCTTCTTCGTCAATTATAAAATCAATATTTTGAGCACTGTCATACTTTTCTGCACTTTCTAAGTTGAAAATCTCATATCTTTCCAACTCACTTAAGTTTCTAAGTTGACTCTCTGGCTTTTTTTCATAATATTCAAAATCCTTCATAATAATTACCTCCTTGTTATACATAATATTATGCATACAATAAGTAATATATTACATTACATATACTATAAAAATCCAATCAGTACTTTACTCTACTTAAATAATATATCAACTATACGTCAAACTTACAATAGAAATTTTTCATCAGCACAATTCTTATATGCAACTTTAGAGCTATTTACAATTGAATTTAATTTATCAGCCTCTATTCCTTGCCCAACAAACGCAGTACTTATTATTCCCGGTTTAAAACATCTCTCCAATACATAGTTTATGTCATCATTATCTATTTTGTTAATTCTCTTAATTACATCTTCTTGTGTTTTAATTTTATTTTGTAATAAGAAGCATTTTGCATTAGCAAACATTCTAGATGAAGTACTTTCTAAACCTAATATATAACTTGCTTTAATTTTTTCTTTATTAATTTCTAGTAATTCTTTACTTATTCCTTTACTTGCAAAATCATATAAATGTTCATTTATAACACTTATTGCTTTATCGCAATACTTATTACTTAACCCAGTATATATATTCATTGTTCCAACACCTAAATAAGGTTGCATGTAGGAATAAACGCTATAACATAATCCTAATTCTTCTCTAACCTTTTGGAAAAGTATTGATGATGCACCACCACCAAATATATTATTTAGCAATACTAAAGAGTAAGATTTATCATCAGCGTATGGTAATCCATTTAAACCTAAATTTATATGAACTTGCTCTATTTGCTTTTCTGTATATTTACTATCATGCTTTAATGTAATAGATTCATATGTTGGATTATATATATCATCCTTACTCCATTTTCCAAAGTACTCTTCAATAAGCTTTCTTAATTCCTTCTCATCAAATTTTCCACAAATACTAAGCACAGAATTATAAGGAGTATAATGTGTTCTAATATAATCTTTAATCTTCTTTCTAGTAAATGATTTTATTTTATCAGGTGTCCCTAAAATAGGATATGCTAAAGAATTATCTCCAAATATAGCTTCTGAATGTATCTCATCTAATACATCTTCCGGGTTATCTTGACTCATATTTATTTCCTCAATAACTACACCCTTTTCTTTTTCTATTTCTTCTTCATCAAATTTTGAATTTAATATCATATCAGAAATTACATCTAGACATAAATCAACATGAGTATTTAATGCTTTTATATAATAACAAGTAGTTTCTTTACTTGTATAAGCATTAATTTGTCCACCTATATTCTCTATTTCTTGTACTATTTCTTTTGCACTTCTTTTATCAGTACCTTTAAAAAACATATGCTCTATAAAATGAGAAATACCATTAACATCTTTACTTTCATTTCTTGAACCATTTTGAACCATTATTCCTACACTTATAGAATTAACATGCTCAATATATTCTGTTACAACTCTTAAGCCATTATCTAATGTATATAAATTAAACATATTTACCTCCATTTTTATCGATTTGCTTTTAGTTTATTTTAATCTTATCATATTTATTCTATATAGTAAAAAAAAGAGAATTTAAAATAATTCTCTTTTAACATTTTTATTATTCAGTTGCCTCATCTTGTGGAAGAGCATCTTTTCTTGAAAGGTTAATTCTTCCTTGAGAGTCTATTTCAGTTACCTTAACTAAGATTTCATCTCCAACTGATACAACATCTTCAACCTTTTCTACTCTCTTCTTATCTAATTTAGAAATATGACAAAGTCCTTCTTTATTAGGTAAGATTTCAATAAATGCACCAAATGCAGCTATTTTAGTTACTTTTCCTAAGTAAACTTCACCTGCTTGAACTTCCTTAGTTAATCCTTCAATAATTCTAATAGCTTCATTTACTCCATCATGATCTGGTGAAGAAACAAATACTGTACCATCTTCTTTAATATCAATCTTAACACCTGTATCAGCTATTATCTTATTAATAACCTTACCACCTGCTCCAATAACATCTCTTATTTTTTCTGGATCGATAGAAATAGTTGATGTTTTTGGCGCAAATTTAGATACTTCTGATTTTGGTTCTGGAATACACTCGTTAATCTTATCTAAAATGTGTAATCTAGCCTTTCTTGCATTTTTAATTGCTGTTTCAATTACATTAAAGCTTAATCCCTTAATTTTAGTATCAACCTGAATTGAAGTTATACCTTCAGTTGTACCAGCTACTTTAAAGTCCATATCTCCAAAGAAATCTTCAATTCCTTGTATATCAGTTAAAACTTCTTCTTCACTTAAATCTTCTGATGTTATAAGACCCATTGCAATACCTGCTGCTGGTCTCTTAATTGGAACACCTGCATCTAGTAATGCTAATGTAGATCCACAAACTGAAGCTTGAGAAGTCGAACCATTTGAGCTTAATACTTCTGAAACTAATCTAATTGTATATGGGAATTCTTCTTCTGAAGGAATAAGTGGTTCTAAAGCTCTTTCAGCTAAAGCTCCATGACCTATTTCTCTTCTACCTGGACCTCTTAATGGTTTTACTTCACCAACAGAGTAAGCAGGGAAATTATAGTGGTGCATATATCTTTTAGATTCTGTTTCACCTATACCATCTATAATTTGAATATCTCCAACAGCTCCTAAAGTAGCTACAGTCATAACTTGAGTTAATCCTCTTGTAAATAAACCTGTTCCATGAGTTCTTGGAAGTAAATCTACTTCACATGAAATCTTTCTTATCTCGTCAAAAGCTCTTCCATCTGGTCTTCTAGAATGGTTTAAAAGCATATCTCTAACTACTTCTTTTTGCATGTTATAAACTATTTCTTTAGAATCTGCAAATGTATCTGGATACTTTTCTGCAAATTCTTCAGTTATTTTATCGTTTACTGCATCCATTGCTGCATTTCTCTCATCTTTATCAGTAATCCACATAGCTTCTTTTATCATTTCGCCAGCGAATTCTTGAATATCTTTTGTAAGCTCTGCATCTGGCTTATAAAGAACAGGTTCATCCTTTTTCTTTCCGAATTTAGCCATAGCTTCTTCTTGGAATGCAACTATATCTTGACACTTTTCAAAACCATATTCAATTGCTTTAATCATTGTATCTTCTGGTATTTCATTTCCACCAGCTTCAATCATCATAACTCTTTCTTTAGTTGCACAAACAGTTAATTGAAGAATACTTTCTTCTCTTTCTTTTGAAGTAGGATTTAAAACAAAATTTCCATCGATTAATCCAACTTGCACTGCTGCAACTGGAGTTGTAAAAGGAATACTTGATAGAGATAATGCCATTGATGCTGCATTAATTGCTAGAATTTCTGGTAAGTTATCTTGTTCTACAGATACAACTGTACAAACCACTTGAACATCATTTCTATATCCCTTAGGGAATAATGGTCTTAATGGTCTATCTACAGCTCTTCCGAAAAGAATTGCATTTTCTGAAGGTCTACCTTCTCTTTTTATAAATCCGCCTGGTATTTTACCAACTGCGTATAATCTTTCTTCATATTCAACACTTAATGGGAAGAAATCTATTCCTTCTCTTGGTTTTTCTGAAGCATTAACATTTGTTAATATTACTGTATCTCCATAGCTCATAAAAATAGCTGCATTTGATAACATTCCAACTCTACCAAATTCAACTTTCATATTTCTACCAGCTATATTTCTTTCTAGTATATTAGTCATTTAATAACCTCCCTTCAGGTTTTACGGTTCTACTAATTTAATTTTTTTAAAATAATAGAGCGGATAAAACCCGCTCTATAAAGACTATCTTCTTAAGCCTAATTGTGCTATTATAGCTCTGTATCTTTCGATATCTTGTTCAGCTAAGTAATTTAAAAGACCTCTTCTTTGTCCAACCATCATTAAAAGACCTCTTCTTGAGTGGTGGTCTTTCTTGTGAACTTTTAAGTGTCCAGTTAATGAGTTGATTCTTTCAGTTAAAAGAGCGATTTGAACTTCTGGTGAACCAGTGTCTCCTTCGTGTCTTCCGTATTGTTTGATTAATTCTTGCTTTCTTATTGCGTCCATAATGACACCTCCAGTTAATTTATCCCCTATTTCCAGGAAAAGAGAAATCACCCTCAAATCTTAGAAGTAGGTTCTTCATGAAATATTATAGCAAAGTAAGTCTATCTTGTAAACATAATTTATAATTTTAAATTTATTTAGCTTTTATTATCTAATAATAAAAAATTATATATTATTTTGGCTCACAACTTCTCTACTTTTCTCTGCAAATTTTTTGTCTTTTTTTAATTGTTCAATCAATTCATTAAGATTATTAAATTTTATTTCATCTCTTATTCTATCAATAAAATAAATATTAATTTCTTTTCCATATATATCATTACTAAAGTCTAATATATAAGTCTCTACAGTTAATTCTTGCCCATTTACAGTAGGATTATTCCCTACTGAAGTAATTCCTTTAAAAATTTTTTCATTAATTTTTACATTGGTGTAGTAAACACCTTTTTTAGGAATAACCTTTTCCTTATTAATTTCTAAATTAGCTGTTGGGAATCCTATAGTTCTTCCTAACTTTTTACCATCTACTACTTTTCCTGAAAGCATATATGGTCTAGATAACATATTAAATGCTTTTCTTACATTTCCCTCTATTAACTCTTTTCTAATAGATGTAGAACTTATTATTTCATCATGAATTTTATAAGGTTCCATTACATATAATTTATAATTATATTCTTCCTGAAACTTTTTTAAAAGCTCAACATTACCTAAATTTTTATAACCAAATTTAAAATTAAATCCTACAACAATTCCTTTTACATTGTAGCTTCTACATAACCATTGTATAAATTCCTCAGGCATCATCTTCATAATTTTTTCATCAAAATCTTTAAATGCCAGTATATCTATTCCTTCATTTTGTAAAAGCTTAACTTTCTCTTCATTGGTCATAATTAACTCTAATTTATTATTAATATTTAAAAATCTTCTAGGATGATTTTTAAAAGTAAAAACAACTGATTTACCACTATTTTCTATAGCTAAACTTTTGACTTTTCTTACTAATGATAAATGTCCTAAGTGTAATCCATCAAAGCTACCAAGAGCTATATAATTGTTTCTACTTTCTTCATCAAAAGCCTTGTTATCATATATTAGCATTATTTTTTCTCCTATGTGATTAGTAACTTCTCTATTTTAAAGCCAGCATCATTTCTTTCACCTAGGCCTATAAAATTATTATTTTCATCATATACTCTATATAATGTATTATTAATAACCTTATCTTTAGTAAATCTACTATCAGCAACCCTTACTCCATTTACAAGAAGTTTTACATACTTTCCATGGACTGTAATTGCTTCATATTTGTTTAGTGCTTCTTCCATTGTTACAATATAATTGTCTATATTTTCTTCTGTTAAATCATTAATATTAATTGAATTTTCTTGTGAAAATACAGAAGTTTTTGCTCTATTTAATTCTGTCATAGTTGCAAATACGCCTAACTTTTCTCCTATATCATAACATAGACTTCTTATATAAGTACCTTTAGAACATGTAACTTTCATAGAAATATAAGGATTATTTATCTTAATATCTTCTATATTATAGATTTTTATTAATCTACCTTGTCTTTCTACTTCTATTCCTTTTCTAGCTAGCTCATAAAGTCTAACTCCATTTTGCTTTAAAGCCGAATACATAGGTGGAACTTGAGAATACTCTCCTATAAAATCTTTAATTACGCCTAATATATCCTCATCTCTTAAATTAGAAGTATCTCTCTTTTCTAAAACTTCTCCTTCTAAATCATAAGTAGTTGTCCTAATTCCCAACTTAAAAGTAACTTCATATATCTTCTCTGAATCCATAATATAATCTATTATTTTAGTTGCTCTTCCAATACATATAGGTAATACCCCTGTTGCTTCTGGATCTAATGTTCCAGTATGTCCAACCTTTCCTGTTTTAGCTACTTTTTTCACTACTCTAACAACATCAAAAGATGACATCCCTTTTGGTTTAAAGATATTTAAAACTCCATTCATATCTTACAACTCTTTCTGTATTTCATTTAATATTTCATATTTAGCTTCTTCCATTGACATATTTCTTATTTTTATACCTGAAGCTCTTATATGACCACCACCGCCAAAAACTTCTGCTATTTTCCTTACATCAACATAACTCTTAGCTCTAAGGCTAGCTTTAACACCATCTTCAACTTCTTTTAATAATAATGTTACTTCAACACCTTTAATTTGAAGCCCATAAGAAATTATATCTGATGTATCTCCTATATCAATTCCTAAATCTGCTGTAAAGTTTTTATCTATTTCTAATAATGCAACCTTTCCATTTAAAATAAGTTGCATATTACTCAATGCTTTTCCAATTAATTTGATTCTGCTAAAATCTTTATTATCAAAAAGACTTTGGTAAATAAAAGTATTATCTACACCTATTTTCTTTAATGTTGCAGATATCTTATGTGTTCTTTCTGTTACGTTAGAATGTCTATAAGCACCTGTATCTGTTACTATTGAAGTATACATACAAGTTCCTATATCTTTTATAACGCTATTTTCTTTTTCAAAACTTATTCCCATTAAATTTAATAACTCAAATACTATTTCTGCTGTTGCAGCTGCATTTGCGTCTATATAATTAATATCACCATATTTATCATTTGACAGATGATGATCTATATTTACTATTGTGCCAGTGAATTCTTTTAAATTTGCACTTACTCTCTCTAAATTTCCACAATCAAGCACTACTACAATATCAGTTTCATCTACAGGTTCTGTAATTTCCCCAGTAATTTCACCTGCTCCTTTTAAAAACTTTAAATTTTCTGATAAAGTATCCTTTGATATTATGTAACAATCCTTGTTTAAACTTTTTAAAGCGTTAAAAAGTGCAAGAACACTACCTACTGCATCACCATCAGGTGATACATGGTAGGTAATGCCTATTTTTTTGCTTTCTAATATAAATCTTGCAATTTGACTTAATGTCATATTACTTATCTTTTACCTTTTGAATTAATTCTTCAATATGCATTCCATAATTGATTGAATCATCAAGTTCAAATATTATTTGAGGATTATATCTTAAATTAATTCTTTGACCTATTTCTTTTCTAATATATCCACTAGCATTTTTTAGAGCAATAAATGTATTGTTCTTTTCTTCATCATCTTTTCCAAATATACTTACAAATACCTTTGCATATCTTAAATCTTTAGTTACTTTTACATCAGTAACTGATACCATTGCAGTAAGTCTTGGATCTTTTATTTCATTTCTTATTATAGTACTAATTTCTCTTTTTACTTCTTCGTTTATTCTTCCGCCTCTATAGTTAGCCATTTAAAACACCTCTTAAAGCTCTTTTCTTTTAATAGCTTCCATTGTAAATGATTCTATAATATCGCCTTCTTTAAGATCATTGAACTTTTCAACGCTTAAACCACACTCATATCCTTTAGCTACTTCTTTAGCATCATCCTTGAATCTCTTTAATGAAGCTAATGTTGATTCGAATATTACGATACCATCTCTAATTACTCTAACTTCAGAATTTCTTACAATTTTACCATCTATAACATAACAACCTGCTATAGTTCCTACATTTGAAATCTTATATGTCATTCTTACTTCAGCTTTACCATTTATAACTTCTTTATATTCAGGTTCAAGCATACCTATCATAGCAGATTTAACATCTTCAATTGCATCATATATTATTCTATATGTTTTTATTTCGATATTTTCTTTTTCTGATTGAACTGTTGCATTTGAATCTGGTCTTACATTGAATCCAATAACTAAAGCGTTTGAAGCTGCAGCAAGTGTAACATCTGTTTCTGTTATTGCCCCAACAGCACCATGTATTACTCTAACCTTTACATCATCAGTAGATAATTTTTCTAAAGATTGTCTTATAGCTTCTACAGAACCTTGAACATCAGCTTTAACAACTATAGCTAGTTCTTTAACTTTTCCTTCTTGGATTTGACTGTATAAATCTTCTAAAGATACTCTATTAGAAGCTTGGTGACTATCAGCCTTAATTTTTTGTTTTCTAACTTCAGCCATATTTCTTGCAGTCTTTTCATCTTTACAAACTATAAATCTATCTCCGGCAGCTGGAACTTCAGAAAGTCCTAATATTTCAACTGGAATAGATGGTCCAGCACTCTTTATTTTCTTTCCTCTGTCATCGAACATAGCTCTTATTCTACCGTAAGTAGAACCAACTAAGATAGAATCACCTACATTTAAAGTACCATTTTGAATAAGTAGTGATGCAACTGCCCCTCTACCCTTATCTAATTTAGCTTCAATTACAGTACCCTTAGCTTTTCTATTTGGATCAGCTTGTAATTCTTGCATTTCAGCTGTTAATAGTACCATTTCTAATAAGCTTTCTAAGTTTTCACCAGTCTTAGCTGAAACTGGAACACAAATAGTATCTCCACCCCAGTCTTCTGAAACTAATCCATGTTCAGTTAATTCTTGTTTAACTCTATCAACATTTGCTCCTGGTCTATCAATTTTGTTTATTGCAACAATCATAGGAACCTCTGCCGCTTTACAGTGGTTAATTGCTTCCTTTGTTTGTGGCATTATACCATCATCTGCAGCAACAACTAATATAACTATATCAGTAACTTGTGCTCCTCTAGCTCTCATTGCAGTGAAAGCTTCATGTCCTGGAGTATCTAAGAATGTAATCTTTTCTCCATTTAAAGAAACTGTATAAGCACCTATATGTTGAGTTATTCCACCAGCTTCACTAGCAGTAACCTTTGCATGTCTTATAGCATCTAAAAGTGATGTCTTACCATGGTCAACATGCCCCATAATTGTTACTATTGGAGGTCTCTTAACTAAGTTTTCTTCAACAATATCAGTTTCTTCTTCAAAAGCCTCTAATTCTGTTTCTTCTTGTTTCTTTTCAACTAGAACTTCATACTTTTCACAAAGTTTTTCAGCTGTAGCAAAGTCTATTTCTTGGTTAACACCAGCCATTACACCTAAGAATATTAAATTCTTAATAACATCATTTGTTGGCTTACCTAGCTTTTCACATAATTCCTTAACTGTTATTGTTTCACCAATCTCAATTACTCCACATGCAGCTTCAGCATTTTTTTCAGCTTCTTCTTGCTCTATCTCTTTTTTAGTCTTTTTCTTTTTTCTTACGCCTTTATTAAGTGATTCAGCAAGTTCTTCTTCATATTCATCAACTAAACTTTTCTTACCTTCACTATTGCTAGTATCACCTAATAGTTCTTTTATTAATGTTGCATCTTCATCTTCTATTACACTCATATGATTTTTGACTTCAACACCAAATTCTTCCATTAATAAATTTATTAAATCCTTTGAGCTAACGTTAAGCTCCTTTGCCAATTCATATACTCTAATCTTTGACAATAAAATCACCCCCGGTTAATTTCTTACTTCTTCATTTTGGTACAAGGATATTAACTTTTCAGCCATATTTTTATCTACTACAGCTAAAACTTTTAGTTCCTCTCTTCCAATTGGGTTACCTAGTTGTTCTTTCGAAAAGCCTTCTATAAGAGGAATTCCCTTTTCAGCACAATGATTCCTAAACTTCTTTTTAGTACTATTAGAAGCATCATCACTTAGTATTACAAGATAAAAACTACGTCTGTTACGTTGTTCATCACATTTGCTATACCCTTCTATTAAATTCCCTGATCTTTTAGCAAGACCTAAAAAATTAAAAAACTTATTCATTAACTATCTCTTCCCTTAATCTGTTGTATATTTCTTCATCTATTGCAACATCAAGGTTTCTACTTAATCTTTTTGCTTTAAATGCTTTTTCTAAACACTCAATATTTTTGCAAATATAAGCGCCTCTTCCTGCTTTTTTTCCTGTTAAATCAACAGAAACTTCACCTTCTTGGCTTTTTACAACTCTAATAAGCTCTTTCTTAGGCTTCATTTCCATACAACCTGTGCACATTCTTAAAGGTATTTTCTTTACTTTCATAAAAAAATCCCCCTTATTCCTCTATAGCTTCAGCTTGTGATTTACTCTTTATATCAATTTTCCAATTAGTTAGCTTAGCAGCTAATCTTACATTTTGACCTTCTTTACCTATTGCAAGTGATAATTGATTATCATCAACAACAACCTTAGCTGATTTTGAATCTTCATCAACTGTTACACTTAGTACCTTAGCAGGGCTTAAAGAACTTGCTATAAATTCTTCTGGGTTTTTACTCCATTTAATTATATCAATCTTTTCACCTTTAAGTTCGTTTACTATGTTTTGAACTCTTGCACCCTTAGGTCCAACACAAGCTCCCATAGGATCAACATTTTCATCATGAGATACTACTGCAATCTTACTTCTTGATCCTGCTTCTCTTGAGATGCTCTTTATTTCAACAACACCTTCATATATTTCTGGAACCTCTAATTCAAATAATCTTTTCACTAATCCTGGATGTGTTCTAGATACTATTATTTGAGCACCCTTAGAAGTATTTTTAACTTCTACTACATATAATTTAATTTTTTCATTAAATTTATACTTTTCTCTTGGAATTTGCTCATTTGGTCCAATTGCTGTTTCAAGTTTTCCAATATTAACAAAAACATTTCCTTTATCTTCTCTTAAAACTGTTCCAGTTATAATATCATATTCCTTTTCTTTATATTCATTATATATGATACTTCTTTCAGCTTCTCTTATTCTTTGAGTTACTACTCCCTTTGCAAGTTGTGCTGCAACTCTTCCAAAATTCTTTGGAGTAACTTCAAAATCTACTACATCATCTAAATCATAAGTAGGCTTTATTTCTTGAGCTTCTTCTAATCCTATTTCTGTAACATTATCAAAAACTTCTTCAACAACAACCTTTTGAGAATAAACGTGTATTTCTCCACTTTCTCTATCAATTGTTACTTTTACATTTTGTGCTGAAGATGTCGGACCAGCATAATTTTTCTTATATGCTGCAACTAACGCATCCTCAATTGTTGTAAATAATAAATCTTCACTAATACCTTTATCTTTTACTATTTCTTTAAGAGCACCTATAAACTCTTGGTTCATCTTAAATACCCTCCTTACTATATTTCCCCTTCAATATTTGCACTTTTAATTTTTTCTTTTGGTATACTTATTAAAGTGTCTGATTCAACTATTATATTTTCTTCATTAACTTCCTTTAAAATTCCTTTTATACTTTTCTTTCCATCAATAGCTTTTGCAAGCTTAACCATCACTTCTCTACCTACAAATCTCTTATAATGAGCTTCAGTAAATAGTGTTCTATTTAAACCTGGTGATGAAACTTCTAAGAAGTAAGCTTCTGCTATAGGATCTTTTTCATCCATAAGATCACTTACTCTTCTTGAAAGAGCTTCACAATCATTTAAAGTGATGCCGCCTTCTTTTTCTATATATATTCTTAAATAATACTCTCCATTTTCCTTAACATATTCAATATGATATATTTCATAGTTAAGTTCATCTGCTATTGGTTTAACCATTTCATAAATTTGAGTCACTAAGGCATCATTCTTCATAATTATCCTCCTTTGCAATATTCAATTTTTTTGGTAATTTAAAAAATAGATATGTAAAAACGCAACTAAAAAGTAGTTGCGTTCAAATAGAAAGAGCGGGAACAAGCCCCACTCTTCATTTTCTAGCTATTAGTAAATTACTTCTTAATACATCTTAGCATACTTTACTAATAAATACAAGGGGCTATAGCAACATTTAAGTTCCCCATTTAAAACTTGCCCTAATTTGTATTTTTTTATTCAATATAACTAAAAGGAATTATATTATTTATATAACTTTATAAGCTTATCAAAAGATTTTAAAGATTTTTCAATCTTATCATAAGATACACAATAAGATAATCTAAAATATCCTGGACATCCAAAGGTTTTTCCTGGTACTGCTAATATATTAAACCTTTTAGCATCTTCACAAAATTTAACATCATCTTCTATTGGTGATTTTGGAAAAAGATAAAACGCTCCATCTGGTTTCAAGCATTTAAACCCTATAGAAACTAAGTGATTGTACAGCAAATCTCTATTTTTCTTATAAATATTAACGTCAACTTCTAATTTCAAGCTTTCCTTTATAACTCTTTGGAAAAGTGAAGGTGCATTAACGAATCCTAAAATCCTATTTGCTATATTTAAAGCTGCTGTCATATCTTCAAAAGCATTCATTTTAGGATTAACTACAATATATCCTATTCTTTCACCTGGCAGTGATAATGATTTACTATAAGAATATCCTATAAATGAATTATTATAGTAATTTAATATACAAGGTACTTTAATATTATCATAAACAATTTCTCTATATGGTTCATCTGAAATTAAATAGATATCTTTATTAAATTCTAGTTCTTTTTCTCTTAATATATTAGATAATTCCTTTATTGTCTCTTCACTATATATAACTCCACTTGGATTATTCGGAGAATTAATAATTACAGCTTTAGTCTTATTTGATATTTTATTTTTTAATTCTTCTAAATTTAATTGAAAACTATTTGTATCTGCTGATACAACAGTTACTACTCCATCAAAGTTTTTAACATAATTAATATACTCTCCAAAGAAAGGAGCAAAAACAATAACCTCATCTTCTGGGTCTAAGATACTTTTTAAAATTATGTTTAACCCTCCAGCAGCACCACAAGTCATAACTATATTTTCATATTTTAATTTAAGATTATATTCTAATCCTAAATGATTAGCTATGGCTTCTCTAACATCTTCATATCCTGAATTATTCATATATCCATGAATAAAATTTGGCTTTTCTTCATTAATAATTTTATTTATTATCTTTTTAATCTCTTCAGGTGGTTCCACATTAGGATTGCCTATACTAAAATCAAAGACATTTTCTTCTCCATATATACTTGATAATCGCTTTCCTTCTTCAAACATTTCTCTAATAGTAGAACTATTTAAAACCATATCTCTCATCTTACTTGAAATCATTTTTTAGCCCCCTCATCTTAATAATTAATTACATTTATTTTTTATTACCCCAATAGCTACACCTAATATACTTACTTCTTTTCCTTCTAAATATATTTCACTATATTTAGGATTGGCTGGAACTAGCATAGGCTCTTTATTATTTAATTTTAAAGTTTTTAAAGTTGCTTCTCCATCTAAACTTGCAGCAACAATATCATTATTTAGTGCAGTATTTTGTTTCTTAATAACAACTAAATCACCATCATTTATATTCTTTTCAATCATACTATCACCTTTAACATGTAATATGAAAGTGTCTTTTCCTCGTTCTAACCAACTCTTAGGTAAATTAAACTTTTCTTCCACTCCATCATTAATTTCGATAGGATTACCTGCTGCTATATCACTATATACATCTACTTCCACTAATTCCTCTTCATTAAATACAGTATTATCCTCTAAGTAAATTTCTTTTCTAGAAGAGGAACTATCCATATTAAATTCAACAATATTTCTATATTTTAAATTAACATATTGAAATTTTTCCATATAGTTTTTTTCTTTAATTTTCTCTTCTTTAAATTCCTTTTTAAAAGAAAAGCTTCTTCCCTTAAAATCAGCTCCAAGAGTTTTTAATCTTCTCCCCTTTACTAACCAACACATTTTATCATTATAAAATTCATTATTTAAAATAAAAACAAATGATGAATATGCATTGTTAGAATATATACTTTTTACAAATTCAATTTCACCCTTAGTTAATACTTCTATCTCATCTAAAATTATGTGAGTGTACTTTTCTTTATAGTTTTGTCCACATTTTATTGCAAATGATACTTCATCATATGAATCATAATATCCATTATCTCTTAATATAGATGTATATAATTCCATAAGTGTATATATAGAATTTCTACTGTATGAATTTCTTATTAATCTATATTTTCTTCCTTTTCTTTCAACTTCATTATATTCTTCTCTTGTAAAATTACATGCTTTTATCCACATAATTTCATCATATAAATCCTCTATTTTAATTTTATTAATAACTTTAGATTTTTTTCCAAAACATAATACTTTATTATAAAACTCTTCTGTTTTTATGAACTTATATGCTTCATCAAAAGAAATAGCTTTTAAATTCAGCTTATTTTCCTCTATGTATCTTTTAGAAAAGTCCTTTATTAATACATTTATCAAATTAAACTTAACTCTTGATTTTTCCTCAGTAAATAGCGAATAAAATTCACTTACTTTACTTTTTTCTTTATATAAACTTTTACTTTTTTCTAACTTTTCATCATTTGAAGATAAATATAAAATCTTATCTTCATTATATATACAATAATTATTTTCTAAATTTATAACTCTATGCAAAGCTGCAACTGTCTTTCCTGTTAATGATTTTCCTTTCATCAATGAAAAGCCCATATTCTTGTTATTTATAAATCTATTTTGATTTTTTGTTAATTTCATAATTACACCTACCGTTATACCTTCTCATAAGTGAGGTTTTAAATTTCAATTTATTTAATGGAACTTACTCATTTCTTATTTATATAAATGAGTTTCATTGTATTATAAAGAAAAACCCCAAAGAAAAACATAACTTTGGAGTTATAAAATAATTTTATTCATTTATTGATAAAAAGTCAATTAATTCTATTTATTTATTACTTAAATATTCATCTATTGCAGCAGCTGCCTTTTTTCCTGCTCCCAGTGCTAAAATAACAGTTGCAGCACCTGTAACTGCATCTCCCCCTGCATAAACACCTTCTTTTGTTGTAAGACCTGTTTCTTCATCAGCAACTATACATTTCCACTTATTAATTTCTAACCCTTTAGTAGTTGATGAAATTAATGGATTTGGTGATGTTCCAAGAGACATTATTACAGTGTCTACATCCATAATAAATTCTGAGTTTTCTTTAACTACTGGTCTTCTTCTTCCGGAAGCATCTGGTTCTCCAAGTTCCATTTTAACACACTTCATTCCTGTCACCCATCCATTTTCATCTGTTAAAATTTCTGTAGGATTAGTTAATACATCAAATATTACGCCTTCTTCTTTTGCATGATGAACCTCTTCAAGTCTTGCTGGCAATTCTGATTCACTTCTTCTATATACAATATGAGTTTCTGCCCCAAGTCTTAATGCTGTTCTAGCTGCATCCATGGCAACATTTCCTCCACCAACTACAGCTACCTTCTTTCCAACTTTAACTGGTGTATGATATTCCTCTTTAAATGCTTTCATTAAATTTACTCTTGTCAAAAATTCATTAGCTGAAAATACTCCATTAGAATTCTCACCAGGAATTCCCATAAATTTTGGCAATCCTGCACCTGATCCTATAAATACAGCATCAAAACCTTCATCTTCAATTAATGAATCTATTGTAACTGTTCTTCCAACAACTACGTTAGTTTCAATTTTAACACCTAGTTTCTTAATATTTTCTATTTCAGACTTTACTACCTCTTCCTTTGGTAATCTAAACTCAGGTATACCATAAACTAATACTCCACCAGCTTCATGTAAAGCCTCAAATATAGTAACATCGTAGCCCTTCTTAGCTAAATCCCCTGCGCAAGTAAGTCCTGCTGGTCCTGAGCCTATTACAGCTACTTTTTTACCTTTTGATTCTTCTTTATCACAAAGATCAATATTATTCTTTCTTGCCCAGTCAGCTGTGAATTTTTCTAGTTTACCGATAGCAACTGCTTCACCTTTTATTCCTAATACACACTTTCCTTCACATTGAGATTCTTGTGGACATACTCTTCCACAAACAGCTGGTAATGCACTATATTTTGCAATCTCTTTTGCAGCTCCTTCAAAATCGCCCTCTTTAACATGAGATATAAATCCAGGAATATCTATTGATACCGGACATCCACTTACACATTTTGGATTTTTACATCCTAAACATCTACTTGCCTCATTTAAAGCTCCTTCTTCATCATATCCTAAACAAACTTCGTCAAAATTTTTAGCTCTTACACTAGGTTCTTGTTCCCTTACAGGTGTTCTTTTCATTCTATCTACAACTTTATTCATTACTTATGTCCTCCGCATCCGCAACCTTCTCTATGATGTGTGTCGCCTTCTTCTAATTTAAGCATAGCTCTTCCCTCTTCACTTTTATAAAGAGATTGTCTTCTCATACTTTCATCAAAATTTACAAGATGTCCATCAAATTCTGGGCCATCAACGCACGCAAATTTAACTTCATCTCCAACTGTTACTCTACAAGCACCGCACATACCTGTACCATCAACCATAATAGGATTTAAACTTACTGTAGTTTTTATTCCAAGATCCTTAGTAAGTATTGACATAAATTTCATCATTATCATTGGTCCTATAACAACTGCATGATCATACTTCTTTCCTTGATTATTTACTAAGTCCAATAAACAATCTGTAACTCTACCATTAAATCCATAAGAACCATCATCAGTAGATATATATAAATTTTTAGCTACTTTTTTCATCTCTTCTTCTAATATTATTAATTCCTTATTTCTTGCTCCAATAATAACATCAACATCAATATTATTATTATAGAACCACTTTACTTGCGGATAAACTGGTGCTGCACCTACTCCTCCAGCTACAAATAAAATTTTCT
Organism: uncultured Clostridium sp.; assembly: GCF_934754925.1. GTDB lineage: Bacteria > Bacillota > Clostridia > Clostridiales > Clostridiaceae > Clostridium. The sequence goes on along the minus strand of NZ_CAKVJA010000002.1, from coordinate 104,882 downwards.
TATTTTTAAGTTCATTTAAATCTTCATGAATAAATTCACTTGGTTGCCCTAACGGACCAACAAAATCTTGTATATATTCACCAACTTCGAACTTAGCTAACTCTTTTGTTGCATATCCAACTGTTTGAAAAACTATTGTAACAGTCCCCTCTTCTCTATCATAATCTGCAATAGTTAAAGGAATTCTCTCCCCCTTATCATCATTCTTTATAATAATGAATTGTCCAGGTTGAGCAGATTTAGCAACTCTCGGAGCTTCAATATCCATTAAATATATGTTCTCTGTTAATAATCTTTTACCTGTTATCTTATACACTTTAATACCCCCATAATTTTCTTACGTTATAATTTTATAAACAAACTTTTAATTTAGAATATTCTTTATAAGTTTAGGAATGCACTTTTAAATTTCTTTTCTTAAAAATGCATTCTTAAATTAATAAACTACTTATTAGAAATCTACTCTATTTCCATAGAATGTACATGAAAGAAGCTTTTCCATAGTCTCATCATCAATTGTTCTTGGATTAGAACCAGTACATGCATCTAATACAGCATTATGAGCTATATGTTTAACATTAGCTAAGAAATCTTCTTCAGTTACTCCATACTCTTTCATTGATAATGGTATATTTAAAGCTTCATTAAATTCATTTACTTTTCTTATTAATGAATCTGTTAACTCTGAATCTGTATTTCCTTCTAACTTTAACACTCTTGCTATATCAGCGTATCTATTCTCACATTCTAACCTATTATATTGAATTACATAAGGTAAGAATATTGCATTAGCACATCCATGCGGAATATGGAATACAGCTCCAACTTTATGAGCCATTGAATGTACTATACCTAATAAAGCATTGCTAAATGCCATACCTGCTAAACATTGTGCTTCATGCATTAAATTTCTAGCTTGTACATTTCCTTTAAAAGACCTAACTAAATATTCATTAACCATTTCAATAGCCTTTAAAGCTAATGGATCAGAAAAATTTGATCTTAATGAAGCTGTATATGCTTCTATTGCATGTGTTAAGGCATCCATTCCAGTATGAGCAACAAGCTTAGCTGGCATTGTTTGTGCTAATTCAGGATCAACTATTGCAATGTCTGGAGTTATATTAAAATCAGCTAAAGGATACTTAATCTTAGCTTTATAATCAGTAATTACAGAAAAGGCAGTTACCTCTGTAGCTGTTCCTGAAGTAGATGGTATCGCAACAAATTTGGCTTTTTGTCTTAATTCAGGTAAACCAAAAGGTACAACAGCTTGTTCAAAAGTAAAATCAGGATATTCATAAAAAATCCACATTGCTTTTGCTGCATCTATTGGTGAACCACCTCCCATAGCTACTATCCAATCAGGTTCAAACTCTCTCATTACAGCTGCTCCACTCATAACAGTTTCAACTGATGGGTCCGGTTCTACCCCTTCTATTAATTTAACTTCTATTCCAGCTTCTTTTAAATAACTTTCTACTTTATCTAAAAAACCATATCTTTTCATTGAGCCTCCGCCAACTACTACTACTGCTCTTTTTCCTTTTAAAGTTTTTAATACTTCTAAAGAACCCTCACCATGATAAATATCTCTTGGTAATGTAAATCTTGCCATATTTTCTTCCTCCTCAAATATTTTATCAATACATCTTTATATACCCTTTAAATATATTACTAATAAGTAATATATTTAAATTATATCATATTTTTTCCAACTTAACATGTGTTTTTATATATAAAAAGATACCTAAAGACAACTTTCACAAAAAGCCAACCTTTAGGTATCTTTTTTTACATTTTATTTATTTTCTTCTTTATATTTTTTAGAATTCTCATCAAGAGCTTTTATTATTTCATCAACCTTTTGCCAATTTGCAAGGGATGCTCCAGCCGCTAGCATATGGCCTCCTCCTCCAAAAGTAGATGCAATATCATTAACTCTAGGTCCATTAGATCTAAATTCACAGAAAATTGAACCGTCTTCTTTTTCCACAAAGAAATTCCAATTGTTTATTCCTTCAGTATCTTGAAGTGCATTTACCATTCTTGCAGCGTTTATTGGTTGTAAACCATATTTTTTAGCTATTTCATTTTTTACTTTTAAATATGCCACTCCATTTTCAGTAGTTTCATAGTTGCTATAAATATATCCTAAGAATTTTAGTTCTGTTTCTTCTCTTCTATACATATTTGCATAAATTTCTTTTGTTTCTAAATCAAATGTAATTTTAGATAACTTTTCAAATAAATTAGTTGGGTTATCTATATATAGAAATCTTCCAGTATCCCCTATTATCCCTGTAAATAAAGCACGTCTTCCCTTTTTATCTATTTTCAACTTATCTTCATGAGCTAAATATAAATCTAAAATCATTTCACTACATGAAGAATAATTTGTATCTACCCATGTTAAATCTTCAAATGGAGCATCAAAAGGCTTATGATGGTCAATTTTTATTATATAGCCACAATCATTAAATGTTTGATTATCAACTCTTTCTTTATTGGCAACATCTACAATAATAGCTAAAGAATCTTTATTTAATTTTATTTCTTTATCCATAGTATTTATATACTCTAATTTTTTTGAATGTTCACCTAATAAAACCACCCTCTTATTTGGATATGTATTTTCTATTATACTTTTTAAAGCAGTTTGTGAACTATAAGAATCTGGATCTGGGAAAACATGACGATATATTGCTATAGTATCATACTCTTCAATTTTATTTATTATACTTCTAATTAATTCTTCCTTCATTTTTAATACCTCCTAAAAACAAACTTTTATATTTAAATATTTAATAAAAAAATCCCCCACTTAGCTATGCTAAGCAGGGCATAATAAAACTATACATTTTTTATGTATTATTGGCGGCTTATTGAAGTTTCAACTTGTGAATTCATTTCTTTTAACATAGCGTCAACATCATCTGAAGTTCCAGTAACATAAGATGCATATTTTTCTTCTGCAACTGTTCTTGCTGATTGAGCATTGTTTATTGCAGGAGTAAAGTAAGCAAAGCTTAATGATTCCTTAGCTACTTCGTAAATCTTTCCATATAAAGAATTACTATCTGCTAATACTTCTTGAACTAAAGTAGAATCTTGAGCTGACTTTCTAACTGGTAAATATCCAGTAGCTGTTGCAAACTTAGCTGTATTTTCAGTGTTTGTTGCAAATTTAATGAATTCATATGCAGCATATTGAGCTTCTGCAGAAACATCTGTAGTTACAAATAAAGAAGCACCTTGTTGAATAACTGCTTTATTTTTTCCTTCAAAATGAGGAACTTCTGCTACAACAACTTCAAAAGCATCATTAGTGTTTATATGAGCGAATCCAGCTGAAGAACCTTGATAAGCTAAAAGCTTTTGATTTGAGAAAGGTCCTGATAAGAATTTATCTTCACCAGGTACTCTAAATGCGCCACTTTGAGTTTCTTTTCTAAAGAACTGCATAAACTCTTTAGACCAATCATTAACAACGTTAATCTTTCCATCTAATTGAACAAAATCTTTTCCATCTTCTTTTAAAGTAGAAATAAATGCATTTGAACTTGAATCAAATCCGAATCCAGGTATTCCTAATTCTGATTGACATTTTTCTGATATTTCTGCTAATTTTTCAAATGTTAAATCTTTTAAATCATCAACAGTATATCCTAATTGCTCTAATAAGTTTTTATTTACATATAAAACTTCTGTAGATTTAGTTAATGGAAGACCATATATTTTATTTTCTCCCCATTGTGATAATTCATTAATAAAATCTGGAACGAAATCATTTTTAATGTCATCTTCCATTCCTACTGTTTCATCAGTAACATATGGTGTTAAATCTGCTACCTTATTATCATTAATAAGTCCTGTAGCCGCATCAGGATAAACATTAACTATAGCTGGTAAAGTATTTGATTGAGATGCAGCTATAACTTTTTTGTTTAAATCAGTAATGCTACCTTGAGCTGAAGCTTTAACTGTTATTCCTTGATTATTGGAATTATTAAAGTCATCAACTATACCTTGTAACACTTCTGCTTGTTTTCCAGTCATATAATGCCACATTTCAATAGTTATTGGTTGTTGTAATTCTGTAACGACATTTTCGTTTGATGAATCACTTTTTGAACAGCCTGTTAATGCTGTAACTGCAACTACTGCAGTCATTAAAGATGCTAATAATCTTCTTTTCATTTTTTTCACCTCTAAAACCTAATTTATATATTTAAGAAAAGATGATTAAAAGATAAAGTATTAAAATTTTATATATACATAATTAAAGCATTTATAATAACTTTCATATAAATAATTAAAGCATTAATATTTCAACTTTTAATTCAAACTTTTCACATATATCTAACTTTTATACTACCCTTTTATTCCTCCAATAGATATACCATTCATAATCTTCTTGTGTAAGAACATATAAACTACAACTATTGGCATTGTAATTATTGTAGATGCTGCCATTAATAACTCATATCTGTTTCCTACATCTGATTGGAATGCAGTTAATCCATTTGCAAGCAATCTCATATTATCACTATTTGTAACAAGCAATGGCCATAAGAATGCATTCCATGAATTTATTCCTACTAAGATACAAATTGTAATAATTGATGGCTTAGCCATAGGTACAACTATTTTCCATAAGAACTTCCAATCACTTGCACCGTCTATTTTTGCAGCATAATATAATTGTTTTGGAATCTTTAAGAAAAACTCTCTAAGCATATAAATATACAATACATTTGCCATATAAGGTACAAATAATGCTGAATAACTATCAATTAAATTTAGTGCTGAAATTGTTTTAAAATTAGTTACTATTAATACTTCCCCTGGTATCATCATTGATGCTAAGAAAATAGCAAATATTAAATCCCTGCCCTTAAATTCAAGATGAGAAAAAGCAAATGCTGATAATATTGAAATTACAACTGTACTAACAATACTTAAAGCAGTAACTATTAATGTATTTATAAAATATCTTCCAAAAGGAGCCATTGCTAATGCAGTACTAAAGTTACTCCACATAAATTTTTCTGGAACCATTGTTGGTGGTGTTTGAATAACTTCAAAACTTGACTTTAAAGAAGACGCTATCATCCAATAAAATGGAAAAAGCGTTACAATAGCAAAGACAACTAATAAGAAGTATTTAATGAATGCTTTAAAATTATTTTTATTTTTCATATTTACACCTCTTAGTAATGAATCTTATTACGAGCAACTGTTTTTTGTACTAAAGTAACAGTTAATATTATAATTAATAGAACTACTGAAGCAGCAAATGCTAATGGGAAATCTTGATCCCCATAGAATCTATCAATTATATATCTAACAACAGTTGAAACTGCACCATCTAATGTACGTCCTCCAAATAGAACATAAACTTCTGTGTAAACTTTAAAAGAAGCTATTAAACTAATAACATATGTATAAGCAATCATAGGAGAAACTAATTTTACAGTTATCTTTCTAAATATAGTTCCACTTGTTGCTTGGTCGATTTTCGCAGCTTGGTAATATTGTGGATTTATTGATGCAATACCTGTAGTTAATATTAAGGTATTAAAAGCTAAACTCTTCCATACTGCAAATATTATTAATGCTATCATTGCATATTTAGGATCATTAAGCCAATTTATTGGGTTTATCCCTATCTTCTCTAATAGGAAATTAATAATTCCATATTCAGAGTTGAATAGCCAAGACCATACTATACCTATAGCAACTAATGAAGTTACATAAGGTAAAAAGTAAATACTTTGGAATATTCCTCTTACTTTTTCATTTTTTATATTAGCTAAAGCATTAGCTATTAATAAAGATATAAATACTGATAAAGCTGGAACTATAGCAGCATAAATTACAGTATTAATTAAAGATTGTATAAATCTTTTATCTTGGAATAAATATTTATATGATCCAAATCCAAAAACAAATCCGCTAGCTTTAGTTTCATCGAAACTAAAAATTATTGTATTAAGTATAGGATAAAATACAAAGACAGCAAGTATTATAAGTGCAGGTAGTAAATATATATATCCTTTAAATTTATTTTTCTTCTTTAGCATTTTGTTATGAACTCCTCACTTTCAGAATCAAATACATAACTCTTACCTGTCTTTGGTTTAATTATTAATTCAGCACCTTCGTCAATAAAGAACTCTTTGTCAACTAACATTTTATATATAGAACCATTATGGTCTAATGTTAACAGTCTTTCTCTACCTAATATTTCTACTGTAACAACTTTAGTTTTTAATCCCTTGTCTGCTACTTCAAAATCTTCTGCTCTTACTCCTAAAATAACTTTTGACTTATCTTTAGGTAAATTTTCTATTGTTAATGAATCAACACTAGAAACTCCTGCTTTACACTCTAAATCGATAAAGTTCATTTCTGGACTTCCTATAAAAGATGCAACAAATTTATTTACCGGATTCATATATATATCACTTGGTGATGAAACTTGTTGAATTGCACCATCCTTCATCAGTACAATTTCATCTGAAATAGACATAGCCTCTTCTTGGTCATGAGTTACGAATATAGCTGTAACCCCTGTTTCCTTTTGAATTCTTCTAATTTCTTGTCTTGTTTCAACTCTTAACTTTGTATCTAAGTTTGATAAAGGTTCATCAAGAAGTAAAATATCAGGTTTCTTTGCTAATGCTCTTGCAATAGCTACTCTTTGTTGTTGTCCTCCTGATAATTGAGATGGCTTTTTATCTAATTGACTTTCAATTTTTACAATTTTAGCAACCTCTATAGCTCTCTTTTCAGCTTCAGCTTTATCCCACTTTAAGTTTTTTAAAGGAAATAATATATTTTCCTTTACAGTCATATGTGGATATAATGCATAGTTTTGGAATACTAACCCTATTCCTAATTCTTCTGGCTCTAATCCAGTTACATCTCTATCTCCAAAATAAATCTTCCCACTATGTGGTTTATGAATTCCTGAGATAGTAAATAATGTTGTTGATTTTCCAGATCCTGAAGGCCCTAATAATGAAACTAACTTTCCTTTTGGAATTTGTAATGTAACTTCATTAAGCGCCTTAAAGTCTCCAAATTTTACAACTAGTTTGTCTAGTCTTATTCCCATTGATATTCACCTCATGTTTTTTAACAAGTCTACTATTAAATACGAAAACCTCTAGATTTTCACGCTATTACAGAATACGACAATTTATTTGTATTGTCAACAATTTTCCTTCTTCTCCTTTTTACACTTTAAATTTTTTATTAAAAAAATTATTTTTATTCATTTTTGAGAATTTTAATTTCATTTATACATATGTTTTTTTATTTTTTAACACTATAAACTTTTTCTGTAAGTTTTTATCAAAGTAAAATTCACCATTTAAATCTATTCCTAGGATTAATTTTTATATTCACTTTTAGACTGTCTACTATAAAAATTTCTATACTATTTATACTTTCCTAAATTGTTTTTTTTTATGTTTATCATTTTATATCTGTTGTTATTTTTATGCTTTTCTTCATAGATGATCATATAAATATTCTACTGCCTATCTCTTAATCTCTTTTTTATATCTCTATAATAATATATATATAAGTTTCTAATCTCATAAATATTTTCTAATATAGCATCACAAGTAATAAAGGTTATAATAGCTAGTTTGTCCCAATTATCCATATAAAAATTCCTTTCTACTTCATTAACATTATATTATATGAAATTATCAATAATATTGTTATTAATCTTATGTTAACTATTAAATTTTATTTATAAATTTCTTGCATAATCTAACATTCTTAAATATTATATTTATGTAAAGATATATAAGGAGGCATATATGTTACCATTATTAATTATTTTTTCATATCTTATGGGCTCAATTCCTAGTGGATATATTTTAGTAAAAAAGAAACTTAATAAAGATGTAAGAGAATATGGAAGTGGAAATATTGGTGCTACTAACGTCAAAAGAGTTGCTGGTGAAAAACTTTCAAAACTAACAGCAATTTGTGATATGTTAAAAGCAATTATTCCAGTATTACTAACACGTATTTTGATCTGGAATGATATACTAAAAACTAATGCAAGTTTGAGTTTATCCTTAGTAGCTATTGCTGCCATATTAGGACATAATTACACTATATTTTTAAAATTTAAAGGCGGTAAGGGTGTTGCTACCTCTGCAGCTGCTTTTATGATAGTTGTTCCTATACCATTTTTAATTACAGCTCTAGTTTTCTTTGGATTAAAATTAGTAACAAAGATTGTTTCAGTACGTTCTTTAGCAGCAGGCACTACATTATTTCTATCAACACTTTTATTAGGATATAATAAATACTATGTATATGCAACGCTTTTTGCTTGTCTTTTAGTATTTTGGAGACACAAAAGTAATATCGCCAGATTAATTAAAGGTGAAGAAAAATAATCTTTAACTAAACACTGATAAAATATAATTCAGTGTTTTTTTATTTAGGAGGTTTTATGAAATTTATATTCGCTTATATATTATTTATCAATTCACTTCTTTTTATTCTTATGTGGTTAGATAAACGTAAAGCAAAATTAAATCATTGGAGAATAAGTGAAAAAACTCTTTTTTTATTTGCTATAATAGGTGGAAGTATGGGTGGAATAATTGGAATGTATACTTTTAGACATAAAACAAAGCACTTAAAATTCAAGTTAGGATTTCCAGTTATTTTTTTATTGCAATTAATATCTATAATTATTATTTTTAAATTATAATTTTTTATTATCGACTAATATATATACTTTAATAAAAATACTGCATCAAAATATTTATTAATATTAAATATTTTTTTATTGTGCTTTCAAAAAAATAAAAGACGTTGCATTTTTTATTGCAACGCCCCATAATCACTTTTAGCTACTTAGTAACTATATGATTACATTAATATTATATACTACTATTTACTTTTTATTCATTACTTATTAATGTAAAATAAATTGTACAACCTTTTAATTTATATTATAATTATTCTAAAAATAAATTATATTAATATTTTTTGCTTTGGGGGTAATTACATGAACTTTTTAAAAGGTAGCTATGGATTTGATTTATTATCAATAATATTAGTTCTAATATCTTGTATATTTAATATTTTTGATTATACTAGAATTTTAGGTACACTTATTTTAATTTATGCTGTATATAGAGCATTTTCCAAAAAAATATATAAAAGGAAAAGTGAATATAATGTTTTCTATACATATACAAATAAGTTTTTAAAGAAATTTGGTAAATCTATTCCTTATGATTTACCTATATATGATTTAAATAATTTATCTTATATATTTGAAAACATTAAATTTAAATATACTCAGCATCGTAAATATAAAATTACTAAATGCCCTAACTGTAAACAAAAACTTAGACTTCCAAGAGGTAAAGGCAACATAGTTGTTACATGTAAAAAATGTTCAACTAAATTTGACTTTAGAACATAATAATTAATAACTATAAATAATTATTTTATTATGTGGAATATTATTAATATTCATAATATTGCTATTTTATTGGAGGTAATAACATATGAAAAAAAACTTATTTATTATTCCATTAATATTTGTTACTTTATCTTGTAGTTCTTTAAACTTATATACAGAGAATATTAAGAATATTAATAAAATCAATATTACATCAACACCAAAAAGAATACCAATTAAATGGTGGCAAAACTAAAATAAAAAGGGTCTTTATGACCCTTTTTATTTTATATGTTAATTAATAGGTTTTTGCCCTTTTGCTATTAAATTTAAAAATATTATTGTACACTTTTCTCTTTCAGAACTATCACTACAAATTCTCATAATTTTAGCTAACCTTGGATTAGTTCTGCTAATCATTCTAATTATCTCTGGTGGTAATTTATTATCTCCAAGAATATTTTTTATCCCAACTAAGTCACTGTGGACAGTTACTGCTTCAAAATCTAATTTTTCGAATCCTGTATATTTTAATATTTTAATAAGTTTACGTCCAATTTCTCTATTCCAACCAACCCTTTTTTCTATTTGACTAATAAATCCTCTACCACTTTTAAATAGCATATCTGGATCACTTACTCCGTACATTCCTCTATCAGAATCTATTATTGCAACTATCCCTCCTGGTTTTAATAATCTATATATCTCACGAGTTGCTTCAATAGGGCTTTCTAGGTGTTGAAATACGAATCTACAAACTATAAAATCATAACTATTTTCTTTAAGTCCACTATTTTTTATAGAACCAAACTTAAACTTTAGTCTATTTCCCTCATATTCACTTAAACGCTCTTTAGATATATTAAATAATCTCCTATCAACTTCTAAGGCAGTTACTGAGCTATGTGGTAAATTTTCTAATAATAATTGAGTATATACTCCTGTACCTGAACCGACATCTAATATTCTCATTCCATCTTTAAGGCCTAACCATTTCAATGTTCTAAATTCCTTTTCCCATCCTAATTTAGCCTGAATTTCAAGTCTATTTACTTCATTATTAAATCCAACAATATCATAAATTGAATTATAGCTCACCTTAATCTCCTTTAATACTTACTTAGATATATTTTATGTTACTTTTATAATAATTGTTCGTATGTTTATTTTATTTATAATATAAATTTAAGTAAAAGTGGAAATGTTATTAAAGAAAATAAAGTTGTAATAAAGATAATAACAGCGGAGTATTCCTTCTCCTTATCATACTTTTCTGCTAAGATTGATGTCATTGCAGCTGCTGGCATTGCTGTAATAATTATTAGTGTTTTAATTACTATAGAATTATCATTTATTATTTTTGAAATAATAATCAAAATAACTGGTAATACTATTAATTTTAAAATACTACTATAGTATATGGTATAGTCCTTTAAATAATTAAATATATTACTACTTCCTAATATAACTCCTATTATTATCATTGATAATGGTGAAGTTATCTCTCCTACTAAATCCAAAGTTGAATATAACGCTTCTGGAATACTAATATTAAAAACCATTATTATTAATCCAATTATAACTGCTATAATAGATGGATTAAAAAAAACCTTTTTAAAATCTTTTTTTTCTATATTTCCATTGAACAATATAATTCCATAAGTCCATAATGCTATTGTAAAAAACATATTAAAAATAGATGCATATATAACGCCTTCTGAACCAAAAATACTATAAATTATTGGGAATCCTATAAAGCCACAATTTGAAAAAACATTTGCAAATTGCATTATAACTTTCTTATCTGATTTAATTGGTAACAATACAATATAAGAAACTAATATTGTAATTATTAATACTGAAGGACTATAAATAAAAGATTTTATAATATTATTTTTTAAATTTTCATCCATATCAAATATAAATGATGAAATAACTAAGCAAGGCAAAGTAATTTCTAACAATATATTAGTTAATCCTTTATTTATGTCTGACGTTATTATTTTTCTTTTGCTTCCATATACCCCTATAATCATTATTAGAAATAAAGATATTACCTTATTTGTTATTACTCTTAACTCCATAATTACCCTCCCTATTTTTTCCATTTACTTAATTATACACCATATTAAAAAAAGAACTAACTACTAATAGTTAGTCCTTTTAAAAGTCTACTTTAAAATAATGATAATTGGTTTGTTTCTGACATACCTTCTAAACAACCATGATTACTTAAAGTCTCAATTACAGTTTTTGATACTTTTGATCTCAGTCTTAAATCTTCCTTTGAAATAAATTCTCCATCTTTTCTCGCTTCTGCAATTGATTTAGCTGCATTTACTCCCACTCCCTGTAATGAACTTAAAGGTGGTCTTAATGCATTATCTACTATTAAGAATTTAGTTGCATCTGATTTATATAAATCTACTTTAAGCATTTTAAATCCTCTTTTATACATTTCAAAAGAAAGTTCTAAAACAGTAATTAACCCTTTATCTTTTACGGTAGCTTGATTACCAAGAGCATATAACTCTTGAAGTTTTGCATGAACTGCAGTTTCTCCTCTACAAATTAAATCTGCATCAAAGTCATCAGCACCTCTTACTGTAAAGTAAGTTGCATAATATGCAAGTGGATAATATACCTTGTAATAGGCAACTCTAACAGCCATCATAACATAAGCAACGGCATGCCCCTTAGGGAACATATACTTGATTCTCTTACAACTTTCTATATACCAATCTTCAACATTATTTTCTTTCATTGTCTTCTCAAAATCTTCTGTTAAGCCCTTACCTTTTCTTACACTTTCCATTATTGTAAATGCTGTTTTGGGTTCAACACCCTTATACATAAGGTAAACCATAATATCGTCTCTTGTTGCAATACAATCTCTTAAGGTAGTATATCCTTCCTTAATAAAATATTGAGCATTATTAAGCCAAACGTCAGTACCATGAGAAAGTCCTGATATTCTAACTAAGTCTGAAAAAGTTTGTGGTTGTGTATCTACAAGCATTTGACGAACGAATTTCGTTCCAAACTCTGGCAAACCATAAGAACCAACTTCACATTCTAGTTCTTCCTTTGTAACACCTAAAGCTTCTGGCGATGTAAATAAAGACAGTACCTTTTTATCATTAAGAGGTATAGTTTTTGGATCTAAACCTGTTATATCTTGAAGCATTCTAAGTACTGTGGGATCGTCGTGACCAAGTATATCAAGCTTTAATAGTCTTCCTGAAATAGAATGGTAATCAAAATGTGTAGTTGTTACATCTGATGTTGAATCATCTGCTGGTCTTTGGATTGGTGTAAAATTATAAACATCTGTATAATTAGGTACAACCATAATTCCACCTGGATGCTGCCCAGTTGTTCTTTTAATACCTGTACATCCAATAGTTAATCTTTCAATCTCTGCTTGTGATGTAATTATCCCTTTTTGATCTAAATATTTCTTAACAAATCCATAAGCCGTTTTTTCTGCAACCGTACCTATTGTTCCTGCTTTAAATACGTAACCTTTTCCGAATAAAACTTCTGTATATTTATGAATATCACCTTGGTTATCTCCAGAGAAGTTTAAATCTATATCCGGTTCCTTATCTCCCTCAAATCCTAAGAAAGTTTCGAAAGGGATATCATGGCCATCTTTTATATAAGGCACACCACAATCTGGACAATCCTTATCTTCTAAATCGGCTCCTGAACTTACTGAACCATCTAAGAAGAAATGTGATTTTTTACATTTAGGACATACATAATGTGGAGGCAATCCATTAACCTCTGTTATATCTGACATGGTTGCAACGAAAGATGAACCAACTGATCCTCTTGAACCTACTAAATATCCATCTGAATAAGATTTTGCAACTAGCTTTTGTGCAATTAGATAAAGTACAGCATACCCATTATTTATAATAGAATTTAACTCTTTATCTAATCTCTTTTGTACTACCTCAGGAAGTGGATCTCCATATATAGAATGAACCTTATTCATTGTCATATTTCTAATATCATCATCTGCACCCTCAATTTTAGGTGGGTAAGTTTCATCAGGAATAGGTTTTAAATTTTCTTCTACAGAATCTGCTATTGCTTGTGGGTTTTTAATAACTACTTCTTTAGCAATATCATTTCCTAAATAAGCAAACTCCTTTAACATCTCTTCTGTAGTTCTTAAATAAAGCGGTGGTTGATTATCTGCATCGCCAAATCCTTGTCCAGCCATAATTATTCTTCTAAATGCCTCATCATGTGGATCTAGAAAATGAACATCACAAGTTGCTACAGTAGGTTTATTAATTTCCTTTGCTAAGTCATAAATTTTTCTATTAATATCCTTAAGTTCATCTTCATCCTTTACTGAACCTTTTTCAATCATATATGCATTATTAGCAATAGGTTGAATTTCTACATAATCATAAAAACTCATTATCTCTTTTATTTCTTCATCACTTTTACCACCAACTACAGACCTATAAATTTCTCCTGCTTCACAAGCTCCTCCAATTATAAGCCCTTCTCTCATTTCCATAAGTCTAGATTTTTTAGTTCTTGGCCTTCTAAAGAAATTATCTATATGTGCTTCTGATACAAGCTTATATAAATTTCTAATTCCAGCTTGTGTTTTTGCTAAAATTATTATGTGATAAGTTGGTAATTTTTTAATATCAACTTTTTCTAAAAATACTTTATTTAATTCTTTTAAAGTTTCTACTTCTAATTCTTCTTTAATTTTTTTAAAACATTCAACTAAAATATCAGCTGTTGCTTTAGCATCATCTACAGCCCTATGATGGCTTTCTAACTTAACACCTAAGTGTTTTGCAACAATATTTAATTTCACAGATTTCAATTCAGGATACAGGAATCTACACACTGGAACTGTATCTACTATAGTTGGTTCAAATGCTAATCCTAAATCATTACAATTTTTAGATATAAAACTACAGTCAAAACTTGCATTATGAGCAACTACAACTGAATCTCCTATAAATTCTAAAAATCTAGGTAATACATCTTCTATAGATTGTGCATCTTTCACCATATCATCATTAATTCCTGTAAGCTCAGTTATCTTATATGGTATCGGCCTTCTTGGATTTACAAATTCACTAAAGTTATCTACAATAACTCCATTTTGAATTTTAACTGCTCCTATTTCAATTATCTTATCATTTTTAGATGAAAATCCTGTTGTTTCTAAGTCAAATACAACATAAGTATCATCTAAGTTTTGCCCTTTTTCATTTAAAGCTAATGGCACGCCATCATCTACTAAATATCCCTCTACTCCATAAATAACTTTTATTTTATTCTTTTTAGCTGCAATTTGCGCATCTGGGAATGCTTGAACTCCACCATGATCTGTAATAGCTATAGCTGGATGACCCCACTTTGCTGCTCTCTCTACAATTTTCGAAACTGGTGTAACACCATCCATTGCACTCATTGTAGTATGGCAGTGAAGCTCAACTCTTTTTTCTTCAGCTCCATCCATCTTTTCCATCTTTTTCATCTTTAAGATATCTCTACCCATAATAACTACTTCTCTTTGATAAGTATCATATACGGCTTCACCTCTAACCTTACAGTAAAGACCCTTTTTAACATTATCAAGAACCTCATCTTTTTCCTGAGGTTTTAAGAAGCATTTAACTGTTATAGAGCTAGTATAATCAGTAATATAGAATGTTAAAATTATCTTGCCTGTTTTAGTTTCCATAGTATCAACTTTAAATACATCTCCTAAAACCGCAACATATCCTGATCTTTCATTTATTTCATTTATTGGAGTAGCTTCAATTGAAATATTTCTACCATAAATAGCATTTTCAGCCTTTGGTTCTCTCTTATAACTATTTTCTCTCTTTTCATATTGTTTCTTTTCAACTGGCTTTTTCTCTACTGGCTTACTTACAGCACTTGGAGCTTTGCTCATTTCTTGAACTCTAGCCTGCATAGCTTTATTTAATAGTTCTTTTTCTTCCTTTTCCCTTGCTGCATAATCTATTACTACTTCCATGGCTGGATCATACTTTATTTCAAATCTACAAGATATACCGAACATAGCTTTAACTGTATCTTCTAAATTCTTTTCGCCACCTTTACCTCTTAGATGTTCTGTTAATTTATCATATCCATTAAATATAGATACTTTATTTTCATTAACTTCTTTTCTACAATTCAATAAAAGACTTTTGCATAATGGTGTCTTTTTAATTGTTTCAGAAATACATTCAATCCAATGATTTTGTATTACCTCTTCTAATGTAATATCTGAAGCGTCTCTATAAAAAACTATTTCTACAGTAATTCTTATCATTAAAGTTTTACAAATAATTTTTTTAATTAGCTCCTCTTCTTCATGAGCCAATTTTTCTTTTCCTCTTAAAACAACCTTTAAAATCATACTTTTTCTTAAAAGTTGGAACTTTATAATTTTAAGTTCTTTATCTTCTAAACTTTCATATTTATTTATCTCAAGGGTTAGCTTCTTTATAATATCGTCACTCAATTTTGTACCCCCATCCATTAAAATTTTCAACTACACCATTATAGCATAAATTTATTTTTCTGAAACACTATTAATAGATTGTAAATCATTGAAAAAAATAAATATATTAATTTAAAATTTATAAGCTAATAATAACACTATTAGCTTATAAATAAAGGTTTTACTTTAAATATTAATAAGTTTCTTTAAGTAAAACTAAGACTTTTTATTAGTCTATCTTCCCCTATTATTGTATTTTCAAAAATATTTCTTGCATTATCTTCATATAATTTTGGTTCCAACATAGCTGGAGTAAAATGAGTTAACAATAGTTCTTTACAATTACTATAACTAGCAAGCCTTGCAGCTTCAGCAAATGTCATATGCTTATTTTTAATAGCCTTTTCTATATCATCATTATTTCCATATGTACCTTCACAAATAAATAAATCACTTTCCTTTATAAAATTAATCATTTGATCTTGTGGCCTACTATCTGTAATTAAACTTAATTTTATTCCTTTTCGTTCATCTCCAAGGACCATTTCTTTTTTATATTCTTTACCTTCATATATTATGATATCTTCACTTCCCTTTTGTAACTTATTCCACAAAACTTTAGGAACATTATTCTCTTCAGCCTTTTCTAATGAAAACTTTCTATCACGCTTAAAATAAAAGCTAAATCCTAAACATGGAGATGAGTGATCTACCTCTAAAGTACTTAATCTTATTTGTCCACTTTCATTTACCACTTCCAGTCTTTCTTTACTTACATTTAAATTTACTTCTTTTGGATTCTCAATTATATCAACCTCATATGGTAAATATTGTGCAATAACTCTTAAGCCATTTATTACTTCTGTAATTCCTTCCGGCCCTATTATTGTTAAGGGCTCTATTCTACCACTATTACCTATAGTAGATAAAAGTCCTGGAAGTCCAACAATATGATCTCCGTGACAATGAGTTATACAAATAACATCTATAGACTTAAATCCCCAACCTACCATTCTCATCGAAACTTGAGTTCCTTCTCCACAATCTACAAGTATTTTTCTTCCCTTAAAATTTAAAAGGCTAGAAGATAGATTTCTAAAGGGCATTGGCATTCCACCTCCACAACCTAATAAACATAAATCAACCATTACTATCACCAACTTTCTACTTTACTTCATAAATTATAAGTTCATTTTAAATGTACACTGAGGATAGTTCTTACATCCCTTAAACCTTCCATACCTCCCTCTCTTTTTCTTTAACTTACCTCCACATCTTGGACATCTATTTCGCTTTAAGCTCTTTTCTACATTCTTTATATTTCTATTTACATTTTTTATATGACTTTTTCTTTCCTTAAAAGAATCAACATTTAATTCCTTTAGCCTTTCATAGATATAATTTACTTCCTCTTGTGTAAATTGTTTATTTTTATATTTTTTTATTATTTTATTTACTCTATTACAGTATGTAACTATAGTTTCAGTATTTACTTTTAATTTAGCTCTTTTAGTAAATAAAATAATGGAATTTATATTTTTATACTTAATACTTGGAATAATATCTTTTATTACTTTTATATGTCCATTATTTTGTTTTATAGGATTTCGTAATGTCTCTTTATTATTAAATAGTATTTGATACCAATTATCATCATATTCATTTCCTTTAATTATTCCCTTATAATTCTTTGTTTCTATTACAAATATACCATATCTAGATATTACTATATGATCTATTTGAGTGCTTCCTTTAATTGTTTTTAATAATAAATTATTTATTACTTTATATTTTCTTTTATTTAACTTATTTAATTTTTTACTTACATACCATTCTCCTAAATACCCCTTTATTCGTATTTCATATCTTCTTAATAAAAATATTAAGATTATTATAGTCACTAATATTGCTATCATATTCATTTTCATTATTATCCTTGTTTACTCTAAAATTTTTAAAAGTGTGTTGTAAATACAAAAAGAAATATCCAAAATAAAGGATACTTCTTTTTAATATTATTAATATCTTTTTTTATTTTTTTCCTTAACATATTTTCTAGCATTTTTTATTCCACCAGCACTAGAAAACATATCTTTAACCTTTTCTTTCTCTAATCTTTTAGAATTTAAGTTAGCATACTTTAATTCTTTTTGAATTTTTCTATAGCTTTCTAATCTATTTTTATCTAATTTACCTTCTTCTATAGCTCTTTTTACAGCACATCCTGGTTCACTTTCATGTTTACAATCAGAAAACTTACACATTAAAGCTAATTCTTCTATATCAGAAAAAGATTTATCAGTATCACCAGTAATAAGTTGTAACTCTCTCATACCTGGAGTATCTATAACTACACCACCCTGTGGTAATACTAAAAGTTGTCTATGTGTTGTGGTATGTCTTCCCTTATCATCATTTCTCAATCCATTAGTAAGAAGCACATCTTCCCCTATTAGCTTATTTATAAGAGTAGATTTTCCTATTCCTGATGAACCTATAAATGCTACAGTTTTATCATTTCCTATATAGTTTTTAATTTCTTCGTAGCCTTCACCAGTTATTGAGCTAGTTACTAAAACATCTATACCTATTGCTATATTTTCAACTTCTAACTGCTTTTCTAAAAGATTATCACAAAGATCACACTTTGTTAATACTATTACTGGAGTAGCCATGCTATCCCATGCAACTGATATATATCTTTCTAATCTACGAATATTAAAATCGTTATTAAGTGCCATACATATAAAGATAATATCTACATTAGCAGCTACTACTTGAATATCTCTTCTATTTCCAGCAACTTTTCTTTCAAAAGCACTTTTTCTTCTTAAGACATGATGAATTATAACATTTCCATTTGAATTATTTAATCTATCAACCATAACCCAGTCACCAACAGCCGGAAAACTTTCTGTACCTATAGCTTCATGTTTAAACTTACCTGAAACCTCTGCTAAACATTCCCCTTCTTCAGTAATAACATTATATTTATCCTTATGCTGAACAGATACCCTTGCTAAATATAAGTTTTCATCATACATAGAAGCTTCATTTTCGAATCTTTTACTTAATCCAATTTTATATAAATTTGTTTTATTCAATTTTATTCCTCCAAAATTCACTTTAAATTTACTTTCTAAATAAACCTTTAGTGAGGAGGTATTAATTTTTAATTACATAGTTTGTAAGGTTATTTAATACCTACCTCACTATTTACTACTATATCTATTTTAAAGTTTATATTTTTCATCATAAAACATCACTCCTTATAATTTTTCACTTAAAATAATTTAAGGTATAGGAATTTTATTCCTATACCTAGTTTATCATTGTTTATTATTTATATCCACACTATTTTTAAATTTATACTCTTTGACTATTCCTCATAAATTTTATTTTTCTTTATGACTTTGCTTTTTCTTAATCCATTCTTCATATAGTATTCCATAAAATAGCTCATCATGCCATTCATCTTTAAACCCTGTAAACTTTCTATTTTTTATAATATGACCCTCTCTTCTCATTCCTAGATTCTCCATAACACGATATGAGCCATAATTTTCAGCATCACAAGTTGCATATAATCTATGTAACTTTAAATCTTCAAATGCAAACCTAAGTAATTCCTTCCCTGCTTCTGTCATATACCCCTGTTTCCAATAATCTTTATGAAGTACCCATCCTAACATCCCTTCATATAATTCATTATTTAAATAAATACCACATCCTCCTATAACCTTTCCATTTTCCTTTAAGGTAATAGCAAAATCATATTGTGTACGTGGATTTTTATCTATATTAGATATACAATCATCTAGAAATTCAATAGTATCCTCTTCACTATTAGGCCCCCATATCATATACTTTATATTTTCTAAATTACTTGCATATGCATGTACATCTTCAAAATCTGCATGACTAAATTCTCTTAATATTAATCTTTTAGTTTCAAACTTCTTATTCTTTTCCATATAACACCTCTCCTTAAAATAATGATTCCTATTAAAATTTACTTTTCATAAGTAATAATATGCTCAATTTCATTTTTTATATTTTTTAATTTTTCTCTAAAAAATGTTGGATATGCTTTATATTGTTTTAATTTATCTATAGGTAACCAATACATATTTTCTTTGACACCTTGAGTATAACTATTACTATTTAGTTCTTGTGTTCCTCTAGGCTTCATTAAGAAATAAAAAGCTATCTCATGACATTCCTTACCTTCTAAAATACCATCTCCATGAAAGAAGTTTTCATGTATAAAAGCTAATCTGTCAACTTCATATTCCACACCAGTTTCTTCTAAAACTTCACGCTTTACAGCTTCTTCTGCAGATTCTCCAATATGAACTCCTCCACCAACAGAATAATAATAGTTTTCTCTTTCATTTCCAGCAAAAAGAACATGATCTTTTTCTATAATAATTGCTGCTGCACGATATCTAAACCATTTATTTTCCTTAATAAATCCACAATCATAGTTCATTTATACCTACCCCCTTTTTAATCTCATACACTAAATATTATACCAAATTTGAAATACAAAAAATGTGTTACTAAACAATTAAATAAGTTCTTTAGTAACACATTTCATTATTTATATTTCTGATTCTAATAAATTTTTAAATACTTTATTATGCTCTATATCTTTACTTAAGCTTTGGATAACTCTTAAAATTAAATCTTCATTTATTTCTTTATTATTTAAAGCTATTCCCATTGTATAAGCTTTTATTATTCTATAACTATTAATTAATATATTTATACTTAAATTTAAACTTTCTCCCTTATTAAATGGAATTAAATCTTTAAATATTTGATTTACTAAATAGTTTTCTAAAATATAAGAATATTTGTCCATCAACTTTAATATACTTTTTTCATCGTTTATGTACTTTGCAATATCATTTACCTTTAAAATTTCTTTTTTATATTCTTCAACACATTCTTTTAATCTAACACTTCTTATATTTTTTACTAACTTTTCATCTATAAGACTTAAATAAAATTCATTACTTTCATTTAAATCTAAAGTTTTTAAAGAATCAAATTCAATATTTCCTTCACTATATTCTTCTAAAAGCTCCTCTATTACTTCAAAATCTTTTTCATTATGATACTCTTCAATTTTAGTATAAAAAGCCTTTAATATACCTAATCTTTCTTCAATAGAAAAACTTCTATTTTGCATTATATTTATAGAATTTACTCTTATATCCCAAAAATACTGAAGTAAGCTATCACTTCCTTCAAAGGCTTCAGTATCAATTATTCTTCTTATTTCAATAGCACTTTCATCTATTTCTTCTTCACTCTCAACAAACTGCATTTTATCTTTATTTAAAAATGCTTTGCTACAAATTTCTGGACAAGATGCTAACCCTGATTTTTCATATACATTATCTACAATATTGTATATTCTTGGAAACCTTTTGCATGTTATACACAGATTTTCTTCTCCAACTCCTCCATGTATATCACAAAGCAAATTACCATTTAAAAATGGACATTTATTATGTTCTTTTAAAATCATAAAACCTTTATGTAAATAGTCATCACTATTTTTATTTTCTCTAAACTTACCTTTTACTAATTTTTTAAGTTCTCCAGTAGAATTAGTATATTTTTCATATGTATCTTCATCTATATTTATATCCCAACCTGCACAACATGTATCTATACAAGCTGAACCAATACATTTAAAAGTTAACATATATTTTGGCATAAACATATTTGCTTTCATTTTTTTGCTCCAATCACTATAGTAAGTATTATATATTTTTATTTCTTTTCTATAATACATTAAAATTTAATAATATGTAAATATAATTACTTTGTTAGCTATTTTAATTCTAACTATAAGTTTTATGTAAAGATTCATATCTATATAATTTAAATAAAATACAATTGAGATAAAATTCCCAATTGTATTTTTAATTCTAATTATCTTCTTATTTTCTATTTATCTCTACTATTATTTCTTTTACTCTTCTCTCTTCTATTGGAATTTTCTCAATTTTTATTACCTTAGAAATTGTCTTTTTCCATAATCCAAATAAAAAATTAAGCGGAGTAAACATAACCAATAATACTCTTAATATTGGTGTAGAAAACATTGCAAATTTTTCAGGACTTTCCTTTGATAAGCTTTTAGGAGATATTTCCCCAAATATTAATACAACTATAGTCATAACGATTGTTGATATTGTTACATCTGCATCTCCATAATATTTAGTGAAGATTATAGTGGCTATAGATGCCGATGCTATATTCACAATATTATTACCTATTAATATTGTGGAAAGAATTCTATCAGAGTTATTAGATAACTTTAATGCATTTTCTGCTTTTTTACTTACATTAGCTACGAGATTTTTTAATTTAAACTTATTTAAACTTGAAAAAGCTGTCTCAGTATCTGAAAAATAAGCAGACATACAAATAAGAATAGCAATAACAACAATCAATATCAGGGCATTATCATCCATTTAAATCATCACTCCATTTTTTAAATATTTTAGTTTACTAACAATATATGTTGAATAAATTAAAATATTATATAAAATAACTCTAAATATAATAAAAAGCCTCCGAAATTAATCTAATATTTGTATTAATCCCGGAGGTCCTTACACCTTTTATAAATTCTCTATTTCTTTCATTAACTCTTCAATAAGATCTTCTTCTTTAACCTTTTTTATTATTTCGCCCTTTTTGAAGATTAATCCCTCACCTTTTCCACCTGCAATACCAATATCTGCTTCTCTTGCTTCTCCAGGACCATTTACAACGCATCCCATTACTGCAACTTTAATATTTTTATTACAGTTCTCAAGTTTCTTTTCAACTTCTTCAGCAATCTTTATAAGGTTAATTTGAGTTCTTCCACAAGTTGGACAAGACACAAATGTCATTCCTTGCTTTCTTAAACCTAAAGCAACTAACATTTCCTTTGCCACCTTAATTTCCTCTATTGGATCGCTTGTTAATGATACTCTTATAGTATCTCCAATTCCTTCAGCTAATAAAGTTCCTATTCCAAGTGTTGATTTTATAGTTCCTCTAAAGACAGTACCTGATTCAGTAACTCCTAAGTGAAGAGGATAATTACATTTAGTACTCATTAATCTGTAAGCTTCTATCATCATTGGTACATCTGAAGATTTAATTGAAATAACTATATCATGAAAATCTAATTCTTCTAAGATTTTAACATGTCTTAATGCTGATTCAACAAGTCCCTTAGCCGTTGGTTTTCCATCTCTCTCTAATATATCTTTTTCTAAAGAACCAGAATTAACTCCTATTCTTATTGGAATATTCTTAGCCTTACAAGCTTCTGTAACAGCCTTTACTCTCTCTACATTTCCAATATTACCTGGATTAATTCTAATTGCACTAATTCCATTTTCAACACATTTCAATGCTAATCTATAATCAAAATGTATATCTGCAACTACAGGCATTGGCGAACCCGCACAAATATCCTTTATTGCTTCAGCTGCTTCCATATCAGGAACAGCACATCTTATTATTTCACAACCTGCTACATGAAGAGCTCTTATTTGGTCTAATGTAGCTTCTACATTTCTTGTATCTGTATTTGTCATAGATTGAATAGAAACTTGTGAATCACCACCAACATAAACAGATCCAACCTTAACTTTTCTAGTAAGTTTTCTTTCCATTTTTCCACTCCTATAAACTAATAGGGAACAATATATCCTTTAACGTTACTACTATCATAAATCCTATTAACACCATAAATCCTACATAATTTACTGCACCAACTATTTTATCTGGAACCTTTCTTCTAGTTATAAGTTCAATTAATAAGATAACTGTCCAGCCTCCATCTAAAGCTGGGAAAGGTAGTAAATTAAATACTGCTAAGTTAATGCTAAGAAAACCTAGAAAATAGGTTAATGATAATAAACCATTTTTAGCAACTTGTGTTGACATTTTTATTATTGTAACTGGTCCACCAACATCAGTCTTAAAGTTTACTTTTCCAGTAACCATCATTACTAAACTCTTATAAGTTTGAGTTACTAATGAAATAGTTTCATTAAATGATTCTTTAATTGACTGAATTATTGTTGGATTTTCAACAGGTGTATAATAAAATCCTATTTGATATATTTGGCTCCCATTTTCTTTGACTAATCTTGGGGTAACAGTAATATTTTCTTTCTTTCCATTTCTATTTACCACTAAATCTACAGAATCACCTTTTGCCATTTGAATTCCCATTGAAATATCAGTAGTAGTAAATACTTTTGATCCATCTATACTTAATATTCTATCTCCAACCTCTAATCCTGCTTCTACAGCTGCAGAGTTGTCAACTAATTTACTTATTACTGGATCTTTGTACCCTCTATTACTTATTATAATTGTAAATGCAATAATTGCAAATATAACGTTCATTGTTACACCAGCTATTATAACACTAATTCTTCTTAATGGTGATTTACTAGAAAAACTTCTCTCATCATCACTAGCTTCTTCCTCACCAAGCATTTTT
Organism: uncultured Clostridium sp.; assembly: GCF_934754925.1. Taxonomy (GTDB): domain Bacteria; phylum Bacillota; class Clostridia; order Clostridiales; family Clostridiaceae; genus Clostridium. The sequence goes on along the minus strand of NZ_CAKVJA010000002.1, from coordinate 80,396 downwards.
ACATATCCTCCAATAGGAAATAACCTTAAAGAATATTGTGTTTCACTTCCTTTTTTAGAAAGTATTTCTGGTCCCATACCAATTGAAAACTCTTCTACTTTTATTCCATTAACCTTAGCCATAATAAAGTGTCCTAATTCATGAACAATTACTAATAAACTAAAACCTAATATTGCCATTATAATATACACTTACTTCACTCCTAACTCCCATTTCATTCTTATATACTCTCTAACCTTTTTGTCTAACTCTATAATATTATCTAAAGTTAATTCATCATAATAATTTTCTTTAAATACATCCATACATTCTTCTATTATTTCTGCAATTTGTAAGAACTTTATTTTTTCTTTCAATAATAAGGATACAGCTTCTTCATTTGCACCATTTAATATAGTAGGAGCTAATCCACCGATTTTACCTGCTTCATATGCAAATCTTAAACATTTAAATGTTTCTAAATCTGGCTTTTCAAAAGTTAATGCTCCTAGCTCGTAAAAGTTAACTGGCTTTGCTATCATTTCTTTTCTTTCTGGATAATTCAATGCATATTGAATTGGTAATCTCATATCTGGTGATCCTAGTTGTGCAATAACACTAGCATCTTTATATTCAACCATAGAATGAATTATACTTTGTGGATGAACAATAACTTCAATATTATCATAATCGCAATCAAATAAGAAATGAGCTTCTATAACTTCTAATCCCTTATTCATTAATGTAGCTGAATCTATAGAAATTTTTTGTCCCATGTTCCACTTTGGATGTTTAAGTGCTTCTTTAACTGTTACATCTTTTAAATCTTCAGTAGTCTTTCCTCTAAATGGCCCTCCAGATGCAGTTAATAGTATCTTATTTATATCTTTATTTTTATATCCACTTAAACTTTGAAATATTGCACTATGTTCTGAATCCACAGGTAATATTTTTACGTTATTTTCCCTTGCTTTATTCATAACAAGTTCTCCGGCAACAACTAATGTTTCCTTATTAGCTAAAGCTATATCCTTTTTTGCCTCTATTGCTGCCATTGTAGGTTTTAACCCTATCATACCTACTATAGATGTTACTACAGTATCAATTTCTTCTAAAGTTGCAACTTTAATTAATCCATCTATACCATCAAAAACTTGTATATTAGGATATTCCTTAATACAAAACTCTTCAATAAATTTAGCTGAATCTCTATCCATCATTGCTACATATTTAGGTTCAAATTCCCTTATTATTTCTTTAACCTTATCAACTGAAAAATTAGCAGTGATTCCAATAAGATTAATTTTCTCATTTGAATTTCTTATTACATCTAGAGTTTGAGTTCCTATAGAACCTGTTGCCCCTAAAATTGAAATATTTTTCATTAAATACCTCCTATAATGTTCCTTCATATATTATATCTTTTGCAATTAAACAGTATATGGGCCCTATTAGTAATCCTATTATTCCAAATACTTCTGCGCCTATATACATTGAAAGCATTACTACTAATGGATGGATATCTAATTTAGAACTAAGAAACTTAAGTTCTAATACTTCTCTTACTACTTGCAATAATAAATATAGTGCTATTAATCCAACTACTAGTAAGTATTCCTTCATTATTATATTGTATATTATAATTGGAATAAATACAATTATAGTTCCTACATATGGTAATATATCTAATATACCACATACAAATCCCAAAAATATAGCACTAGGAACTCTTAAAATTTTAAATCCTACAATAGTAATAATCATACATATGATTACTAATTTTAATTCAATTTTTACTACTTCTCTCAAATTATTCTTTTTCACCCTTATAATATCTACAATATCATAAGGTAATAAACAATTTAATAATCTTAAAAATAATTTTTTATCAATTAAAATAAAATACACACATATATTTGCAATTATGTAAGACAAAATACTTTGTCCTGTTACTGCTAAACCACTTTTAAAAGTTAAAGAAGTTAAACTATGTGAATTATTCCTTATAATTTTTTCTACATCAATGTTAAATACCTTACTAACATTTTCTATAAACTCTTTTATTTTATCTATATTATCTAAATAAAAACTTTGCAATAAGTCTATTATAGAATTACCAAAATAAAATATAAAACAAAATAATAGTACATTTATTATTAAAATAGTTAAAGCTCCAGCAATTTCTTTTTTGTTTATTACTTTTTTTATAATATCATATACTGGTGTTGATATAACTATCAAAACTAAAGTGGTAATAAAAGGTTTAAAATAATTTTTTATTATAAATGTTATAATTATAAATATTAATAATAAAAATAACAAATTAACTAACGTCCTATATTGATAATGTTTTTTGTAACCATTATATAATCTCATTTTTCCTCCTAATTTAAATTAATCTTATAACATATTACATTATTAATTTATTAATACATAATTTAATTTAGACTATATTTCAATTACAAAATACAAAAGGATACAATAGTTAAACCATTGTATCCTAATCTTATTAAATTCCTACTATAAATGTTAAATAGTAAAAAACAACTACTGCATTAAATAAAATAGAATCAAATCTATCTAATATACCACCATGTCCTGGAATAAGATTGCTATAGTCCTTTAGGCCAACAAATCTTTTAATAGATGATGCAACTAAATCTCCAAATTGCCCCATGATTCCACATAGTGCTCCTACTAAGAAGAAATGAATTATAGCTACTTGTGGAACATATGCACTAACTACTATACCAAATAGTCCACATCCAAGAGTAGCACCTAAAAACCCACCAATTGATCCCTCAATTGTTTTCTTAGGACTTACCTTTGGACAAAGCTTATGTTTACCAAAGAATCTACCAAAATAGTATGCTACTGTATCAGAAAGCCATGATCCAATAAATATTAACCATACTAAAAACTGTCCACCAACTTTTTCATTAACTAATGGAATAAAGCTGAATAATATTACAACATAGATAAATCCTAAGAAAGTTATAGCTATATCTACAAATGAATATTTTAAATCAATTATAGGTATTATTAATCCTATTACCATGGCTATAACTAAAATATACATCATTTTTTCAAAATCATTATTAAGTAAATAATAAATAACTAATAATATATAACTAATTATTGGAATACTCTTAATTTCTTTTGTTTTTAAAGCATGATAAAACTCATATAATCCACATACTGATAATGCTATAGTAAATAACTTTAATGGTAATCCACCTAAAAGTACAAAAATTAATAATGGAGCAAGTACAAGTGCTCCTAAATATCTACTATTTAATTTCAATCCTTTACCCTCCTCTAACTAAACTCCACCATATCTTCTATCTCTATTTTGATAATCATAAATTGCCTTTTGTAAATCTTTTTCACTAAAATCTGGCCAATTCACATTTGAATACCAAAATTCTGAATATGCACATTGCCATAATAAAAAATTACTTATTCTTTGCTCACCTGAAGGTCTTATTATTAAATCTGGATCTGGGCAATCATTGGTATATAAATAATCTGAAAATCTTTCTTTTGTAATATCTTCTTTATTTATCTTCCCATTTTCAATATCAGTAACTATATTTTTTACAGCTCTTACTATTTCATCTCTTCCTCCATAATTAAAGGCAACGTTTAATACTAATCCTGTATTATTTTTTGTTAACTCTATAGAGTCTTCAATTTCTTTTCTACATTCATCTTGAAGTTGACTTATATCACCTAAAACTCGTAATATAACTCCATTTTTATGTAACTCCCCAACTTCACTTTTTAAATACTGAACTAATAATTTCATTAAAGCATTAACTTCATCTTTTGGTCTTTTCCAATTTTCAGTTGAAAATGCATATAAGGTAATAAATTTTATTCCTAATCTATCAGCTTCTTTTACTATTCTTCTGATAGTTTCAACTCCAGCTTTATGGCCCATAGTTCTAGGCATGTTTCTTTTCTTTGCCCATCTTCCGTTTCCATCCATAATTATGGCTACATGTTGAGGAATATTTTTCTCATCTATCTCTATATTTAATTCTTCATTATTTTTACTAGCTTTAAAAAAATTAAACATTTCCTTTCTTGCCTCCAATTTACTTTATATAAAACCCTTATCCTATTTCTTAATTATTTTAAATTTACAATTAAGAAAAGAACCTGCTAAATAGCAGGTTCTAAATTGACATAATCTCTTTTTCCTTAGCTACAATAAGTGAATCTATTTCTTTAACAAATTGATCTGTTTTCTTTTGAACAGCTTCTTCACCCTTTTTAACTTCATCTTCTGAAATATGTCCATCCTTTTTTAATGCCTTAATCTTTTCATTAGCATCTCTTCTTATAGATCTAATTGCTACTTTAGCATCTTCACCTAACTTTTTAACATTCTTAACAAGATTTTTTCTTGTTTCTTCTGTTAATTCAGGAACTAATAATCTAATTATAGATCCATCATTAGAAGGGTTAATTCCTAAGTCAGATTTTAAAATTGCCTTTTCTATATCTTTTAATAATGACTTATCCCAAGGAGTTATAACTAACATTCTTGGCTCTGGAGCAGATATATTCCCAACTTGTTCTATTGGGCATAATCCACCATATGCTTCTACTTGTATTCTATCAAGCATCTTTGGGTTAGCTCTACCAGCTTTTAATGTTGTTAAATCTGAAGTTAAAACAGAAATCGTTTTTTGCATTTTTGATTCTGCTATGCTTAATAATTCTTTTATCATATAATCCTCCCTATTATTTAGATACTATTGTACCTATTTTTTCTCCTTCCATTACCTTTTTGATATTACCTTCTTCACTAATACCAAAAACTAATATTGGAATATTATTGTCCATACATAATGTAGTTGCTGTTGTATCCATTACTTGTAATCCTTGTTCAATTACTTCCATATATGTTAGTTTATCATATTTTTTAGCATCTGCAAACTTATTTGGATCTTTATCGTATACACCATCAACATTTTTAGCAAGTAAAATTACATCTGCTTCTATTTCGGCTGCTCTTAAGGCTGCAGCTGTATCAGTTGAGAAATACGGATTTCCTGAACCTGCCCCAAAAATTACAACTCTTCCCTTTTCTAAATGTCTAACAGCTCTTCTTCTTATAAAAGGCTCAGCTATTTCTTTCATTTCTATAGCAGTTTGTACTCTTGTTTTAACTCCTATACCTTCTAAAGCATCTTGAAGTGCTAATGCATTTATACAAGTAGCTAACATTCCCATATGGTCTGCTGTAGTTCTGTCCATACCTTCACCAGTTCTACCTCTCCATATGTTTCCGCCACCTACAACTAAACCAACTTCAACATTCATATCTACTAAAGTCTTAACTTCTCTTGCAATTCTTCCTACTACATCAAAATCAAACCCAAATCCATTTGTTCCTGATAAAGCCTCGCCTGATATTTTTAACATTACTCTCTTATATTTAATATTTGTCATTGTAATCCCTCCTGCTATATATGTACTCTTTTCCTTAAAAAAAGAGAACACAAAAGTGTTCTCTTGATATTACATACCCATAGTCTTAGCAACTTCTGCAGCGAAGTCTTCTTCAACTTTTTCGATACCTTCTCCTCTTTCGAATCTAGCGTATCTTGTAACAGTTATTGGAGAACCAACTTCTTTAGATTTTTCTTCTAAGAATTTAGATATTGACTTATCTCCATCTTTAACCCATGCTTGATCTAAAAGACAAACTTCTTTGTAGTACTTTTGAATTCTTCCCATTACCATTTTTTCAACGATATTTTCTGGTTTTCCTTCATTTAATGCTTGAACTCTGTAGATTTCTTTTTCTTTTTCTAAAGCTTCGTTATCTACTTGCTCTCTGCTTAAGAATAAAGGATTTGCAGCAGCAACTTGCATACAAACTTCCTTAGCAACTTCTTCTAATACAGCAACATCTGTAGATTCACTAGCAACTTCAACCATAACTCCGATTCTTCCGCCACCGTGGATGTAGCTAGCTATAGCTCCGTTTTCTATGTTGAATTTAACAAATCTTCTTACTGTCATGTTTTCGCCTAATTTTGCTATTAAAGCTGTTAAAGCTTCAGTTACAGTAGATTCACCATCAAATTTTTCAGCAACTAATTCTTCAACAGTTGTAGCTGAAGTGTTAGCAGCCATTTCTGCAACTTTTGTTGCGAATGAAACGAATTCTTCGTTAGCAGCAACGAAGTCAGTTTCACAGTTAACTTCTACCATAGCAGCAGTTTTCTTGTCAGCTGAAACGAAAGTCTTAACTATACCTTCAGCAGCAACTCTACCAGCTTTCTTAGCAGCAGCAGCTAATCCCTTTTCTCTTAAAAATTCAACAGCTTTTTCTATGTTTCCTTCTGTTTCAACTAAAGCCTTTTTGCAGTCCATCATTCCTGCACCAGTCATTTCTCTTAATTCTTTAACTGATTTAGCAGTTATCATTATTAAATTCCTCCTTAACATTAAATGTAAACCATATTTTAGGTTAAAAGGTAAATGAAGTTTCCCTCACCTACCTCTTAAAATTATTATTCAGCTAATTGTTCGCCTTGTCTTCCTTCGATGATTCCGTCAGCTAATTTAGCAGTTATTAATTTAACAGCTCTGATAGCATCGTCATTTCCTGGAATTACGTAATCAACTTCTTCTGGATCACAGTTAGTATCAACTATAGCTACTACTGGAATTCCTAATATCTTAGCTTCTGATATAGCGTTCTTTTCTTTTCTTGGGTCAACTACAAACATAGCTCCGATGTTGTTAACATCTAAGTTAGTGATACCACCAAGGTTAGTTTGTAATTTTTCCATTTCACCTTTTAATTTGATTACTTCTTTCTTAGGTAAAACATCAAATGTTCCATCTTGTTCCATTTGTTGTAATTCTTCTAATCTCTTAATTCTAGTTTTGATAGTTTTGAAGTTAGTTAACATACCACCTAACCATCTGTTGTTTACGAAGTGCATGTTTGATCTTATAGCTTCTTCTTGAATAGCTTCTTGAGCTTGTTTCTTAGTTCCAACGAAAAGGATGTCTTTTCCTTCAGTTGATACTTCTCTGATGAAGTTGTAAGCTTCTTCTACCTTCTTAACTGTCTTTTGAAGATCTATTATATATATTCCGTTTCTTTCTGTGAATATATATGGAGCCATCTTAGGGTTCCATCTTCTTGTTTGGTGTCCGAAGTGTACACCTGCTTCTAATAATTGTTTCATTGATATTACTGACATTTTGTTACCTCCTGGTTTTTTCCTCCACAACCTTCATTCCTATAAAGCTACCCAAATTTAGGCACCAACTTTATAAATTGGGTTGTGTGCGTATTTATTTACCTAGGTTAGTATATCATAAGCTTTATATCCTAGCAACATATTTTTTGCATATTTTATCTTTCACGTCATAAAACCATAAATTTATTATATTGTTTGCATAAAAAACTCATTAAACACTAACACTTTTACATAATTTAAAATATCCACTATATATTATATCCTAATTTTAAAATATAAAACTAAATTTAATTATGTATCTTCTTTATATTTATTAACTTTTATTTTATATAATAAAAGTTAATAAATATGTAATATTATACTGAAAAAAAATAAGCTATACCTTTGTATAGCTTATTTTTTATCTTATTTTCTTTAACTCTTCTATTAATTTTTCATTTAATATTTTAATATGAGTTCCTTTCATCCCTAAAGATCTTGATTCAATTACACCAGCACTTTCAAATTTTCTTAAAGCATTTACAATAACACTTCTTGTTATTCCTACTTTATCTGCAATTTTAGATGCAACTAATAGTCCTTCATTACCTTCTAACTCATTAAATATATGTTCTATCGCTTCTAATTCTGAATAAGATAAAGTTCCAATAGCTAATTGAACTACAGCTTTCTTTCTAGCTTCTTCTTCTAATTCATCTTGTTTAGCTCTTAACATTTCCATACCTACTATAGTTGTACTATGTTCTGCTAATACTAAATCTTCATCTGTAAACTCTTCTCCAAATCTAGCTAAAAGTAATGTTCCCATTCTTTCACGATTCCCTACTATTGGCACTATAGTAGATATTTTATTAGAAACTTCACAAGCACCTTCTCCTTTAAACACACAATTACCATTGCTCTTAGAATTTGCTAAAGTTTCTGTAATTTTTAACAGACTTTCATTATATGATAATGGAAATCTACATTCTTCTAAAACATATTTTTTCATTATTCCACACTCAAAATCTGTTGAAAAAGTATGTCCTAAAACTTTTCCTTTTCTACTAATTATATATACATTACATGCCAATACTTCACTTAAAAGCTTGCATATATCATCAAACACTACAGGATCTGCTCCACCCTTTTGTAGTATTTTATTTAATCTTCTAGTTTTATTTAATAATGATGACAACTAAATACTCCCCCCATCATAACCTTTATCACTGCATTGTTAATTTTCAAAATTATCACAATTTTGAAATATTACTTCTTAATCTTATACTATCATATAAGATTTTTTTTTACAACAATTTTTACATTCATTCGACAAAGGTCATGACAAATATTTATTTACTTATCATCTTTCTTTTCATTATCCTCTTCTAAAGGCATTGTATTTCCACATTCAGTATTTGAACATATAGCATATTTACCCTTAGTTTTTGAATATTTAATAGTCATATAACTACCACATTTTGAGCAAGGTTCTTTTATTGGTTCATTCCAACTTACAAAGTCGCAATTTGGATAATTAGAGCATCCAAAGAATTTTTTCCCTTTTTTACTTCTCTTTGCTAGTATTTTTCCACCACATTTTGGACATGGAACCTCTAATTCTTCAACTATTGGTTTAGCATTATGACATTCAGGATATCCTGGACACGCTAAAAAAGTGCCATATCTTCCACGTTTTATAACCATCATTCTTCCACATTTATCACACGGAACATCACTTACTTTATCTTCAATTACAACTTTTGAAATTTCTTTTTCTGCTTTATCTATAGCTACTTTAAGAGGCGCAAAGAATTCTCCTACTACTTCCTTCCATTCTTCACTACCCTCTTCAATGTAATCAAGCTTTCTTTCCATATCTGCCGTAAAATCTACATCAACTATTTGCTTAAAGTAATCTGACATTATATTATTTACTATAAAACCTAATTCAGTTGGTATTAAATTTTTCTTTTCCCTTGATACATAATCTCTACTTAATAATGTAGATATAGTTGGAACATAGGTACTTGGTCTTCCTATTCCCTTTTCTTCTAGCAATTTTACAAATGATGCTTCTGTATATCTTGCTGGTGGTTGAGTAAAATGTTGCTTACCTTCTACAGATGCTGGTAATAATATTTCACCTTCCTCCAATACTGGTAATGATACATCATTTTCATCATCTTCTGTTGTATAATCATATACCTTCATAAAACCATCAAATTTAATAGTTGAACCAGAAGCCTTAAATGAATATGCTCCATTTACTATATCAATACTATTTGTATTTAATGAACATGAAGTCATCTGACTTGCAATAAATCTCTTCCATATTAAACTATATAACTTATATTGTTCTGCTGATAAACTTGCTTTTGCTATCTCTGGAGTTATTTCTATATGAGAAGGTCTTATAGCTTCATGAGCATCTTGAATATTTTTCTTTCCTTTATATACTCTAGGCTTTTCTGGAATATATTCATTTCCATAATTCTCTTTTATAAAGTCAATAGCTTTTCCTTGTGCCTCTTCTGATATTCTTACAGAGTCAGTTCTCATATAAGTTATTAACCCTACTGTACCATATCCTTTTACATCAACACCTTCATAAAGAGCTTGTGCTATAGACATAGTTCTTTTAGTCATAAAGTTAAGCTTTTTAGAAGCTTCTTGTTGTAAAGTACTTGTTGTAAATGGTGGTAAAGGATTCTTTAATCTATTACCCTTTTTGACTTTATCTATTCTATACTCATTTTTTTCTAATTCTCTTATTATTTTTTGCGCTTCTTCTTCAGTTGTTATTTCTATTTTTTTATTTTCATACTTTGTTAATTTTATTGGGAATTTTTTTCGTTCCTTTTTTAAAACGCAATCTACTGTCCAGTATTCCTTTGGTTCAAAAGCTTTAATTTCTTCCTCTTTATCACAAATAAGTTTTAATGCAGCTGATTGAACTCTTCCTGCACTTAGTCCCCATTTAACATTTTTCCAAAGTATAGGGCTTATCTCATAACCAACAAGTCTATCTAATACTCTTCTTGCTTGTTGAGCATCAACTAAATTTAAATTTATTTTTCTTGCTTCTTTTATTGATTCCTTTACAGCACTTTTAGTTATTTCATTAAATACTATTCTGCATGTATCATCTTCTGAAATTTTTAGTATATTTGCTAAATGCCATGATATTGCTTCTCCCTCTCTATCGGGGTCGGTTGCAAGATAAATTTTATCTGCTTTTTTAGCAGCTTTTTTTAATTTAGCTATTAATTCTCCCTTTCCTCTAATAGTTATATATTTTGGATTAAAGTTATCTTCTATATCAACACCTAATTTACTTTTAGGTAAATCTCTAACATGACCCATTGAGGCTTCAACCGTATAATTTTTTCCTAAATATTTACTAATTGTCTTTGCTTTTGCAGGTGACTCTACAATAACAAGATTCTGACCCATACCATCAACTCCTATTTATCTCTTAGGAGCTTTTACCCCCCTAAAACTCTAACTAATCTTTACGTAATAATTGCCTGGTAGGCAAATAATTTCATTTTCATTTTGCATTTCAAATAATAACTCAAACAAAGCTATCCTGTCAATATTTAGACTTCCAATTATTTTATCTATATGTATAGGTTCTCTACCTATTACATCCAACAAGCATTTTTTAATACTATTTTTAGCATTATTTTTATTATCTTTTTTAATTATATTAAGAAATTCATACAAATCATCTTTCTCTAAAAAGGGTCTTGCTCCTTGATGAATTAATAAATTACATCCTTTACTAGTTTCATTAAAAATTGGTCCTGGAACAACCATAACTTCTCTAGATTGATTTAATGCATAATCAACAGTTATTAAGGACCCACTCCTATTAGATGCTTCTATAACAATTACGCCATTGCTTAACCCACTTATTATTCTATTTCGCTGTGGGAAATTGTATGAAATTGGTTTTGTACTTGGTAAAAATTCTGATATTAATAAACCCTTTTCAGAAATTTCATCATATAAATATTTATTAAATCTTGGATATACAATATCTATACCACAGCCTAAAACACCTATTGTTTTTCCGTTTTTTCTTAAAATTTCTCTATGTGCTATTGAATCTATTCCTGCAGCTACCCCACTTACAACACCATATGAAATATTATATAGTTCAGATGCTATAAACTTAGTAACTTGCTCTCCATAGTTAGTATTTTTTCTAGCCCCAACAATAGCAACCATATTATAATCAAATAATGATATGTCTCCTTTATAAAACAGAACATATGGTGGATTGGTAATATTCTTTAATTTTTGTGGATACAAACTAGATGAATATGTTACATACTTTATGTGGTTTTTAAATAAATATTCCTGTAATTTCTCTTCTTCAATATTATTTTTAACACTTAATCGCATTATAAAGTTTTTATGCAATAATTTTTCTTTAATTATATTATCAATATTATTATAAATATTTTCTTCATTATTATACTTTTCTATTAATTTTATCTTAGCTGAATCTGATATCTTTAATAATATAAACCATATTTTATACTTATCCATATTTTGAATCCTTCCTATATTATTTCTCCAAAAATATTTTTTCTAAATCCTATAGCTTCAATAATATGATAGTCCATAACTTCAATACTACAATCTAAATCTGCTATGGTTCTAGCTACTTTTATTATTTTAGTATAGCCTCTAAGTGTTATATCATATCTACGATAATATTCCTCTAAAACCTTTTTGGCATTTTTATTAATATTGCATAAATTTAAAACATCCTTACCTACAATCTCTGAATTATATTTATATTTTGTTCCCTTAAATCTTTCTTTTTGAATTTCTCTTGCTAAAATTACATTATGTCGCATATTGTCAGAATTGATTTTGTCTTTTTCTCCAACAATTTCAGTTAATTTTATTCTTGGAACAAAATTTAATATATCAATTCTATCTAAAAGAGCTCTAGACATTTTATTTATATACCTCTTCTTTTCTATCTCAGTACATGTACATGTTGATCCCATATCATAATCAAGCATTTTTCCACAAGGACATGGATTAAAAGTTCCAACCAATATAAAATTACTTGGCAATGTATAACTTTCCTTTAATCTTGAAATATTTATTACTTTATCTTCTAAAGGCTGCCTTAAAAGTTCTAATACTTCTTTTTTAAATTCTAATATTTCATCTAGAAATAAAATTCCATTATGAGCTAAAGTTATTTCACCAGCTTTTACATCTTTCCCTCCACCAATCAATGCTGTTTTAGTTATGGTATTATGTGGTGATCTAAAAGGTCTTGATATATCATATCCCTCACTCCATAATCCTGATATACTATATATTTTTGCTACCTCTTGTTGTTCCTCTATGCTCATAGGCGGTAATATAGATGGCAAAGCTTTTGCTAGCATTGTTTTGCCTGATCCTGGAGAGCCAAATAACATTATATTATGATTACCAGCCGCTACAATTTCCATAGCCTTTTTCGATGTATATTGTCCCATTATATCTTCAAACCTATTTAAAAAAGGCTTTTTATTTTCTCTATTTTTTCCTCCATTATAGGGAAGTAAATCTTCATTTTGTATATATGATATTACTTGATTTAATGTCTTAAAAGGAAAAAAGTTTCCTAAAACGAAATTTCTCATTTCTTTTAAATTTTCAAGCGGAAAAATGAAATTCTGCTTTTTATTATTATCACCTGCAAAAATAATTGGTACTGCTCCTTTAACTCCCTTTAATTCACCATTTAAGGAAAGTTCTCCAAAAATTATATAGTCATCTAATGACTTTTCTTCAATTTGTCCTGATACCATTAATATTCCAAGAGCTATTGGTAAATCTAAAAGACTCCCTATTTTTTTCACATCAGCTGGAGCTAAATTTATAGTAATTCTTCCTAATGGAAATTCATATCCACTATTTACTATTGCTAATCTTACTCTTTCTTTAGATTCTTTAATTGATGTATCTGGTAATCCAACAATGGAGAAACTTGGAATTCCCTTAGTTATATCAACTTCAACACTAATCAATACACCATCTAACCCTCTATGTGTAGCACTAATTATTTTCAAAGCCATATTTAAATCAATCCCTTCTTTCCATATTTACTTTCTTCATTATTGACATAGATTTACACATTTAACCTAATTTGAATAAAAAAAATATTAAAGTTAATCCTTATGTATAGAGGTGAGAATATGAAAAAGTATAACAAAGTAATTGGAAGTTATGGTGAAAATATAGCTAGTGATTTTCTTATTAATAATGGATACAATATATTAGATATGAATTATAGAAATAGATATGGGGAAATAGATATAATATGTAGAAAAAATGGTCTTATAATTTTCTGTGAAGTAAAAAGTAGGTATACAAACTCCTTTGGAAATCCAATAGAATCTGTTACCTACTATAAACAAAAACAAATCATAAAATTATCTCAAATTTATTTATTATATAAAAAATATCACAACTATAATGTTCGCTATGATATTATTGAAGTTATTTTTAATAACAAAAATGCATCTTTTAAATTGAATCATATAAAAGATGCATTTAGATCATATTAATTAATTTTTTTATTTATAAGCTTCATAATTATAAACTTAAATTATTATAACTATTAATTATCAGATAAAATATTAGTTAAGAATGACATTCTATGTATTTCTGTAGGACCATAATCCTTTATTCCCTCTATATGTTTTGTAGTTCCATAACCAACATTTTCTTCAAAAGCATAATAGGGATATTTTTCAGCATATTCTTTCATTAAATTATCTCTATAAACTTTAGCTACTATAGATGCTGCTGCAATACATGCTGACTTTGTATCTCCTTTAATTACAGATTTATTAGGAATTTGTATTCCTTTTACTGTATATCCATCAGATAATACTAAATCAGGTTTTACTTTTAAACTATTACAAGCTTCTAGGAAAACTTCATTATTACAAACACCTATCCCTCTTTCATCAATCTCTTTAGAATCACGAGATGCTATGTAATATGCCAATGCTTTTTCTTTTATTATAGATGCTAACTCTTCTCTTTTTCTTTCATTTAACTTTTTCGAATCGTTAATCCATAAAATTAATTCTTCATCTATAACATTTAAATCTAGTACTACTGCACATGATACTATAGGGCCTGCTAGAGGTCCCCTTCCTACTTCATCTACTCCTGCAATAATATTATAACCTTCAAATGATTTATCAAAGTTATACATATCTCTAACTCTTTTAATCTCATTTTTTATTTTATCTTTAGATTTTTGAAGCTTATCACCTAAGCCATTAATATTTTTTCTTTTATCACTTTTTAATATATTTATAATATCAATTAACTCTTTAGAATTATAAAGTTCATTTATGTTTATTTTATCTACTTTTTCTTTAACACATTTAAAACTTAAACTGCTAATATCTGTAGTTAATATATCCATTATCTTTTTTCCTTTTTCTTTTCGTTTCTCTTTTCTTTTCTTATTCTTCTTTTTCTTTCTTTTTCTGTTTCTTCCTTAACTATAACTTCCTCTTCTTCAAAAACATCATCTGGACGTTCTAAAGAAATTTTTCCAAGTTTTCCACCTCTAAATTCATCAATAAGCATAACAGCAATTCTATTATAATTAATTTCATTACGAGCCATTATACATCCTCTTTTTCTAGCAATAGCATCTAGGTTATCTAACGGATTCTCTTGTATCTCTTCAATTCCAAATCTTTCTATTAATCTGTCTGGATAATATTCCTGAAGTCTTTCAACAAGCTTATATGCTAATTCTTCTATATCCATTATTTCATCCTTAATAGCACCTGTAAATGCTAGGTTTAAAGCTGTTCTCTCATCTTCAAATTTAGGCCATAGTACACCTGGAGTATCTAACATTTCCATATCAAATGATGTCTTTATCCATTGCTTACTCTTTGTAACACCAGCTCTGTCTCCAGTTTTAGCTATATTATTTCTTGCCATCTTATTTATAAATGTAGATTTACCGCAGTTTGGAACACCAACTACCATAACTCTCATCATGAACTTAACTAATCCTTTAGCCTTAGCTCTATCATGTTTTTCTTTTAATAGCTCTAAAAGTGCAGGCTTTATTTGTTGTAATCCTTGACCTCTTAAACAATTAACTTCTAAAACCTTAACATTTTCACTTGATAGTTCATTTATCCATTCTTTAGTTACCTTAGCTTCTGTTAAATCACTTTTATTTAATAAAATTAATCTTGGCTTACCTGCACAAAGTTTATCTATATCTGGATTTGCAGAACTTCTAGGAATTCTAGCATCTCTAATTTCTATTACAGCATCAACAAGTTTTAAATTATCTTGTATTTCCCTTTTCGTTTTTTTCATATGCCCTGGGAACCAATTTATAGTAGCCATAATTCATCCTCCTTTTTAATATATATTATTTATTCTTAACAATTATTTTTATATAAAACAACTTTCATTGGATTAGCTAAATTAAAATTTAGAATCTTACTTATATTATTGCAAACAAAAAGGGACTTAATACTAAGTCCCTTAATATCTTTATTAACTTTAAATTATCTAGTTAATAATTCCTTAACTTTAGCAGCCTTACCTACTCTATCTCTTAAGTAGAATAACTTAGCTCTTCTTACTTTACCTCTTCTTGTAACTTCCATCTTTTCGATGATTGGTGAGTTAACTGGGAAAGTTCTTTCAACTCCAACACCGTAAGCAACTCTTCTTACTGTGAAAGTTTCTCTTAAACCACCGTTTTGTCTCTTAATAACAGTACCTTCGAACATTTGTATTCTTTCTCTGTTACCTTCTTTAACTTTAACGTGTAATTTAACGTTATCCCCAACATTGAAGTTTGGTAAATCGTTTCTCATTTGTTCTGCTTCTATAGCTCTTAATATTTCGTTCATCGTGCATTCCCTCCTAAATTGATAATTGACGCTCTTAACAAATACTTTGACAGCGGAACGCCCGTACTAGCACAAAAGTTATTTTAACATAAGTTTTTTTATATTTCAAGTTATTATTTTTTGCTATTTAATAATTTTTTATCCTCTTTTGTAAGTATTATATCTTTATATAAATCAGGTCTTCTTTCTTTGGTTATCTCTAGAGATTGTAACCTTCTCCATTTTCTTATATTCTCATGATGTCCAGATAATAATACTGCTGGTACACTTTCTCCTTCGAAAATTTCAGGTCTTGTATACTGTGGATATTCAAGTAATCCATCAGAAAATGATTCATCCTCATGGCTCTCAGATTTATTTAATACACCTGGCACTAACCTTAAAATAGAATCAATAACAGGAATAGCTGCCATTTCTCCACCAGTTAATACAAAATCCCCTAAGGAAATTTCCATATCAACTTCTTTAAAAGCTCTTTCATCTATACCTTCATAGTGTCCACAAAGAAAAATTAAGTTTTCTTCCTTTGATAACTCTTCTGCCATTTTTTGATTGAAAGTTTTACCCTTAGGTCCTAAAAAAATTACTTTCCCATTGTTTTTTTCTTTCGATGCTCTTATAGAGTCCACAACTGGCTGTGCTGCCATTACCATACCAGCGCCTCCACCATAAGGATAATCATCAACCTTTTTATGTTTATTCAGAGTATAATCTCTTATATTTAAAGTATCAATTGTTATTAATCCCTTTTCTTGAGCTTTTCCTATTATACTATGATTAAAAATATCAAACATCTCTGGGAATAGAGTTAGAATACTAATCTTCATCCATCCATTCTCCTACTGGTCTTATTGTAATTTTTCTTTCATCTATATTAATATCCACTACTATACTTTTTAATACAGGTATTAATAATTCCTTTGGCTTTCTTATCCAATATACATCATTATTCTTAGTTTGTATAACATCATATATTCTTCCAAGTTCTTTTCCTTCTGTATCAAAAACTGTACATTCTCTTAAGTCTGCTAAAAAATAACAGTCTTCTTCAAGTTCAACTGCATTTTCTCTTTCTACTTCCATAAATTTTTCCTTAAGTCTTTCAGCATCTTCTATTCTATCTACACCTTCAAGTTTAACTATGATTCTATCCTTTTGATATTTACATCTTTCTATTTTAACTTCTTTACCTTCAATTAAAACATGCTCTAAATCATCAAATCTTCTCATATCATCTGTTAATGGAATAACTTTAACTTCACCTTTTAAACCATGAGTATTTACTATTTTACCAACTTTTAAATTTTTACTCACTAAATTCACCTCTTATGTTAGTTTAATTTTTTTCCTATATTATTTATATCAAACTTTTTATCTTTTAGCAAAATAATTATTACTTACCTCCAGTCCAATTCCAATATATGTATGAACCCCGGAGGTACGCCGTTTTTTTGTCGAATAAAAAAAGAGTTAGGAAAATCCTAACTCTTTACATCGATAATTTCAACTACTACTTTTTGATTTTCGTTTAGTGCTGCGGCTTTTACTACGGTTCTAATAGCTTTCGCTACTCTACCTTGTTTACCGATTACCTTACCCATATCTTCAGGAGCAACCCTTAATTCAAGAATTAAGTCTTGCTCTCCTTGAATTTCATTTACATGAACTTCATTTGGATTATCCACTAGGGATTTAGCAATTATTTCAACTAAATCTTTCATAAGAGTCTGCAAATACTATGTACTAATTGTATATGTATTTTGCAGAGTTCACCTCCCAAAAATTACTTGTTAAGTCCTACTGTGTTGAATAGTCTCTTAACTACGTCTGTAGGTTGTGCACCATTGTTTATCCACTTTGTAGCTTTTTCTTCATCGATTTTGATTTCAGCTGGTTCAGTTATTGGATTGTAGTACCCGATTTCTTCGATGAATCTTCCATCTCTTGGGCTTCTAGAATCAGCAACAACAACTCTGTAGAAAGGAGCTTTCTTAGCACCCATTCTTCTTAATCTGATTTTTACTGCCATTAATTTCACCTCCTTTAAAGGGTTATATATATAAACTCTTAAAAAGGTAATTTACCAAATAAACCTTTTTTGGACTTCTTAGTCAATGACTTCATTTGCTTCATTTGCTTTCTCATCATTTCATGTCCTTTTATGAGTTTGTTAACTTCCTGTAATGATGTACCAGAACCGTTAGCTATTCTCTTCTTTCTTGAAGAAGATCCAACTATAAGTTTTGGATTTTTTCTTTCCTTAGGAGTCATTGAATGAATTATTGCCTTTACTCTTGCTAATTGCTTTTCACCAGCATCAAAGTCAATTTCCTTCATCTCCTTAGGTATTCCTGGTATCATATCCATGATCTTACTTAATGATCCTAACTTTTTCATTTGCTCCATAGCTGTTAAGTAATCATCATAAGTAAAGTCATTTTCCATCATCTTTTGACCTAACTCTTTAGCTTCTTTTTCATCAATTGCTTCTTGAGCTTTTTCGATTAATGAAAGTACATCACCCATTCCTAGAATTCTACTAGCCATTCTATCTGGATGGAATACTTCAAAATCATTCATCTTTTCCCCAACACCAATAAATTTAATTGGTTTTTGAGTCATATGCCTAATTGATAAAGCAGCTCCACCTCTTGTATCTCCATCAAGCTTTGTTAATATAACTCCTGAGATATCAAGTGCTTCGTTAAAGGTTTCTGCAACATTCACAGCATCTTGTCCTGTCATTGAGTCAACAACAAGTAAGATTTCTGAAGGATTAACTTCAGCCTTTACATCTTTAAGTTCAGTCATTAGTTCTTCATCTATATGAAGTCTACCAGCTGTATCTATAATTACAACATTATTTCCGTTTTCCCTACCGTATTTTATACCTTCTTTGGCAATTTGTACAGGGCTAATTTTATCACCCATTTGGAAAACTGGAATGTCAATTTGCTTTCCTACAACCTCTAATTGTTTAATTGCTGCTGGTCTATATATATCGCAGGCAACTAATAAAGGTTTCTTATTTTTATCTTTTCTTAATTGTAGTGCAAGTTTACCAGCCATTGTGGTTTTACCAGCCCCTTGAAGTCCAACTAACATAATAACAGTTGGTCCAACACTAGCGAAGTTAATTTTACTTTCACTACCTCCCATAAGATCTGTAAGTTCATCATTAACAATCTTGATGACTTGCTGAGCAGGTGTTAAGCTTTCTAAAACTTCACTACCAACACATTTTTCACTAACGTTTTTAACAAAAGTTTTTACAACTTTAAAGTTAACGTCAGCTTCTAATAACGCAAGCTTTACTTCTCTCATGGCTTCTTTAATATCTTTCTCGCCTAATTTACCTTTGCCTCTAAGTTTTTTAAACGTCTCTTGTAACTTATCAGCTAAACCTTCAAAAGCCATGTTAACCCTCCTATGCCTATAAATTTTCTAGAGTTTCTTTGTAATTTTTGTAGTCTTCATCCATCAAAGAATACTTTTCATTAACTTCATTCAAGAATTTCGAAATCTTCTTTTCTTTTTCTAAAGACTTTTTAAGTAAATTTAATTTACTTTCATAGGCTAGAAATTGTTTGTAGCATCTTTTTATTAGGTCATGAATCGCTTGGCGACTCGTATTGTTTAATTCAGCAATCTCAGCTAAGGATAAATCCTCATTGTAATATAGCTCCATGATACTTTTTTGCTTTTCCGTAAGCAATGGACCATAATAATCCATTAATAAGGAAATCTCAACTCTATCTTCCATGCATATCACCTTACCCACATCTGAGATTTTAACAGAATAATAATTAGGTGTCAAGTATTTTTACTTAACACTTTTAAATTATTTTTTCATTCCTAATTTAAGCGCTAAACTCTTACTATACCTACTAATTTTAATCATACCATATTGGTATCTATAGTTATTTTAATGACTAATATAAATTTTAGCAACAAATTTTTAATTACTAATTATAAATTTTATAAGTTATATATAATTACAATTTATTATTTTAAAGTTAATAGTTAAGAATTAACTTGAACTTATATCTAGCTACAAAATATAACTTTTGTAAATAATAACAATTTTCTTCTTAACTACTAACTAATAAATACTAATTAAAATAATGCTTCTACAAAGCTTTCTGCATCAAATTCTTGTAGGTCTTCAATTCCTTCTCCTACCCCTATATATTTAACAGGGATTTTAAGAGTATTTTTTATAGAGATTACAACTCCACCTTTAGCAGTTCCATCAAGCTTAGTTAAAACTATTCCATCTATAGGGCACACCTCCATAAATTGCTTAGCTTGAATTACTGCATTTTGTCCTGTAGTTCCATCTAGTACCAATAAAGTTTGCTTATTAGCATCACTAAGTTCTCTATCTATTACTCTATTTATTTTTCCTAATTCATCCATTAAATTTTTCTTATTGTGTAATCTTCCTGCTGTATCACAAATAAGTAAATCTACACCTCTTGACTTAGAAGCATTAATTGCATCAAACACAACCGCTGCTGGATCTGATCCTTCCTCATGTTTAACAATATCAACTTTTGCTCTTTGACTCCAAACAAGCAACTGATCTATAGCACCTGCTCTAAATGTGTCAGCAGCTGCTAATAAAACTTTTTTACCTTTTTCCTTATTCATTGCTGCTAATTTACCTATACTTGTAGTTTTCCCAACACCATTTACACCTATTACTAAAATAACTTCTTTTCCACTTTTCTCTTCAGAACTTTCTTCAGTATCATCTATCATCATTTCAGCAATTACACTTTTTAAAGCCGGTCTAACTAATTCAACATCATTGATTTTTTCTTTTCTAATCTTATCTTTTAATCTTTCAATGATTTCCATAGTAGTATCCATACCTATATCTGCCATAATAAGTATTTCTTCTAACTCTTCGTATAAATCTTCATCAATTGTTACCGCTAAATTTAAAGCCTCATTTATTTTGTCTGTTAATGCATTTCTTGTTTTTGTTAATCCACTCTTAAGATTATTAAATAATTTACCAAACATATTACTACCTCCTAATTCTCTGACAAGTCTACTGATACTACTTTAGATATACCCTTTTCTTCCATGGTTATACCATACATTACATCACTAGCTTCCATTGTTCCTTTTCTATGTGTTATTACTATAAATTGAATGTTTTCCGAAAAAGCTTTTAAAAACTCTGCATACCTATAAACATTAGCATCATCTAAAGCCGCCTCTATTTCATCAAGTATACAGAATGGGGTTGGCTTCATTTTTAATATTGCAAATAATAAAGCAATTGCAGATAAAACTTTCTCTCCCCCAGACATTAAGTTTATATTTTGAAGTTTCTTACCTGGTGGCTCAACATTTATTATTATATTAGAATTTAAAATATCATCCCCACCTAAAATAAGTTCTGCATTACCACCTTTAAATAACTCTCTAAAGGTCTCTCCAAAATTTTCATTTAATATTTTAAAATTTTCTTTAAATAACTCTTGCATCTGAATAGTCATTTCATTTATAACTTCTATAAGCTCTTCCTTTGCCTTTTGTAAATCTAGCTCTTGTGATGACATAAACTCATACTTTTCACATACTTCGTCATATTCTACTATAGCTGATAAATTGACTGTTCCTAAAGCTGCTATCTTTGATTTCAATATAGAAATTTCATCTTTAAGCATATTCGTATTTTCAACACTAACAGCTATCTCTTTTGCTTCGGCAAGAGTTAAATTTAATTCACTATTCAATCTATTATAAAGAGCTTCTTGCTCACTTTCTATTTTAGCATGTTGTATAGCTCTTTTGTTTAATTCATTTTCTTCTACTCTTATTACTTCTATTATTTCACTAGTTATACTTTCCTTAGCCTTATAGCTTTCTTTAAGTTCAACCTTAATAATTTCATCTTCTCTAAAGGAATTTTCTAATTCTAAAACTCTTTGTTCTATTTCTTTTAATATATTTTCTTTATTTTTAACATTTTCAGATAAAGAATTAATATTGTTATGTTTAACAGAAATCTCCTCTTGCAATTGATTTATCTTATTTTCTTTTTCTCTTATCTCGAAATTCTTAGAAGATAATTGCATTCTTTGGCCTTGAAGACTTTCCTCTAAAGTTGCACTATTAACTTTTAAATTAACTAACTTTTCTTTTAAAGAATCTCTTTCATTATTATTATTAACGAGTTCTTCCTCAATTAATTTAACCTTTTCTTTTCTTTCGGCACTTTTAAGGTCTAACTTATTAAGTTCTTCTTTTTTATTTTCTAGCCTTTCTATTAACAAGTTAATTATATTATTATTCTCTTCTTTTCTTCTCTTAGAGCTTTCAATATTTTTATTTAATTTATCTCCATCATTTATAAGGTTTTTTATTTCACCTTCTAATACTGTTAACTCTATATTTTTGCTATGAACTTCTTCTCTTTTATTTAATATCTCTTCATCTAAGTTCTTTATTTTTAGCTTTATTTCATTAAACTTATAGACCTCATTATCATACTGTTCTTTTAGCCTTAATATATTTTGAGCTAACTCTTCAATTTCTCTTTTTCTACCTAAAAGATTCGCATTTTTACCTTGTATACTACCACCTGTTAAGGCACCTCCTGGGTTAATTACCTCACCAGTTAATGTAACTATTTTATAATTATGCCTTCCAATTTTAGATATATTAAGAGCACAATCCATATTTTCAGCAATTATAGTTCTACCTAGATTATATTCTATTACACCTTTATATCTTATATCATACTTTAGAATTTCTGAAGCAATTCCTATATATCCCTTAGCTTTTTTAATATCATTAGGTACTTCTAACTTTTTACCTCTAATAATATTTAAAGGTAAAAATGTTGCTCTACCTAATCCTCTATTCTTCAAATATGAAATTAAGTTTTTAGCATCAGTATCATTAACAGTTATTACATTAGATATTGCACCTCCTAAGGCTATCTCAATGGCAACTTCATACTTCTTCTCCACTTCAAAAACTTCACCAAGTACTTTTATATCCTTTATTCCTTGAACTCTACCCTTTTCAACATGCTCCATTAAACTCTTTACTGTTCTATTATATCCATCATAATGCTTTTCTAAAGTTTCTAAAGTATTATGAGTAGCTTCTGACTCATTAATTTTTTTTGATAACATTTTAAGCTTATTATCTTGATTATTTAAAAGAGAATGTGTTTTAGATAACTCTTTTCTTATTGATACTACCTCTTCTTCTAATTTAGAAATATTATCTTTTGTATGTATAAGCTTTAGTTTAACTTCCTCTATAGTTCCTATATTAATCGCTAGATTTCCTTCTAAAGTAGCTATTGATTTATCTAAACTTTCCTGTATATCATTTTTTTCATTTATTTCTTTTTTTAAACTTTGAATTGTATTATTAATATCAGAATTTCTAGATATAATTTCAAATTCATTATTTTTTAAGATATTAAGTTCCTTTTCTATTTTGTCAATTTTTATAGTTATATCATTAATTAATCTTTCTACACTTTTAATTTCAGAACCCTTATCTTTACTTTCTTTACTCTTTTCATTTAACTTTTCTTCTAAGTCCTTCTTTTCTAAAGTAACTTTTTCTAGGTCCTCTTTTAAAAGTTTTATTTCATTTTCTTCTTTTTCTATTAATGATTTAAAATTATTAATTCTTTCTTTAAAAAGCTCAATATCTCTAAGATGATTTGTAGCCTCTTCCTTTTTCGTATAATATTCTTCTTTTTCTAATTTATTTTTCTTTTCTATATTTTCTATTTTTATTTGCAACTCATCTAAAACATTTTTATGAGCCTTAAGCTTTTCTCTTTTACTCTCTATTGATTCTTGTCTTTTTTCTATTTCACCAGATAATCCATCTATATCTTTTGAAACTCTATCAATGTGATTAACTAATATAGAAACTTCTTTTACATTTAACTCTTCTGCTAAAGCTTTATATTTTACAGCCTTTTCCTTTTCTACTCTTAATGGCTCAAGTCTCTCTTCATAAGTTGCTATTATATCTCTAATTCTAACTAAATTACTATCAGTGTTATCAAGTCTTTTTTCAGCTTCTTCTTTTCTAGACTTATATTTAACAATTCCAGCAGCCTCTTCTAATAAAGCCCTTCTTTCTTCTGGCTTACCACTTAATATTGCATCAATTTTACCTTGTCCAATTATAGAATACCCTTCTTTACCTATACCTGTATCCATAAATAATTCAGTAATATCCTTTAATCTACATTTTTGATTATTAATTAAATACTCTGTTTCACCAGATCTAAATATTCTTCTAGTTACTGTTACTTCATTGTAGTCCGTTGATAATGTTCCATCTGAGTTATCTAAAGTAAGGGATACTTGTGCAAGTCCTAAGGGTTTTCTAAATTGTGTTCCTGCAAAAATAACATCTTCCATTTTACCTCCTCTAAGACTTTTCACACTTTGCTCTCCAAGCACCCATCTTACAGAATCAGAAACGTTACTTTTTCCACTACCATTAGGTCCAACAACTGCAGTTACTCCCTTTTTAAATCTCAATTCAGTCTTATCTGCAAAAGATTTAAATCCACGTATCTCAAGTGACCTTAAAAACATAAATCCACTCCTTATCTTTTTATATAAAAGCTGGTACTAAACTTAGTAAAAATACTATAAGCATAAAAATACTAATTATATATATCATTTTTTCTCTTGTCTTCGCTTTCATAATAACTCTCACTCCATTCTTTCTCTAGTTTATAGCAAAGCTAAAGAAATATCAATAAAACAATGACAAGATTCAAAGCTTATAAACAAGAATATTATTACTTATCTTGCTATATACCCTTTGCCCCTTGTCACCTAAATTCATATCTTTTATTATTTTAACTACTAAAGTTTAAACTTCCACAATTATATTTTAAATTCTTCCCTCTTCTCAATAATTGTTAGCTTAACTCTTCCCTTTTTAACCTTATTGTTAGTATTAACATATACCTTACCTTGTCTATTAGCTAAAAAAGCTTTAAAATACTGCTTTTTATTGGTATATAGCTTACTAACATCCTTTTCATTGATTTCAACTATAATATCCTTTTCCTTTGGAGATCTTTTATCTAAAGTCTCACAAATTAAGTGTCCTTCTACTAATTCTCTAAAAGCTGGATGAAAAGGTCCATCTACTATATCTTTTCCTGTAGTAATAGTATCTGTTGGCTGTAATCCAATTCTAATTACCTTAATTTTAGCTTCATTATATAACTTTAACATTTCACCACTAATATATACAGCTTCATCTAAAGAGTATGGTACATAATCTCCTCTTTTATACATATCCTCCATAGGAGTATCTTTAATAACTAATGATGGATATATTCTACATATATCTGGCTTCATTTCAATTGACTTTTTAGTAGTTTCTATATCAATTTCAAAATTATCCCCTGGTAATCCTGGCATTATTTGATGACCTAAAGTAAATCCTGCTTCCTTAATAAGTTTAGATGCAACTACTACATCATTAACACTATGTCCTCTACCAGCTTTTCTTAAAACTTCATCATCTAAAGATTGAACTCCAAGCTCTATTATATCAACCTTATATTCCTTTAAATATCCTAAGATATATGGCAGTATAGCATCTGGTCTTGTTGATAACCTTATTTTATGTATTAGACCTTTTTCCTTATACTCTCTAGCAACTTCTAACAACTCTTTTTGCTTATTAACATCAATTGCAGTAAATGTGCCTCCAAAAAATGATACTTCTATAGTTGCACCTTTACTATTTATAGTACCTAAATATTCATCTATAATTTTTCTAACATCACTAGCAAAAACTTCTTCATATTTTCCTGCTATTCTATCTTGATTACAAAACACGCACTGATGTGGACATCCTTGATGAGAAATAAAAACAGGAATTATATAATAATTCTTACTCATTTTTATCCTCCAAAACCTTTAATGCTGCTTTTGCTGCATTTTGCTCTGACTCCTTCTTACTATAACCTTCACCACAAGTTAGTTCGTTATTGTCAATTATAAGTTTTGTATAGAATTTTCTTCTATGTGGAGGCCCTTCAAACTTAATAAGTTCATATACTATAGATACCTCTCCATTTTTTTGAAGATATTCTTGTAATCTAGTCTTATAATCTAATATTATATCATTATTTATTGCACGATTTATTATATCTTCGAATCTACCTATAATATAATCTTTTGCAAATTCTAAACCTTTATCTAAATATATAGCTGCTATTAAGGCTTCTACAGCATCAGCTATTAAGGATACTCTTTCTCTTCCTCCAGTTAACTCTTCACCTTTACTCATTCTTAATAAGTAACCTAAGTTTAAAGATTTCCCTATTTCATATAAAGAATTTTCACAAACAATTAAACTACGTATCTTAGTTAATTCTCCTTCACTTTTTTCTTTATAATTTAAAAATAAATATTCAGTAATACATACTTGAAGAATGGCATCTCCTAAAAATTCAAATCTTTCATTATATTCTTCATCCCTATGTTGATTTGCATATGATGAATGAGTTAAAGCCGTCAATAATAATTTAGGTTCATTAAACTTAATACCTATTATATCTTCAGCTTCTCTCTGATAGAAACTATTCATTATTTACACTCCTTCAAGTTTATTCTTCAACTTGCTTATATAAACAAATTCAAGAATAAACTATTTAGTTTTTTATAAAAGTACTTTATAAATAAAATCCCGCAAATACTGCGGGATTTTATTTATTCCTCAACATGTGACTTTACAAATCTAACTACATCACCAACAGTTACAAAGTTCTCTGCGTCTTCGTCTGGAATTTCCATATCTAGCTCATCTTCTAAAGCCATTATAAGTTCAACTATATCTAAAGAATCTGCATTTAAGTCTTCTAAAAATGCTGAATCCATAGTTATTTCGTCTTCATTAATACTTAGCTTATCAGCAATGATTTCTCTAATCTTTTCAAACATTCTTTCACCTCCTAAACACACCCATTTAGATAATATTATATATTTTTATTGTCGTCAATATAATTACTTATATTTATTATGAAAACGACTAATAAAACATTTTTTCTTTTACTTAATAAAATATATTATAACTTATACTTTCTTTAAACTCTAAGCCTTTAACTCTAATTCTTCTTTAATTTTTTCTAATACTTTACTGTCATAGAATTGTTTACTTTGTCTTATAGCATTTTTAAAAGCTTTTCCATCAGAACTTCCATGTGCTTTAATACAAATTCCATCAACACCTAAAAACGGTGCTCCACCATATTCTTTATAATCAAACTTTTTCTTTATACCTTTAAATACAGGTTTCAAGAAAAGGGCTCCAACCTTTGCTTTAACACCACTAGAAGTAATTTCATCTTTAATTATATTTAAAAGAGTAGATGCTGTTCCTTCATACATTTTTAAAATTGTGTTACCTGCAAAGCCATCACAAACGAGAACATTAGTATCGCCTGAAGTAACATCTCTAGGTTCTACATTTCCTATAAAGTTTAGTCCCTTTTCATTTTTTAATAATTGGTATGTATTTTTAGTTAATTCATTACCTTTTTCTTCTTCAGCACCAATATTAACTAATCCAACACTAGGGTTCTCTACTTTTAATACACCTTTATAATATTCTCTACCCATATGAGCAAACTGAACTAAATACTCTGGCTTACAATCTACATTAGCTCCTGCATCTACAATCATAAATGGTGCATTCTTTCCTGGCATAATAGGAGTTAGTGCTGGTCTCTTAACGCCTTTAATTCTTCCTACAATAAAATTACAACCTGCTAAAAAAGCTCCCGTACTTCCTGCTGATAAAACAGCATCACACCTTTTTTCCTTAACTAAATTTAAAGCTTTACACAAACTTGAATCTTTCTTTTTTCTTATAGCCATAACTGGATGCTCATTAGTTGATATAACTTCTTTTGCATCTACTATAGTTATTTTATCACCAGTATAATTTTCTTGCTTTAATTGCTCTTTTATTATATCTTCTGGCCCTGTTATAAAAAACTCCAAATCATTAAATTCTTTAAGAGCTTGCACTACACCATTAACAACAGCTTGTGGTGCATTATCTCCACCCATACCATCTATAGCAATTCTCATTTCTTTCACCCCTTATTTCTTTATATATAAAGAAAAGAAAGTCATAAGACTTTCTTTTATTCTTCAGTTGAAGCAACTACTTCTTTACCTTTGTAGAATCCACAGTTCTTACAAACTCTGTGAGCCATCTTCATTTCGTGGCATTGTGGACATTCAACTATTCCTGGTAAGCTTAACTTAAAAGTTTGAGCTCTTCTAGAATCTCTTTTTGCTCTATATGTCTTTCTAGCTGGATTTCCCATTATTACACCTCCTTATTCCCCAAACAACTCTCTAAGCTTTGCAAGCCTAATATCAACATCATAATCTAAACAACTACAATTTTCAACATTTTTATTTGCACCGCATTGAGAACATAGTCCCTTACAGTCTTCCTTGCAAAGTCTTTTGATAGGTAAGGTTGAAATAATACTATTTTCAATAATCTCGGTAATATCTAGTGTATCACCATCTACAAACATAATTTCCTCACTATCAAGTTCCTTATTGTTTGTAAACCTTTCTTCTATATCAATATCTATTGGATAGATAAAGGTATCTAAGCATCTAGAACAATTTAGCTTTAGTTTTGTTTTTATAGAAGCATTTATTACTATAACATCATTTTCTGATATTGCAACCCCTTCTACAGAAACTTTTTCAATTGCTCTAATTTCTTCTCCTTCGAATTCAAATGGTTCTAACTCGAATGATAAAGATATTTGTTTTTTTCTGTTCTTTTTAGATAATAAGTCTGAAAAATTAATTACCATATCTTAAGCCCTGGATATAATCCTCATACCTTCAAGGTATATTATACACTATGTACAGCTTGAGCCAAAGCAATATTTCACTCCTCGCTAAAATTTACTGAATTCAAACACAATTTATTATATAAAGGTCGACATTAAAAGTCAAGCTTTATATACAAATTACTTTTGTATTAATTCTAAAGTATCTCTAGCAATCATTAATTCTTCGTTTGTAGGTATAACGAAAGCTTTAACTTTGCATCCTGCTTTAGATATTTCTCTTACCTTACCTCTAACATTGTTAGCTTCTTTATCTATTTCTA
This sequence comes from uncultured Clostridium sp., assembly GCF_934754925.1. Taxonomy (GTDB): domain Bacteria; phylum Bacillota; class Clostridia; order Clostridiales; family Clostridiaceae; genus Clostridium. The sequence goes on along the minus strand of NZ_CAKVJA010000002.1, from coordinate 51,091 downwards.
CTCCTAAGAATTCTAATCCTTTTAGGCACTCTTCTCTAGTTTCTGGTCCATTTTCTCCTACACCAGCAGTAAATACTATAGCATCTACTCCACCCATTATAGCAGCGTATGATCCAATTGTAGCTCTTACTTTGTATTCAAATACTTTAAGTGCTAATATTGCTCTTGGGTCCTTATCCTTAAATGCACCATCTTCAATATCTCTGAAGTCTGAGCTTATTCCTGATATTCCAAGAACTCCTGATTTTTTATTCATTAAATCATTAACTTCATCAGCCGATAATCCTTCTTCTTTCATTAAGAATGTAACTATAGCTGGATCTATATTACCACATCTTGTTCCCATTGCAACACCTTCAAGTGGAGTGAATCCCATTGAAGTATCAACAGATACACCATTCTTAACAGCACATAAACTTGCACCATTTCCTAAATGACAAGTAATTATTTTTAAGTCTTTAATATCTCTTCCCATAACTTCAGCAACTTTTTGTGAAACATACTTATGTGAAGTTCCGTGGAATCCATATTTTCTTATTCCGTGCTTCTTATATAACTCATATGGTAAAGCATAGATATATGCTTCTTCTGGCATAGTTCCATGGAAAGCAGTATCAAATACAGCTACCATTGGTGTATTTGGCATTAATTCTTCACAAGCATTAATTCCTATCATGTTTGCTGGGTTGTGAAGTGGAGCTAATTTAAAGCATTCTTCTATATATGACTTAACCTCTGCATCAATTATAACAGACTTATTGTACTTTTCTCCACCGTGTACAACTCTATGTCCTACTGCTGAAATTTCATCCATTGAAGAAATAACACCGTTTTTCTCATCTACTAAAGCTTCTAAAACTAACTTTATTGCATCTTTGTGATCTGCCATAGGTTGTTTTACTATGTATTTATCTCTACCTTCAACCTTTTGAGTTAAAACAGAACCTTCAATACCTATTCTTTCAACTAATCCTTGTGCTAGTGATTCTTCTGTTGTCATATCGATTAATTGATATTTAAGTGAAGAACTTCCACAGTTTATAACTAATACTTTCATCTTTGAACACCTCTTAAATTGTTTAATTTTACTATTTTGCATTTTGAGCTTGTGCTTGAACTGCAGTTAATACTACAACATTAACGATATCCTCTGAGTTACATCCTCTTGATAAATCATTAATTGGCTTAGCAAATCCTTGACACATTGGTCCTATAGCCTCTGCTCCTGCAAATCTTTGAACTAACTTATATCCAATATTACCTGATTGTAAATCTGGGAATATTAATACATTTGCCTTACCAGCAACTTTACTATTTGGCGCTTTTTGAGCTGCAACACTTTCTACTATAGCTGCATCTAATTGTAATTCACCATCGATTAATAAATCCGGTCTTAATTCTTTTGCAAGTTCTGTTGCTTTTCTAACCTTGTCAACCATCTCATGATCAGCACTTCCCATTGTTGAAAATGATAACATCGCAACTCTTGGCTCTACTTTGCAAAGGTTACGTGCTGTATCAGCAGTTGCAATAGCAATAGCTGCTAATTGTTCATAATTTGGATTTGGATTAACAGCACAGTCTGAGAATAATAACATTCCATTTTCTCCGTACTTAGATCCTGGTACCATCATGATAAAGAAACTTGATACAACAGATACTCCTGGTGCAGTTTTAATAATTTGTAAACCTGGTCTTAATAAATCTCCAGTTGTGTGAACAGCACCTGATACCATTCCATCAGCATCATCTAATTTAACCATCATTGTTCCGAAATATAATGGATCTCTAACGATTTTGTCAGCTTTCTCTAAAGTCATTCCTTTACTTTTTCTTGACTCATAAAATGCATTTATATAATCTTGAAGTCTATCTGATTTGTCTGGATTGACTATTTCAACACCAGTTAAATCAACTCCAAGTTCTTTAGCTTTTTCTAATATTTTTTCTTCATTACCAACTAGGATTGGAAAGGCTAAACCTAATTTTTGAATTTTTTCAGTAGCAATAATAGTTCTTTCTTCATCACCTTCAGGTAAAACTATTCTTTGCTTATTTTCCTTAGCCGCATTCCATAATTTATCCATAAGTTCCATATTTAATTTCCCCTTTCGACTTTGTACGGTCTCATCTTCACTATTACTATACTCCTATGAGTACATATTTTTCAATACCTAAATTACTCAAAAATTTAATTCTTTATATTATAAATTTTCTGAATTTTACTATATATTTAAACTTATATAATATAAATATTATATAAATCCTTCCACATTTCCTCCTCTATGCTATAATATTTTTATATTTCCCAAAAAGGAGTTTAAATATGAATATAACTGGAATAATTACTGAATATAATCCATTTCACAATGGACACCTTTATCATTTAAGAGAAGCAAAAAAGAATACAAATGCCGATGCTATCATTTGTGTAATGAGTGGAAACTTCGTTCAAAGAGGTGGTCCTGCAATAATTGACAAATGGAAAAGAACTGAAATGGCCTTAAATAACGGAGTAGATTTAATTATTGAACTTCCTACATACTACGCAGTTTCATCTGCGGAATTTTTTGCAAAAGGCTCTGTATCAATTCTTCATAATCTTGGTATTGTTAATAATTTATTTTTCGGTTCTGAATGTGGAGATGTAGATAAACTAACGGCACTTTCAAAGATTTTAGTTAACGAAGATACTCAGCTAAAATCTCTTATAAAGGAGCATTTAGCTAAAGGAGATACATTTGCAAAAGCTCGTGAAAAAAGCTTAATACAATACTTAAAAGACGAAGAGATAAACAAGATAATAACTTCATCAAATAATATTTTAGGCATTGAATACATAAAGTCTATTCTTAGACTAAACAGCACAATTACCCCTTCTACATTAAAACGAGAAGGATCTAACTACAACGATAAAAATCTCTCTAATTCCTTTTCATCAGCTACAGCAATTAGAGAGCTGTTAAAAAACAAAAATTCTTTAGAAAACTTAAAAAATTTAATTCCTAAAGAATCTTATGAAATATTTAGTAAATTGCAAGATGAGAACTATCCTCTTGTCTTTGATGAAGATATGTTTAAATTTATAAAATATAAAATCCAAACAAATTGTATAAACTTTAACAATCTTTATGAGATAACGGAAGGCTTAGAAAATAAATTGATAAAAGAAATAACTTCATCAAATTCTTATGAAGATTTTATTTTAAAAGTAAAGAGCAAGAGATATACATATAGTAAAATTTCAAGAATTCTAACTCATATTTATCTTGGACTTGATTCTAATACTTTTTTAAATATAGATAATCCAAATAACCTTTACGCAAGAGTTCTAGGCTTTAACAATAGAGGAAGAGAAGTTCTTTCATTAATAAAAAGAAACTCCTCCATCCCCCTTATTACCAAAGTTCCACGTTTTACTAATAATCCTTTACTTCAATTTGATATACAAGCTACAGCTGCTTATGCAAATTTAAATAATAAAATAAACCCAAATAAAGATTATCTTCAAAGTCCAATAATAAAATATTAATAATACTTTATGTATACCGCATATAAATACTATAGATGGGAGGGAATACCATGTATAGTATTATTTTTTTATTAATAATCATATTTTTTCTACTGTTACTACTTTTTAAACTATTTGACAAAAACCATAATTACTTTATGTGTGTTTTAATCACAATGTTTATTTTTATTTTTGTATACAATCTACAAAGCTGTATAGATGCAGCATTAATCGGAGTAAGCTTAGTGGTAAAGACTATCATTCCAACAATTTTTCCTTTTTCCGTAATATGCAACCTTTTAATTTCCTATGACGGAGTTGGATTATATTCAAAAATATTAGGACCAATACTTTGTAAGCCTCTTAAGCTTTCAAAATCCTCTTCATTCCCCATAGTTGCTAGCTTTTTAAGTGGTTATCCTCTCGGTTGTAAGTACTGTTGTGATCTTTATTCCTTAGGATACATAGATAAAAGTGAGTTCCAAAGACTTTTAAATATAGCTAGCAATGCAAGCCCTATGTTCATAATAGGCTCTATTGGAGCAACAATGTTAGGAGATGTGAAATTAGGTTTTATTTTACTTATCGCTAATTATTTATCCCCTATTATTGTAGGTATTTTAACAATAAATCCAAGTAAAACAACATCTTCTATGAAGGAATTACCTGAAAATAATACCAATATGAACTTTGGTTCTGCTTTAAAATCTGCTTTAGATAATGGAATTAATACTACATTACAAGTTGGTGCTTTTGTAGTACTATTCTCTATAATCATAAGTATAATAAAAAACAATGCTTATATAAGCATTGCTTTTAATAATATAGAAGCTTTTTTAAATCTTCCTAAATATTCAATTTATGGACTATTTCTAGGCAGTGTTGAGTTTACTAATGGTTGTAATCTTATAACTACCTTACCTTTAACACTTCCATTTAAACTAGCTATAATAAGCTTTATTTGTTCTTTTTCTAGCTTATCAGTAATAGCGCAAATAAGCTCATTTGTCTATAAATATGATATTTCTTTAGCAAAATATAGCTTTATGAAATTTATTCAAGGAGTACTAAGCTTTAGCATAACTTTTATCATTAGCAGCATTTTCTCACTACAATATACCGCTTATACCTCCTCTGCTACTATTGATAATTTCAATATTTCAATAATAATTTCATTAACTTTGTCACTTTTATTAATAGGAACTTTAATAATTTTACTCATAAAAAAGCTACATCGTTCTTAATTCAGCTATATTTTCTTTAATTATTGTTCCTGTTTGTGTTAAATTTTCATCTATTTGCTTTGCTACTTTTTCAAAAGATTCTTGCATAGATTTAATTAACTGTTCCTTTTGTTTTTCTATTTCAACATCTAATTGCATTAAAATTTCATTTGAATATTCTCTAGAACCTATTCTAATAGCTTTAGCATCTCTTTGTGCTAGAGCTATTATTTCACTTGCTCTCATTTTAGCTTCTCTAACAAGATCATGGGTCTCAACATTTTGCTTCATTATTTCTACTGTTTCTTTTTTTACATTATCGAATTCTTTTTGTGCTTCTTGAAGAATTCTATCTTTTTCATTAACAACCCACTGGGCCTTTTTAAACTGATCTGGCAAATAATTAATTATTTGATCTATTACTTCATTAAACTCTTTCTTATCAATAATTGTTTTTCCTGTTATAGGCATTTTAGGTGAACTTTCCACCATATCTTGCAAATACTCTAATAGTTCAATAACATTCAATTCTACCTTTTCCAAAATATACCCCCTAAGTTTTATCCCTTAATCTTTCTAATAACATCATCAACTATTTCATCCGGAACTAAGCCATTAATATTTCCACCAAATTTAGCAACTTGCTTAACTGATGATGAACTTAAAAATGAATTAGCTGCAGACGTAGTCATAAATAAAGTTTCAACATCTGAATCTAATTGAGAATTCATCAATGCCATCTGAAACTCATACTCAAAGTCTGATACCGCTCTTAACCCTTTTAATATAACTCTTGCATTATTTTTTTTAGCCAATTCAACTAAGAGCCCGTTAAAACTTACAACCTCAACATTTTCTAAATGCTTTGTAACTCTTTTTATAAGCTCAACCCTCTCTTCAATAGGAAATAACCCTACCTTATCAACATTGACTAAAACACCAACTATAAGTTTATCAAATACCTTTGATCCTCTTGTAATAATATCTAAATGACCATTAGTAACAGGATCAAAACTACCTGGATAAATTGCAACTCTCATAATTTACTCCCCATGTTATTCTCTAATATATTTATAGTAACAAACTGTTGTGTTACCATATTTCTTACTTTTAAACAATTTGATATCTTCATACCCTTCATAAATTTCTTCTATTGAATCTATTTTAGTTACTATTATACCATCTTCAGCTAACATATTATTTTCCTCAACAATTTTAATTGCTTCTGGAATCATTTCTCTGCAATAAGGAGGATCTATAAAAATAACATCCATTACCTTACCCTTTTTAGCTAAATTTCTAAGAACTTCATATGAATCCATATTTAAAGGAAAACAAAAATCTTCAAACTTTAAATTTTTCACATTTTCTTTTAATAACGGAAATGTTACAGCACTCTTATCAACTAAATATACTTCCTTAGCCCCTCTACTTGCTGCTTCTAATCCTAAACTACCTGTTCCAGCAAATACATCAATTACTACTGCATCTAATAAATAATTTTGTATTGTACTAAACATAGCTTCCTTAACTCTATCTAAAGTAGGTCTAGTTTCCATAGTTGCTGGAGGTATTAACTTACGTCCTCTTGCTTTTCCTGCTATAATTCTCATTTAATTTCCTCCTTTGTCATTAACATTATAATTCTAACATATAATTAATTTATTAACAATTTTTTTATTATAATTGAATTTTAGAGTTCACTTATGGAATTGACTATTCTCTTCGTTTATATAAATAAATTTATTTAGACAAATTAAAATTTAGAAATTCACTTAATTAAAGCAAATATATTTACTCCATCTTTCTAAGGAATTTTTTACCTCATTGCAGAACTTAATTTTTTCTTCCTCATCTGAATCTAGCAATATTTTTGCTTCACTTTTAGCACATCTTAATATATTCATATCATCATATATATTGGCCAAAATAAACTCCTCATCTCCACTTTGCCTTCTTCCAAACATCTCACCTGATCCTCTTAATTTTAAATCCTCTTCAGATATATAGAAACCATCAGTTGAAGTAGTCATAATCTCCATTCTTTTTTTAGTATTTTCAGTTTTAGCCTTTGCAATTAATATGCAATACGATTCATAGCTTCCTCTTCCAACTCTACCTCTTAATTGATGCAGCTGTGCTAATCCAAATCTTTCTGCATTTTCAATTATCATAACAGACGCATTAGGAACATTAACACCAACTTCTATTACTGTAGTTGAAATTATAGCCTTTGTTTCATTTTGCTTAAATCTATTTATTATTTCATCCTTTTCTTTTGGCTTCATTTTGCCATGTAAAATTTCTATAGGTATTCCTCTAAATATGCCATCACTTAATTCATCATATAATTTTTCAACAGAATTTAGCTTCATATCCTCATCTTCTTCAATAAGAGGACATACTATATAAACTTGGCGGCCCTTATGAATCTCCTCTAAAGCTAAATCATAAGCAGATAATCTTTCATTTTCATTAAAAAATCTTGTATCAACAGGTTTTCTTCCTGGAGGTAACTGATCTATAGCTGATATATCTAAATCGGAATATACATATAATGCTAAAGTTCTTGGAATTGGAGTTGCTGTCATTACCATAACATCAGGACGTCTTCCTTTATTTATAAGTTTACTTCTTTGTTCTACTCCAAACCTATGCTGCTCATCTGTTATAACTAACCCTAAGTTTTTAAAGTCTACATCCTCTTGAATTAAAGCATGAGTTCCTATTACTATTACAGGTTCTTCTGTAGTGATAAGTTCCTTTATACGCTTCTTCTCCTTCAAAGAAGTGCTTCCTGTTAATAACTCAATATGTATATCAAAAGGTTCTAATAACTTCTTAGCCTCTAAATAATGTTGATTAGCTAATATTTCAGTAGGAACCATTAAAGTTGCCTGATATCCATTTTTAATAACATTAAACATAGCTATTAAAGCTACTACTGTTTTTCCACTACCAACATCACCTTGGACTAATCTATTCATAGGCCATGGACTTTTTTGATCTCTTAAAATTTCTCTTACCACTCTTGTCTGTGCATCTGTTAGACTATAGGGTAAAGCAGCCTTTAAATCTTTTAATTCTTCTACTAATCTAAATTCAATTCCGTTTTTAGTTCTTAGATTCTTTTTAAGCATTAATAATTTCATTGAATATGTAAATAACTCTTGAAATTTTAATCTATTTATAGCCAATTCAAGTTCTCTCTTTCCCGTAGGAAAATGAATGTTTTTTATAGCAAAATCCAAATTAGTCATTTTATATTTTTCTAATAAATATCTTGGCAAATTATCTTTTATATTTATTTGTTCTAGGCAACTTCCTATAAGCTTTATTAATATTTTATCTGTTAAATCACCTTTTAAACTATATTTAGGTACTATTTCATTTTCCTTAGCTAATTTAACCCCTACTATAGGATTAATAACTTCAAGTCTATTGGTAACTCTTTTAAATTTCCCCATCAAATCATAACTTTGCCCAACCTTAAATGTATTCTTTATAAATCCTTGATTAAACCACTTACCTATAACTAAATTTCCTAAATAATTAAATCTTATAGTAGTTAGTATTTTTCCAGTCTTAGTCCTAACATCTCTATCTATTCCTACACATACACAAGTTAATACTTGCTTATCCTCTTCATCTATTTCATTAAAGGGAATATTACTTCTTAAAAACTCATAATCTCTTGGAAAATATAAAAGCAAATCTAAAACAGTAAATATTCCACATCTATTTAACTTTTCTAATAATTTAGGTCCAACACCCTTTAGATATTTTACATCTTGTGATATATCCATTTTATTTCTCCTAATTCTTAAATAATAAATATAATTTTATAATATTAAATAAAAAAAATAAAGCACAAGAAATCAACTTCCTTGTGCTTTTGAAAATAATTACTCTACAGCCATTATAAAGTAGTATAAAGGTTGATCTCCTTTGTACAATTGTACATCACACTCTTCATACTTTTCTTCTAATTTTTCTGTAAACTCTTCTATTTTACTCTCATCTACGTCTTTACCATAGAATATAGTTATAAGTTCACTATCTTCATCTATCATAGACTCTAAAACATCTTCTGCTACTTTAAAGTAATCTTCTCCAACCTTATTGATTTTTCCTTCAATAAGGCCAAGCATATTACCTTCTTTAATCTCTATTCCATCCATTTCAGTATCTCTAACTGCATAAGTTACAGAGCCTGTCTTAACAAGTTCCAATGCTTCCATTAAAGCAGCCTCATTTTCATCAACTTCATGTTCTGCATTAAACATAGTTATACAAGTAATCCCTTGAGGAATACTCTTAGTTGGTATAACTCTAACATCCTTATCTGATATTTCTGCTGCTTGAGTTGCTGCCATAATTATATTCTTATTGTTAGGTAAAATAAATATGTGGTCAGCATTTAACTTAGATATACATTCCATCATATCTTGAGTTGATGGATTCATAGTTTGACCACCTTCAATTACGTAATCAACACCTAAATCTTTAAGAACATTAGTTATTCCTTCTCCCATAGCTACTGAAATAAAGGCATACTTTTTCTTTTCTACTGCTACTTCTGCTTCTGCTTCTTCAACTTTACCTGTAGCGTATTCTTCTTTTGACATTAAAACTTCTCTATGCTCTTCTCTCATATTATCTATTTTAATTTTAGATAGTTCACCTACAGCTACTGCCTTAGATAATACTAATCCTGGGTCATTAGTATGAATATGTACTTTTATTACATCATCATATCCAACAACAATCATAGAGTCACCAAGAGGTTCGATTTCATCTTGGAATGCTTTAGCCTTAGAAGCATCTCCTAATATTATAAATTCTGTACAGTATCCAAACTTAATATCTATATCTTCTATAGCTTGAGCACTTGCTCCATTTGATCCTTTAGAAGATATATCTTTTATTTCTGCTTTTATTCCATCTTTTAATGCATCATACATTCCTTGTAATATGATATATAATCCCATACCACCTGAATCTACAACCTTAGCCTTTTTAAGTGCTGGTAAAAGATCTGGAGTTCTATCTAGCATTACCTTTGCTTCAACCACTATTTCACTTAAAAGTTCTACTATATCAGTTTTATCACTTTTTACAGCTGCTTCTGATGCAGCTCTAATAACTGAAAGTATAGTACCTTCTGTCGGTTTCATTACGGCTTTATAAGCTGCTTTGCTTCCTTCTACAAATGCATTTGCAAATTCAGCACTATCAACGCTTGTTTTTCCTTCTAATCCTTTAGAAATCCCTCTAAGTATTTGAGATAAGATAACACCTGAGTTACCTCTTGCTCCCATTAAAGCACCCTTTGCTAATTTCTTTGAAGTTTCTCCAATTGATTCTGAATTTAAGTTTTCTATTTCTTTTACAGCAGACTTAAAAGTCATTGACATATTAGTACCTGTGTCACCATCTGGCACAGGGAAAACATTCAACGCGTTAACGAAATCACTTTCCTCCAATAATCTATTACTAGCATTAACAACCATATTGTAAAAATCATGGCCGTTTATTCTATCATATTTCATCCTGTTCCCTCCTAGACTCTTACCGCTTGAACATTAACTGTAACTGAAGCTACCTTTAGTCCAGTATAATTTTCAACACTATAACGCACCTTTTGAATTATATTATTAGCTATTACAGAAATTTTAGTTCCGTATTCAACCATTATTGATAATTCTATTATTAATTTATCTTCATCATTAAATCTTAATTTAACACCCTTACTTAAATTCTCAATTCTCATTAACTCCCATAGGCCTTCAGTAGCGTTCTTAGAAACCATACCAACAACGCCATAGCATTCCATTGTTGATAATCCTACTATTTTTCCTAATACTTCTTCAGAGTAATGTATACTTCCAAGGTCATTTGAATATCCTACCATAGAAAATCCTCCTTTTTATCTTTCCATATAGATTATTGTATATTAGTTGCTATATTAATTCAAGTAAATTTATCCTATTCCTTCGCCATTTAACAACATAATATAATTTTTTTAAATATTTTTTTGAAATATCCTTGCATTTTTTATATAACCTATGTTAAAATCTATTTTGTCCTATTGAAGAGAAATTATCTTCAAACATAAGGAGGTGTTTTCAAGTGGCAAGAAGATGCGAAGTTTGTAATAAAGGTGTAGTATCTGGAACTCAATACTCACACTCACATCGTCAATCTAAGAGAACTTGGGCTCCTAACATAAAGAGAGTAAAGGCTTTAGTTAACGGAACACCAAAAACTGTTCACGTTTGTACAAGATGCCTTAGATCTGGTAAGGTTGAAAGAGCAATATAAGTTCAAATAGAAAAAGCAATTGATTGATTCAATTGCTTTTTTTATTATTAAAATTTAATAATGTATAAATAAAAGGCATACTATCCTTAATAGCTTCTGCTACTTTTCTCCTATGTACTTATTTTTTTCTAGTAAAAAACTTAATTATAGATGATAAAAACTTTGGTAATTTAATAGCAACAATCTTCAAAATTAATCCCCCCATTCATTTTCTGTTACATAAATAATTTTAAACATGCTGTTTTATTTAAAATAAAAACACCACTCCTTACTATACATATTATGCAAGTAACTGCTAAGTGGTGATTATTTTTAAAAAATTTTTTTATTTTTTTATTTTAATCTTTTGAATATACTACCAAAATACTACCATTAGAAATTTCTAAACTAATTTCATCAGTTATAAATTCATTAGATACAGTTCTAGAATCTCCAATTTTTAAAGTATATTTATCTAAGTTATATTTAGCACCTTTTATGCTAAACTCCTCTACTATACTATCATACGCTAAAAAAGATACATACTTATATTTATTATCTCTTTTTATACTGGTATTTTTATTAATTAAAAACATTTTATTTCTATCATCAACTATTTCTGTTAATACTCCTGAATTCAAAGCTTTTAATAATAATCCTAAATTACCTAATGTATGATCAAACCTTTGTCCTGTAGCTCCTAAAAAAATAATTTTTTTTACCATTTTAGAAATTGCTAATTCAAAAGCCTCTTCAGAATCAGTAAAATTTTTCTCACATTGATACTGATATTTAACTACACCTTGTTTAACTATTTCATCTATTATAGCTAAATTTGAAGAATCAAAGTCTCCTACAATATAATGAGGCTTTACTTTAGCTTCAAAAAGATAATTACATCCTTTATCTACCCCAATTATTAGCTCACACTGATCTGAATAATACTTAATAATTTCATCTTTAGGTTTAACGCCTCCAGCTACTATTAAACAATTCATCTCTACCCTCTTAAAGCTTTAATGTTTTCTTCTATATTTCCATCTCCAAAAACAGCAGATCCTGCTACTATAACATTAGCACCAGCTTCAATAACATCCTTCACATTATTTTTATCTACTCCACCATCAACTTGGATTAAAATATTAGGATTATTAGCCTTTAACGCCATCTCCTTGACTTCCTTAATTTTATTTAATGAATATGGTATGAACTTTTGTCCTCCAAACCCTGGATTAACAGACATTATTAAAACCATATCTAAATTTGCAATTATATCCTTTAAAACAACTGTTGGTGTAGCTGGATTTAATGCAACTGCAGCCTTAACTCCTTTTGACTTAATATATTGTATAGCTCTATCTAAATGTCTTTCTGCTTCATAATGTAAAGTTATTATATCAGCTCCTGCAGCTATAAATTCATCAATATATCTTTGAGGATTATTTATCATTAAATGTACATCAAAAACCTTATCCGTTTTATTTCTTATAGCCTTTATTACTGGCATTCCAAATGTAATATTAGGTACAAACTCCCCATCCATAACATCAATATGAATAAAATCTGCTCCTGCATTGTGTAATTTTACTACTTCCTGTCCTAACTTCGAAAAATCTGCTGATAATATAGATGGTGCTATTTTAACCATTAATATCTCCTCCCACTCATTATATCCTCTAAAGTTCTTATATAAAATTCATATCTAAAATTATTAATTTTACCTTCTTCAACTGCATTTTTCACAGCACAATTAGGCTCTTTATAATGTAAGCAACCTCTAAACTTACATTGATTGTTATATTCCTCAAACTCTGGGAAACAATATTTCAAATCATCTTTTTCTATAAAGGTTACTTCTAATGTTGAAAACCCTGGAGTATCAACTATGTATCCATCTTCTACATCAATAAGTTCACTATGTCTAGTAGTATGTTTACCTCTTCCTATTTTATCAGAAACTTCTCCTGTCTCCATATGATATTTTTCTGTTAGGGTATTAATTAATGTTGATTTTCCTGCTCCTGATGGTCCACATAAAACTGTTACATTTCCATCTAACTTTTCCTTTAATGATTCTACCCCTAAACCTTTTTTAGCATTAATAAATAACACTTCATATCCAATAGCATTTATTTTATTCTTAACTATTTCTTTTTCCTCATCTGATACTAAATCAACCTTATTTAAGCAAACTATGGCTTTAATATTATTATGCTCACATAATACTAAAAATCTATTTAACAGATCATAATTAATATCAGGGTTCTTTATAGCAAAAACAACAAATGCTTGTGTTACATTAGCTACTGTAGGTCTAATAAGTTCAGACGTTCTTTCATGAATATCACAAATAACTCCTTTACCATTATCTATTAATATTTCTACATCATCTCCAACAAGAGGTTTCATATCCTTATGTCTAAATTTTCCTCTTGCTTTACATTCTATTAATCCATCAGTAGTTTTTACATAATAAAATCCACCAATTCCTTTGATTATTTTTCCTTTCATAGTACCTCCAAACTTTTTACTCTTCTTATTTATAATAAACACTATTTCAAAATAAATGCAATATTTTCTTTTAGAAAGTTTAAAAAAATAAGATTGCCTAAAATTAAGCAATCTTATCCTTTTTTAGTTACCTGCTGTAGAATCTGGATTACTACTTCCTTGATCTAAACCTGCACTTACATCTGTAGAATCTTCATCATCTGGAGTTGTCGTCTCTGTATCATCTTCACTTGGCTCTGTTGGTTCTGTAATTTTAGTTTTTTCAACTTGAATTTTAACAGTTTCACCTTGCTTTATTTTATTTGTAAATCCCTTTACAGTATATAGGCTCATATCACTTTGCGGTGGAGTTCCTCCTGATATAGAATATGATATTCCTGCTGCATTTAAAGAATTAATAGCATCTTCTAAAGACATACCTATACTTAAATACTGGCTAATATCTACATTGCTAGGTGCTGTATATTTTCCATAAGTTAAAGTTATTTTTGCACCTGCAGAAATTTTAGTTCCACTTTCAAGAGATTGGCTTAATACAACTCCATTTTCAGATTCTCTATCCGTTTGTTGCTCTTGAAGTATAACTGTCAATCCTAACTCTTCTAACTCGCTCTTTGCTGCATCTACATTTTGTCCTAGATAATTAGATACTGATACAAATTTTTCTTCTGGTCCCTTACTTATAGTAAGTTCAATTGTTGTTCCCTTTGTAACTTCCTTATCTCTTTCTGGATACTGACTTATTAGATATCCTGCTTTAATATTTTCACTATATTTATAAGTAATATTCCACTCTAATCCCTTTTGACTTAATAAATTTTCTATATAATTTATTTCATAATCTCTTAAGTCAGGAACTGTTACTTTAGATAGACCACCAGAAACTTTTACTTCTATAATATCACCTTTTTTAGCATCTGTATTTGATACAGGATTCATTTCTATTATAGTATTTTCTTCTTCATCGCTTTCAACAGTTTCTAAAACCTTAATTTTCAATCCTAACTTTTCTAACTCCTTAGTAGCATTTTCTAATGTCATACCAACTATATTAGGAACTGTTACAGTCTTATTACTGCTAGTACTTCCTCCTGTTAATAATCCAGAACCAAATGCAATTCCACCTAATAATGCAATTGCAATAATTACAGATCCAACAATTATAATAACTTTATTATTGCGCTTACTTTTTTTTGAATTATCTTTTGATTCAAAGAAGTTATCATCATCTTCTTCATCATCTTCTTCATAGTCATTTTCAAAATCAGACTTTGAATATAAACTTTTATTAGGTTCTGATTTTACATCTTTATTTAGAATACTTTCATGCCTAATAGGCTCCATTACTATTGTTCTACCATCATCATAATTCATTTTAGCATCAATAGATGCATTTGGATTTTCCTTTATCTTTTGTAAATCATTTATTAATTCTCTACAATTCTGATATCTATTTATAGTTTCTTTACTTATAGACTTCATTATTAAATTATTTAAACTATCTGGTATAGAACTATTATATTTTTTAGGCTCAATTGGCTCTGATTGAATATGCTTTAAAGCAATTGTAACTGGTGACTCGCCATCAAAAGGAAGTACTCCCGTTACCATTTCATATAAAACTATGCCTAAAGAATAAATATCTGATCTTAAATCAATAAAGGTACCTTTAGCTTGCTCTGGTGATAAATAATGTGCTGATCCCATTATTGTTGTAGTATTAGTTATAGTAGCTGAAGTTGAACTTTTAGCTATTCCAAAATCAGTAACTTTTACCACTCCACTTTCAGTAACTAATATATTCTGTGGCTTTACATCCCTATGAATAATATTATTTTTATGTGCACATTCTAAAGCTTTTGCTATTTGAATTGCTATACTAATAGCAACTGTATAATTTAATTTTCCATTTTCAACTATTAATTCCTTTAGTGTTTTACCACTAACATATTCCATAACAAAATAGTCCATGTTTCCTTCTTCTTCATGTCCAACATCTAATACATTAACTATATTTGCATCTGAAAAATTAGCTACAGCTGTTGCTTCTTTTTTAAATTTATCCGAAATATCTTTATTATTGGCGAATTCCTTTTTTAGAATTTTCACAGCAACAAGTCTACTTAACTTATTATCCCTAGCCTTATAAACTATTGCCATTCCACCTTCTCCTATTTTTTCCATCAGTTCATATCTATTACCTAATACTTCACCGATCATTTCTACACCTCTCCTCCAAATAGCAAGACCGTAATATTATCTCTTCCCCCTCGATTCTTTGCTAATAAAACTAACTTGTCACAGGCAGTATTGTAGTCATTAATATCACTTATTTCTCTTAGTATTTCTTCTTTTAAAACTTCATTAGATAATCCATCTGTACATAACAAATATTTATCATAAGTATTTATATCAATTTTAAATATATCGACTTTAACTATATTATTTGTTCCTAATGCCCTAGTAATAACATTTTTCTTTGGATGATTTCTTCCCTCTTCTTCAGTTATACTTCCAGAATCTATTAATTCTTGAACTAAAGAGTGATCTTTTGTTATTTTAATAATATCATTATCAATAATACCAAAACAACTGCTATCTCCAACATTAGCAACAATAACATTATCTTCATATACAAAAGCAGCAACTAAAGTAGTTCCCATACCTTTATATTCAGAACCGCATCTTGCTTTATCATATATTTTTTCATTTGCAAAAATTATGGCATTTTCAAGTACATTGATACCATCACTTTTGTAATTGTCTTTTACATATAATTTAACAGCATTCACAGCCATCTCGCTAGCTACTTCTCCAGCATTATGACCTCCCATACCATCAGCTACTATATATAACTTATAGTCCTCTTCTTCAATGTATGAAGCATAATCTTCATTTAAACTTCTAACTACACCTACATCACTTTTTATACCCACCATTTTTTCTTCTCCCCTTTATTTCTGAGTGTCTATATAACTTCTTCTTAATTGCCCACAAGCGGCATTAATATCTGTACCCATCTCTCTTCTGACTGTAACTTCAATTCCTTGTGATTTTAATATTTCTTCAAAAGCTTCTATAGTCCTTTTTGACGGTCTCTTTAATTCATTTTCTTTAATTTCATTAACTGGAATTAAATTAACATGACAACTCATATTTTTTAATAATTTTGCTAAAGATTTAGCATCTTCTTTTCCATCATTAACTCCCGATACTAAAGAGTACTCATATGTAATTCTACGACCTGTTTTATCCATATAGTATCTACAAGATTCTAATATCTCATTAATACTGTATTTATTAGCTATAGGCATTATTGTTTTTCTTTTTTCATCACTAAAGGCATGTAATGAAATTGCTAATGTAATACTTAAATTTAAATCTGCTAATTCTATTATTTTAGGTACTATTCCACATGTAGATAATGTTATATGTCTTTGCCCTATATTTAATCCATACTCAGCATTAGCTAAATTTAAAAATTTAACTACATTATCATAGTTATCTAAAGGTTCTCCACTTCCCATTAAAACAACATTTGAAATTCTTTCTCCTAAGAATTTTTGTGCCACCATTATTTCAGAAAGTATTTCACCAGCACTTAAATCTCTTATTCTACCTCCGATTGTAGAGGCGCAGAATTTGCACCCCATCCTACAACCTACTTGAGTAGATACACAAATTGAATTTCCATGTTTATATTTCATAAGAACACATTCGATTAAATTATTATCCTTCATAGATAATAACATTTTCTTAGTATCATCTACATTAGATTCATATACTTCTACAATTTTAGGAATTTCAATAGTAAAATTTTCTTTTAGTTTTTCTTTTAAACTTCCAGGTATGTTTTTCATTTCGTCAAAATTCCATACTTCTTTATAAATCCAAGAAAAAACTTGTTTTGCTCTAAAAGCACTTTCACCATTTTCTTTCATCCAATTTTGTAATTCTTCTAATGTAAAATCTAAAATATTATACATTTGTTCACCTACTATTTTTTAGAAATCTTAGCAATATAGAATCCATCCATATATTCATTTGGTAATATCGTTAAAGATCCATCATTATTATAGATAAAATTATCCATATTCCCTAAGAATATCTTTTCTACTTTTGCATCTTTATGTTTATTTAAGAACCATTCAACATTATCTTGATTTTCTTCAGTATTTAATGTACAAGTTGAATAAATCATAGTACCACCATTTTTTAAATATGCCCAAGCATTTTCCATTATTTCTCTTTGAGTTGGTACTAAATCCTTAAGAGATTTTCTTGATTTATTCCATTTAATTTCTGGTTTCTTTCTTATTATACCAAGACCTGAGCAAGGTACGTCTATTAATACTTTATCAGCATATGCAATATATTTAGCATCTAACTTTGTTGCATCCATAGCTTCTACTTCTACATTATTTAATCCTAATCTTTCTAAGTTTTCATTGATTAAAGATAACTTATTTTCATGTAAATCAAAAGAATGTACTTTACCTTCATTTTCTAATAACTCTGCTATATGAGTTGTTTTTCCTCCTGGTGCAGCACAAAGGTCTAAAGCAATATCTCCAGCTTTTAAATCTAAAAGAGGTGATACAAGCATTGCACTTTCATCTTGAACTGTGATTAATCCTTCTCTAAATAACTCATTATTTTCGATAGAACTTCCACCTTTTATTATTATAGCTTCTGGACAAGCATATCCTTCTTCTATATCATATCCCATTTCTTCTAATCTTTCATATACTTCATCATAATCTGCTTTACTTGTATTAACTCTAACTGTTACCTTTGGAGTTGCATTTAATCCAGATAAAATCTTTCTTCCGTTTTCTTCTCCATATTGCTTATACACCATTCTTATAAACCATGGTTCATAAGAATATTGATATACTAATCTATCAATTTTATCTTTTACATCCATATCATCTGGATTTTTAGTGTAACTTCTTAATATTCCATTAACTAATTTTGAATCTTGAACTGAAATTTGCTTTGCTAATTCAACTGCTTCATTACAAGCTGCAAACTCTGGAACCTTATCTAAAAAGTGCATTTGATATATAGCCATTCTTAATATATTTAATACTCTTTCATCCATTAAAGATATATCTTTTATATAATTAGAAATTATCATATCTAATGTTTTCTTTCTTCTTATAGTTCCATAAACAAGTTCTGTTACTAAAGCTCTATCTTTTTCATTTAAATCCGCTTCATTTAATTCATTAGATAAAACTAAATTAGAATATGCTCCTTCAATTAAAACTCTATTAATTATGTTTAATGCTACTTCTCTACTATTCATACGTTACCTCTTAATCATTATTTCTATTGCTAATTGCAATTAGTCTTATTAATTGTGAAATTGACATTAATGCAGCTGCTACATATGTCATAGCTGCCGCAGTTAATACATTTTTTGCTCCATTAACTTCATTACCATATAATATATTTCTACTTTCTAATATATTTAAGGCTCTTCTTGATGCATTAAATTCTACTGGTAATGTTATTAATTGATAAATTACTGCTACAGTAAAAAATATAATTCCGATATTTGTTAATACTGGAATACTAAAAAGTAAACCAATCATAAAAATAAAAATTGATGCTTGACTGCTAAAATTAACGGCTGTTGCCATAGATGTTCTCAAAACTAAAGGTTTATAAGATTGTTGATGTTGAATTGCATGCCCTACTTCATGAGCTGCTATTCCTGCTGATGCTATACTTGTTCCATGATATATATCTCTAGATAATCTTATAACCCTACTTCTTGGATCATAATGATCTGTAAGCTCTCCACTAGTTTCAAGTACAGGTACATCATAAAGCCCTGCTGCATCAAGCATCATTCTCGCAACATTTTCTCCTGTATATCCATTCATAGTCCTTACAGTTCTATATTTTTTATAAGTACTACTTACCTTTGATTGTGCCCAAAACGAAATTATTATTGCAGGTAGCAACAAAATCATAGTTCTGTCAAAATAAAATCCTGGATAGAACATAAAATCTCCCCTTTCATATTATACCAACTTACAACCTATCTCAATATCTTTTCCATTTATATATTGTTCAATAGTTAATGGCTTTCCATTAGGGAATTGAACTTTTTTAACTAGTAAAACACCTTCACTACAACTAACTTTCATTCCAGTTTTATTAACACTTAATATAGTTCCTGGTTCTTTATTACTATTTTCAGCTAAAACTTCAGATTCATATATTTTCATATTTTCATCTTTATATGTAGTATGTGCAATTGGCCATGGATTAAGACCTCTAATTAAATTATGAATATCTAAAGCACTATTATTCCAAGATATTTTACCAGTATTTTTAGAAAGCATTTTTGCATAGCAAGTTTCACCTTCTTGTTTTATACCCTTTATAGTTCCATTTGCAACTCCCTCAATTGTTTTTATTAAAAGATCTCCGCCTCTAACCATTAATATATCATGTAGTTCTCCAGCTGTCATGTTTTCAGTTATTTCTACTTCATCTTTTAATAACATATCCCCAGTATCTAACCCAACATCCATAAGCATTGTTGTATTACCTGATTTCTTTTCTCCATTAATTACAACCCAATTAAGCGGAGCTGCTCCTCTATACATAGGAAGCAGTGATGCATGTAAATTTATGCAGCCATACTTAGGAATATCTAAAACTTCTTTAGTTAATATTTGCCCAAAAGCAACTACTATTATAAAGTCTGGTTTAAGGTCTTTTAAATACTCTATAGCATCTCTATCATCCTTTAATTTTTCTGGTTGAAACACTTTTATATCATGTTTAACAGCCACCTCTTTAACAGCAGAAAAGGCCATTTTTTTACCTCTTCCCTTAGGTCTATCAGGCTGTGTAAAAACAGCCTCTACCCCATACTTTTCTATTAAAGCTTCTAACGATGGAACAGCAAAATCAGGAGTTCCCATAAATACAATTTTCATTTATAAATTCCTCCTACTTTACAAGATCTACATATAAAACACCATTTAAATGATCATTTTCATGTAGTATAGCTCTTGCTAATAATCCTTCTCCCTCTAAAATAAATTCTTCACCTTTTTCATTTAATGCTTTAACTTTTACGTAATTTGGTCTTTCAACTTCGCTAAACTCTCCTGGAACACTTAAGCAACCTTCTTCTCCACATTGAGTTCCACTAGTTTCTAAGATTTCTGGATTAATAAATACCATTGTTCCATTTTCATCATCAATATCTATAACAAATATTCTCTTAAGTATTCCAACTTGTGGAGCTGCTAATCCAACACCATTTGCTTCAAACATAGTATCTACCATATCATTAATAAGAGTTATTTCTCTTTTAGTTATTTCAGTAACCTCTTTACACTTCTTTCTTAAAACATCGTCTCCCATAGTTCTAATAGTTCTAATTGCCATTTCATATCCTCCTAGAATAAATTATTTGGATTTATATCCATACTTATTCGTATATCATTATATACGTTCTTGTTCTCATCATAAAGTAATTCTTTAATTTTTTTAGCAAATTCTGATTCAAATTCCCCTTTTATCACAATTTGCCATCTATAATTTTCCTTAACCTTAGCCACTAAACATGGAATTGGTCCTAAAATATCAACATCTATTTCCTTTTCTACTAATGGTTTTATTACATTAGATATTTTATGCATAAAGTTCCTTAATAAATCCTCTTTTTTTGATATACCGTTTATTAATAATATCTTACCAAAAGGAGGATATTTCATCAGGGCTCTAACTGTAAATTCCTTCTCATAGAATCCTTCATAATCATAATTTACAGCATATTTTAAACTATAATGCTCTGGTGTGTATGTTTGTATTATTACTTTTCCTTGCTTTTCTCCTCTTCCTGCTCTTCCAGCAACTTGAGTAATTATCTGAAAAGTTCTTTCAGCAGCTCTATAGTCTGGTATATTTATGGACATATCCGCTGCTAATACACCTACAAGCGTAACATTCTTAAAATCAAGTCCTTTTGAAATCATTTGAGTACCTATAAGAATATCAGCTTTTCCCTCTTTAAATGTATTATAGATATTTTCATAAGCATCCTTACTTCTTGTAGTATCTACATCCATTCTTAGAACTCTAGCATTCTTAAAATATTTTTTCACCTCTTCCTCAACCCTTTGAGTACCTGCTCCAAAAAATTTAACATATTTACTATCACATTTTGGGCATTTTTGAGGTGATTTTTTTGTTTTACCACAATAATGACAAACAAGAAGACCATTTCTATGATATGTCATAGAAATATCACACTCTTCACACTTAAATACGTATCCACAACTTCTACATGATACAAAAGTAGAAAAACCTCTTCTGTTTAAGAATAATATTATTTGTTCCTTTCTAGAAAGCTTTTCTTGCATCTCATTAAACAACTCTCTACTAAATAAAGATACATTTCCACTTTTTAATTCATTTCTCATATCAATTACTTTCATAGGTGGCATATCCTTGCCATCAACTCGTGAATTTAGTTCTAACAACTGCAACTCACCTGTTAAAGCTCTATAATAAGTTTCTATACTTGGAGTAGCCGATCCTAAAACTACCTTACACCCTTTTTGCTGGCTTAAAAACTCTGCAACCTCTTTAGTCTGATATTTAGGATTTTGTTCTGATTTATATGTATTTTCATGCTCTTCATCAATTATAATAAGGCCTAAGTTTTTTACAGGTAAAAAAATAGCACTTCTTGCCCCTACTACAACCCTAGCCTTTCCAGCCTTTACTCTAAACCACTCATCAAATCTTTCACCATCAGATAATTTACTATGAAATAAGGCAACATTTCTTCCAAATCTCCCCTTAAACCTTTCAATCATCTGAGGTGTTAATGATATTTCTGGCACTAGGATAATTGCAGATTTATTTTTTTCCAAAACATCTTCTACCATTCTCATATATACTTCAGTCTTACCAGAGCCAGTAACACCCTTAAGTAAAAATAAATTATTACTTGAATTACTATATTCATTAAGTACCTGCTTTTGCTCTAATGTTAATTTTTTTTCACAATCTATATTGTAAGTTCTATTATTATACCTAAAAACAGTTTCTTCTTCTACTCCTAATAATCCTTTTTCTATTAATTTATTTAATTTATATTGAGAAAGTGAATTAGCATTAATAAGTTCACTCTTTGTATATTTACCTGAATTTTCTTTTAAAAAATTAATAATTTCTATATATCCTTCTTGTTTTTTTATGCAACTTAAATCATCACTTTTAAAAACTATTACTTTTTTGCTCTTACTTTTAGCACCTTTCATAATTCCAACTGGTATAAGTAATCTAAATGCATCAATATATTTACATAAATACTTTTCTCTTAAAAAGTCAATAAGTTTAATATCCTCTTCATCAATAACAGGTTCATCAGTTATTATACTAGAAATTTTCTTAACTCTAAAACTTATATCAATTTCACTTTCATATTTTATTGCAAGTACAAAACCTTCTGATGTTTTATTTCCCATTCCAAAAGGAACTTTTACTATTTGCCCTATTTGAACTTTCTTTTCAAGCTCTATTGGAATCTTATATGTAAAAGGTCTATCAATTTCTAAGGCCTCTGAATTTAATATTATTTCAGCATATAAATTCAATTTATCACCCTCACTCTACCTTAATTGCTATACATAAAATTAACAATTAAATTTAAACTCATAAGAGTTTATTGGATATTTAGATTTATATAAGATTATTGTATATAAAGAAAAGCGCAATTAGCGCTTTTCTAAAATCATATCAAATATATTACTTGCAACCTCTTTTTTACTCATTTTTTCTAGCTCTAACTTTTCATTATTTTTTGAAAGAATAACTACTTTATTATCCTCACTACCAAAACCAGTATCGGAAGATGTAATATCATTTGCAACTATAAAATCCAAATTCTTGTTTTTTAGTTTCTTCTCTGCATTCTCTAAAACATCATTGCTTTCTGCTGCAAATCCAACTAAAACCTGGTGAGTTTTCATGTCTCCTAGAGACTTTAATATATCATTATCTCTAGTTAAGCAAAGATTAAAATCCCCCTCACCTTTTTTGATTTTGTCTTTACTATATTCCTTAGGCTTATAATCAGCAACTGCTGCCGATTTAATAACTATATCTGCCCATTCAAAATTATCGAAAATTTCATTTTTCATTTCTTCATTAGTTTTTATGTTTATTATTTTTACGTCTTTTGGTGGATTTAAATTGGTAGGTCCTGAAACTAAAATAACTTCTGCACCTCTATCTCTAGCTTCTTCAGCTATGGCATATCCCATTTTACCAGTTGATCTATTAGTTATATATCTTACTGGATCAATTGGAGCAATAGTAGGTCCAGCACTTATTAGAACCTTTTTCCCCTTTAAATCTTGTTCCTTATCATTTAATTCAGCTAACACTCTTTCTACAATAGTATTAACATCTGCAAGTTTTCCAACTCCTACATCTCCGCAAGCTAATCTTCCACTAGCAGGTTCAATAAAACCATAGCCAAATTCTTTTAACTTTTCTATATTATTTTGAACTATTTTATTTTGATACATGTTAGTATTCATAGCTGGTGCAAATATCACCTTAGCTTTAGCTGCTGCCATTATAGTTGTTGATAACATATCATCTGATATACCATTTGCAACTTTTCCTATTATGTTTGCTGTTGCTGGAGCAATTAACATTAAATCAGCCTTTTGTGCTAATGAAATATGTTGAATTTCCCAAGCCTTAGGTTCCGCAAACATATCAGTAACTACCATGTTTTGACTGATAGATTGAAATGTTAAAGGATTTACAAATTTAGATGCGCTTTCAGTCATAATAACATGAACTTCTACATCCTTTTTTCTTAAAGCACTAA
The DNA here is from genome assembly GCF_934754925.1 of uncultured Clostridium sp. Classification (GTDB taxonomy): domain Bacteria; phylum Bacillota; class Clostridia; order Clostridiales; family Clostridiaceae; genus Clostridium. The sequence continues at coordinate 26,658 of NZ_CAKVJA010000002.1, read as the reverse complement.
TAACATCTAATGCTTTATAAACTGCAATTCCTCCAGTAACGCCAATAACAACACATTTACTCATGATTATTTTATTCCTTCATTATTTTTGTGATAACTAATTAAACCTTCATTAACTTCATTAATAGCTATTGTTAATGGTTTCTTTGAAGGATTTGAAGTTAATGGTTTGCTACCATCTATTATTTGTCTTGCCCTTCTTGATGTTACTATAACTAGTGAATATCTGTCTTCTACCTTTTTTAATAAGTCCACCACTGATGGATTAATCATAGAGTTGTTCATGAATTAAGCCCTCCTTAGAATCTAATATTGTATCTTTTATTCTATCTACTCTACATTTTTCTGCGGCAATTATTCCTTCTATTTTGTTAACTGCCGTATCAACTTCATCATTAACTACTGCATAATTGTATTTAGAAACATAGTTTATTTCTTGATATGCATTTTTAAATCTTGTCATTAATGATTCTTCTGTTTCACTACCTCTTTTAATTATTCTTTGTTTTAACTCTTCCATTGATGGAGGTAATATAAATATAAATACCCCTTCGCTGAAGTTTTCTTTAACTTTTAAAGCACCTTGAATGTCTATTTCTAAAATAACATTCTTTCCTTCAGCTAACATCTCTTCTACTTTGAACTTTGGAGTTCCATACATATTTCCATGTACTTCAGCATACTCTAAGAAATCATTGCTTTCTACTTTAGAAATAAAATCTTCTTTAGTTAAGAAGTGATAGTTTACTCCATCTACTTCTCCAGCTCTTGGACTTCTTGTAGTTGCAGAAACAGAAATAAATAAGTCATCTCGCTTTTCTAAAAGCGCCTTGCATATTGTTCCTTTTCCTGCTCCTGAAGGACCGGAAATTACAATTAATAGTCCTTTATTATTTTGCATTATTCATCAACCTCATCTACAGTTTCATCTTTAGCTACTAATCTATGCGCAACAGTTTCTGGTTGAACTGCTGATAATATAACATGGTCGCTATCAGTAATTATTACAGCTCTTGTTCTTCTTCCATATGTTGCATCAATAAGCATTCCTCTATCTCTAGCTTCTTGGATTATTCTCTTAATCGGTGCTGATTCTGGACTAACTATTGCAACAAGTCTATTAGCTGAAACTATGTTACCAAAACCGATGTTTATCAATTTTATTCCCATTACTATCCTCCTATTATTCTATGTTTTGTACTTGTTCTCTTATCTTTTCAAGTATATTTTTTATATCAATAACTATATTAGTCATTTGGATATCACTAGATTTTGAACCAATAGTATTTGTTTCTCTATTCATTTCTTGAACTATAAAATCAAGCTTTCTACCAACTGGTTCCTTTAAATTTAAAGTTTCTCTAACTTGGTTGATGTGACTTCTAAGTCTTATTATTTCTTCATCTACCGTTGCCTTATCTGCTAACATGCAAACTTCCATTGCAATTCTACTTTCATCTATATCAACATTTCCTAATAGCTCTTTTACTCTTTCTTCAAGTTTTATCTTAAAGTTTTTTGGGATAGTATCTGCAAACTCCTCAACCTTTGAAACTAATTCTTCTATAATAGAAATCTTAGATAAAATATCTTCTTTAAGCTTATCACCTTCAACTTCTCTCATTCTGATCATCATATCTAAAGAATCATTTATAAGAGGTTTAAGTTCTTGCCAAACTTCATCTATTTTATCTTCTTCTTCTACTACAGTAATAACTTCTGGAAATCTTGCAATTTGCATTACTGAAATATCATTTTTAACACCTAATTTTGCTTCTATCTCCTTAAGGCACTCTAAATATCCTTGAGCTAAGTTAATATCAACCTTTGGAATTCCGCTGCCATCATTGTAATTCTTTAAGTTGATAAATACATCAACTTTTCCTCTATTAAGTGAATTACTTATCATCTTTCTAATTTCTTCTTCTAAAGAAATTAAAGTTTTAGGCATTCTAATATTTACATCTAAATATCTGCTATTTACGCTTTTCATTTCAACAGTAAAAACTCTTCTTTGTCCTTCTTCACTGCTGCTTCTTCCAAAGCTAGTCATGCTCCTAATCATATTATTCTCCTTACCTTCTATGGCTTATTAAATATAACTTATATTTATCTTAAATAAATTTCTTTTACTATATCATAGTTTATAACCTTACTAGATTCTATGTCAATATTTTGTTTACAAATTGTTAACACTTATTTCTATATACAAAAAAGTTGCATCAATATAACTTAGTTATTCATAACTTTATTTTGATGCAACTTTTTAAATAAATATTTTTATAAGAATAGTAATTTTAATATAAATACTACTGCTAGAAGGTACATTACCCAGGAAATTTTAACTTTATTTTCCTTTTTGCTAAAGATACTATATAATAAATTAATTATTACATATGATAATATTCCAAGAGTCAAACCATCCCCAATACTATAAGTTAAGGGCATAGCTGCAATAGTTAAAAATGCTGGTACTCCCTCTGTTATATTATCAAAATCTATTTCTTTAACTGCTCCAAGCATTAAATATCCAACATAAATTAAAGCTGGAGCTGTTGCACAACTTGGAATAGCTATAAATATTGGTGAAAAGAACATAGCTATTAAAAATAAAATTCCTGTAGTTATAGCTGTAAATCCTGTTCTTCCACCTACTGCAACTCCTGTTGAACTTTCAACATAAGTAGTAACCGTAGATACTCCTAGTAATGATCCTGCTGTAGTTCCTATAGCATCAACCAAAAGTGCTCTTCCTGCATTTGGAACATTACCTTCATCATCTAGCATTTTAGCCTTGGAACAAACACCTACTAAAGTTCCTACTGTATCAAAGAAATCTACAAATAGGAAAGTAAATACTACAGTAATAAACATTTTAATATTTTCACCACTAAATGCATTTACTAAATCAACTTTTCCTGCAATTTCTCCAATTCCTTCAAACTTAAATACTCCAGTTGGCAAATAAATTCCTAAAGCTCCAGCAGCCTCCTTATCAACTAAAGCAAATCCCCATCCTATAATAGCAGAAATTAATATTCCCCAAAGAATAGCTCCTCTTATTCCCTTTTTATCTAAAACAGTTATAATTATAAGACCTATGATTGTTATTATTACAGTTGGTGTAAATACTCCTAAAGATACCATTGTTGAATCATTTGCAACAACTAACCCTGAATTAGCCATTCCAATAAATGCTATAAACAACCCAATACCACCTGTTACAGCTAATTTCATGTTCTTAGGAATTGCATTTACAACAGCTTCTCTAACTTTAAATAGTGATAAAATAATAAATATAATACCTTCAACAAATACAGCAGTTAAAGCTACCTTCCATGAAATTCCCATTTGTCCTACAACGGTATAAGCAAAATATGCATTTAATCCCATTCCTGATGCTAATGCAAATGGTAAATTAGCAAATATCCCCATTAGTATACATGCGATTGCAGCGGCTAAACATGTTGCTGTAACTAGAGCACCAGCTGGCATGCCTGTAGCTGATAAAATACTTGGATTAACTGCAATAATATATGCCATTGTTAAAAATGTAGTTAATCCTGCAAGCATTTCTTTTTTCATATCAACATTTTTGTTAGAAAAGATGGGTAGCAACTTTTCTTTTTTAGTTACGGTTTGCATTAAAAAATCCCCCTTGTAATTTATATATTTAAGTTTAAGAATAAGATAAAGGTAATTAAACTTTATCTACTCTAAATAACTTACAAGTAAATAAAAAACTGCAAAGTGCCACTAAGATAACACTTTGCAGTTATTTTAAATATTAAAACTTATAATCATAGTTTTCACTCTATAATGGGAATATAATAAATCTATCTACTTATCATTAGAATAGAAGTTATCTTATATATAAGTATAAACCATAAATTTCCAAAAGTCAATTTTTACGTACATTTCTTTTCCCACATTATGTAATATTCGTATATTAAAACTGATTCTTAATTTCTTCTTTATCTATTGTACTATTTATTGCTAACACTAGCTTTACTCTTGCTTTTTGTCCTGGAAGAGTATCCCCAAAAATTACACCTAAATCTTTAAGCATCTTTCCTCCACCTTCATATCCATAAGATTCATGAACCCTACCTTCAAAACATCTAGAAACTACAACTACAGGTAATCCTTTATTTAATGCTAACTTTATTCCATCTACCATTTTAGGAGGAACATTTCCTCTTCCTAAAGCTTCGATGATTATTCCCCCATATCCTTTGTCTATTACAAATTCAATAAATGAAGAATCCATATCTGCAACACATTTTATTAAAGCAACGTCACTTTTTATTTCTTCAACATTATATTTTTCAGTCTTTTTAGTTTCTCTATAAAATATAACCTTATTATTATCAACTATTCCGATAGGTCCAAAGTTAGGAGTTCTAAAAGCATTTAAGGCCATTGAATTTGCTTTTATAACTTCTGAAGCCGAATTTAATTCTCCATTAAAGCAAACAAGTACTCCTCTATTCCTTGCATCTTCTGAAATAGCAGTACAGATTGATGCTGCTAAATTTGATGGTCCATCATACCCTAATTCTGATCCACTTCTCATAGCTCCAGTAATTACAACTGGCTTTTCACTTTCTATAGTTAAATCTAAAAGATATGCAGTTTCTTCTAACGTATCAGTTCCATGAGTTATTACAACTCCATCAATATCATTTCTACCTAATAAATCTTTAGTAAATTTGCTTAGCTCTAACATAGTTTTAAAAGTCATGTGTGGTGATGGAAGACTTGAAAAGCTATAAGATTCTATTTCTGCAAACTCTTCTATTCCTGTAACCATTGACATTATCTCTTCTCCAGTTAAACTTGGTACAGCAGCCTTTATTCTCTCGTCAACCTTCATTGATATTGTTCCACCATTAAATACTACCGCTATTTTTTTCATTTTTCTCCTCCATCCAGTTTCTTATATTCCTTATCTACTGTTTTATAGTATATCTAAATTGTTTATTAGAGATTAAATACTGTGATGATGGAAATTAATGATACAACCATAGAAATATCATTAATTTTTCTCTATCACTCCTCATAAAACTAAAAGATAAAATTCTATATACAGACCCTCTGATTAAATCATAAAATCCCATTTCCACTTAGTTAATAATATTTTTAATTCTGATTATTGGCAGGTCGACATTTCCTGCATCTCTGTTTACTGAAATACTCAGCGCATGAGGAGCCCTTTCTCACCTCAATAATCATTCTTGTACACAACTACATATTATACATTTCGCCCAAAATTATATCAACCAAATTATTTTTTTCCCTTAATATCAATTAACTTACCACTATAAATTCTGTTCTCTATCTTCTTATCAGTTATTGGGTACATCGTGGTTACATAGATATATTGATGTTCTTCATCTAACTCTACACCCAAAAGCAAATTAGTATAAACTCTCTTAATAAATTCTACAGCAGTCTGTCCCCCTTTATTTTTATAAATACCAATATAGTCGGGTTCTTCTAATATTTTCTTCATCCACTCAAGAATACCATCCCTAGTCCTTCTATCTAATTGCCTACCATGCCTCTTTATAATATGTCTTAGCACTCCTGGGGATGCATATATTACTCCAGTAAACTCTATACCTAACTCATTGGCTACCTTTTGTCTTAAATATCCTACTCTTTTATAGGTACACAATCTGCTTTCCATACTATCCCTCTTTACTATAATATATTAAGCATAATACTATCTGCTTAATATATTCTATTCTAATACCAAGAGAGTCTACACTAACATTTAAAAAAAAATTATATTTTAACTTATTTATAGCAATAAAAATAATCTACCACTAAAATTTAAAGTTAGCAGTAGATTATATTTATGTTATAGAATTATACAAATTAATCCGCCATTACCTTCATTTATAATCTTTTGAAGTGTCTTTTGGATTTTTACTTGAACATCTTCTGGCATTTTATATAACTTATTTTGTAATCCTTCTTTAACTAATACTTCTAAAGATTTACCAAACATATTACTTTGCCATAATGATGCCGGATCCTTATCAAATTGATCCATAAGAGCATTAACTAACTCTTCACTTTCCTTTTCAGATCCCATTATTGGACTAATTTCTGTTTTAATATCTGCTTTAATAAAGTGTAGCGATGGAGCACTAGCTTTAAGTTTAACTCCAAACTTAGTTCCTTGTTTAACTATTTCAGGTTCTTCAAACTTCATTTCACTTAATTGTGGAGCAACAAGACCATATCCTGTTTCTCTAACATCAACTAAAGCATCCTTAATCTTGTCATATTCGCGCTTTGCAACATTTAAATCTTTTACAAGAGCTATTAAATCACTCTCACTTTCAATTTCAGAATCGCAATTTTCACTAAGTACTTTATAAAAAATAGTTTCACTTGGTTTAAGTAATATCCTTGCAGTACCTTCACCAAGATTTATTTCAGTTAAATCTGATGCGCTTAAATTTTCATTTTCTTTTGCATCATTAAAGGCTGATTTTATGTCTCTTATTTTATCTACGCTTTGACACATTCCCTTAATAATTTTGAAAAATTCTTTTTTTAGCCAATGATCTGGCTCTAAATTTTCAACCCAAAGAGGCATGTCTATATTTATTTCTTTTACAGGGAATTCCTTAAGTACATGCTTAAATAACTTCTCAATATCCTTTTCTGTCATATTATAAACATCCATAACCTGAACTTCTACATCATACTTTTTCTCTAATTCATCCTTTAATGCCTCTGTTTCAGGAGAGTTTATGTTTTTGGTATTAAGTACAACTATGAAAGGCTTGTTAATTGCTTTAAGCTCTTCTACTACCCTTTCTTCAGCCTCTAAGTATTCCTCTCTATTTATACCTGTAATACTACCATCTGTAGTTACTAAAAGTCCAACTGTTGAATGATCTGTTATAACTTTTCTTGTACCAATTTCAGCAGCATCTTCAAATGGTATTTCATATTCATACCATGGAGTATTAACCATCTTGGGCTCTTCATCCTCTAAATATCCTAATGCACCTTTAACTATATACCCCACACAATCTACCATTCTAACTTTTAATTTAATATCATCATCAATAGTTATTTCTACAGCTTCATTAGGAACAAATTTAGGTTCCGTAGTATGAATAGTTTTTCCTGATCCACTTTGTGGCAATTCATCCTTAGCTCTTTCCTTTTTATAAGCATTATCAATTTTTGGTATAACCATAAGGTCCATAAATTTTTTAATAAATGTAGATTTCCCAGTTCTAACTGGTCCAACAACACCTAAGTATATGTCACCTTGAGTCCTTTCTGCAATATCCTTATATATATTGAAATCGCCCATAAGTACGCCCTCCTATTTATTTTTAACACTATATATATATTCCCTAGTAAAAAAAAGTATACTATTTTTTTAATTTTATTCATTTAAATAAAAATTTTTATTTCTAGCACTAGAATTAACTTTCTTCTTAAGTATCTATATAGTTAACAATATGTTATAAGATAAATATTTATGATGTACTTTTAAATTTTATTTTTACATAACTTAATATTATTTTTATTACTATATTGGCCTAATAACATAAATAAAGTATTATTAATTTTTAAAATTAATAGCAAAAGGTGAAACCACAAAATTGCGATTTCACCTTTTCACTAATAGTTTTCAGCTTTTTTATCTCTTTCTAATAATTCTCTAACCATATTTCTTGCATCTTTACCTTCAAAAAGAACTTTGTAAAGAGCATCTGTTATTGGCATTTCAACACCTAACTTTTCCTTTAAGTTATAAAATGCATGACAAGCCTTTATTCCTTCAACAACCATTCCTACTTCTTCTACTGCTTCTTCTCTAGTTTTACCAGTTCCTATTAAATATCCGGCTTTTCTATTTCTTGAATGCATACTTGTACAAGTAACTATTAAATCGCCCATACCAGTTAGACCTAAAAATGTTTCAATTTTCCCGCCAAGCTTAGTGCCTATTCTTACTATCTCAGCCATACCTCTTGTCATTAATGCAGCTTTTGTATTATCTCCATATCCTAAACCATCACATACTCCAGCTGCAAGAGCAATAATATTTTTTACTGCTCCTCCTATTTCAACTCCAACTAAATCATCATTAGTATATACTCTAAATGTTTTAGTCATAAATAAATCTTGAATCTCTTCTGCAACTTTCATATTTTTAGATGAAGTCAGTACAGTAGTTGGAATATTAAATGCAACTTCTTCTGCATGACTTGGTCCAGATAATACTACAACAGGATTTTGAATTTCCTCTTCAATAACTTCAACTAAAGTTTTATTACTACCTTCTTCAATTCCCTTTGCAATACAAATTACAGGTATATTTTCATCTATTAATCCTTTAAGACTTCTAGAAGCGCTTCTTATTACATGAGATGGAACAGCTAATACTACATAATCACTATGTACAACAGCTTCTTCCAAAGTATTATAAGCTGTAACATTTTTAGGCACATCTAATCCCTTAATAAACTTATCATTTCGTCTATTTACATTAATATCCTCTACAACAGCATCATCTCTATCGTATACTGCTACCGTATTTCCTTTGTTTGCTAATAAAATAGCTAAAGAAATCCCGAAACTTCCTCCGCCTAAAAAAGTCACCTTACTCATAATTAACTATCCTTTCTCTCCCTATATTCTATTTGTATACCAGTTCCACTGAAATCAAAATTATCTCTTAATTGATTCTCTAAGTATCTTTCATATGAGAAATGTCTTGCATTTACATCATTAACAAAGAATACAAATTTCGGTGGTTTTGTAGCTACTTGAGTAGCATAGTATATTTTTAATCTCTTTAAAGCTACAACTGGTGGTTCTTTCATTAATATAGCTTTACTAATAACATCATTTAATACACCAGTTCCAACTCTCTTATTATAATTATCATAACACTCTTTAGCAATTTCAAGAACCTTATGAGCTCTTTGACCTGTTAATGCTGATATAAATAAGAACTTAGCATACTTTATAAACTTAAGTTTGCTTTGTAAATCTTTCTTATAGTTATCCATTGTCTTATCATCTTTTTCAATAAGATCCCACTTATTAACTATAACCATTATAGCTTTATTTAGTTCATGAGCAAATCCTATAATTTTTTCATCTTGCTCTGTTACACCTTCTGTTGCATCTATCATTAAGATACAAACATCAGCTCTTTCAACTGCAGCAAGTGTTCTAATAACTGAATATCTTTCAATTTCTTCTTTAACTTTGCTCTTTCTTCTAAGACCAGCAGTATCAATTAAAGTAAACTTTCCAAATTCGTTTTCAATTTTACTATCTATAGCATCTCTTGTAGTTCCAGCTATATCAGATACTATTAATCTATCTTCACCTAATAATCTATTTATTAATGATGACTTACCTACATTAGGCTTACCTATCATAGCAATTTTTATGTCATCCTCTTCTTCATCTTTGCTTCCTATAGAATCAAAATGAGATACTACCATATCAAGCATATCTCCAAGACCTTTTCCTTGACCTGCTGATATAGCAACTGGGTCTCCTATCCCTAAGTTATAGAACTCCCAAGCATTTTCTTCGTCCTTTAAGTTATCAATTTTATTAACAACTAATACAACTGGCTTCTTTGATTTTCTAAGCATTGTAGCAACTTCATTATCAGCTGCTGTTAATCCTTCCTTACCATCAACTACAAACATTATAACATCAGCAGTTTCTATAGCAATATTTGCTTGTCTTCTCATTTGCTTAACTATTATATCTTGGTTTTCTGGCTCTATACCACCTGTATCAATCATAGTGAAAACATGATTTAGCCATTCAGCTTCTGCATATACTCTATCTCTTGTTACACCTGGTGTATCTTGAACTATTGAAATTCTTTTTCCTGCTAATTTATTGAATAATGTAGATTTACCTACATTTGGTCTTCCAACTATAGCTACTATTGGTTTTGCCATTATTCTTCTTCCTCCTGACATGTATCATTTATTATGCTTACTATATCTTCTCCTGTATGATCACATACAAGAACCTTAACACCTAATTCTCTTTCTATATCATCTATCTTTGTATCATCTAACATAATATATTCAGCTGGCCCTAGCTCATATCCTTTTCTAAACATATTATTAGGCATAATTAAGTACTCGCTATTAATCTTTCCTTTTAATTGTCCTATTATATCTGTCCCTGTAAGAAGTCCTGCAACAGTTATAGTTTCTCCAAAGAAATGATTAATAATTTTATATGTATCTATTTTAATATTAGGGTTAACTTCCATCAACTTCTTCATTCCATTGCTTACTTCATCAAAAGCAAGTTTTCCAGTTGGAATTGAAAAAGTTCCTTTTATATTTTTATTTAAATCTTGAGCAGTATAGTTTATAGCTTCTCTAAAGCATCTAATCATACCAATTCCATCTTCTATTTGCTCATATCCATTATAAAAGTTCTCTTCAGGTACATCTATACCTGAAACTAAATAAAATTCATCAGAAAATCTTACAAATGGATCATTTATCTCCTCTATGAATTTCTTTTGGAACTCCATAACCATTTCTAATTCTTTTCTTGCTGATTCTTTAGTAAATGTCTTTACTTGAACTAATCCTTCTCTATATTTAGTAACTCCAATTGGTACTACTGCAATATTTGAAACTGCTGGATATAATTCATATAACTCAGTAATAGTTCTTTTTAATTCTTCTCCATTATTAACTTCTGGTATAAGAACTATTTGACAATGCATTTCTATTCCTGCATCTGCAAGCCTCTTCATTCTTTCATATACTGTTCCTGCAAATCTATTTCCAAGCATTTTAACTCTTAAATCTGGATTTGTTGTATGTACAGAAATATTTATAGGACTTATTCTATATCTTATAATTCTTTCTATATCCTCATCCTTCATATTTGTTAAAGTAACAAAATTACCTTGTAAGAATGAAAGACGCGAATCATCATCCTTAAAATAAAGGGTTTCTCTCATCCCTTTTGGATTTTGGTCTATAAAGCAAAACATACATTTATTACTACATCTTTTTGCTTTATCCATAATACCGCCACCGAATTCAAGACCTAACTCTTCTCCATAGTCTTTCTCTATTTCATAGTCCCAAATCTCTCCATTCGGTTTTTGTATCTCTAATACTATTTCTTCATCATTAGTTAAAAACCTGTAGTCTATAATATCAACTATCTTTTCTCCATTTACTGATAATAAAATATCATTTACTTCAATGCCGACTTCTTCAGCAATACTATCAGGCATTACACTTGTTATTACATTCTTCATAATGTCCACTCCTATAATTACCTATCATCTCTATGATATATTAACCTAATAATTTTATTCAGTCAACTAACAGTTAAGTTAATTACTTAAATTAAATTTTAAACTATCTATATTTAATTTTTCAAATTATTAGATAAAAAAAGAATATAGGTTACCCCATATCCTTTATTATTACTCATTTAAGTCTACATAATCACCTTTTGCAGAAAAAATTATCCATTCACAAATATTTGTTACATGATCTCCAACTCTTTCAAGGTATTTAGATGCAAATAATATTTGAGCACCCTTATTTATTATAGTTTCATCTTTTACCATCTTCTTTAACATATCGTTAAATAATCCACGATATAATATATCAACCTCATCATCCATCTTGCATATTTCATAAGCTGCATCTACATTCCCAGCAACAAAAGCTTCAATAGATTTATTAATCATTTTTCTTAATATATCTACCATTTGCCAAATAGGGTCACATTCTTCACCTAAAACATCTAATTCAACTCTTTGGGCAATTTTACATATATCAACTGCATAATCAGCCATTCTTTCTAAATCTGTAACTATCTTAGAAGTTGCAAATATTTTTCTTAAATCTGTAGCAACTGGAGATTCCATGGCCATAAACTTTAAACATTGTTCTTCAATCTTTCTATTTAACTCATCGACCTTATCGTCATTTTCCATAACTTGCTTTACTAGTTCCATATCTTTATTTTTAAAAGCTTCTATACTATTGTATATTTGCTTTTCAACTAAACTTCCCATTTCAGCAAGCTCTGTTCTTAATAACTTCATTCTCTTGTCTAATAGATTTCTTGTCATACTCTCACTCCCTATTACAAATTAAATTTTATCCGAATCTTCCAGTTATATAATCCTCGGTTCTCTTATCCTTTGGTCTATAGAAAATATCCTCGGTTTTACCGTACTCAATAACCTCTCCAGATAAGAAGAAAGCAGTCTTATCAGCAATTCTTCCAGCTTGTTGCATATTATGGGTAACAATTACAACAGTATATTGCTTCTTTAATTGATCCATAAGTTCTTCCATTTTGTTAGTTGAAATTGGATCTAATGCAGATGTAGGTTCATCCATTAAAATTATTTCTGGAGATACTGCTATAGTTCTAGCTATACATAATCTTTGTTGTTGCCCTCCAGAAAGACCTAATGCTGATTTTTTTAATCTATCTTTTACTTCATCAAAAAGTGCAGCTCCTCTTAAACTTGTTTCAACTATTTCGTCTAATTTCTTTTTATCTTTTATGCCATGTATTCTTGGCCCATAAGCTATATTATCATAAATTGACATAGGGAATGGATTAGGTTTTTGGAATACCATTCCTACCTTTTTTCTAAGATCTATTTCATCATATTCCTTATATATATCTTTTCCATCTATTAAAATTTCACCATTAATCTTAACACCTTCAATTAAATCATTCATTCTATTTAAGGTTCTTAAAAATGTAGATTTTCCACATCCTGAAGGTCCTATTAATGCTGTAACTTTTTTTGATTCTATATCTAAGTTAATATTTTTTAATGCTTTATTATCACCATAAAACAATTCTAAGTTTCTAACTTGAATTTCTGGTTTTGTTATACTTGACATATTTACACCTCAAAATCTATCTGGTTTTCTTTAAGATATAGTTAATTCATATATATACTAACTATATACTAACTATATACTACTTATTACACCTTAAAAATTTAATAATTAGCTTTATTAAATTTCTTACTTATAAATTTAGCTAATAAATTTAAGATTAAAATCATTACAATTAAAACTATTCCTGCTGCAGCTGCTGATGCTATATCACCTTTTTCTTTAGTCTCAAGAAATGCATGAACTGTTAAAGTTCTACCACTTGACATTATGCTTTTAGGAATCTTATAAACTGTACCTGCAGTTAAGAAAAGTGCTGCTGACTCTCCAATTACACGTCCCATAGAAAGTATTACACCTGAAAGTATACCTGGTATAGCACTTGGAAGTATTACTTTATATAAAGTTTGGAATCTTGTTGCTCCAAGGCCTAATGAAGCTTCTCTATATGAAGGTGGAACTACTTTTAATGATTCCTCTGTTGTACGAATAATTACTGGTAATATAATTATTGAAAGAGTTAATGATCCAGCTATAAGCGAATAACCAAACTTTAATGCACTTACAAAGAATGCTGCTCCAAATAATCCATAAACTATTGATGGTATTCCGGCTAATGCTTCTGTTGAATATCTAATTACTCTTACAAGCTTTCCTTGCTTTGCATACTCTTGTAAATAAACAGCTGAAAGTACTCCTATTGGTGTTGCTATAAGCAATGATAATCCTACAGTATATAATGTTGAAATAATAAATGGTTTTATTCCACCACCACCTGATGGTTTATATTCTCCAAATAAGTAATTTAAATTTATTAATTTATAACCTTTTATAAATATGAATCCTATTATAAATACTAAGATTCCAACTGTTATTATTGCTGATAAATATAATAATATCTTTAAGATATTTTCTTTAAATTTTCTCATTTTTATTTACCTTCCTTACTAGAAAGTTTTGAAATTACTAAGTTTAATAGTAAGATAAATACAAATAATACAACTCCTGTTGCAAATAGCAACTCTTGATGAGATTGTGTTGCATATCCCATTTCTAAAGCAATATTACTTGTAAGAGGTCTTACCTTATCAAAAATAGATGTTGGTATTTGAACTGAATTACCTCCAACTAAAATTATTGCCATTGTTTCACCAATTGCTCTTCCGCATCCTAATACTATTGCTGCAAGTATACCTGACTTAGCCGCAGGTACTACAACCTTAAATGTTGTTTCTATATGTGAAGCTCCAAGTGCTAGTGAACCTTCTTTGTAGCTTTTTGGAACAGCTTTTATAGCAGTAGTAGAAACTGAAATTATTGTAGGTAACATCATAACTGCTAATACAATAATTACTGCTAATAAACTTTGTCCCTGTGGTAAATTGAAAGTTCTTTGAATCCAAGGAACTATTATTGCTAAACCAAATAATCCGTATAATACAGATGGTATTCCAGCTAAAAGCTCAACTGCTGGAATTATAATTTTAGATACTCCCTTTGGAGCTACCTCTGCAATAAAAATAGCTGTTAATAACCCTATTGGTACTCCTATTATTAAGGCTCCTAATGTACCATAAATAGATGCTATTATCATTGGTAATATTCCATACTTTTGATTTTCTGATGTTGGATACCATTCGGTTCCAAAAATAAATTGTGTAAATGATTTTCCTTCTGCGAAAAATGGCCTTAGCCCTTTATAAAATACAAATCCTATTATTAATATTAGACTTATTACAGCAATAAGTGCACATACTAGAAATATGGCTCTTGTAACTTTGTCTATAATATATTTACTTTTATTATTTTTATTTTCCTCTACCATTTCAGTCCTCCTAATGGTAATAACACACTTTAATTTATTTATATAGTAAAAATGCCTCAATACCCGAGGCACCTTTACAATTGAATTAAAACTAATCTATAGTTATTAATTTATTTTCTTCTACTATTTGTTGGCCTTCATTACTTAATACAAAGTCAATTAATTTTTGTCCTTCTTCTGTTAACGTATCTTCTTTAGTTACTAATATAAATGGTCTTGAAATTTTATATTGTCCAGCCTTAACATTTTCAGCTGTTGGTTCTACATCATTAACACTTAATGCGCTCACAGTGTTATCAATATATTCAAAAGAAGCAAATCCAATTGCATTTTCATTTCCAGCAACAGTAGTTTTAACAGCTCCACTACCATCTGAAATTGTAGCATCCTTTTTCAACTCTTCTGATTTATAACCAACTATTTCTTGAAATGCATCTCTTGTTCCTGAACCCTCTTCTCTTGAAACTACAACTATTGGTGAATCTTTTCCACCAAGCTCTTTCCAGTTAGTAATTTCTCCTGTATATATTTTTCTAACATCGTCTAAAGATATGTTCTTAACTGGATTATTGGGATTTACTAATAAAGCAATTCCATCATATGCTACTGTTGTTCCTTGGACAGATGTCTTTTCCTCATCTTTTAATTCTCTTGAAGACATTCCTATTTCTGAAATACCTGATATAACATCTTTTATTCCAGCTCCTGAACCATTTTGTTGTATCTCTAATGTTACATTACTATTCTCTTCTTCATATTTTTCTTGAATCTTTTCCATTAATGGTCCTACTGAAGTTGATCCTGAGATTGAAATTGTTACTGAGTCACCATTAGAAGCTTTATTATTATCTTCATTTGATCCACATCCTACAAATGTTGCGCCTATCATAGTTACTAATAATGCTCCTACCATTAACTTCAATTTTTTACTTCTCATTTTTATTCCTCCATTTTCATAAATGAATTTTTATTCATATACCTTACACAAATAATATTATTCCTCTAAAGTTAAAGTAATATTACTTAAAAGTTAAATAACGTTAGAGAAATGTTAAAACAAGGTTAAATATGTATATTTTTTGTAAGAGAAGAAATAATATTATCAAAAAAAAATAAGATAAAAATATTTTAAATATCTTTACCTTATTTTTATTTACCATTTTCTTATATTTTATTATTAAATTTATTATTCATTTTTAATCTTTACGGTAAATGTGCTTCCCACACCCACTTCAGAATCAACTGTTATATCACCGTTAAATAATTTAACAATATGTTTAACAATTGCAAGTCCAAGTCCTGTTCCTCTTGTAGATCTTGATTTATCTACTCTATAAAACCTTTCAAAAATCCTTGGAATATCACCTTTAGGAATTCCTATACCATCATCTATTACTTTAAAAATAAAATATCCATTATTAGATGTTATAAGTATTTTAACATTTCCATTTTCATTAGAATACTTGATAGCATTTTCTATTAAATTTAAAGCTAATTGATGGAACTTATCCTTACTTCCAATAATATCATTATTAAATTCATTTATAAATTTTATATTAATTTGCTTTTTATCTGCTTGTTTTTTTACTATATCAATTATATTTTCTATTACCTCTCTTGGACTAAAGTTACTATTATCCATCTTATGAAGATTTTCAATGTTAGAAAGCACTAAAATATCACTAATTAAATTAGTTAATCTTTCAGCTTCTTTATCAATGATATTTAAAAATTTATTCTTAGTTTCAGAGTCATCAACATATCTTAAAGTTTCAGAAAAGCCTTTAATTGATGTCAATGGTGTTTTCAGCTCATGAGAAACATTAGCAACAAATTCACTTCTCATATTTTCAAGACGTTTAATATCTGTAATGTCCTGAAGCACTATTACTATACCTATTTGATTTTTTGTTCCACTTATAATAGGTGCCTTTTTTACTCTTATTTCTTTTTCTATCGGATGAAATAACCTTATCTCTCTTGAGCCTATATCAGGAACTTCTCTTATAAAATTAATTAAATCATAATCAATAATACAGGATGATATCTTCTTACCTATTACATCCCCCTGTAAGTCAAATAATTTTTTAGAATATGGATTGCTTAATATTATATTTTCATTATTATCTACTGCTATTACTCCACTTTCCATACTTTCAAGTATAGCCTCAAGCTTATTTTGTTTGTCTAGGGAGTCATTTATTTTAATTTCTAACTGATCTGCCATATTATTAAATGTTTGTGCTAACAAACCAATTTCATCATAATTTCCAATAATAGCTCTCTTATTTAAATTACCATTTGCAATTTTAGCAGTGATTTTTTCAAGCTCTTTAATGGGATATACAATTATCTTAACTAATTTCACTGACAATACTAATGACAGTAAAAATACCCCTATTACAATAGCAAAATAATATTTTAGCGTTCCTAAAGTAAATACCTTTATATTATTAATAGGAACAGAACTTCTAATAACCATATTATCATTTATCTTAGTTGCATAATAAACCATATTTGCGGATAATGTATTACTAAATCTAACACTACTTCCAGTACCATTGTTAAATGCATCTATAATTTCCTGTCTGTCTTTATGATTTTCTAAATCTGATGTCTCATTATCAAATATTACATCTCCATCTTTATTTACTACAGTAAATCTAACGGAATTCCCCTTAAATTTATATATAGATAAATCCTCATTAGTATAATCTTCTTTTGAAAAACACACATTATATATAGATAATGCTTCCTTGGCATCATTTATAGTATTTATATCTACTAATGTAATAAAGGCACTTGTCACTATGATCAATGCAAATATAACTGTAATTACTACTGATGTTATAATACGTTTTTTCATAAAATACTAGTTAGGGTTAAACCTATACCCTACTCCTCTTATAGTTTCAATAAATTTAGGATTTTTATCATCTGCCTCTATTTTCTTTCTTAAATATCTTATATGAACATCTACAGTTCTTGTTTCACCTATATATTCATATCCCCATATTTTATCTAGCAAAGTATCCCTTGTTAAAATTTTTCCTTTATTTCTAATTAAAATTTCAAGAAGCTCAAACTCCTTAAGTGTTAAATCTAGTTTTTTATCTTTAATAAGAATTTCTCTTTTATCAAAGTCAGCCACTAAATCTCCAAAAGTTAATATATTATTTTCAGGCTCTACAATAGAAACTCTTCTTAATACGGCTTTTACTCTTGCAAGTAATTCTCTTACTGAAAAAGGCTTAGTAATATAATCATCTGCACCAAGCTCTAAACCTAATATTTTATCAAACTCTTCACTTTTTGCAGTAAGCATTATTATTGGAGTGTTTCTAATTTCACTATTACTCCTAATCTCTTTGCAAACATCATATCCATCTTTTCCTGGTATCATTAAATCTAATAAAATTAAACTTGGCTTTTCTTCAATTGCAACTTTTACAGCATCAATTCCATTATTGGCTATAATTACTTTATATCCGTTATTAGTTAAATTGTAATTTATAAGTTCTGCAATATGTTCTTCATCATCTACTACTAATATTTTTTCATTAGCCATTTCTATCACCCCAATAATTTATTTAATATATGAAAATGAAAATAATCTTCCATATGTTCCATTGCTTCTTCTATAAGAAAAAAGCTTGTTTTCTTTTTCGCAATGAGTACATAAAGCAAAAGAATAAATATTCTCATCCTTAATACCTAAAGACTTTAAATCTTCTTCAATACATAACTCCATACTTAAATTTCTACCCTTAAAAAGTTTTTCACTAGGTACATTAAACTTGTTAATAAATTTCTCCTTTAGATCCTCTGAAACTTCATAACAACATTGTCTAATATGAGGCCCTATATATGCTTTTATATTAGATACATCACAATTAAATTCATTTATCATCTTTTCTGCAGCATTCTTAGTTATATCATTAAAAGTTCCCTTCCACCCACTATGTATTGCTGCTATAGTAGATGTACTTTCATCAACTAGTATTACAGGAACACAATCAGCAGTAAAAGCTCCAATAATTACTGATTTTTCTTTAGTAACTATGGCATCTCCTTCATTTTCAATAAAATCTTTTTGTTCTTTATCATAAACTAACACTTTATCACTATGTATTTGTTTTATATACTGAACTTCATCAACCGCAAAATCGCCTTTAAGTGATAGTAAATTATTAACCCCTTCATCTGTGTGTCTATTAAAGCTTCTATTCATTTTCGCATTAGAAAATATAACATTAACCTTTTCACCTTCTAATACCCAAAAATCTTTAAATTTCTTAAAATCATTAACATTTAAAATCTTCATAATCCACCTCTAAATTTTCCTAAATGTATTTTACCATTTAACATGTGTTTTTACCATTTACCATATATATTTTTTAACATGATTTTAACTTTAGGTATACATTTAATCAATAATAATTATATCATAAAAAAGACTGCCCTTTAGGCAGTCTAATTAATTTTTATTGGTCATCAATCCTTTAATTTCATCTAAGAATGTATTGATATCCTTAAACTCTCTATATACAGATGCAAATCTTACATATGAAACTTCATCTATAGCTTTTAATCTATCCATAACCATTTCCCCAATAGAACTAGAATCAACTTCAGTAAGCATATTATTTGAAATACTTTTTTCAATATCTTCAGCTAATTCTTCTATTTGTTTTCTAGAAATAGGTCTCTTTTGACAAGCAATAATAAGTCCATTTACAATCTTTTCTCGATTAAAATTTTCTCTTGTTAAATCTCTTTTCACTACTAAAATTGGAATATCTTCAACTTTTTCATATGTAGTATATCTTCTTCCACAACTAGTACATTCTCTTCTTCTTCTAATTGTTGTATTATCATCTGTAGATCTTGAATCTACAACTTTACTTTCATCAAAAAAACAAAAAGGACACTTCAAACAAACCACGCCTTTCTCCTATAGTTATATTTGTATTATACAATCTTTTTTTATTTTATTCTATATTTTATTTTCATCTGTAGGTAATTGTATACCAGAAGCATCAACAATTAATACATCAACACCTATCTTAACCACCTTTTCCCATGGTATTTCTATATCCTCTTCTCTTGAGAACCACCCTTTTGAGTTAGATGGTAAAAACAAAGAAACTACTCTATTAGTAGATAAATCAATTTTGTAATCTCTAACATATCCTAATTTACTTCCTGTTGATACATCCACAACTTCCATACTTCTTATAGCATTTACTGAATATAAAATTAAATCCTCTTCCATAAATATCTCCACCCCTTAAATATGTATTTAGATCATTTACCATAATTATATATATGATACTATATCTTATTTTATTAAAATAATTTAAAACAAAAAAAAGGACCCTTTAGGTCCTATACATACTTTCTCATGTGTTTTAATGCTGTCTTTTCTAGCCTTGAAACTTGAGCTTGAGATATACCAATTTCATCTGCAACTTCCATTTGTGTTCTACCATTAAAAAATCTTAATGTTAAAATTAATTTTTCTCTATCATTTAACTTTTTCATGGCTTCTTTTATAGATATATTTTCTAACCAACTATCATCACTATTTTTAGAATCACTAATTTGATCCATTACATAAATAGCATCACCACCATCATGATAAATTGGTTCAAATAAAGAAACTGGATCTTGGATGGCATCTAAGGCAAAAACTACTTCTTCTCTTGGTATATTTAATTCTTTAGCAATTTGAGAAACTGTTGGTTCTTTATTATTATCCTTAATAAGTTTGTCACGCACAAGTAAAGCCTTATAAGCAACATCTCTTAAAGATCTACTTACTCTAATAGAGTTATTATCTCTTAAATACCTTCTTATTTCACCTATTATCATAGGTACAGCATATGTAGAAAACTTAACATTTTGTGATAAATCAAAATTATCTATGGATTTCATTAATCCAATACATCCTACCTGGAATAAGTCATCTACATTTTCCCCTCTATTATTAAACCTTTGAATAACACTTAAAACTAACCTTAAATTCCCCTTAATAAAAGTTTCTCTTGCTTGTGTGTCTCCACTTCTCATCTTTAATAAAAGCTCTCTTTTTTCCTTTTCCTTTAGTACTGGTAATTTTGAAGTATTTACTCCACAAATCTCAACTTTGTTAACGATCAAAGTTAATCACTCCTTCAGAAGTAATAACATACTGCATTTTAAATTATTTCCGTTAGAGGATTCTTTTATACTAAAGACAACCTAAATCATTTTATTTATTTCTTTTTTCAATCTATTTATTATTTTCTTTTCTAATCTAGAAATATATGATTGAGATATTCCAAGAATGTCTGCAACTTCTTTTTGAGTCTTTTCACTATTTCCAGAAAGTCCAAACCTTAATCTAACTATTTCTTTTTCTCTATCATTTAAATTTCTTAAGGCTAAAAATAATAATTGCTTATCTACTTCATCTTCAATTAAATTATATACAGTATCGTTTTCTGTTCCTAAAATATCAGATAATAACAATTCATTTCCATCCCAATCTATATTTAATGGTTCATAAAATGATACTTCTGCCTTTACCTTACTATTTCTTCTTAAGTACATTAGTATTTCATTTTCAATACATCTTGATGCATAAGTAGCTAATTTAATTTTCTTTTCTGGATTAAAAGTATTTACTGCCTTAATTAATCCTATAGTTCCAACTGAGATTAAATCTTCAACTCCTACACCTGTATTTTCAAATTTTCTTGCTATATATACAACAAGCCTTAAATTCCTTTCTATAAGTGTATTTCTAACTGCTTCTCCACCAGTGCTTAATTTGTCTACTAACTGTTCTTCTTCATCTTTTTTAAGTGGTGGTGGTAAAGCATCATTACCACCTATATAATCTACTCTTTTTCTAAAAATATTAAATTTAGATAAGAATTTATTCAAAAATAAAATTAATTTGCCCATACCTATTTTACCCCTCCTATACTATACCTCTTGATAATAAGGCTTGAAATTCATCTTCCTTACTTAATTTCCTTTCACAACCACATACTATAGCTTCTACCCTTGTC
Organism: uncultured Clostridium sp.; assembly: GCF_934754925.1. Taxonomy (GTDB): domain Bacteria; phylum Bacillota; class Clostridia; order Clostridiales; family Clostridiaceae; genus Clostridium. Next base: position 4,846 of record NZ_CAKVJA010000002.1, on the reverse strand, counting down.
CAACTATTTTCTTCTTCATTTCTAATCATAATATTCTGTCCCTTAAAGCCTTTCACTTCACCCACTTCATTAATTGTGTCATATTTTATAATAAACTTTTTATCATCAGCTATTTCAAATTGATTAAAATAAGTATTTTCAACTATTATACAAGGCAAATTAGTTACTGGCTCTCTTAATTCATTTCCTGTATCTAAAAATCCCTTAACTAGTACTGTTCTTGTCCCCTCTGTAATATATATATCATATAAAAAGTTTTTTACCATTGCTCTATCCTTAAGTAAATCTACAATTCGAGTTGTAAAAATAAAAATAATAGCTACAGATAAAACTATAAAACTTGCTGAATTATTTTTAATAACAAACTCTTGCCCGATTAAATATGTATTTTGCATTTGTATCATTCCAAAACATATACCACTTAGCATAAAGGCTAACATAAAAAATACTACCAGCGATTTAAAAACAAATTTTAAATTTCTTTTCTCCATAGAAATATATATCATGATTGATGGAACTAACATCTTTATTCCTATAGAACTAAAAATCTTTACATTACAAAAAATAACTAATCCGTATATCCCTCCTAATAAAGCTGCTAAATATACATTTCTTTTCTTATAATTAATTCTTAATAACTTAAAAGTAAGTAACAATAAAAATAAATTGATTATTATATTTTCCAATAAATATATATCAATATAAACTTCCATATACTCACCTCCTTAATATATAAATTATACCTTTATATGAAAAATTTTTTTGTCATATTGAAGGAGTTCAAACCAAGTTTTAAACCAAGTTTTTTTACATTTTATACCTATTTTTTCCTTATAAATTTTATTATTTTTTTATTTCTTTTTTTCTGTCTCTTTATGGGAATAATATAAATATTTTTAGAAATAAAAAATAGATAGATTACGTAAAACTTATTTACATAATCTATCTATTTATATTAATTAAACTTAATTATTTTCTTGATCTTAAGAAACTTGGAATATTTACACTTTCTCTATCTAAATCTAATAATGGATCAGTATGAGATGTTGTAGGTTCTTCTTCCTTCTTTATTGGTTCAACTGGTTTTGGTTCAATTCTAGGTTCACTAGCACTTGATACTAAATTACCATTATCTTCTTCAAAGCCAGTTGCAATTACAGTTAATCTAATTTCATCATTTAAACTTTCATCAATAACTGCTCCGAATATAATATTAGCATCTACATCCGCAGCTTCTCTAACAATTTCAGCTGCTTCATAAACTTCTATAGCACCTAAATCTACTCCACCTGTAAAGTTAATTATAACTCCTGTTGCACCATCAATAGAAGTTTCTAATAATGGAGATGATATCGCTTGTCTAACTGCATCTTGTGCCTTATTATCACCTTTTCCGTAACCAACTCCCATATGAGCTAATCCTTTATCTTTCATTACTGTTTCAATATCAGCAAAGTCAGCATTAACTACCCCTGGAATTGTAATAAGGTCAGATATTGCTTGTACACCTTGTCTTAGAACTCCATCTGCTAATTTGAAAGAATCTAATAATGTCGTTTTCTTATCTGCCATAGCTAAAAGTTTTTCATTAGGAATTATAACTAATGTATCAACATGTTGCTTTAAGTTTTCTAACCCCATTTCAGCATGTCTCATTCTTCTCTTTCCTTCAAATGGGAAAGGCTTAGTAACTACACCTACTGTTAGGATATTCATAGACTTAGCGATTTCAGCAACTACTGGAGCAGCACCTGTACCAGTTCCACCACCCATACCAGCAGTTATAAATACCATATTAGCTCCTTTTATTGCCTCTGCTATTTCTTCTCTACTTTCTTCAGCCGCCTTCTTCCCAATTTCAGGATTAGCTCCAGCACCAAGACCTTTAGTAAGTTTTTCACCTATTTGGATCTTTGTATTTGCTTGAGAAAGTAATAATGCTTGCTTATCTGTATTTACAACAATAAACTCAACATTCTTTAACCCTTCAATTATCATTCTGTTAACGGCATTACCACCGCCACCACCACAGCCTATTACCTTTATATTAGTTAATTCTTGCATATCTAATTCAAAATCTAACAAAATAACTCCTCCTTAAAACTCTCTCTATTAGTAATTTAAATACTTTCATAAAATTAACTTCACTAATTCATTTTTTAACTATACTTTAAAATTAAAAATTATTTCGTACTTTAATTTTACATCATTAAATATATGTTAACAATAGCAAATTGCTATTTGTTGAAGAATTTTGTAATGATTTCTTCACTTTTGTAAAAAATAAGTATCTAAATTTTCCAATTTATCTTAGTTAGCTTACTATTAAATTTTATTATTAATATATTATACTATTATTAATATCTAATAACATATTTTAATTCTATCATAAATATAATTCAACGTATACTAGAAAATCCCTCTATTTTTTAACATTTTTTTTAAATTTTATAATATAAAAGAGCGTAAAGATTTACGCTCATCTAATTTCTTATAAGGTTATCATTCTTTTTAAAATCTCTCTGTCAACTGCATAAGTTAATGCGGTATCCATAGAAATAACACCTTTTTTATATAGCTCACAAATTGACATATCCATAGTCTTCATACCATATTTATTTCCCGTTTGAATAGCCGATTCAATTTGATATGTTTTTCCTTCTCTAATTAAGTTTTGAATTCCTGGAGTTGTAACCATAACCTCAAGGGCACCTATTCTTCCATCACCATGTATATTAGGCAATAATTGTTGTGATATAACTGCTTGCAATACTGATGCTAGCTGAATTTTCACTTGTTGCTGTTGGTGTGGTGGAAATACATCTATTATTCTATCGATTGTCTTAGTTGCTCCAATAGTGTGTAATGTTGAAAAAACTAAATGTCCAGTTTCTGCAGCTGTAATAGCTATAGAAATTGTTTCTAAATCTCTCATTTCACCTACTAGAATAACATCTGGATCTTCTCTTAAAATTGCTTTTAATGCATTTTTATAACTTCTACTATCTTTTCCAATTTCTCTTTGATTTATTATACATTTATTATGCTTGTGTAAGTATTCAATAGGATCTTCTAATGTTATTATATGAGCTTGTCTCGTTTTATTAATTTCATTTATCATAGCAGCTAAAGTTGTACTTTTTCCGCTTCCTGTTGGTCCTGTTACTAATACAAGACCTCTCTTTTTATTAACTATTTCTTTAAGTACCGTTGGATAATTTAATTCATCTAACGTAGGTATTTTAAGTGCAATAACTCTTATTGCTATAGCATCACTATTTCTCTGTTTAAAAACATTTACTCTAAATCTACCTATTCCTTGAACAGAATAAGATGTATCAAACTCACCAATTTTTAAATATTCATCATATTTTTCACCTAAGATCTCTTTAGAAAACTCCTCCATATCTTTAGGTAACAATTTATTATCACCAATTTGAATAAGTTTTTCATTGCATCTTATAGTAGGTGGTATTCCAACTGTTAAATGCAAATCTGAAGCATTCATTTCTATGGTTTTACTTAATAGTTCCTTTAATAAATACATTTTATCTCTCCCTATTATATTATATTTTATCTATAAGTATAATTAATTCTATTTTAGTAAAATAAAGCTTATATTTCAACTTTTTTGGAACATATGGTTATTACTTACTTAAAAGTTAACTCTTTTTTAAGCTTTTTCAACGCCTTTTTCTCTATTCTAGAAACATAAGATCTTGATATTCCAAGCAAACTTGCAATTTCTCTTTGTGTTTTACATTTTCCATCAATTAGCCCATATCTCATTTTAATAATTTCTCCTTCTCTCTCATTTAAAGAAGTATTTATTTTCGAGTACAAAGCTTTAATTTGTATGTTAGTTTCAACCTTATCAATAACAGAGTCTTTATCGCTGCTTAACACATCTATTAAACTTATTTCATTCCCCTCTTTATCAACTCCAATTGGATCATGAAGAAAAGTTTCCCCCTTTTGCTTTTTACTACTTCTAAACAACATTAAAATTTCATTTTCAATGCATCTAGATGCATATGTAGCTAATCTTGTACCCTTTGATGCATCAAATGAATCAATAGCCTTAATTAACCCTACTGTACCAATAGATATAAGTTCATCTATATCCTTATTAGGTATTTGATATTTTTTCACAATATGTGCAACTAATCTAAGGTTTCTTTCTATTAAAACGCCTTTAGCCTTTTTATCACCAGCCTTTAACAGTTCTAAATATTTCCGCTCTTCTTTTTCGTCCAAGGGCTGCGGAAACGTATTGTTACCTGAAATATAGCCAGTTAAAAATACATTAGTACACAACAATTCTAATATATTACCAATAACTATCACTAAGCTTCCTCCTAGTAGTGCTTATTATATAATATGATAGTTTTTGAAAATATTGCTTAAAGAATTTAAATTAATTTTCTTTACAACACGTGGAAGCGAAAAATGAAATATTTATTTTCCAGTAACCGTGAAATTTTCACCTAGAATTTATATAATTAATTCCGTAAAGTTTGCTAAAGTTTTTAAACTCGCTGTTAGCTCAAACAGTAAAAACTTCTTTACGCAACTTTACTCCATCAATTATTAAATTCTACGGCTTAATTTTAATGGTCATTCCAAATTAATATTTCATTTTTTCTTTTCTCACATAACTACTTATAACCTCACCCTTATAGTTAATATCTTTTGCTACATGTTATATGACAAACTATTAACTAAAAGTATTTTAACCTGGCTAAAATAAGACTCATTAAATTAAAAGTTAATTATTCTATCAAAATAATTTATAGCACAGAACATTAACTTTATAGGTTTTTCGCTTTTAAATTGCAGACCTAAG
>NZ_CAKVJA010000001.1 GCF_934754925.1 uncultured Clostridium sp. | reverse complement strand
AACTTAAAGAACCGCCGTGTACCAGACCGGTACGCACGGTGGTGTGAGAGGACGGAAAATAAAATAATTATTTTCCTACTACTCGATTTAGAGTATTTTAGACTTTAGATTTTATAGTGAAAGCTGGGCAAATATTAAATGAAAAATAGATGGTCGTTCAACATTATACCGAAGGAGAAGCCACTTATGAAGAGATATTAAATATATTTATGGAAAAGTTAGAAGCCAAAAGGTTATTATTTTATGTAAATTTTAATACTATTAAGTAAAGGATAATTTTATGGAAAATGAAATTTTAAAAACTATAGTGAATAACCGAGCATGGGTGGTGATGTTCGTTTGGTTATTATTTGACACAAGAAAGGAAAGTAAAGCTAGAGAAGAAAAACTACAGCAAATAATTAATAAAAATCAAGAAGTAATTTCAGAGTTAGCAGAAAATTTTAATGTGTTTGAAAACATCCAACAAGATGTTGCAGATATAAAAATTAAATTAGATAAGGGGGAGTAGTATATGAGTAAATTTGCGGATAAGTTAATAAACTTATTTGAGGTAAAAAAGATTATAGCATTAATGATAATTACCGTATTTTGTATACTAAGTGCAAAAGGAGACATTGCAGAAGAGCAATTTACAACTGTGGCAATAATGATAGTATCATTTTATTTTGGACAATCTACCGTAAAGGGAACAATTAAGAAAGCTACAGAAAGTGATATAGATGAAGTATCAAAAGCAAGTAATACAACTAAGTAATATAGATAAACTGGTTTAAGAAGAGACTATATTTCATCTCTTCTTTTGTTTTATAAAAATATATTAAAGAAAGAAGGTATTTAAAATGAAAATTGGAATAAATGATGGACATACCTTAAGAGGTGCTGGAACTGGAGCAGTAGGAATTATAAAAGAGGGAGAACATACTAGGTTAGTTGGAGAAGAAGTAAGAAGATTATTAAAAGAAAAAGGTAATACAGTTTATAACTGTACTGTGGATTATGCAAGTGCTGTAAATGAAAGCTTATCTTTAGTAGTGCAACAAGCTAATAGAGAAGATTTAGAATGGTTTATTTTATAATTGTTTAAGGCTGGGGATTAACTTTTATAGCATTTTGTTTTATGTTTTTTTTATTAATATTTTCATGTTAAAATAAGGATAATAAAAAACAAAGGATGTGATGTATTTTGAGTAGTGAAATACTGAAGGTTAATACTAAATTATATAAGACAGCTTATAAAAATAGAGATAAAGATAAATGTATTGAAGAAATTTTTAATTTAAGAGAAACGTATAAAGAAAAATTTAGGCATATTTTTTTAATATCAGATTGTTTAAAAAATCCTATGGGAAGGAATTTCAATGAAGATGAGAAGTAATTTGTAATCGATATTTTAGATGGAGCTTTTAAAAAATCAGAAGAAAAGTCAGATTATACACTAAAAAGTATTTTAGGGGAGTTTAAATTATTAAATACAGTTCTATTTAATAATGCTAAAAATAATGAAAAAAAGCTATTAGAAAATACTTTTAGTGAATATTCCCTTGTAGAACAATTATTGATGATTAGTATTTTTATTCAAGATCAAACTAGGCTTATGAATAAAAAAAATCTTAGTGGTTATTCAAATAAAAAATTTATAATAGGATTAAAAAGGTTAATTTGGATAATATTTTTGAGCAAAAATTAGTATAGATAGATAAAAACCTCAAGAAGCTGTTATGGCGGACTGGGGTTTTTATATTTTAAGGTTATTTAGATTATAAATATTTAGGAGGAAGGATTATGAGTAAAGAAGCAATTAACAATATTAATACTATATTTCCAATGGGAGATAAGCTTCCAGAAATGTTTGCTAAAAATTTTATAAGAAATGCATATTTAAATATGTTAACATAGTTATTAAGCAATTTAAATATTTTTTATTTATGAAACCTTAATTGTAAAAAATCAATTAGGGTTTCTTTTTTATTATGTAGCTTGGTTATGGAATAAAGGTGTTACATCACCTATTGTAGGTATTACAAAAGAAAAATATCTTGATGATTTTATAGGTGCCTTAGATGTTAAATTATCAAAGGAAGATATGGAATATCTTGAAGAAAAGTATGCTCCACATAATATTGTTGGACATAATTAATTTGATGTTAACATTTTAAGGAGGAATAAGATTGAAGAAAAAAGAAGTAAGTGAAAAGTTTAATATTAAGCTAGAAGAATTAAGATATTATTTATAATATAACAAAAGAGAGGTGGAAATGTGGAACTAAGAGTTTTATGAGCCAGTAGACATTTCAAAATATGATTTTATAAGATTAAGTGAAAAAGATGTTTGGGGAATACTAATGAGAAAGGATGATATTTTAGCTAGTAAGGATTATGTTACAGCTCAAGATTTAATTAATAAACCATTAATAAGTTCAAGGCGTTCAAGTGTGCAAAATGAACTTTTTAATTGGTTTGGAACAGAAGCAGATAGGTTAAATATTATTTCTACTTTTAATCTTATATTAAATGCTTCCGCCATGGTAGAAGAAGCATTAGGTTATGCTTTTAGTTTTGAAAGTTTAATTAATGTTAATGAAGAAAGTAATATTTTTTTAAGCCACTTTTTCCCAAGATTGAAACTGGTACTGTACTAGTATGGAAAAAGCATCAAGTCTTTTCTCTAACAATATCTAAATTTATAAAAGAAATTAAAAAATCATTTAAAGATAAGTAAAACTAATAAAAAGTCTATTGTATTGATTACATATAAGGCTTAATAATTTTAGATAAGTTTGAATAATAAAACAAATTAAACCCTACTGGATTTAAAAATATTTTCAATAATATAAGTAATGGAAAACATTCAGATTTAGGAACAATAGGATTTGCAATTTGCTTTGTCATTATGATGATTTTAGATGTAGCATTAGGATAAGTTTCTGTAATAGTATCTCTAGGGAAACTATAGCACTTTAAAGTGCTTACTATACAGTATGGAAAAAAACATTTATTATTAGCTTGTAAGTTAAATTTCTTTTAACAAATTTGAAATTAGAGAGGTATAAAGAATGAACGAAATAGTTAAATTTTTAAATGCAAATTCAGTACAATATTTTTCAACAGTAGGTATGGATGGTAAAGCTAAGGTTAGACCATTTCAATTTATGATAGAAAAGGATGGCAAATTATATTTTTGTACAAACAACACAAAAGAAGTGTATAAAGAAATTAAACAAAATCCTTATGTAGAAATTTGTACATCTTCACCAAAGTTTGAATGGATGAGATTAAGTGGAAAAGTAGTATTTACTGATAATTTAGAAATAAAGAAAGCTATAATTGAACATAGTCCACTTGTAAAATCATTATATAATAATGCAGAAAATCCAATTTTTGAAGCTTTTTATCTTGATGAAGCAAAGGCAACAATTGCTGATTTTAGTGGTAATCCACCTAAAAGTTATAAACTATAATTAAAATTAATAAAAAACTTACTTGTAAAAAAGGAAGTTTTTTATTAATTTATTGATTTATAATTTTCGCCCCATTCGAACATTGAATCTAAGATAGGTTTTAAGCTATAGCCTGTTTCAGTTAATGTATATTCTACTCTAGGAGGAACCTCAGGATAAACCTTTCTTGTTAAAAGTCCGTTTTCTTCCATTGCTCTCAAATTAGAAGTTAAAACTTTTTGAGTTATATTACCAACAGATTTTTTTAATTCGCCAAAACGTTTAGTTCCAGTAAGTAAATCTCTTAAAATGAGTATTTTCCACTTATCACCTATGAATTTTAAAGTAATTTCTACAGGACAACGAGGTAATTTATTTTCCATTTTATTATTCTCCATTTACAATAGTATATTTAAGAAAGTATATAACTGAATGATACTAATATTATATTATCAAATGTAAAAAAGTTCAATTAAAATTAATTTAAATATTGTATAAAAAAATCTGCAACAAATATTGCTGATTTTTCAATAATCAAATATATTTGTTTATCAAGATTTTTCTAAAATATAGCCTTAAATAAAATCACTAATTTGTAAAGTAATATTAAATTTATGCATAGTATAGAAAAGTAGAAATTTAATATTGGAGGATTAAATGAATAAAAAAGTAATAATTACTATTTGTGGGGCAGTGATTATAAGTAGTGTATTATCTATTTCAAAATGTAATTCTTTTAGTAATAATCATAAAGAAATAAATATAATAACTACCACTTCACCTAAGAGTAATTACTTTATTATTCCAGATAGTAATACTCATTATTTAACTGAAGATGATTTAAGAGGATTAACTTCAGATGAATTAGAAATTGCAAGAAATGAAATATATGCACGTCATGGATATCAATTTAAACAAAAAAAGATGATTAAATATTTTAATAATCAAAGTTGGTATGTTAGAAGTAAGTATAAAATTACAACAGATGATTTAAATGAAATAGAATATGCTAATGTAATGTTAATAAAAAAGGTCGAAAATGAAGGATTTTCAAATGATGATCAAGTTTATTCTGACGAAGATTTTATAATTCCTGACAGTAGTTATAGAAAAGTTACTTCTAAAGAATTGAAATCATTATCATCTCATGAATTAGCAGTTGCAAGAAATGAAATATATGCACGTCATGGATATATTTTTGTTAGTGATGAATGGAAGGATTTTTTTATAGACAGGCCTTGGTATACTCCAACATCAAAAGAGGTAAGTCTTAATAATATTGAAGAATATAATGTTTCAATGATATTAAAAGAAGAAGCTAGAAGATAATATTAAGGGGCTGTATCATATTGAATTTATAAATTCAATATGATACAGCTCCTTTAAGTATTTAACTAGATGATTAATTGATCAAGATATTTTGTGATACGCTTTTATTTAATTTAATATGCATTACCACCATAATTATTAAAATTAGTAGTAAATATATTGGAAAAACTATTACGCTTATATGATTTGCAATAATACCAAATAGAGGTGGCATTAATAGATTTCCAACATAGGCACTGGCCATTTGTACACCTATAACTGCTTGTGATTTGTTTTTCCCAAAATTGGTAGGTGTAGAATGAATAATACAAGGGTATATTGGAGCGCAACCAAGACCAATAGTAACTAAACCTATTAGAGACACTTGATGGCCAAGAGGTAAACACATAATTATAATACCAATTAAGATTATACCTTGCCCTAAATAAATCATTTCTTTATCCTTTAATTTCATTGTAATAAATCCACTAATAGCTCTGCCTACTGTAATTCCTATAAAAAATAGGCTTCCATAACTTGTTGCTACTTCTAAGTCAAACCCATGTTGTAATACCAAGTAGCTACTAGCCCATAATCCAGCCGTTTGCTCTAAAGCACAATAACAGAAAAACATAATCATTACTTGTTTAGCTCCAGGAATATTAACTATTTCTTTTAAGGTAAGTGCTTTATTTTTTTCATTTCCAACATCCACTTCTTGTATATCGTTTATAATGAAAGGCTTTTTCCAAAGAGGTAAACTTAACATAATGATTACAGTTAGAGCAACTTGAATTAATGATATATAAAGATATCCCATATTCCATGTTTGACCATTAACTAATGCAAAACTCATAATATATGGACCTATACTAGCACCAATACCCCACATACAGTGAAGCCAACTCATATGATGACTTTTATAATGAAGTGCTACATAATTATTTAAGGAAGCATCAACGCTACCAGCACCAAGGCCATAAGGTATTGCCCATGATATTAACATCCAATAAGAACTACTTATAGAGAATCCCCATAAAGCTATGGCTGTCATGAGAACACTAAATGCTGTAACTTTGCCTGTACCGAATGACTTTGTAAGACGATCGCTTTGTAAACTAGAAAAAATTGTGCCAGCAGAAATAATCATAAAAATTGCACCAGCATAAGATACAGGAACATTAAATTCCTGATACATAGTGGGCCAAACAGATCCTAATAATGAATCTGGTAATCCTAAACTAATAAAAGCTAAATATATGACTGCTAATAATAAATTAAACATATTGAATTTCCCCCCTTATATACTTATACGATTATATCATATTTATTAAAAATTTTGTGAATTTTAAGTTTTTATATTTGAATTTATTAATTTTTTATGATAATATTGTTCGTTGTTTCAAACAATTAGAAAAGAGAAATGGAGGGAATTTTATGAAAAATAAAATTATATCTAATACTATAATGTTTATAGTAATTTTATTATTTGTTAACTTGTTTGGGCGTATATTTGGAGCAAGTAACAACTTAGTAGGAGTTACTATACTAGTGTCGATATTAGTACTAATGCAAGAGGATTTAACTAAGAACTTATATAATAATTTTATAAAATTACTTTTTATAAATTTAATTTCAGGAATTTTCTCTAATATATCAAGTCATCATATATATTTGGGATTAGTTTTAAATTTTGTAGTTTTATTATTAATTGGTTATTTTTTAACATCTAAATTAAATAAGGTAATCCTTGTTCCTTTTGGATTACAATATTTATTTATGTTATATACTCCTGTAACAGGCAATGATTTTATAAAAAGATTAGTAGGACTAACGATTGGGGCATTTTTAATAATGCTGATTCAACTTATAGTTCATAGAAAGAGCAAAAATAATAAAATTGAAGTTAAAAATATAGAAAAAGATATTATAAATAAAGAGAGTGAATATATAAGAATATTTAATAAATTTGATATTCATCATGTAAGAGGAGCTTATGCAATTAGGGTAGCTTTAATTACTACAATAGCAGTATTTTTAGTAGATTTATTTAATTTAGCTCAAGGACGTTGGATAGTATATACAATATTTGCGTTAACTGAATTATATTCTGAACATTGCATAGAAAGATCAAAGCAGCGTTTACAAGGAACTATTATAGGTGTAATTATAATAATGATATTATTCATGATTATTAAAGATAATACTATAAGAGGATTGCTAGTTTTAGTAGCTGGGTACTTAGATTCATATACTACCAACTATAGAGATAAAATTATATGTATAACTGTGTCAGTAGTCGCTTCAGTTTCAGTAACTAATGGGACTATCACAACAGCTATAGAAAGAGTAGGGTACATATGTATAGGAGTTATGTTAGCTCTTTTAGCAGATAAATTAATATTTAATAAAAAATTAGAATACGCAGACAAGCTTATATAAAAATATGAGCTTGTCTCTATTTTTTTATTAGCATGTAATATGGATTCAAGATTTCCATATCATTATGAAATGTTAACAGAGCTTGTTGAAGCGGCTGAAAAAGCAGATGTGGCATATGAAATTGATATCTTTACACCACGATATGGTACAGATTCTGATTTTGCAATGACTGCAGGTAATAATGTAAGACATGCAGCTATAGGACCAGGAACAAGAGGTAGCCATGGATATGAAAGAACTCATATTGATTCTTTAAATAATATGTATCAATTTTTTAATAAAATTAAATTAACATCTTAAATAAAATACTCGTAAATGATGATATAAACATAAAAAATAAAATCAAGTATAAAACATTTATAATTAAATAATTTTTAAAATAAAAAGCAATATTATTAACAAAATATAATGATATTGCTTTTTATATAAAGCTATATATAATATACATTTCATGATATAATTTTAGACATTATAATATAGTAGGGGGACAAATTAATATATGACATTTGATAAGTTTATAATATGGTTAATGGCAATAGGTATACTTGTTGGTGCTATAGACCGATTATTAAAAAATAAATTTGGATTGGGAGAAAAATTTGAAGAAGGATTAAATTCGATGGGCCCTTTAGCACTTAGTATGGTTGGTATAGTTAGTTTATCTCCGGTAATATCTAATATTTTAGGACCTATAATAATACCTTTTTATAAATTTTTAGGAGCAGATCCGGCTATGTTTGCTTCAATTTTAGCAAATGATATGGGTGGGTATCAATTAGCCTTATCATTAGGAGAAAACAAAGAAATTGCTTTATTTTCAGGATTAATAGTTTCATCTATGTTAGGATGTACTATAGTATTTTCTATTCCTGTTGCATTAGGATTAATAGAAGAAAAAGATAAAGAATTTTTTGCAAAGGGATTATTAATAGGGTTATCAACTATTCCCTTAGGATCAATTGTTGGCGGAGTAATAATGAAAATAAATATAAAAATGCTTCTAATAAATATTATTCCTATTATTTTTGTTTCATTAATTCTAATTTTAGGATTAAAGTTTTTTCAAAATATATTTATAAGAGGGGTATTATATTTTGGAAAATTTATAATGATGATTACTACAATAGGTTTAGCTGCTGCAGCCTTTGAAAAGTTAACTGGTATAGTATTAATTAGGGGTATGTTGCCTATTGATGAAGGAATGAATGTAGTAATAAATATCGGAATAGTTCTTTTAGGAACATTTCCTATGTTAACATTAATAATAAATTTATTAGACAAGCCACTTAGAAAATTAGGAAGATATATAGGGTTAGATTCCACTAGTGTTGCAGGTATAATTTTTTCATTAGCCAATAGTATTCCTGTTTTTAAGATGTTAAAAGATATGAACAATAAGGGTAAAATAGTAAATATAGCATGGCTAGTTGCAGCTACATCAACATTAGGAGCTCATTTAGGATTTACTGCTGGTGTTGAATCAAAGATGATAATTCCAGTTATATTAAGTAAATTATCTGCAGGAGTATTTGCAATTATGATAGCATTAATTTTTACAAGAGATAGTGAAAAAAAGGTATATAGTAATATATAAGTTTTAGGGAAGTATTTTTGACTTCTCTTAATTTATCATAGTATATTAAGATTATTTTAGGGGGATTTAAATGAGATATTATATTAAATCAAAGTTATTTAAAATTAAAGAAGACTTTTGGGTTAAAAATAACAAAGGAGAAGATTCTTATTTTATAGATAAGGAATTTTTCAGTTTTGGATTACAATTTAGAGTAATAGAAAATAATAATGAAATATATAAGGTTAGAGAAAAACTGCTAAAGTTTATGCCAAGTTATGAAATATATGATGCTAATGATAATATAATAGGTAGGGTAAAAAAACAGCTTACATTTTTTAAGGATAGTATATTTGTTGAAAGTAATTATGGCAATTTTGAAATTCAAGGAGATTTTTGGCATTATAGTTATACAATTAATCATAATGGAAGAACTATTGCAGTTATTGATAAGGAAATTTTATCATTTACAGATAATTACTATGTTGATATAAATTATGAGAATCATCCTTTTATAATAGCTTTAGTTATAATTATAGATAATATAATAGATAAGCGTAATAATAATTAAAAGAATTTAGAGCTATCCTTATTTTCAACTATATAAGGATAGCTAGTTTTTATTTATAATATTTTAAATTTTTATTATATAGGAAATTATTATGATGTTTTGAAATAATAAAGCATTTTCTTAAGAATTTCGAGTATAAGAAGAAAAAAAGTTATGAATATTTTACAAAAAAACATAAAACATAACTTTATTTACAATATATGTTGAAATAATTCGTTTTATGGAATAAAATAATATAAATTGTAAATATAAAAGGGAGAGAATAATGGTAGAAAATATTATAAATAAAAAATTAAGAGAAATTAAGGAAAAACCAATACTATATATAAATATTATTATGTTAACTTTAATATCACTAATTTTTATAAATATAATTTTTAAATTAGATAAAAATATGACATATACAGGGGTAGCATTAGTATTTATAAAATCATTTAATTCTATATTATCAATATTGGCGTTAGGAAGTTGTCTAATTTCATATTGTAGATTAAAAAATGATAGTGTTTTTATTATTAGTTTGATGTATTTAGTATGGTTAATAGATATACTTCTAGAGCATATAGATTATCTAAGCTTTTATTTTACCGAATATACTCTTTCAAATTACTTAACTATATCAACTTCATTAGCTAGGGTGTTTTTAATTATAGTAGCAATAATCCCTAGAAATAAATTTAAAAGTATTATTGTAAAAAATAAAACCTATTCATTATTATTTGTAATAGGATATACTGTGATATTAGGTCTTATAGAAAATACTATTAAGGTTAATAATTTATATCATTCAAATTTTGTTTTTGTAAATTATAATAGAATGTTAATTATAGTTTATATATTATGCTCACTTAAATTATTTATTACTGGTATGAAAGAAAAAGAATATTTATTTGTAGTTTTGTCATTAAGTATATCAATGCTAGCTATTAAAGCGATGATAGCTATATATGGAGTAAATAATATATCGTTTTATTTAAAATTAGTTTCAGTATCAATAACATATATTAGCTTTTTAATAATAATTTGTGGTGTATTTATAGAATTATATATGTATATATGCAGGACAAAGGTATTAAATAATAATTTTAAAGTGTTTTATGATTTATTTGAAAATAATAAATATATATTCATGTTTATATGTAAAGAAGATGGTGAAGTATTGTATGCTAATGAAAAACTAAGGTCCCATGGCTTAATTGGAAACAATATAAATTCATTTAACTTAGGAGAATTAATTAAAATAAAAAATAAGTCTTTATGGTCTGATGAAGTTACTACATTACTTAAGGATAATGGAGGGTGGAGAGGTATAATAAAAGATGATACTGATAATATTACTATGGATTGTACTGTTCAATTAATAGAGACAGATTACGAAAATGTTATATCTGTTTCGTTTATGGATATTTCTGATGAGATAAAAAGAGAATTAGAGTTAGAAAAGTTAAAAGTCTATGATAAATCTAAAAATGAATTTTTTTCAAATATATCTCATGAGTTAAGAACACCTTTAAATATAATATATTCTACACTTCAATTATTTAATATGTATAGTAAAAATGAAAATGTTGATTTTAAAAAAGTATATGAAAAGTATAAAAGGCCACTAGATATAAATTGTAAAAGAATGCAAAGGCTAATAAATAATATTGTTGATATATCAAAGATAGAGAGCAAGCTTTTAAGTGCCAATTTTATGAATTATGATATTATTAATATTGTGGAAGAGTTAACATTATCAGTTGTTGAGTACGCTTTGCTAAAAAATATTAATATACAATTTGATACTAATGTTGAACAGCATATTATAAAATGTGATGCATCTATGATTGAGAGAGTAATTCTTAATTTATTATCAAATGCAATAAAGTTTTCTGATTTAAATAAAAATATATTTGTTAATATTTTAGTAAATGAAGAGTGGGTTGAAATAGAAGTAATAGATGAGGGAATTGGAATTCCTGATATTAGTAAACAGATTATATTTGAAAAATTTGTACAAGCTGATAAATCTTTTACTCGTATGAATGAAGGTAGTGGAATAGGACTTAGTATTATTAAATCTCTAATTGATCTTCATGATGGAGAAATAAAATTAGAAAGTGAAGTGAATATAGGAAGTAAATTTAAAATATTATTGCCTAATTTACAGATTGAATCATCAGAAGCTAAAAGTTATTCTATTGATAAACACAATATAGAATTAGAATTGTCTGATATTTATGAGGTGTCTTAAATAATTAATGTAATTTTACAAAAATATTATCATTATACTGTAATTATTATCACAGTAATTCTGTTGCTTTTCGTGATATTATAGAAGAGATTGTATTATTAAGTATAAGTTTTATGGTAAAGAAAGAGGCAGATACATGAAAAAATTTATAAAAGAACAGATACTAAAAATAGTAGATACACTAGAAATGATAATAGGAATACTTTTAGCAGTTTGTATTGCAATATCAGTTGTATATCTTATTTTTGATATTAAATCTATTTTTTCAAACAATAATTTAGAGGCATTTAATAATTATTTATCTATAGCCTTTAATTTTGTTATAGGAATAGAATTTATAAAGATGTTATGTAAGCATACTCCGGAAACAGTAATAGAAGTATTATTATTTGCTATTGCAAGACAATTAATTGTTGAACACATGACAATATTTCAAAATTTAGTTGGGGTAATAGCTATTGCAGTATTATTTGCTACAAGAAAGTATTTATTCTATAATTTTGATGAAGTAGATAAAACAATTTATAGAAGCAGTGAAAGAGTAAAAAGAATAAACTTTTTAGAACATATTAATATACCACATGATAATAAGGAAGATACTTTAGAAGATATTATTTTACGAGAAATAGAGTCTAGAAAGTTAGAATTAGGAACAGGTGTATGTATTTATTATCCAGGTTTTGCTTTAAGAGTAGCCAAAATAACTAATAATGTAGTTACAAGGGTTGAAGTAATAAGATCTATAAAAAATAAATAGATATTTCTATGAAAATATAAAGTTTAATATAAAGAAACAGTTAAAATCTCAAGGATTCTTATGAATCCTTGAGATTTTATGTATTAATGGTTTGTTTTAAATAACTTTTTAGTTTGCATATTATAAAGTAAACTAATAGTAAAGTTTTTAAAGTTTATTTTTAGTTTATAATTTACTATTATTATAGAAATAAAATTTATTTATATAGATAATTTAATAAGTAAGTCTTAATTAAAAATAAATTTTATATATAAATTATATTAATACTAAAGGTAGGGATATTATGATTAATATATTAGTTGTTGAAGATGATAAACATACGAGAAAACTATTAGAGACTATTTTAAAAAGAGAAGGTTATTCAGTTTTAAAGGCGGAAGATGGTATAAAAGCAATGGATGTATTAGATAATCATCATGTGGATTAGAGCATTTTATTGAAATATTACATGATGGATAGCTGATGTAATTCTTGTATTAAAGGATAGAGATATTTTAGAAAGTGGAAATCATGATGAACTAATTGCTAAAAATGGATTCTATGCAGAATTATATAATAGTCAATTTGAACAAATAGTTTAAATTATAAGCATTAATAGTAAAAATGAAATAAATAGGGTATATGTTGTGTAAAAAGAAACAGCATATAACCTTTTTTTATTATTAATATAAAGAATTTATGTTAGATATACTCATTTAATATGGATAATAATCTAAAAAAATAGTAAAATAGTATTAAAGGTTTTAGGATGTATCTAATATAAAAGTGGGTGAGTATTTTGAATAAATCAATTAAGGAATTTTTAGAATGGATTCTTAAATACTTAGTAATTATTGTAACTACTATAGCCTTAGTTTTAGCAGGAAATTTACTATTCATTGAAAGTCATAAAGTAATTTCTGAAAAAAAATCATTTATACTTTATACTATATCTTCAGAAAGCATGGTTGCTATTATGATTCTTATTGCATCTATTATAGGTATAATAATATTTAAACTTAATAGAAAGTTTTTAGTTAAAAGGGTATCTTCAAAAGTTAAAGGAAATTTAATATATAATAATATAGATTCTTACAGTCCATTAGTAAAATGGACCATAAAAATTGACAAAAAGATAAATATTTTTGCAAAAAGTAATTTAATAAAAGTATTATATATTGTCTTTATAATTGGAATTATTGTATTTAGCTATACTAACTATACTGCAGTAACAAATAATGAAATAATTTATAAAACAGTATTTTCGGATAAAGTATATAATTATGATGATGTTGAAAGGTTAGAATTAGGTTTTACTAAGGGTCAAGAAAGTAATGTATACTATAATTTAGTAATGAGAGATGGTACTAAAATAAGCTTAATTGGAGGGTCTATTGAAGTAGTTAATGAAAGTTATGAAAATGTTATATATGAAATAGATAGTAAATTGCAAAGTTTAGGAAAAGATAAAGTAATTGATAAGTTCTATATAGAAGATTTTAAAAATCAAGGCTATAGTCAAGATTATGTTGAAAGAGTACTAAGATTATTTGAAGAGTAAATATCCACCAGGTAAGCTGGTGGATATTTATTTATGTCTGAAAGCAATAATATTCAAATAGTAATATTAAATAATTAACCTGAATAAAATATGATATACAAAATAAAAGCTTTGTATAATATAAGAGATGAAGGAAGGATTGCAATGGATAATTTAGTATTCAACATATGTGAAAGAAGTGAAAAGGGAAGTAAAGTAAGAAAAAATGGAGAAATCCCATGTATTGTTTATGGAGATAATCATCATAAGTCTTTAGCTGCCAAAATGACTAAAAAAGAAATGATTAGATTATTAAGATATCCTAAGAGTTCAATTGTATCTTTAAAATTAAATGGAAGTTTAAAGAAGTGCATAGTTAAAGAAATGCAGCAGGATCCCTTTGGAAAGATAATTCATATAGATTTTCAAAGTATAAACAAAGGTGATATAGTTAAATTGAAGATTCCAGTAAATTTTGTTGGACAAGAAGTCTTAGCATCTAAAAACTTATTATTAGAATCTTTTATTACAGATGTTGAATTACAAGGGGAAGCAGATAAATTTCCAGAAAATTTACTTGTAGATGTATCTAACTTAGAAGAGGGAAATCAAATTTTTATTAGAGATTTAGCTATACCAAGTGAAATGGTATTAGAAAGTAATAGAGATTTAGCTATGGCTAAAATAAGTTATAATTCTAATAATAAAGAATCAGATGAAGAAACAACAGAATAAGTAATTTTTATATAATTAATAAAAGTGATTATAGTATAAAATAAATGAAAAAAGCTTCTATTAGAAATAATATATTTTTAATAGAAGCTTTTTTGTATATTATAAAAATAACTATTGACTCTATAGTTACTATAGACTTTATCATGATTAAAGAAACAAAATATGGAGGTGTAATCATGATAAGAGAATTTTTAAAATATGCAGTTCCTTCAGCTTTAGCCATGTTTGTTTCATCTCTATATACAATAATTGATGGAATTTTTGTTGGACAAGGCGTTGGAGATTCTGCATTAGCAGCAGTTAATATAGTTATGCCATTTACTATAATGCTATTTGGTATAGCAACTATGTTTGCTGTTGGTGGGGGAGACCTTGTATCTAAGAATATAGGAAGTAATAATAAGGATAAAGCAATAAAAATATTTAGACAAGTATTTAAATTTTTACTAATTTTAAGTATAGGTATAAGTTTAATTTTTATAGTATTTTCAACACAAATAGTAAAAATACTAGGTGCTACAAATAACTTAGTTCCATTAGCTTCAACTTATTTAAAGTATTATAGTTTATTTTGTATTCCAAATTTAATAGGAATTGCCTTAAACAGTTTCGTTAGAAATGATGGTAGACCGAAACTTGCAATGATATCAACTTTATCAGGTGCAGTAACTAATATAGTTTTAGACTATATATTTATATTTCCATTAAATTTTGGAATAAAAGGTGCTGCTATTGCAACAGGTCTTGGCCAAATAGTAACTATATCTATATTGATACCACATTTTATAGGTAACAAGGGAGTTTTAAGATTTGGAAATGTTAGATTAGAAAGAGAAATAATAAAGGAATTTATTAATATAGGTTTTCCATCATTTTTTGCTGAAGTAAGTTTTTCTATAATAATATTTTTTATGAACTTAGCATTAGTTAACTATGGGGGAGAAACTTACTTATCATCATTTGCAATAATTAATTATATAACAACTAATATTTATATGGTATTATTAGGATTATCACTTGGTGTACAACCATTATTAAGTTATAATTATGGTGCTAAAAAATCAAAAAAAATGTTAAAATATTATTCTATAACAATGAAGGCATCAATTTTAATAAATATTATATTTATAAGTATATGTTTTTTATTTGGAAAAGATATGATATTGATTTTTACGTCTGATACTATAATTGCTAATATTGCATATATAGGGTTAAACGTAACAAATATTGCATTTATAATGGTAGGTTTTAATTTAATAAGTACAGTTTATTATCAGTCAATAAGTATGCCTAAGATTTCAAATATTTTCTGTGCTTTTAGAAGCGTTATACTACTTCCCATATCATTATTTATTTTAGCTAAATTATTTAAAATTAATGGTATATGGATTAGTTTATTTGTTTCTGAGCTATTAACTTTTATTATATTGAGGTATTCTGTTAATATAAAGTCGTATACTGTGAGGGCTATTGACAATGCAAATTAACTTAGGAGATTTTTAATATGGAAACTTATTTTTCAGTTGGAGAAATATCTAAATTAACAAATGTTCCAATTCAAACATTGAGATATTATGATAAAATGGGTCTACTTAAGCCTGCTTATATAAATGAACAAAATAATTATAGATATTATTCAGTAAATCAATTTATAAAGATTGATTTATTAAAGCAGTGCAAAGTTATAGGATTATCACTAAAGGAAATAGAAGAGTTATTAAAAAATGAAATATCAGTAGATTCTATGTTGAAATTAATAGATCAACAGCGAAAAGTATTAGATAATAAGATACAAGAGCTTGAAAGTGTTAAATCATATATTAACTTTTTAGGTGATAGATTAAAAGAAACTAAGAAAATAGAAGAAAATAAAATATTTATTAAGTATAATGATGAAAGAATAGTTAAGAAGTATAAATGTATATTAAAAGATCAAGAAGATATAGAACTAAATCTAAGAAAGGTTTTACTTGAATCAGAAAAAGAGAATTGGATGTTAAATTCAGAATTAGTATTTGAAGCAGCATTAGATATATTAGAAAGAGAGAATAAGGTAGTTTATACTGCTATAATGCTTTATAAGCATGAAAATGTAAGTGAAGGAACAGAAAATGTAATATTAGAAAAGGGAAAATACCTTACTATGTATTATGATGATAGCTATAAAAATAATTTAAAATACTATAAAATGATGTTGGACCATATTAATAAGTACAATATAGAACCTATAGGTAATTTTAATGAATTTTCTATATTATCCAGGGTGAATTCTAAAGAGGATGAAAAGTCTATAATTCAACTTGAAATAAAAATTAAATAAAAAAGGTTAATTAAAACGAAAATCCTATAAGAAATACGTTTAAATAATTTCTTATGGAATTTTCGTTTTAATTTACATGGTTACATTAGGAAAATAAGTATACAAACTGCATAGATAATATTTATTGCACCTAATATTATTCCTAAAATAGCTAATACTTTTCCTTTTTCTTGAGCTTTATATATTTGGGACAAACCTATTGCTGAAAGAACAACAGCTACAATTCCAACAATTCCCCAGAAGTTTAAAAAGCAAGAGATAATACCTAGGATAAAACCTGCAATAGATAAACTATTATAAGAACCGTTTGATTTTTGTAGTTGATTATTATTGTTATTTTCGCTCAAATTTAATACCCCCATTATTAATTAATAAATTATATGCTCAAATAAATATAATATGATTATTATCTTTATCTTTAAATGTTTCTTATTTTAAAATATATAATTTTTATATTAATATAATATTTTTATCAGCTTTTTATATTTTATTGAGATATTGTTAATAATTTAATATAATGATGATAAATAAAAGCAATAAATAGGAAAGATGTGATTATAATTGAACAATAAATTAAAAGTAGATCTAAGAGATGTAATAGAAGCTATAGAATTTGAAGGAGAATTATTACAACATTACTATAACAAAAATACAGGAGTTATAATGTATATAGAGGATAGTAGCTCTGCAACTTACAAAGCTGATGATATACATAATTTAGATAATTTTGAAGAGTGGGAAAAGGAACTTATACTTTCACTTCATGATTTTAGAGAAAATCCAAGTGACTATATTCAACTTCCATCTTATGATGATATTAATGAATATAGTATGATGATTGAATTTTGTAATAATATAGAAGATATAGAATTAAGGAATAAAATATTAAATAGTAAAGATTCTTTTAGAGAGTTAAGGCAATCAATTGAAAATGAAGGTCTTATTAATAAGTGGTATGATTATAGAGAAGATGCTGAAAGAAAGTTAGCTATTAAGTGGTGTAATGATAATAATATAGAGTATTAAATTTAGAAAGGTTGAAACAAAATGATAAAACCAATTGTTAAAGATATAGTGTTTTTAAGTCAAAAATCAGAGCCGGCTACTAAAGAAGATATAGCTATTATAGATGATTTGGTAGATACATTAAGGGCAAATTTAGAATATTGTGTTGGTATGGCTGCTAATATGATAGGGGTTAAAAAACGTATACTAGTATTTACTATAGGTGATCTTATTATACCTATGATAAATCCGGTTATATTAAATAAAGAGAACAGTTATGATACTGAGGAATGTTGTTTATCATTAATTGGATTTAGAAAAACAACTAGATATGAAAAAATAGAAGTAGAATATTTAGATAGAAACTTTAATAAGCAAAGACAGATATTTAAAGGATTTACAGCACAAATAATCCAACATGAAATTGACCATTTTGAAGGAATAATAATCTAGGTTATATTAGTGCATAAAAAATATTTATTGATTAGTTTGTGTTAAATATGTTGATGTATTGGAGTCAATATACTTAGATACTATAAAAGAAGTAAATTAAAAAATAATATTTATTGAGATAAAGAGGATAAACTTGAGAAATTATAAAAATTTCTTGAGTTTTTTTATTTAATAAGTATAAATTCCAATAAGATACATTAAAGGTGTTAACAGGAAAAGAGTTCTACATATAATGGATAATATAATTTCTAGTAAACCTATAGGAAAACTGAATTTTATTATAAAGGGGGCATTATAATGAATAAGGTAAAAAGTAACTTATCAAGTGAAAGCTTAAATGTGATATTAAATATTCTAAATGAAATTAAGTATGGAACATTAACTTTAGTTGTACAAGATGGAAAAGTAATTCAATTAGGTGTTACTTTAGGAGTATTGATGGGGATAAATAAAAATATAAATTCATTTTTCTATTTAACTCTTACATCTATTAGACAAATACCAATGCTTGCATGGATTCCTCTAATAGTATTATGGTTTGGAATTGGGGAAAGCTCAAAAATTATTGTTATTGTGTTAGCGGCATTTTTTCCTATACTTATTAATACCATAAGTGGTATTACTAGCACAGATCCTAAGCTAATAGAAGTAGGCAAAATGTATAATTTAAGTAATTTCAAATTATTTACAAAGATATATTTACCTTCAGCAATTCCTTCAATATTTGTTGGTTTAAAACTAGGACTTGGAATATCATTAGATGGTAAAACAATATGCGGTCCAGATAAAGATAGAGCTATGATTTTTCAAGAGCATAGGTTGTTTCCATGGTTAACTATAACAGATAATATATCATTAGGTTTAGATAAAAGTAATAAAGAAGAAAATGATAAATTAATTAGAGAGCATCTAAAAATGGTAAAATTAGAAGAGTTCGAAAATGCATATCCAAATCAATTGTCAGGAGGAATGTCACAAAGAGCAGCAATTGCAAGAGCATTAATAAATAATCCAAAAGTATTATTATTAGATGAACCTTTTGGAGCATTAGATGCTTTAACTAAAATTCAATTACAAAACGAAATTTTGAAAATTTGGTAAAGAGAAAAAACTACAATGATTATGGTTACTCATGATATTGAAGAAGCTATTTATTTAGCTGATAGAATAATAGTAATGTCTTCTAGACCAGGTAAAATAAAAGAAATTATAAATATAGACATTGGTAAACCAAGAGATAGAAGTAGTTATGATTTTGCAACTATTAAGAAACAAGTATATAAACACTTTTTTGATACTGAGGATATTTCAGTAGAATATACAATTTAAGAGAAGAGGAATTAAATAATGATTATACAATTAATTGACCAGAAAAACTGGAGGTTAATCTTATAAATTTTATTAGTTTAAAATTTATAATTTTAGCCTCCTTATTTTATTTGAAAGGAGAAATAAAAGGGAACATATATGCCATAAGTATATTTACGAGATATTAGCTTTGAACAGTATAAAATTAGATGAAGTTGAATTAATAAATACTACAGATGCTGAATCAGCGTTACAAGGTAATTCTGTAGATGCTGTAGTAACTACTGGTTGGAGTGAGGGATGATAATAAATTTGACTTTATTTCTTTAGATATTACAGAAGATTCAATAAAAAAATTAGAAGAAAGTAAGGATTTTATGCTAAATAATCATATCATATCTAAAGATTTTGATATAAATTCATGGGTTGATAGATCTTTTTATGAAAAGGCAAATAAATAATGTATATTAAGGGAGGAATTAAAAATAGGTCATCCAACTATTTATCCAACAGGAGTAACAGTATATAACAAGGAAAAGGCATGGGGAGGATATACCTTATTACAAGTAAATGATTTAGGCGCATTACTAATAGATATGAATGGTAGAGAGGTCAATTATGGAAGGGGTTAAAAGGCTTTCCTAATAAACTTTTACTAGGTGGTTTTGTAATTGGAAGTACAGGAGAAAGGGTATGCAAGATATGCTTGATTTAATTCAAGTAGATTTAGAAGGTAAGATTGTTTGGAAGTTTAATAAAACAGAGTATATAGAAGATAAAGGTGAAATACCACAATGGATGGCAAGACAGCATCATGATTATCAAAGAGAAGGTAGTTCAGTTGGTTATTATTCACCTAATAGTGAACCACTTGTTGATAGAGGAAATACATTAATTTTATGTCATGAAAATATTATAAACAGTGAGATATCACAACAATTACTTTTAGATGATAAAATAATTGAAGTTAATTGGGAAGGTGAAATAATATGGCAATGGAAAGCTAATGAACATTTTAATGAGTTAGATTTTGATGAAGCTGCAAAAAATATTCTTTATAGAGATCCTAACATGAGACCAGCAGGTGGAGCAATGAAGGTTTCTATAGTTGAAGGAGTTAAAGAGTATGAGGATAAGGGAGCTTTTTGTGTAATATCTAGTAGTGAAAGATAAATATAAAAAATATGTAGTAGAGCTAAAAAATATACTACATATTTTTTTATATTAATATTTTGCTAATTTATTTAACACTATTAGCACAACTGTGAAATTGCTTTCATAGTATGATAAATGAGAGGTGATGTATATAATGTTACCAATACAAAGGAAAATAAGTTCTTTTAATTATTCAAGTAGAAATGGTAATAGTGTTAAGTATATAGTTCTTCATTATACTGCAAATAAGGGTGATACAGCTAAGAATAATGTTGATTATTTTTATGGTGGAGATAGAAGTTCAAGTGCACATTATTTTGTAGATGATAATTCTATCTGGCAATCAGTAGAAGAATTTAATGCTGCTTGGTCTATTGGGGATGGTCATGGTATATATGGTATTACTAATCAAAATTCTATTTCCATAGAAATGTGTTGTAATTATAATGGTATTATATCTGAAACAACAGAGAATAATGCATTAGAATTAGTTAAGTATTTACAAAACAGATATAACATTGCTAGCAGCAATGTTGTAAGACATTATGATACAAGTCGTAAGATATGTCCTAATTGGTCAGAAAATAATTGGAACAGATGGACTTCCTTTAAAAATAAATTAGAAGGTAAGTATGGTTATGATAAGGAGATGAACTATTCTATGTATGTATTCAGTAAGAATTGGTATCTAAAAAAGTATCCAGATGTAGCTAAGAGTCCAATCTATAAGGATAACCCTTATAAACACTATGTTGATTATGGAAAGAAGGAAGGAAGATTACCATTGCCACCCATTCCAAAAGAATATAATGAAGGTGAGTATCTAGAGCTTAATCCTGATGTAGAAGCTGCAGTTAAAAAAGGCACCTTTGTATCTGGGGTGGATCATTATCTTCAATATGGATTTGATGAAAATAGAAAAGTTTGCAAATAAACTATTAAAATTGAATAATAAAAATGTTATTAAATACAAATGATAGTTTATATTATAAGCTTTTAAGAAAAAATCTAGCAGCTAGAAATAGATTTTCCCTGTAGAATTTATTCTATGGGGATTTTTGATGTTTAAATATAAATGGAAAATAATAAATAAAAATGATAAAATTATTATAATGGTGTAAAATAATTTATATTTAATGAAAGATTTGGAGGTAAAAATGAATATAGCTTGGATTGGAACAGGAGTCATGGGAAGTGCTATGGCTAAAAATTTAGCAAAGAATGGGCATAATGTTTCTGTTTTTAGCAGAACAATTTCAAAATGTGAACCATTAAAGGAATTTGGAATAGCGGTTAAAGAGAGTATTAAAGAATGTGTAGAAAATGCAGATGCAATATTTACTATTGTAGGTTATCCAAAGGATGTTGAAGAGGTTTATTTAGGGAATGAAGGAATCTTTCAATATGCAAAAGAAGGAGCTTACTTAGTTGATATGACTACTTCATCGCCGATTCTTGCTAAAAGATTATATGAATTAGGTAATAAATTTCATGTTTTAGATGCACCTGTATCAGGAGGGGATATAGGTGCACAAAATGCTACATTATCAATTATGGTAGGTGGAAATAAAGAGGATTTTGAATATATGTATAGTATATTTGAATGTATGGGTAAAAATATAATTTATTTAGGTGAAGCAGGTAGTGGACAAAACTGTAAGGCATGTAATCAAGTTGCTATAGCAGGTACAGTAGCTGCAGTAGCGGAATCAATTACTTATGCTAAAAAATCTGGTTTAGATCCTAAAATTGTTTTAGATGCTATATCAAAAGGAGCTGCTGGAAGTTGGCAACTTCAAAACAATGGCTATAAGATGATTGAAAAAGATTATGCACCTGGATTCTTTAATAAGCATTTTATAAAGGATATGAAAATAGCTAAGGAAGTTATGGAAGAAAAGGGTGAAGATTTACCTATTCTTAATAAGGTATTAGAAATGTATGAGGAATTAGAGAAAAATGGCTTTGGAGATTATGGTACTCAAAGTATAATAGAAAAGTATTAAGAGTTAAACTGATGGGGTTTAGATAAGTTTAAAACTTTGATAATTAATATAACTAATAATTTAATGGTTATAAATTAAATAAAGTTTTTATATAATTTTTATAGAAAATTGTTATAGGAGAGTTTTGAATGAAGGTAATATTACTTAATGGAAGTCCGAAATCGAAAGGATGCACATATACAGCATTAAAAATAATTGAAAATGAGTTGATTAATGAGGGAATAGAAGTTAAATTCTATGAGGTTGGAAATAAGCCAGTAATAGGATGTATTGGATGCAATGCATGTAGAAAGCTTGGCAAATGTGTCCATGATGATTTAGTTAATGAAGTAAGTAAAGAGATGGAGAGTGCGGATGGTTTTATTGTAGGTTCTCCTGTTCATTATGCTGCAGCAAGTGGAGCGGCAACTTCATTTTTAGATAGGCTTTTTTATTCAACAGATAAGAATTACTTAAGACATATGTTTGGAGCAAGTATTGTTTCATGTCGTAGAGGAGGAGCTAGTGCTGCCTTTGATCAATTAAATAAATACTTTACAATAAATGAAATGCCTATAGTATCATCTGTTTATTGGAATCAAATACATGGAAATACTCCAGAAGAGGTTGTACAAGATTTAGAAGGTGTTAGAACAATGAAGGTATTAGCAAGAAATATGGCCTATTTAATTAAGTGTAAAGAAGCAGCTAAAAATGTTCCACTTCCTGAATTAGTTCCAGTTGAAAGAACAAATTTTATTAGATAAATATTTAATTTTATCTCAAGGTGTAATTTAGTATTTAGATTATACTTTGAGATAATTTTTTTGAAAATTATTTACAAATAATAGAATTACAGTTAATATAAAGGATAATATCATGATCATACTAACTTTAGCTAAGTAGTGAACAAATTATGTTATTCAAAATTTAAATTTGAATATGGGGTGATAATGATGTATTCAATTAGAGAACACATATTACAATTAGAAAGTGATTTATTAAAATCAGAAGTAAGAAAATCGGCACAAAGGATAAGTAATATATTAGCAGATTGTTTTATTGAGTTTTGTAGTAATGGAAATATATATCATTATAAAAATGGTGATGTATTTCAAGAGCAAGATGATAACAAAGAATTGTTTTGGCAAATTATAGATTTTAAAATAAAGGAATTATCAGATGATTGTATTTTAGCAATGTATAAAGTGATAAAACACAATGAACCGAATGAAAATAAAAAATATTCTCTTCGTAGTACAATATGGAAATATATTGATGGGAAATGGAAAATGTTTTTTCATCAAGGAACATATACATCTAAATTTGATATATAAATAACTTGTTAAATACTAAAAAGTCAACAACAATAAAGATTGGAGGATTTGGTGAGAGTTTGTCACTTGTCATATACTCTTTCACTAAAAATAAATTATGAAAGTTAATATAAAAGATAAAGATGGATTAACAGAAGAAGAGTTTATTAAAGCATATAATCCAGCAAGGTATGAAAGACCTAGTGTTACTAATGATATTATTATTTTTACAACAGAAGATAAAGAAGAAGAGAATATACGTAAAGTTCCTAGAAAAGGAATGCAAGTATTATTGATAAAAAGAAAAGAACATCCTTTTATTGAAAAATGGGCTATTCCAGGTGGATTTGTGAGAATGAATGAAAGTCTACAAGAAGGAGCAGAAAGAGAATTAAAAGAGGAAACAGGAATAGATAAAGTCTATTTTGAGCAACTTTATACTTTTGGTGAAATTAATAGGGACCCAAGAACTAGAGTTATAAGTGTTGGTAATGTTGCACTAATTTCAAAGAATAGTGTAAAACCAATTGCTGGTGATGATGCCAAGGAAGTTCAATGGTTTTGGATAAATAAAAAACTAATTAGTACTGAAAACTTTACCACTGATATTAAAAAGAGATATTTATTAAGTCTTGCTTCAGAAGATGATAAAATAAAAATAAATTATGAAGTAACTGAAATATTAGAGAAAAATATTTTTAGGCAAAAGAAAGTAAGCTATAAATTTCTAAATAGTAGCAATGATGAATTAGCCTTTGATCACTATAAAATATTAGACTATGCAATTGATAGGATAAGAAATAAGATTCAGTATACTCCAATAGCAGTTAATTTATTACCTAGGCTTTTTACTGTAAAAGAACTTCAATATGTTTATGAAGCTATAATGGGAAAAGAGTTATTGAACTTTAGAAGAAAAATTGGAAATATGATAGTTGAAACTGATGAAAAGCTTGAAGGAAAGCCCTATCGCCCAGCACAAGTTTATAAGTTTAATGAAAACTGGTAGAACTTATAGTAGAAACATTACAAAGATTTAATGGAAGAGAGTTTTTATATAGAAATAATGAACCAAGAAACTATTATGAAAATTATACTAGCCATGATTTTAAGGCATAAAGAAAAAGGAAAATAGGATTTTTGAGATTTTAGTATAAAAATAATTTATGGAGGTATGGATTAATGAAAGAGGTAAAGGTAATAATAGGTGCAAACTTTGGAGATGAGGGAAAAGGATTAATGACAGATTATTTTTGTAATAAATGTGATAATCCAATTGTAGTTAGATTTAATTCAGGGGCTCAAGCTGGGCATACAGTAGTGACTCCAGATGGAAATAGACATGTTTTTGGTCATTTTGGAAGTGGAACCTTTAATAATACACCAACATTTTTAAGTAAATACTTTGTAGTTAATCCATTATCTTTTTTAAAGGAATTGAATGAGTTAATGAAGATAGGATTAAATCCTCAAATATATGTAGATGATGAATGTTTAATAACTACCCCTTATGATATGATTATAAATCAAATTGTTGAGATTTTTAGAGGTAAAAATAATCATGGTAGTTGTGGTTTGGGGTTTAATGAAACATTAGTTAGAAACTCAAAAGATAGGTTTAAGTTAAAAGTTAAAGATATATTAGATATAAATCTTAATAAAACTAAAGTTTATGAGATATTAATGGATATTAAAAATCATTATGTTAATAAAAGGTTAAAGGAACTTGGAGTAAATAACATTGACAATGAATTTAAGAGCATACTTGAAAATAATAACTTGATATTTAATTTTATTGAAGATATATAGGATTTTATAAAAGATATCAAAATAACATCATTTAAAGAAATAAATAGGAAATTCACAACGTTAATATTTGAAGGCGCTCAAGGTTTAATGCTCCATGAAAACTATAAGTACTTCCCTCATGTAACTCACTCAAAAACAGGTATAGAAAATGTAATTGAACTTTTGAATGAAGTTTATAGTGAATTTTCAAATGAAGCAAAAAATAAAGTTAATATTGAAGTTATTTATGTAACTAGAAGTTATTTAACAAGACATGGGGCAGGTCCACTACCAGGAGAATTAAACTGTGCGCCATATAATAAAATAGTTGATTTAACTAATATACCAAATAGATTTCAAGGTTGTTTAAGGTTTGCTTTATTAGATTTAGACTTATTAAATGAAAATATATATAATGATTTTAATAAAGTAATAAATAGCGGTTATAATATAAGAAAATCTTTAGCAATAACCTGTTTAGATCAAATTGATAATTTTGCAAAATATATTTTTGATAATAGTCTTAAAGAAAGTAACTTAAATACTTTTATTAATAATGTAATAAATAAAATTAAACCATATAGATATTATTTAAGTAAAGGAGCATCCAGAGCTACTATAGAAATGGTTGAGAATTAAATTTTATATTTAATAGTAGCATATACTATTAGAAAAATGTGTTGATAATAATATATAATTTTATAACAAAAATATAGTTTCCAAAAAAAGTATTGACATAAAATAGTATTTATAATAACATTTAATTATAATTTAATAAATCTTCAGGGCAGGGTGAAATTCCCTACCGGCGGTAAAGCCCGCGAGCGATTTTAGCAGATTCGGTGAAATTCCGAGGCCGACAGTAAAGTCTGGATGGAAGAAGATAAATGTAAATATAGTATTTTTAACTACTATATTAGTTTTGTGTATTTATGCTCTGAAATATTTTATATTTCAGAGCTTTTATTTTCACAAAATTTATATGATTATTTTTATAAATTTTATTTTTATAGTTATATTTATTAAATATTTTTTATTAAGTTTAATTGTAAATAAAATGATAATATAAGAATGATTGTAAAATATTAAGCCCTGAGTAAAAAGCTCAGGGCTTTTTTTGAATGATTTATTAAATTCAAATTAATTTCATTGTGAGGTGATAAATTTGGATGAAAAATTTATGGAGTTAGCCATTAAATTGGCAAAGAAAGGTGAAGGAAAAGTAAATCCAAATCCAATGGTTGGAGCTGTAATTGTAAAGGATGGAATTGTAATCGGAGAAGGCTATCACGAAAGATATGGAGAAGGACATGCTGAAGTAAATGCATTTAAAAGCTTAAAGGAAGATCCAAGTGGATCTACTATGTATATAACTTTAGAACCGTGCTCTCATTATGGTAAAACGCCACCATGTGCAGATAAAATAATTGAAAATAATATAAAGCGAGTGGTTATTGGAATGATAGATCCTAATCCATTAGTTTCAGGAAATGGAGTAGATAAATTAAAAAAGGCTGGTATAGAAGTAAAGGTTGGTGTATTAGAAGATAAATGTAAAAAACTTAATGAAGTATTTATAAAATATATATTAACTAAAAAGCCTTTTGTGGTATTAAAAACTGCTATGTCTCTTGATGGGAAAATGGCAACAAGAACTGGTGAATCTAAATGGATTAGTTCTGAAAAATCAAGATTACAAGTTCATAATTTAAGAAATAAGCTTTCTGGAATTATGGTAGGAGTAAATACTGTAATTAAGGATAACCCAGAATTAACTTGTAGAATAGAAAATGGAAGTAATCCAATAAGAATTATTGTTGATAGCACATTAAGAATACCTATGAATTCTAAAGTATTACAAAATAAAGATAATAAAACAATAATAGCAACTACTAAAAGAGCAAATATAAAAAATATGCAAGAGTTATTAAAAAAGAATATTAATGTGCTAATTATAGACGAAAAAAATGGACAGGTTGATTTAAGTGCTCTTATTAAAAAACTTGGGGAATTAAATATAGATAGTATTTTATTAGAAGGAGGGTCAACACTTAATTATTCTGCTTTAGAAGAAAGTATAGTTGATAAAGTAATGATTTATATATCTCCTAAAATTATAGGAGGAGAATCCTCTAAAACACCAGTAGGTGGAATAGGAATAGATAAATTAAATGATGCCTTTAAATTGAAAGATATTACTACCAATATTGTAGATGAAGATATTTTAGTTGAAGGATATATATGTTAGGTGGTGATTATATGTTTACAGGTATAATTGAAGAATTAGGTGTTATACAGGAAATAAAAAAAAGTAGCAAATCTTCAAAATTATTAATTAAAGCAAATAAGGTTTTAGAAAATACAAATGTAGGAGATAGTATTTGTACTAATGGGGTATGCCTTACTGTGACAGATTTAAAAGCAAATAGTTTTGAAGCTGATGTTATGGCTGAAACATTAAGGAGAAGTAATTTAGGAAATTTAAATGTAGGAACTAAAGTTAACTTAGAAAGAGCATTAACATTACAAAGTAGATTAGGTGGTCATATTGTAAGTGGACATATAGATGGAACTGGTGAAATTATTTCATTAATAAAAGAAGATAATGCTACTTGGGTTACTATAAAAACTACAAATGATATTTTAAGATATGTAGTTTTAAAAGGTTCAATAACAATTGATGGTATAAGTTTAACAGTTGCATATGTAGATGAAAATGTATTTAAAGTTTCAATAATACCTCATACTGCACAAGAAACTACATTGTTAAATAAAGCTATTGGTGAAACTGTTAATCTTGAATGTGATGTGATTTCAAAATATGTTGAAAAGCTTATGAGATTAGAAACAAAGGAAGAAAACAAAAAGAATACATCATTAACAGAAGATTTTCTAAGGGAAAATGGATTTTTTTAATATGAAAGGAGTAAGGGTTTATGTATAAATTTAATAGTGTTGAAGAAGCAATAAAAGATATAAAAGATGGAAAAATTGTTATTGTTGTTGATAATCCTAATAGAGAAAATGAAGGAGATTTATTAATGGCAGCAGATAAGGTTACTGGGGAAGCTATTAATTTTATGGCTAAATATGGACGTGGACTTATCTGTATGCCTATGGAAAAAAAAAGATTAAATGAATTAAAAATAGGTAAAATGGTAGAAAAGAATACTGATAATCATGAAACTGCTTTTACAGTATCAATCGATCATGTGGATACAACTACAGGTATATCAGCATTTGAAAGAGCATTAACTATTCAAAAAGTACTTGATAATAATTGTAAGGCAGAAGATTTCAGAAGACCAGGGCATGTATTCCCATTAATAGCTAAAGAAGGTGGTGTATTAAAAAGATGTGGCCATACAGAAGCATCTGTTGATTTAGCTAAACTTGCTGGGTTAAGGCCTGCTGGAGTTATATGTGAAATAATGAATGATGATGGTACAATGGCAAGAACTCCAGAATTAATGGAATTTGCAAAGGTTCATAACTTAAAAATAATAACTATTGAAGATCTAGTTGCGTATAGAAGAGAAAAGGAAAAGAAAGAAGCAAGGGTTGAAAGAGTTGTTGAAATTAAAATGCCAACTAGATATGGTGATTTTAAAATGTATGGATTTATAAATAAATTAAATGGAGAACATCATGTGGCATTAGTTAAAGGTCATATAAATAATAATTCTGAAGTTTTAACTAGAATTCATTCAGAATGCTTAACAGGAGATGCATTGGGATCTAAAAGATGTGATTGTGGAGAACAATATGATGCAGCTATGAAGAGAATTGCTGAAGAAGGCTGCGGAATTTTACTTTATATGAGGCAAGAAGGAAGAGGAATAGGACTTATAAATAAATTAAAGGCTTATTCACTTCAAGATAAAGGATTTGACACTGTAGAAGCAAATGAAATGTTAGGTTTTCCCGCAGATATGAGAAGTTACGATGTTGCAGCTGCAATTTTAAAGGATTTAGGTGTTTCTAAAGTTAATTTAATGACTAATAATCCAAGAAAGATAGATGGATTAGAAAGGTATGGCATAGAAATTGTAAATAGAGTTCCAATTAAAATGAATCACAACGAAAAAAATGAGTTTTACTTACAAACTAAAAAAGAAAAACTTGGGCATATGCTTTAAAGTTATTAGAGTTTTATAGTAAAACCAATGAACAAGTATAGTTTATATTACTTTTAGAAAAATAAGGATTCAAGTTAAAAATGTAGGACAAGTTATAAATTAAAAATTATATAAAATGAATGAAAATTTAGGAGGAAGAAAAAATGAGAATAATAGAAGGAAATTTAGTAGCGGAAGGACTTAAGGTTGGAATAGTAGTAGGAAGATTTAATGAATTTATAGTATCAAAATTATTAGGTGGAGCTTTAGATGGGTTAAAGAGACATGGTGTAGAGGAAAATAATATAGATGTTGCATGGGTTCCAGGAGCATTTGAAATACCACTTGTAGCAAAGAAAATGGCTAAAAATGATGAGTATGATGTAGTAATTTGCTTAGGTGCAGTTATAAAGGGATCAACACCTCATTTTGATTATGTTTGTGCAGAAGCGTCAAAAGGAATTGCAAGTGTATCACTTCAAACTGAAAAGCCAGTAATATTTGGAGTATTAACTACAGATAGCATAGAACAAGCTATAGAAAGAGCTGGTACTAAATCAGGTAATAAGGGATACGATGCAGCGGTTACGGCTATTGAAATGGTTAACCTTTTAAAGAACTTTTAGTCTATGAAATACATTATTTTTGATTATGATGGCACTCTGCATAATAGTATAAAAATATATAAACCTGCTTTTATGAAAGCTTATGATTATTTAGTTGCCAATGGTTATGCAAAGAAAAGAGAGTTTGAAGAAGAAGAAATAAGTAAATTTCTTGGTTTAAGTCCAAAGGATATGTGGAATACATTTATGCCTAATCTGCCAAAGTGTGAAAAAGAGAAGTGTAGTTCAATTATAGGACAAGCTATGATTGAATATATAGATAAAGGAGAAGTTCAGTTATATGATTGTACTATTGAAACACTTAATAAATTAAATGAATATGGATATAAATTAATATTTTTAAGTAATTGTAAGTCTAGTTATATGAATAAACATATAGAAAAATTTAATTTAAATAAGTATTTTATAGATTTTTATTGTAGTGAAGATTTTCACTTTATTCCTAAGTATGAAATTTTTAAGTTTATTAAGGAAAATTACCAAGGAGATTTTATTGTTGTTGGTGATAGATTTGTTGATATAGAATTAGCAAAAAAGCATAATTTATTTTCTATTGGTTGTAGTTATGGCTATGGAAATGATGATGAGCTTAAAGAGGCTGATTATATTATAGAGAATATTAAGGATATTATCCATATATTAGGGATATAGCTTTTATTAGCTATGTCTCTTTTTTCAATGATACTAATTTAAGGTAAATTTAAGGTTTATATAATAGTAGATTAATTATAGTATATTATCTTATTATTAAGATTAACAATACCAATTGATAAATATTAAAGAAATTTAATTAAAAATACGGAATATTTAGGGGGATAATAATAAAAATGATAAAGTATAAGAAGAAAATTATAATTGGGACAAGTCTTGTTATTATTGTAGGGATGGGAATAGCTTATGCTAATAGTACTCCTGGAAAAGAATTTATAAAATATAAAATAAATAAAATTTATTATTCACAATTTGAAGATAAAGAATATAAAAATAACTTTAAAGAAACATTATATAAAAACTACAAAATACTTCATAATGAAGAAGTTGAAATAGCTTTACCTTTATTATTTTCATATTTAGATAAAATTGAAGTAAAATCAAATGAAATTTTAGGATATATTCCTAAAGAAGAACTTACAATTCAGTTAGATTTTGATAAAGAAATATTTCAAGAAAGATTGAGCATAGGAGATACACAAAGACATGGGGCTGGGTATTATAATAAAACATTAAATACAATTTATATGAATGTTGAAGATGTTTTTAGAGAAATTATTAATAACTTACCAAAAATAAGAGAAAATGATGATTCATTTGTAATACAGTCAATGAGTTTTAAAGAAAAATTATTTAACTTATATTATAATTATTTACTTGATAACTTTTTTAAAGATAATAACTTAAATAAACAATATTTTCCTATATGGTTTATAAATGGACTTAATGAATATTATTGTTCTATTGTGGAACCAATTTATGAAGCATCAATTTTTTTACCATTGAAGGAATTAGATAATAGTAATGTATGGATTGAAGCTAGTAAAAGTGAAGAAAATTCAAAACTATTTGCTCAAAGCACTTATTTAATTCATAAAATAATTCAGTTTAATGGCGAAAAATCAATTGGTGATATATTTGAGAAATGCAAGATAAATACATTTGAAGAAAGCTTTAATGAAGTTATGGGAATATCTTTAGATGAGTTTGAAAGTGAAGTAAGTAAAAGTTATAACATATATGATAGTGAATATTATGCAATTAATACTAATGATATAAATGATTATATAGACATTAAAATTCAATGTTTAGAAGAATATATTAAAAATAATGAAAATGATATGAGAGCATATGAGTTTTTGTGTACTCTTTATGAAACAAATAGTGGATTTGAAAAAACTATAGAATTTTTAAAAGATAGTATTGAAAAGCATCCAACACAATCTATTTTATGGAGAAGATTAGCTATAGTGTATGAAAATAATAATATGCTAGATTTAGCAAGTGAATGTTATGCTAAGGAAAAATTATTGGAGGATAAATAATATGAAAATTTTAATTGCTGAAGATGAAGACGATATAAGAAGGTTATTAGCTTTAAATATGAAGAAAGAAGGTTATGAGGTAATTGAATGTAAAGATGGAATAGAAGCTTTAGAAGCTTTTAAAAATCAAGAAGTTCATTTAGCATTATTAGATATAATGATGCCTAATATAGATGGTATAACTGTAATGGAAGAAATAAGAAAAACTTCTGTGATTCCAATAATTTTTATAACAGCTATGTCAACTGATAGTGATAAGGTTTTAGCATTAGGATTAGGTGCTGATGATTACATAGTTAAACCAATTAATACCATTGAGTTAACAGCGAGAGTAGCATCTCAATTAAGACGTTGTTATCAATATGTAAATAATAAAGAGGAATATACTAAAATAGTATTAGGAGAGTTAACTTTAAATAAGGAAAATTATGAAGTATATAAAAATAATATTAAAATTGATTTAAATCCTAAGGAGTTTAAGATATTAGATTTATTAATGAGTAATTCTGGTAGAGTTTATACCAAGAAACAAATTTATGAGAAGGTATGGGAAGAAAGTTATTTTGGAGATGATAATACACTTCTTGTACATTTGAGTCACTTAAGAGAAAAAATAGAGGATAATCCAAAGAGTCCTAAGTATTTAAAGACTATAAGAGGAATTGGGTATAAATTTGAAAAGGTGAAATAAATGCGAAAAAGAAGATTTAAATCTGGAGTTGCAAAAGAGTTATTTAAAAATTACTTTATAGGATATATTGCTCTTATTTCAATAATGGTTATTATGTTTATAATTACCTTTATATTATATAGTACTTATTTATTTTTACCATCAACAATAAAGTATAAACTTATTAATTACAGTTTAGCAAATGATTATGAAATGATAAGTGAAAAAGACTTAGAGGATATAAATGGATTTTTAATAGTAATAGATGAAAATAATAATATAGAGTTTAAGAGAGGAGATTTAATAAAGGAATTTGAAGAAATAACTTTAGACGATTATATTAAGATATTAAATTTTGAAGTATACTCTGAAAGGGAATCAAGTTCAGCTATAAAAATATTAGAGAGTATGCTGACTATGAGTGATTCAGAAAGCACCATAATAGCTACTGATGATGAAATAGAATATTCAATTTCATATAAATTTATAAAAGAACAAAATAAATTAGTAGTATTTGGTGTTCCATATGAGAATATAAATAAACATAATAATTATAATTCACTAACTGGGAATAAAAGTGAAATAATATTATTAATAGTTATCAATATTATACTACTGCTAATTATTATATATGTTTTTGCAAAGTGGACAGCAAGAAAGTTTATTAATCCAATAAATACTTTAAATGAAGGAATGAAGAAAATAACTGAAGGTAATTATGGCAATCAAGTTTATATAAAAAAAGATAATGAATTTAAAGAATTAGCTAATGGATTTAACTTAATGAGTGAAGCACTAAAAATAGAAAAAGAAGAAAATCAAAGGCTTCAACAAGAAAGAAATAAGTTAATACTACATATTTCTCATGATTTAAAAAATCCATTATCAGCTGTATTAGGTTATAGTGATATATTAAATAATTATGATAAATTAACAGAAGAAGAAAAACAAGAGTATTTAACTATAATTAACATAAATTCAAGGAGAGCAACTAAAATAATAACTGATTTATTTGAATTTTCTTTATTAGACAGTATGGATTATAAATTAAACATAAAAAATGTAGATGTAAATGAAGTTTTAAGAGAAATTGTTGCTTATTATATTCCAGAACTAGAGGCAAAAGATTTTAATTATGATTTTAATATATCTGAAGAAGAATATTGGGTTAATATTGATGAAGTTAAATTTACAAGAGCAATAAGTAATTTAATAGATAATGCTATAAAATATAATGAAAAAAATACAACTTTATCTGTTATATCACGAAAATTTAATGATGTAATTGAAATAAGAATTTTTGATGATGGAAGAGGTATTAATGAAGAAATAAGAGATAAAATCTTTGAGGCTTTTGTAAGAGAAGATAAAGCTAGAAGCTCGTCAACAGGGGGAACTGGTTTAGGACTTGCTATTACTAAAGCTATTATAGAAAAGCATAATGGAAGTATAAAATTGATTGATAATACAAAAGGAACAGAATATAGAATAATACTTAATATTTAAAAAGGCTATATCAGATTAAATTTTATCAACTTAATCTGATATAGCTCCTTTTTTGAAAAAATTTATTAAATTAACTAATTAATATCTGTCCTTTAATTACGGGAATAGTTCTTTTAGCAATAATTGAGCCAACTATACACGATACTACATCTCCAGGAATAAATACTAAACAACAATATATTAGTACTTTAATTGCAGTAATTGATGTGTTTAAATAGAAATTTACGATAAAATAGTAATATATCATTCCTATAATATAAACTATTGCTAAGCCAGCTAAGCTTGCTATTATTAATTTTTTTAGTGATGGATTTTTGGTTTTGTGAGCAATACTCCCAGTAACATATACACCCATTAAAAATCCTATAAGATATCCAAAGGTAGGTTGAAAAATATAGCTTGGTCCTCCACCATTTGTAAAAATAGGAAGCCCAACTAAGCCTAAAAGTATATATATTCCTACAGATACTACTCCAAGTCTAGGTCCAAGTAATAATCCAGCTAATGTACTAAATAAGACTTGTAATGTGAATGGTACCATTGGAACTGGAATTTTAATAAAAGCTCCAACTGCAATTAATGCAGCAAATAGAGAACATAAAATAAGTGATTTTGTATTTAGTTTTCTCATCTAACTTAACCTCCTAATACTGACTTCACCTGAATTTAATATTTTTATAGAACCATCATCATGTTTTATTACTAAAGAACCATCATTATTTATATCGATAGCTTTACCTTTAGAATAAATTCCACCACTTATATACATTATTTCTTGATTTAAAATGATACTTCTTTTTTTATATTCTGAAATAAAGTCATAGTCTTTAATTTTGGGAATAATACTTAAAATATTGTTTAGTATCTCTGCACAAAGCATATTTCTATTTATACCATTACTATTTCCTTTATAAAGAGATCCTGCAATTTCTTTAAGGTTATCTGGAAAATCATCCTTAGGATTATTAAAATTAATTCCTATTCCTAAAATTAAGTAGTCGATAGTTCCACTTTCAAAGTTAGTAGAAGCTTCTGTTAAGATACCACCTATCTTTTTATTATTTATATAAATATCATTTATCCATTTAATTTGACATTCTATGCCCGTAACTTTATGTATTGCATCACATATAGCTACAGATGAAGATGTTGTAATTAATACAGAATCCATTGCTGTTAGTGTTGGACGTAATATAATGCTCATATAAATACCTGTATTAGCTGGAGAGTAAAATGATCTGCCCATTCTACCTTTACCTTGTGTTTGTTCTTCTGAAATAACAACAGTTCCATGCTTAGCTCCAGATAAAGCTAATTTTTTTGCAACTTCATTAGTAGAGGAAGTTGTTTTATAAATATATATATCTACATTTGAAAAATCTTTATTTAAATATAGGGAAATACCTTCTTTAGATATAATATCTGTATTATCTTCTAGAGAATAGCCCTTGTTTGTAACAGCATTAATAGTATATCCATCATCTCTTAGTAAATTTATAGCTTTCCAAATCGAAGTTCTTGATAGATTCAGAGTTTTGGCAATTTCAGCACCTGAAACAGTTCTTCCTTTGTTTTCTTCTAACACTTTTAAAACTTTACTTTTTAACATAATAATTTACCTCCTAGGAAAATTATATTGATAGCAAAATATTTTGTCAATCAAAGTATTAAAATTGGTTGACAATAAAATAAATATTGAAGAAAAAGAAAAGGTTATATTATTAATTTAAATGAAAATGGGAAAATAATAAGGCTGTTTTATTAAGGGAGTATTATGTTATACAAAAGTATTAATGTGACAATTACACCAAAAATATATATAATATTAAATGAAGTTATTATGAAGAAAGGGATGATCCAAAATGGGAGAAAGAAAAGATAAAGCAATAGAGCTGCATAGCAATAGATATACATGCTCTCAAGCCGTAGCTTGTGCTTTTTGTGATTTAGTTAATGTGGATGAGGATACCATGAAGGATATGGTTAGAAAATATAGTGGTGGTGCATACAAAGTATGTGGTGCTGTAATGGGAGCATATGTTATAGTTAATTATTTAAATGACAATGTAAATCTAGAAAATCCAGCAGAACCAATTAAGGAAGATATAGAGCTGTTAAATGAAATAGAAAGAAGATTTAAAGAAAAAAATACATCAGTTTTATGTAAAGAATTAAAAGGAATTACTACAGGTACAGTTTTACGTTCTTGTAGAGGATGTGTAGAAGATGCAGCTGAAATACTAGAAGAAATAGTAAAGAAAAAGATGAATTGATGTTGTTAAATAAAGCTTATAAATTAAGGTAAGGTTGATTAATAAATTATACTAAAATTTAAGTAACTATATATGCAAAAATAAATATAATAACTGTGTGTCAATATTTAATGTTAATAATTAGTTATATAAAATAAGAAATTTATGGAACTTTTTATGTGCTTTATAAATCTAATAGGTATAAATTAAATTTTAGTTATGTAGTATGGGGTGTAAAAGAAGTGTTGAAGAAATTAATTTTATCAGAAAAGGATTATGAATATTTAACAAAAGGATTGTCAAGTGGGGTAGTTTTAGGAATAATAGTTGGAGCTTTAGTAGAAGATATTTTGTTTTTCTTTGCACTTGGAGGCATTTTAGGAATTATAGGAGCGGGTATATTTTCATTTTATAGAAAATTTAAAGTAGATCATAAAATTTAATATTAATATTTTTTCATAAGAATTAAAAGGTTGTATCTAATAATTATTTATTATTAGTATAATCTTTTTTTATTTTATAATAAACCTTATAAAAGTTAACAATGAAGCTACTAAAGTGAATATATTATTAATAATAATGAGAGTTAATTTAAAAGTAAGTATAACATTGAATAAATATACTGGAGGAATATAAAATGGATGTTAAAAAGCTTATATCAGAAATGACTTTGGTGGAAAAGGCAAGTCTTTGTTCGGGAAATGATTTTTGGCATACGAAACCTATTGAAAGATTGAAAATTCCTAACATTATGTTAAGTGATGGCCCTCATGGAATTAGAAAACAAGAATTATCAGGAGATAATTTAGGTATTTATAATAGTATAAAAGCAGTATGCTTTCCAACTGCATGCGCAACTGCATCATCTTTTGATTGCGAGTTAATGTACGAGTTAGGAGAAATATTAGCTATTGAATGTCAAAGTGAAAATATAGGCGTTATATTAGGTCCTGCTATAAATATTAAGAGATCTCCTTTATGTGGAAGAAATTTCGAGTATATTTCTGAAGATCCATATTTATCTTCACAAATGGCAAGTAGTTATATAAAAGGTATTCAAAGCAAAAATATTGGCACATGTCCTAAGCATTTTATTGCAAATAACCAAGAAACTAGGCGTATGACGTCTAGTTCTGAAATTGATGAAAGAACCCTTAGAGAAATATATTTGGCTTCATTTGAAAAGGCAGTAATTGATGCAAAACCTTGGACAGTTATGTGTTCATATAATAAGGTTAATGGTATACAAATTTCAGAAAGTAAGAGATTTTTAAATGATATATTAAGAGATGAATGGAATTTTGATGGATGTGTTGTTAGTGATTGGGGAGCAGTTAAAGATAGAGTAAAGGGGCTAGAGGCTGGTTTAGATTTAGAGATGCCATCATCTAATGGATTAAGGGATGAGTTAATAGTAAAGGCTGTTAAAGAAGGAAAGTTAGACATAAATACTCTTAATAAAGCCGTAGAAAGAATTTTGAATTTGATTTATAAACTTGAAGAAAATAAAAATACCAACACATTATATGATAAGGAGCTACATCATAAAATAGCTAGAAAAATAGAAAGTGAATCTATTATTTTATTAAAGAATGATAATATATTACCCTTAGATAGTGAATCTAAAACAGCATTTATCGGTTTATTTGCAGAAAATCCACGTTATCAAGGTGGAGGAAGTTCACATATAAATTCTTTTAAAGTAGAAAGTGCTTTAGACGCTGTCAAATCTAAACAAGAGATATTTTATGCTAAAGGATATAATATAGATGATGATATTATAGATGATAAATTAATTAATGAAGCAGTTAAATTAGCTAGTAATGTAGATACTGCTGTGATTTTTGCCGGATTACCAGATAGTTTTGAATCAGAGGGATATGATAGAAAACATATGAGATTACCAGAATGCCAAAATACTTTAATAGAATCAGTAAGTAAGGTTCAGCCTAATACCATAGTTATACTTCATAATGGATCACCAGTTGAAATGCCTTGGATAAATAATGTTAAAGGTATAATAGAAGTATATTTAGGCGGTGAGGCTGTAGGAGGTGCAACTATTGATGTATTATATGGTGATGTAAATCCAAGTGGAAAGCTAGCCGAAACATTCCCTATTAAATTAGAAGATAATCCTTCTTATATATTTTATGGTGGTGAAAAGGATAAGGTTGAATACAGGGAGGGAATTTTCGTAGGATATCGTTATTATGATAAAAAGAATGCTGAAGTATTATTTCCATTTGGATATGGTTTAAGCTATACAACTTTTGAATATTCTAATTTGAGATTAGATAAAAAGTCTATGAAAGATACAGAAACTTTAAAGGTATGTGTAGATATAAGTAATATAGGCAAAGTTTTTGGTAAAGAAGTAGTTCAACTTTATATTGAAGATTTAGAAAGTACAGTTATTAAGCCTATTAGGGAATTAAAAGGATTTACCAAAGTAGCTTTAAATCCAGGCGAAACTAAAACTGTAAAATTTGAGTTATCTAAAGGTGATTTTTCTTATTATAATACTGAAATTAATGATTGGTATGTAGAAAGTGGAGAATTCAATATTGCAATTGGTAAATCATCAAGGGATATAGTTTGTAGAGAAAAGA
Organism: uncultured Clostridium sp.; assembly: GCF_934754925.1. Classification (GTDB taxonomy): domain Bacteria; phylum Bacillota; class Clostridia; order Clostridiales; family Clostridiaceae; genus Clostridium. Next base: position 256,252 of record NZ_CAKVJA010000001.1, on the reverse strand, counting down.
TATTTATTGAGTCAACTGTAAGTATACCTGTTATCTATGATGAAAATAGTACAATAGGTGATATTTTATCAAACCCTGAATCAGTTATCAAATTAAAGGCTTTATTTGATAAATATGCTTCAAAAAATGAATTTACAAGTATAAGTAAGGAGTACGCTTCATTAGAATCATTATCTCAAGAACTAATAGAAGAAACTATTAACTCTATTCCTTTAAGGCAATTAATTGTTTTTTTAGGTGGTGTATTTACTTACGATGATCTTAACGAAGTTATAAAATTGTTAAATGAATAAAATATAAATCTGAAATGATTTAGTTATCTATAAGATAATTGATACAAAGAATATACGTCAAAAAAGGTTATTGATTTGTTATATAAAATTGTTGATAACAACAATTTTATATAACAAATATTTATGCTGTATAGAAGATAAGTTATTAATATGATTTTAAAATAATCAGTATGAACTTTATATAAAATAATCTATACTAATATAAACTTAATTATTTTTATAATTTAGAGTAAAATATATAAAAAGTATAATAGTAAAGGAGTAAATATAATGGAAAATACAATAAATAGAATAAGAAAATTTAGAAAGGATAGAGAATGGGATCAATTTCATTCACCTTCTAATTTAGCAAAAGCAATTTCTATAGAAGCTGCAGAGTTATTAGAAGAATTTTTATGGGATAATGAAAATTATAATAAACAGAATGTTGAAGAAGAATTAGCTGATGTTATGGTCTATTGTCTACAGATGGCAGATGCTTTAAATGTTGATATAAATGATATTATTAATAAAAAAATGGATAAAAATGAAAAGAAATATCCAGTAGAAAAGTCTAGGGGAAACAGTAAAAAATATAATGAATTATAATTTTAAAGTTTTGTAATTATATGTATTGTAAATAAAATTAAAAAAATGTATAATTATTCTAAAACTTATAAGTAAAGGCAGGAAAGTAAATGAATAGGGGCGATTTAATTGATATTTTAAAAAATAAAATAGTAGTTCTAGATGGAGCTATGGGAACTAGTATACAAAACTTTAAGTTAACTGAAGAAGATTATAGAGGTGAGTTACTTAGGGATTTTAATAAAGAGCAAAAAGGTAATAACGATTTATTATCTATAACAAAGCCGGAAGTTATAAAAGAAATACATAGAAGTTTTTTAGAAGCTGGCGCAGATATAATTGAAACAAATACATTTAATTCAAATAGTATTTCACAAGAAGATTATGGGTTATCTCATCTAGTTTATGTTTTAAATTATAAATCAGCAAAACTAGCAAGAGAAATTGCTGATGAATTTACTGCAAAGAATCCTAATAAACCAAGGTTTGTAGCAGGCTCTGTAGGACCTACTAATAAAACAGCATCTTTATCACCAGATGTAGAAAATCCCGGATATAGAAATATAACTTTTGATGACCTTGTAGAATCTTATAGCGAACAAATTTCTGCACTTATGGATGGTGGAATAGATTGCTTATTAATAGAAACTATTTTTGATACATTAAATGCTAGAGCAGCTATAGTTGCAGCAAATAATGTTTATAAAACAAAAGGAAAAAGTCTTCCTATAATGATTTCAGGTACTTTAACTGATAAATCTGGAAGAACTTTATCAGGGCAAAAATTAGATGCTTTTGCACAATCTATTAGAAATGAAAATGTTATTTCTATAGGATTAAATTGTTCTTTTGGTGGAGAAGATATAATACCATTTATAAAAGAATTGGCAAATACTCAAGATATGTTTATATCAGTTTATCCTAATGCAGGGTTACCTAATATTTTAGGTGAGTATGATGAATTACCTAATATAACTGCTGGATTTATAAGAGAATTAGCAGAAGAAAAAAAGGTCAATATAGTTGGTGGATGTTGTGGAACAACAGCAAGTCATATAAAAGCAATAGCTGATGCTGTAGAAGGATTACAACCTAGATCAATTCCTAAAATAAAAAGAGAAAGTATATATTGTGGACTTGAAGTAGTTATAAGTAATAAAGAAAATAACTTTATAAATATAGGGGAAAGAACCAATGTAGCTGGTTCAGCTAAATTTGCAAGACTTATTAGAGAAAAAAAATATGAAGAGGCTCTATCCATAGCAAAAGAGCAGGTTGAAAATGGAGCTCAAATAATAGATGTTAATTTTGATGATGGATTACTAGATAGTGCTAAGGAAATGGAGTATTTCTTAAGACTTTTGGCATCTGAACCTGATATATCTTCAAGACCTATAATGATAGACTCATCAAGATGGGAAGTTATTGAAGCAGGTCTTAAAAGTATTCAAGGGAAACCAATAGTAAACTCTATTTCTTTAAAAAATGGAGAAGAAGAATTCTTAAATCATGCTGAAGTTGTTAAAGAATTTGGAGCAGCAGTTGTAGTAATGGCATTTGATGAAGATGGACAAGCTGATACTTTTGAAAGAAAAAAAGCTATATGTTCTAGAGCATATGATTTATTAGTTAATAAATTAAAATTTCCACCAGAAGATATTATATTTGATCCAAATATTTTAGCAATTGCAACTGGAATAGAAGAACATGATAATTATGCTGTTGATTTTATAAATGCAACTAAATGGATAAAAGAAAATCTTCCATATGCTAAAGTTTCAGGAGGGGTTTCAAATTTATCATTCTCATTTAGAGGAAATAATATTATAAGAGAAGCTATGCATTCAGTATTCTTATATCATGCAATTGAAGCTGGGATGGATATGGGAATTGTAAATCCAGGAATGATACAAATATATGATGATATTCCAAAGGATTTATTAGAATTAGTTGAGGATGTAGTTTTAAATAGACGTAAGGATGTGGCAGAAAGACTATTAGATAAAGCGGAAGACTATAAAAATGGAACTACTACAGCTAAAAGTAATAAAAACCTATGGAGAGAAAATACCTTAGATGAAAGATTAAGCTATTCATTAGTTAAGGGGATAACTGAATATATTGAAGAAGATTTAAAAGAAGCTATTAGCAAGTATCCTAAAGCTCTTAATATTATAGAGGGCCCATTAATGAATGGTATGACTAGAGTTGGAGAGCTATTTGGAGATGGAAAAATGTTCCTACCTCAAGTTGTCAAATCAGCTAGAGTTATGAAAAAAGCTGTTTCTTTTTTACTTCCTTATATAGAAAAGGATAAGGAAGAGGGTGAAACATCTAAAGCAGGTAAAATTCTTTTAGCCACAGTTAAGGGAGATGTCCATGACATTGGTAAAAATATTGTTGGTGTAGTTCTTGCTTGTAATAACTTTGAAATAATAGATTTAGGAGTTATGGTTCCATGCGAAGATATAATAGAAACGGCTATTAAAGAAAATGTAGATATAATCGGGCTAAGTGGCCTTATCACACCTTCTTTAGATGAAATGTGTCATATAGCATCTGAAATGGAAAAAAGAAATATGAATATACCAATAATAATTGGCGGAGCTACAACATCAAAACCACATACAGCATTAAAAATAGCTCCTAATTATAGTGGTGCAACTGTATATGGATATGACGCTTCAAAAACAGTTGAAATATGTAAGAAACTTTTAGGTGAGAATAAAGAGGAATATATTAAATCTATTAAAGAAGAGTATGAAGAGTTAAGAAATAATTATAATAAATATGAAAAGAAAATGATATCACTAGAAGAAGCTAGGGAAAAGAGACTTAAAATAGATTGGAATAATAGAAAGATTTCTAAACCTAATTTTATTGGTATAAAGGAAGTCAATGATTATAAAGTATCTGATTTAGTACCATATATTGATTGGACATTTTTCTTTGTAGCATGGGAAATGAAGAAATTATATCCAGATATTCTAGAAGATTTAAATTATGGAGAAGAAGCTAAAAAGATATTTGATGATGCTAATAAAATGTTAGATTTTATAGAAAAAAATAATATTGTAAATATTAAAGGTATCTTTGGAATCTTTCAAGCAAATTCAAATGGAGATAATATTGAAATTTATAATAAAGATAGAAGTTTAGCTACAACTTTTAATTTGTTTAGAGAGCAAAGAGAAAAAAACAACGGTGAGTATTTATGTCTTTCTGATTTTATTGCACCAAAGGATTCACAAAAAGAAGATTATCTTGGGGGATTCATTGTAACGGCTGGTCTTGGCGCAGATGAATATGCTAAGAAGTTAGAAACAGAAGGTGATTCATATAATTTAATTATGTTAAAACTTGTATGTGACAGACTAGCTGAAGCATTTGCTGAAAAGTTACATGAAGATATAAGAAAAAATTATTGGGGGTATGCACCTAATGAAAACTTAAGTATGAAGGAAATATTTAAGGGTAGCTATAGGGGAATAAGACCAGCCTTTGGATATCCATCACTTATTGATCAAAGTCAAATGAAAAGATTATTTGATATTTTAGATGGTGAAAATGTAACAGGAGTAAAACTTACTGAAAGTTATATGATGGATCCTGTATCTTCAGTATGTGGATTATATTTTGCTTCAGAAGATTCTCGATATTTTAACTCTAATTTAATAGATAAAGATCAAGCTGAGGATTATGCAAGAAGATGTGGTTGGACTAAAGAAGAATTAGAAAATTATTTACCTAATATACTATCATATAAATAAAATATTATATGGAGGGATAAACAAATGAATAAAAAATTAATGATAGAAAAAACAAAAGAATTTGTGAAGGAAAAGCTTTATGGTGAGGGGAGTGGGCATGATTGGTTCCATATTGAAAGAGTATATAATCTATCTAGATATTTAGCAGAAAAGGAAAATGCAGATAGCTTTATTGTTGAAATGGCTGCCTTATTACATGATATAGATGATTGGAAGTTTTCAAGTAATAATGATAATAATCCTACTAATACAGAGGTATTTCTAAAAAAGATTCAAGTTAATGAGGAAGATTTAATTAAAATAATAAAAATTATTAACACTATTTCTTTTAAGGGTGGGGTAGTAGATTCAAGTCAGGAAACAATAGAAGGAAAAGTAGTTCAAGATGCAGATAGATTAGATGCTATTGGTGCCATAGGAATAGCTAGAACATTTGCTTATGGTGGAAATAAAAATAGAGTTATTTATGATCCTAATATTAAACCAATTAATTTTACCTCACTAGAAGAAGTAAAAAGTGAAAATAATCATACAATAAATCACTTCTATGAAAAATTATTAAAATTAAAAGATTTAATGAATACAAAATCAGCAAAAGAAATTGCTGAGAAAAGGCATAAATATATGGAAGAGTTTTTAAATGAATTTTATTCTGAATGGAATTTTAATTCAGATAATGCTTAATATAAAAACAGAGTTGAAGATTTCAACTCTGTTTTTATATTATATAATTAATTAAAATACAAGTAATTCCAGCAAATATTAATGAAACTGTATTAAGGCTCATTCTTATAGTACTTTTTAAATTAGATTTATTAGAATTCTCCATCTTTAAAACTTCTAAATTAGCATTAGTAGCATACTGGGTATTGTTTTGCCCTAATGGCTGTAATAACAATTATATTATATTTCCAAGAATGTATTTAATTGACAAATATTTCAAATGGGTATATGATTTAAATATGAATTTATTTACAAAAATAATATAATATTAAAAAGCGTGTTAATAGAATCTGATAGAAAAGTTAAGTCTGATCTAAAAGAGAGTGATTAATAAATTAAGTTAAAGTATATATAAATGCCTCTTTTCGTTTATATATATTATTTAGCTAGCTTTCTTTTTGATTAAGAAAGCTAGCTTTTTTTATAGTGAAAATTTGGAGGATGAGAATTATGAGAAAAATAGCTGTTATAAGTGCAATATTAGAAGAACCTAAAGAATGCCAAGAAAAATTTAATGGTGTAGTTTCAAATTTTAGAGGAAGTATAAAGGGGAGGATGGGAATACCTTTTGAAGAGGGAATTTCAGTTATAAGTATTACTGTGATTGGTACATTAGAAGAAATAAATAGTTTAACAGGTAAACTTGGTAATATTGATGGTGTAGTTGTAAAAACAGCTATTGCTAAAAGGGAGATTTAAATAAAAATATGCAAGTAAAAGATATAATAGACAAGCTATATAGTACAACTAATGCATCAAGAGAAGAACTTTTATTTCTTTTAGATAATTTATCTGAAGAAAATAAGGAGTATTTAATAGAAAAGGCTCATAGAGTTGCTGTAGAAAATTATAGTAAAAATGTTTATATAAGAGGTCTTATTGAGTTTACAAATTATTGTATAAGAGATTGTAAATATTGTGGAATAAGAAAATCTAACCATAAAGCTGATAGGTATAGGCTTAGTATAGATGAAATTCTAGAGTGTGCAGATATAGGAGATAAACTAGGATATAAGACATACGTATTACAAGGGGGTGAAGATTCATACTTTACGGATGAAAAAATGGTTGAAATTATAAAAAAGATAAAAGAAAAATATCCTGGCAATGCAATAACCTTATCTTTAGGTGAGCGTTCATATAAATCATATAAGATGATGTTTAATGCAGGTGCTGATAGATATTTATTAAGGCATGAAACTGCTAGTAAGGATTTGTATGAATCATTACATCCAAATGGAAGTTTTGAAAATAGAATACAGTGTCTTAAAAACTTAAAAGAAATAGGATATCAAGTAGGGGCTGGTTTTATGGTAGGCTTACCTAATCAAAGTAATAAAAACTTAATAGATGATTTAATATTCTTAAAAGAATTAAATCCACATATGTGTGGAATTGGTCCATTTATTCCACATAAGGATACGCCACTTGCTAATGAAAAAGGTGGAACTCTAGAGAAAACTATAACTATGCTAGCTTTAGTTAGATTAATGTTGCCTAAAATTTTATTACCAGCAACTACAGCTCTTGGAAGTGTTGATCCACTTGGTCGTGAAAAAGGTCTTAAAGCTGGTGCCAATGTTGTAATGCCAAATCTTTCACCAACTAATGTTAGAGAAAAGTATTCATTATATGATGGGAAAATATGTACTGGTGATGAAGCTGCAGAATGTAGGGTTTGTATTGAAAGAAGAATTAATGCTGCAGGATTTAACTTAGAGATTACACGTGGAGATAGCTTAGCATTAAGTAATACTGAAAAAGAAAATATAAATAGTAAATTAGTTGATAACAAAAATAATGGAGTTAAATTAGATAATATTGTTTTAATAAATTAATAAGGAAGTGTAGAAGATTTATGGATATCAATCATGAAGAGGTATATAAATTATTAGAGGAAGGAAAGAAGGCAACTAGAGAGGATATATTAAGCATTTTAGAAAAGGCAAGAGAAAAGAAGGGAATTTCTCATAAAGATATTGCAGCATTACTTCAATTAGAAGATAAAGAATTAGAAGAAGAAATGTTTAAAGTTGCTGGAGAAATAAAAAAATCTATTTATGGAAAAAGAGTAGTTTTATTTGCACCATTATATATAAGTGATTATTGTGTTAACAATTGTGTTTATTGTGGTTATAAAAAATGTAATAGCTTCAATAGAAGAAAGTTAACTCAAGGTGAAATAAAAGAAGAAGTTAAGATATTAGAAAAGATGGGACATAAGAGGCTAGCATTAGAACTTGGTGAAGATCCAGTAAATGCTCCAATAGAATATGTTTTAGAAAGTTTAGACACGATTTATAAAACTCAAAACGAAAATGGAAATATAAGAAGGGTTAATGTAAATATTGCAGCAACTACAGTTGAAAATTATAAAAAACTTAAAGAGGCAAATATAGGGACCTATATTTTATTTCAAGAAACATATCATAAACCAACTTATGATGTAATGCATCCTAATTCATTAAAATCTAGCTATGAATATCATTTAAATGCTTTTGATAGAGCAATGGAAGCTGGAATTGAAGATGTTGGTGGAGGAGTATTATTTGGCCTATCAGACCCCAAATTTGAAGTTTTATCATTAATGATGCACAATGAGCATCTTGAAAAAGAATTTGGAGTAGGTTTTCACACTATATCAGTTCCAAGACTTAGAGAAGCTGAAGGAGTTACTTTAGGAAATTTCCCTAATCTTTTAAGTGATGAAATGTTTAAAAAGGTAGTTGCTATAATTAGAATTGCAGTTCCTTTTACAGGAATAATTATGTCTACAAGAGAAGATGAAGAAATGAGAAGAGAAGCACTGAAATTTGGAGTAACTCAAGTAAGCTCTGGTTCTTCAACAGGTGTAGGCGGATATAAACAAAGAGAAGAAGGAAAGACCGTAGAACAGTTTAAAACATCAGATGAAAGAACGCCAATAGAAGTTTTAAACTGGTTATTGGATGAGGGATATATACCTAGCTATTGTACAGCATGTTACAGAAAAGGAAGAACAGGAGAGACCTTTATGGGCCTTGCAAAAACTGGAGAAATTCAAAAAATGTGTGAGCCAAATGCATTGATGACTTTAATGGAATATGCGTTGGATTATGGTGATGAAAGTACATGTAAAAAGGCAGAGAAATTAGTAATGAAAGAAGCTGAAAAAATAAATAATGAAGCTATAAGAAAATTCATTAATGATGGAATAATTAAATTAAAATCAGGGGAAAGAGATATTTATATTTAGGAGGTCTAAATGAATAGTACACCAAATGCTAATAGAAAGCATATAGCAATATTCGGAAAAACAAATGCAGGAAAATCATCATTAGTTAATAGTATTTGTGGTCAAGAAATTGCAATTGTATCAGAAGTTGCAGGAACTACAACAGATCCAGTTTTAAAGGCCATGGAGCTTATACCACTAGGCCCAGTTTTATTTATAGATACAGCAGGGCTTGATGATAAAAGTGAAGTAGGTAAACTTAGAATAAAAAGAACAATGGATATGATGAAGAGGACAGATTTTGCCTTATATGTAATGGATGTAAATAACATAGATTCTAATGATTATGAAGAAATAAAATTAGAATTTAAAAAATATAATATACCTTATTTATTAGTTATAAACAAAATAGAAGATATAGAAAAAGATAAGTTAGACCAAATAAAAGAAAAATATACAGAAGCAATTTTTGTTTCTACTTACACAAAAGAAGGTATAGATAAGTTAAAAAATGAACTTATTAGTAAGTTACAAAATTCTGAAAATGAAATTCCTATAATAGGAAATTTAGTTCCTTATGGTGGAAAAGTTATATTAGTAGTACCGATAGATTCAGAAGCTCCAAAAGGTAGAATAATACTTCCACAAGTACAATGTATACGAGATTGTTTAGATAATGGAATTAAGATATATATAGTTAGAGATACAGAACTTACTTCAGCCTTACAAGATATAAAAGATGTAGATTTAGTAGTTACAGATTCACAAGCTTTTAAAAAAGTAAGTAAGATAGTGCCTGAAAATATAAAGTTAACAGGATTTTCAATTCTTTTTGCTAATCATAAGGGAGATTTAAAATCTTTTGTTGATGGAGTAAGAAAGATTGATTCGTTAAATAAAGATTCTAAAATATTAATATCAGAAAGTTGTACCCATAATGTTTCTCATGAAGATATCGGAAGAGTAAAGATACCTAAACTTTTAAATAAATATGTAGGGGCAGAGCTTAACTATGATTTTATAGTTGGTCATGATTTTCCTGAAAATATTAAAGATTATGATTTAATTATTCATTGTGGTGGATGCATGATAAATAGAAAAACAATATTAAATAGAATTAATTTTTGTAGAAAGGAAGAGATTCCGATTACTAATTATGGAATAGTATTAGCCTTTTTAACTGGAATATTAGATAGAAGTTTAGAAATATTTAAAACTAAAAACTTAATTTAATTAAAATAAATAATAAGGTTGTCCAATTTAATTGTGGCAATCTTATTATTTGTTTTATAACAGTTATTATATTAGTTGTCTAAAGTTATATTCATTTAAAAATATATCTGAACAATTATTAATAAAATCAATATAATCATCTTCATTTAGAATTATTGGGCATGTTGTATTAAAATTTTTATTTAAGCATTTATATTTAAAATCTTTAAAAATACGTATTGATTTATTTATATTTATAGGTAGAAAATCAATAAATGATGAATCTATTATAGTTATTTTAGATATAAAGCCCATTAACGATTTTATATCCAAATTTTTCATATTTTCATTTATTATCATAGTAGATTCAAAAGTTTGAACATTATATTTACTAAGAAAAAGTTTCTTGATATTTTCATCAAAATAGTTATCAAGCCAAAGATGAATATAATAACCTATAGCAAATGATTTTTGTGAGTAATTTAACTCTTTATTAGATAAATTTAATTTAAACTTAGTTAGATTACATTTATTATTTGGATTATCCTTGAAATGAGAAATGCAACCTTTAGGAATATCATTAAAAATAATATAGTAGCTAGGAGCAATACTACCTAATGTTAAAAAATTAATATCAAATTCATTAAAATATTTAGTTGTTAAAACTCTTATAAAATTAATATGAGTAGATATATTTGGCATAAGAACTCCTCCAAAAGCTTTTATTGATTTATATGAATAAATTTTAAAAAATATTTATTAAATTTTAATATAATAAAATATGTTATATTAGTTAGGATATAATAATAAATGAAAGGTTGGTGTAAGTTATGAGATATGTTGTTGTAAGTGTTGTAAAAGGTGAAGCAGGGGAGTTTAATAACAGATTAAGAAAAGATATATTTATGAAATTCAAAGCTAAGTCATCTAAGCTACCTGCACATTTTACTATAAAGGCTCCATTTGAATATGATGGTGATATAAGTGACTTAGAAGATTGTATAAAAAAGGTATGTAGTAACGAAAAAATTACACCATTTAAAATAGAAGGGTATAATCATTTTGATAATAGAGTAATTTATATGAATGTTAATATGTCTCAGAGTGCAAAGAAAGTGCATGATAAGCTTATAGATAGCATGAATAAAATAGCTTATATTAAATTTAAAGAAAGTGATGGTAAAAATAAGATTTTTCATGTAACAATAAGTTCAAAAAAAATTCAAAATATATATGAAAGACTATGGGATTATGTAACAAAAATTCCTTGTAAGTATAATTGTAAATTTGATAATATTTGCATTTATAAATGGGAAGATAATACTTGGGTTTTACATAAAGAATTTTTGTTTGAAAGATGATTTAGATATATAAGAAAGTTTTGTATTTTTTAATTATATAAACATATGATTAAAAGTGTGTACATAAATTATTATATAATAATTACATATGGAGGAAATATGAAAAGAATATTAATTATTAAACCATTATTATATAGTATTTTTATTTTACTTGCATATTATATTACATTTAAAACAGAATTATTTTTTACTAATGAAGAAGTAACAACATTTATTAATTATATGGAGCAAAGAAATACTTTCTTAGGTGCAACTAATTTTATGATATGGTTAGTAATAATTTCTGCGTTAGTAGTAACTGCTTTAAATAAGATAGATGCAGTAAAAAAGAAATCATAAATTCTTAAATAAATATGAATAGAATAAAATATATAAAAATATTATGTAAACATTTAAACCTTTGTTTAACTCAAAATGAATTTATCAAATTTTTAATAACCCCCTTTATTTTTTATACATTTAACATTATAATATAAGAAATAATATCCTTATATGGTTATTAAAGTTAATTGAGATACAATAGGATTAATGATTATATTAAAGTATTTAATAAATTATTAAGTACGATTGGGGAGAAAAGAAATATATTATTTATGTTAACTGTAATTTGAAATTTAACATAAAAATAGCTTATAAAATTTTTAAAAATCATTAAACCAAATTGTAATAAATATTTTTATTTTAAAGGGGGCACTTTTAATGAAAAATTCAAAACTGAAAAAATTATGTGCAGTGTTAATGACTGTAACTCTTAGTACATCTTTATTTATTGGATGTGGAAGTAGTGATGCATCTAATAAACAAAGTAATTCTAGCAATACTTCTACAGAAGTAAAACAGGAAATTATTTATAACTTAGGAGCTGATCCACAAACAATTGATCCTGTGCTTAACACAGCTATAGATGGTTCAAATATTATTGTTAATGCCTTTGAATGTTTAATGGTACTTAATAATAAAAATGAAGCAGAACCTGGAGCAGCTGAAAGTTATGAAGTCTCTGATGACGGCTTGGTTTATACATTTAAGCTAAGAGAAAATGGTAAATGGTCAGATGGACAACCAGTTACAGCTAATGATTTCTACTATGCTTGGATGAGAGGAATGGATAAAAATACTGCTGCTGAGTATTGCTATCAATTCTTTTATATTAAAAATGCTGAAAAATATTACAATGGGGAAGTTTCAGCAGATGAAGTTGGTCTTAAGGTATTAGATGATTATACTTTAGAAATTACATTAGAAGCACCGACTGCATACTTTACTCAATTATTAGCACATCAAACTTACTCACCAGTAAGAGAAGATATTGTTTCTGCTAACCCAAATACTTGGGCAACTAGTCCTGAAACATATATTGGGAATGGGGCATTTAAATTAGTAAAATGGGATATGAAAGATCAATTAATATTTGAAAAGAATGAAAATTATTGGGATGCAGATAATGTAAAATTAGAAAAATTAACATTTAAGTTAGTAACAGATGAAACAACTGCTTACTCTGAATTAAAAGCTGGTAATTTTGATGTTGTAAATTCTGTTCCTTCGAATGAAATTGAACCTGGTAAAGAAGAAGGTTTAGTTCATATAATACCAAAGCTTGGTACCTATTTCTTTGCAATTAATGTTGGTAAACAAAATAATCTAGGTGATGATGTAAAGAAAGCATTAAGTAATAAATTAGTAAGACAGGCTATGTGTTTAGCTATTGATAGGCAAGAAATAATAGATAATGTTGGTAAAGCTGATCAAGTTGCTGCTTATAGCTTTGTTCCACTAGGAATTCCATCAACAGATGGAGGTGAATTCTCTGATAAAGAATATTATGATCCGAAAGATATGGAAGGGAATATTGAAAAAGCAAAGGAATTATTAAAAGAAGCAGGCTACGAAAATGGCAAAGGACTTCCAACTATTGAGTTAATGTATAACTCAGAAGGTTCTCATAAAGACGTTTGTCAGATTGTACAGCAAAATTTAGCTGAAGTTGGTATAAATGTTGAATTAACAAATCAAGAATGGGCAGTATTTTTAGATACAAGACAAAATGGGGATTATCAAATTGCAAGACATGGTTGGATTGGTGACTATAGTGATCCTATGACATTCTTAGATATGTGGGTAACTAATGGTGGTAATAATGATGCAGGATTTAGCAATGCGGAATATGATTCCTTAATAGCTGAAGCAAAAATTGAAACTGATATTGAAAAGAGGGAATCATTATTAAGAGAAGCAGAATATATATTAATGGATGAAATGCCTGTTATTCCAATATATTTCTATACAACAGTAATGGGATGGAATGACGATGTTGAAGGTATTTTAGTAACAGCTTTAGGTAAAGTTCATTTTAAAAATGCTTATAAAGTAGCAAAATAATCAAAAAGAGAGTCAAATTTGACTCTCTTTTTGATTATAAATATAAAAATACACCTAAAAACCACAATAAAATTTAATTGTTTTAGGTCTAAACCTTTAATATTTACAACTATAAATAAACTTTTTAAATAAATTTAAGGTTGTATTATCATATGGCGCCATCATTTCAGGATGCCATTGTATTCCTACTACAAATGGTTTATTTATCATTTCAATAGATTCAATAATTCCATCAGGAGATATAGACGTATTCTTAAAATTAGGGGCAACTTCTTTAACTGCTTGGTGATGAGCACTATTAACAATGTAATTATTACCAAATATTTCGTGTACAATGCTATTTTCTTCAATATAAACAGGATGGCACTTTTCAGAAAGATGACTTTCTTGTTTATGAAGAATTGGTGAATCTGTAGCATATGATATATCTTGATGTAATGTTCCACCACAAGCAACATTAAGAATCTGACATCCTCTACATATTCCTAATATGGGCATATTTAATTCAAGGGCTTTTTGGGCTAAATTAATATGATACCAATCAACTAAATCGTTACAATTTCCTAAAAGGGGTCTAGGAAGCTCTTTATATGATAGTGGATTAACATCAATACCTCCTGGAAGTAATAATCCATTACATATAGATAATTGATCACTTAAAATATCAATATCATTTATTAAAGGCAAAATAACAGGAATTCCTCCAGCATCTGCAATTGCTTTTGAATAGTTATTATTTATTCTAGTAAAATCTTCACCTGCAAATTCTATTCTAGAATCCTTAACTATTCCACCAGCTATAGCAATCAGTGGTTTTTTCATTTTATCGCCTCCTTGAAATAAATCTTCATTATATATTATACGAAAAAAAGGAAATTTTTTAAACATTTATAATGAAAAAATGTATATATTTATAATATTGTTTTCTATTAATATGTTATTATGGGAACGAAATCCAATAGAAATTATAAGATGTATTGTAAGCATTTATGGAGGTAATATAAAATAGTAACTATATCAAAATCAAATTATACTTATGATAAAATGATTATAGATTTACAATCTTTCAAAAAAATATATAGAGATAATTTAGATATAAATATTATTGGTAAATCTCTTGATAATAGAGATATTTACGAAGTAATATTAGGAAAAAGTAATAGTGAAAAACATGTATTAATCCATGCAGGAATTCATGGTAGGGAATATTTAACATCTTTATTAGTTATGAAGCAAATAGAATATTATTTAAATAATTATGAAAGTAAAGAATATTGTGGAATTAAATATAGAGATTTATTTAACTCAGTAGCATTTCACTTAATTCCAATGGTAAATCCAGACGGAATTACAATAAGTCAAATAGGAGTAAAAGGAATAAGAAGTAAAGAATTAAAAGATTCTATTTATGAATGCTATTATAATGATTTAAACTGTAGATATACTTGTGATAGATTTAAAAGTTATCTAAGAAAATGGAAGGCAAATGCTAGAGGAGTTGATTTAAATAGAAACTTTAATGCTGGATGGGACGAAATAAATCAAAGTAAAAAATCTTCATTTGAGAATTATAAAGGAGAGTTTTCTAATTCAGAACCTGAATCTAAAGCACTCGTTAATTTAGTTGATAAATATAATTTTATTTATACAATTAGTTACCATTCATCAGGAAATTTAATTTACTGGGATTATAAGGATAGTTTAGTTAAAAATGAATGTAGTAAACTAGCAGATCTTATTGCATGTGTAACAGGATATACAAAAGAAAAAAGTGATAGTGAATGTGTAGAAGTTGTTCCTGGTGGATTTAAGGATTGGGCTTCATCTAAATCAAATAATCCAATACCAAGTATAACTATTGAAGTTGGCCTAGGAACATGTCCTTTAAAAAATTCAGAGTTTAAAGATATTTGGAGTGCTAATTATAAAGTCTTAGCAGCTATTGCATATATGCTAAAATCGTAGAAGTATTGATTTTATATTAGATATTGAAATTTTTTTCAAATATAAAGTATAATAATATTAAGTTATATCATTAATGGAAAGGAATTTATTAATATCTAAATATGAACAAAAAGAGATTTGTAATTAAAGTTGAAGATAATAATAGGAAACTTCCAATTGAAGGTGAACCAAATAGTATAGTGGATTTGGTAGAAAATAACAAGGTTAAACAAAGAAGAATTTTTGATGAAAATGGAAAAGTCATAAAAGATATTGATACTTCAAATCATAATAAACCTAAATTTCATCCTATGGGGGCACATAAGCATATTTATAATTTTAATAATTATAATGATCCTCATGGGAAAATTGAGGATTTAACTGCTGAAGAAATAGCTCAAAATGAAGATATAATTTTCGAGGGAATAAATCATTATTATAGTTACCCTAATGATGATATTAAGTAATTAAAGCCTATCTTACTATAAATTAAATAAAATTAGAACAAAAAATACCAAGTTTTAATATTTTGGTATTTTTTGTTTTTTATAGTAGACAAATATATTTATTAAAATGTATAATATAAAAAAACAACATAAAATAATAAAATTGTAATTAATATTATAGTTTATTATCAATTATTTATTGGGGATATTAAGAAAATATAAATATTAGTTGTTGTTTAAAAGGGGGTAAGTATGATTAATATTAAAATTTTAGAGGAATTATCAAATGCATTTGGACCATCAGGCTTTGAAGATGATGTTACAAATGTAATAAAGAAACATTGTAATGAAATGATAGTAGAAAATGATTCTATGAATAATGTTTATGCAAAACTTAAAAATTATGATGGTAATAAATTAGTTGTAATGTTAGATGCGCATACTGATGAGGTTGGTTTTATGGTCCAAGCTATTAATGACAATGGATTATTAAGTATTGTTCAATTAGGTGGATGGCATAATACAAATATTCCGGCTCATACTGTTTATGTTAAGAATAGGTATGGTGAACTTATTAAAGGAATAACAACTTCTAAGCCTGTTCATTTTATGACGGCAAATGAAAGAAGTAATAATTCATTAGAGATAGAAGATATTTTTGTAGATGTTGGGGCAAGTAGTAGAGAAGAGGTTTTAAATATTTTTAATATTAGTATTGGAGATCCAATAGCACCCAAAGTTGAGTTTGATTTTAATGAAAAAAATGGAGTTTGTTATGGTAAAGCATTTGATAATAGAATTGGATGCTTTTGTATTATAGAAACATTAAAAGCATTATCTAAAATAAGTGGATTAAATGTAGATGTTGTTGGAGCATTTGCAGCTCAAGAAGAAGTTGGTACTAGAGGGGCTCAAGTTACCTCTCAAGTTGTTAAGCCTGATTTAGCAATTGTCTTTGAAGGTTCACCAGCAGATGATTTATATTATTCTAAAAATATATCACAAGGTGCATTAAAAAATGGAACACAAATCAGAAATTTAGATCAAGGCTACATAGGAAATCCCTTATTTATTAGACATGCAGAAAATATTGCAAAAAAATGCTCAATAAAATATCAAAATGCAGTTAGACGTGGTGGATCTACTAATGCAGCAAAAATAAGTTTAACCTATAAAGCAGTACCAGTGCTGGTTTTAGGTATTCCTTCAAGATATGTTCATAGTCATTATAATTACTGTGCTAAAGAAGATATCGAATCATCAGTATCCTTAGCTGTTGAGGTAATAAAAAGCCTTACTGAAGAAGTAATAAATAATATTTTAAGAAAATAATAAAAGAATCATAAATTAGAAATAGTAAAAAGATATAAGATTTATCATTAAAATGTACTAAATCTTATATCTTTTTTTATTATTAATTTAACTAGTAAATATAAGATAAATTTAAAGTCATTTTTTTATGAATACATAATATTAATAAACTAAGTATATCGTTAATTTTATGGGGGAGTACATGAAATACTTAGTAGAACTAGTAAGTAATATTTTTTTAATTTTTATTTATGTCATGGTATCAGTATTGGGGAATAAAACTGTTTCAAGAGCCTTTTTTTTAGTATTAATACTTCTATTGATATTATCAATTTTTAGAATAAGTATAAATTTAATAAGGGAGAAAAGAAAAAGGAAAATAATTTTTATACTAATAAATATATTTTTAATTATTGTAGTTTCTATATGGAATTGTATTACAAGCAACTTAGAAGAAGCTGTTTGTATTTTGGGAAATTACTATATTTCATATTTAGAAAATGATACTTATAATTCTGAATTTAATGAAATTAATTATCAAGATGTTAAAATACTATATAAAAATAATATAGAAGAAGCGATTCCTTTCTTAAAGGAATGTATAGATAATTCAAAATATGATTGTGAAAGAATATTTGGCAAAGTGAATATGTCATTAATAATAAAATTAGATTATGATAAAGATATATTTTTATCTAGATTTAATAGAAATGCCGATAATCTATCTGCTTATTATATTGATTCTCTTAAAACAATTTATATGTATGTTGATAATTCTTATGATATTTTAAATGATAAGGCTAATTTTGCTAGAATATTAACTCATGAAATATCACATTATTATTTTTCACAATTTTTAAAGAAAAATAATATTTCATCTGAAAATGTGCCAATATGGATAAATGAAGGGGTAGCAGATTATATATCTCAACGTATACAGTATTTAAATTATGATAATTCCCAATTTATTCCGTTTAAAGAGTTAGCTAATTCAAATGATTGGAATAATATAAGCTCTGGAAAACAATATATTCAAAGTTTTTATTCAATAAATAAAATTATAGATATGAAAGATGAAACTGTAATTAAAGAATTATTACTTGAGTTAAAAAATTATCATTTTAATACTGCATTTAAAAGAGTAATGGGAGAGGATTTTTCTACATTTGAAAATAATATAAAAAATTAGACTAAAAATATAAAGCTAATATTAAATCCGATAATAAAATTTAATATTAGCTTTAATTTTATGTTATGTATAAATTATAACCATACTAGAAAATATATAAGTAGAAACATAATAAATTATTAAAATTTAGAAGGAGCTATTATGACGGATACATATATATTAAAGGATGAATATTTAAAATTAGAAAATACATATATAACTCTTCCTAAGAATTTATTTTCATTTCAAACTCCAACTAAAGTACCTAATCCTAAGCTAGTAGTTTTTAATAAAACATTAGCTAAAGAGCTAGGATTAAATGAGGATTTCTTACAAAGTAATGAAGGTATACAATTTTTATGTGGAAATAAAGTTTTAGAGGATACAAGGCCTATTGCCCAAGCTTATGCAGGCCACCAATTTGGACATTTTACAATGCTAGGAGACGGACGTGCTATTCTTTTAGGAGAATTAATATCAAAGGATAATAAAAGATTTGATATTCAAATTAAGGGCGCAGGAAGAACTCCTTACTCTAGAGGTGGAGATGGAAAAGCAGCCTTAGGACCAATGCTTAGAGAATATATTATCAGTGAAGGAATGTATGCATTAGGAATTCCAACAACTAGAAGCTTATCTGTAATTACAACTGGCGAAGAAATAGTTAGAGAAAGTTTTTTAGAAGGAGCCGTATTAGATCGTATAGCTAAAAGTCATATACGTGTTGGTACATTCCAGTTTGCAAGAAATTTTTGTGATATTGATGTTCTTAAATCATTAGCTGATTATACAATAGAAAGGCATTTTGATAGTGCTAAACATGTAGAAAATCCTTATTTATACTTACTTAATGAAGTAATAAAAAATCAAGCATTTCTTATTTCAAAATGGCAATTAGTTGGATTTATTCATGGTGTGATGAATACAGATAATATGTTAGTAAGTGGGGAAACCATTGATTATGGTCCTTGCGCATTTATGGATGTTTATGATCCTAATACTGTATTTAGTTCTATTGATGTTAATGGAAGATATGCTTATGGTAATCAACCTAAAATTGGGGGTTGGAATTTAACAAGATTTGCAGAAGCATTATTACCTTTGTTAGATAAAGATGCTAATAAGGCAATTGAAATTGCTGAGAAATTATTATCTAATTATGGAAGTTTATACAATAAATATTGGGAAGATGGAATGAGAGCTAAACTTGGAATATTTAATTATGAAGAAGAAGATAAAAAACTTATTTCTTCTCTTTTAGATATTATGAAAAATTATAAAGCCGATTATACAAATACTTTTTGTAATTTAACTTTAGGAAGTTTAACAGATAATGAAATGTTCCAAAGTAATGATTTCAAAAAATGGTATAAGGCTTGGCAAGATAGACTAATAAGACAAGAAAAATCTGTTTATGAAGTTAAACATTTAATGGAAGTAAGTAATCCAACCGTTATTCCACGTAATTATAGAGTTGAAGAGGCTTTAGATGAAGCAGTTACCAACAATAATTATACTCTTATAGAAAAGCTTTTAAATGTAATTAAAAATCCCTATGATTACTCAAATATTAATGAAGAATATTCAAAAACACCAAAGCCTACTAGTTGTGCATATAAAACTTATTGTGGTACTTAATTTAAAGTAAACAACTATAAAAATTTATTTAAAACTAATATACATATTATGGATTTCATATATTAGTTTTAAATAAATTGTAAATTACCTCCTTGATTATTGAAGTTATTTCTAAATTATAGTAATATATAGGAAAATTGCGATATTATACAAGTTTTATCAAGTAGGTAATTTATGGTAAATTTAATGATCCTTTGTGCATTAGTACTATTAATATGTATAACTTCAACAAAAATATTATATAGATTTGGTGTGCCAATTCTTCTTATTTTTATAGTGCTTGGAATGCTATTTGGTTCTGATGGAATTGTTGGTATATATTTTGATAATTATCAGCTAGCAAGTTCTATATGCTCTATAGCATTAATTTTCATAATGTTTTATGGTGGATTCGGTACTAACTGGAATATGGCCAAGCCTGTAGCTGTTCAATCTATACTTATGTCATCCTTAGGAGTTGTTATAACTGCAGGATTAACAGGACTATTTTGTTTATTTATTTTTAAAACAACCATATTAGAAGGATTGCTTATAGGATCAATAATTGCATCTACAGATGCAGCTGCTGTATTTGCTATATTACGTTCACAAAAATTAAATCTTAAGGGATCAATAGCTTCTATATTAGAGATTGAAAGTGGTAGTAATGATCCTTTTGCATATATGCTTACAATAATAATATTAGGATTAATGTCTAATGGAGGCTATGGAGATATTATTCCCATGTTATTAAGTCAAATTATTTTAGGAATAGTTGTATCAATTGTATTATCAAAGCTATCTATCTATTTATTAAGAAATGTGAAGTTTGAAATAGAAGGCTTTTATCCTATATTCATTACTGCAATAGCTGTATTAGCTTATTCATTAAGCGAATATTTGGGCGGTAATGGATATTTAAGTGTTTATATAACAGGAATAATAATAGGAAATAGTAAGATACCTCATAAAAAAAGTATTTTTCAATTCTTTGATGGTGTATCATGGTTAATGCAAATTTTACTATTCTTCTTATTAGGACTATTAGCATTTCCATCAAAAATACCATCTGTTATGATTAAAGGTGTATCAATTTCAATATTTATGATTTTCATAGCAAGACCAATTGCAACATTTAGCATATTAAATTGGTTTAAGGTTCCAATTAAGCAACAACTTTTTATTTCATGGGTGGGAATTAGAGGAGCTGCATCAATAGTCTTTGCAATATTTGCTATAACTTATGGTATTCCTATAAATTATGATATTTTCCATATAATATTCTTCATGGCTTTATTCTCAGTAGCAGTGCAAGGTACTCTTATACCTGATGTAGCAAGAAAACTTGATTTAATTGATGATGAGGAATCTGTTTTAAAAACCTTTAATGATTATAAAGAAGATAAAAGCACTAAATTAGTGGAATTCACAATTAGTAATAATAATCCTATTGCTAATAAAAGTATTATGGATGCAAATATTCCAGAAGACATACTTGTTGTTATGATAAGGCGTAAAGGAGATGTATTTGTACCAAATGGATCTACAATTATTCTTCCTGGAGACACTTTAGTTTTATCAGGAAATAGTCTAATAAATTTCAATGATTATAAAGAAGGAAAAAGTACAAATCTAATGGAGATTTATGTTAATGATAAAAGTAATATTGTTAACAAATCTATAAAAAACTCTAATATAGCTGATGATATTCTTATAGTTATGATAAAACGTAAAGATAAAGTAATAATTCCAAATGGAAATACAATTATAATGCCGGAGGACATATTAGTTGTTACAGGTAATGATTTGAGAAGTATGGAAAATATGGTAATAGCATAAAGTTAATAGAAAGTAAAGGGTGGTTTTAAAAGATGAATGAAAATTTTAAAATATTAAGTAATGGAGTTAAAATGCCTGCTATTGGATTTGGAACATATAAATCTGGAAGTGACGAAGAAACTGCTAAAATTATAAAATATGCTTTAGAGGTTGGATATAAACAAATTGATACTGCTTCTTTTTATGGAAATGAAGTTGGTATCGGAAATGGAATAAAAGAAAGTGGAGTAAATAGAGAAGAGATTTTTCTTGTCACAAAGCTTTGGAATGATGATCATGGTTATGATAGAACTATTAAAGCATTTAATGAATCTTTAAAAAGATTACAAGTAGATTATATAGATTTATATCTTATACATTGGCCAAATAAACTAAATGCAGAAACTTGGAAGGCATTTGAATATCTTTATAAAGCAGGTAAAGTAAAATCTATTGGAGTTTGTAATTTTAAAATTGGACATATAGAAGAATTAAAGAAAACAGCTGAAATAATGCCTATGGTAAATCAAGTTGAAATACATCCTCAAAGTTCAAAAAGTGATATGTTAAGATACTGTGAAGCGAATAATATTCAACTTGTTGCATGGAGTCCTATAATGAGAGGTAAATTATTCTCTAATGAATTAATGCTAGATTTATCTGAAAAATATAAAAAAACAATAGCTCAAATAATATTAAGATGGCATATACAAAGAGGGGTAATTCCTATACCAAAATCATCAAATGAAGGAAGAGTAAAAGAAAACTTAAGTGTTTTTGATTTTGAAATTTCTAGTGATGATATTAATATTATTAATTCTTTAAATGAAGGTGATAATATATCAGTAAGTGGAGTACCTGAAAATACAACATATCTTAAGTTTTGTTAGGCTTTTTGTATAAAATTAAATTTATAAAATAGATAAAGAAATTATCATTAGATATTTCTTTTTATATATAATTTATAAGATTATTAAATTAAAATATTATATAATAAAGACAAGCTGTATTTTTAAATATAGTTTTGTCTTTTTATCATTTTAAAATATATTTATTTAGAAATAAAGGAGGTAATATTAAATAATGAATTATAATAATGTCTTAGAAAATGCTAAAAGTTATATTGGAAACTATTGCAAGGTATGTGTAGAATGTAATGGAAAGGCTTGCAGAAATCAAATTCCTGGTCCAGGAGCTAAAGGAGTTGGTGATACAGCAATTCGCAATTATGATAAATGGAAAGAAATACGTATTAATATGGATACATTAACTGAAAATAAACCTATAGATACAAGCATAGATTTATTTGGTGAAAAATTTAAATATCCATTCTTTGCAGGTCCAATAGGGGCTGTTAATTTGCATTATGGTGATAAATATGATGATATGTCATATAATAATATATTAGTATCATCATGTGCTAAATATGGTATTCTTGCTTTTACAGGTGATGGAACAAATCCCGAAGTTATGAAATCTGCTACTACTGCAATAAAAGCTGTTAATGGATTAGGGGTTCCAACTATTAAACCTTGGAATATTGATACTATTAAAGAAAAGATAAAATTAGTTAAAGATAGTGGCGCAATTGCAGTTGCAATGGATATTGATGCTGCAGGTCTTCCATTTTTAAAGAATATGAATCCACCAGCTGGTTCAAAATCAGTAGAAGAACTTAAGGAGATTATTAAAATTTCAAATCTTCCATTTATAGTTAAAGGTATTATGACAGTAAAAGGTGCTTTAAAAGCTAAAGAAGCTGGAGCACATGCAATAGTAGTTTCTAATCATGGTGGAAGAGTACTAGATCAATGCCCAGCTACAGCAGAAGTTCTTTCTGAGATTGTTAATGCGGTTGGAGGCTCAATGAAAATTTTTGTTGATGGTGGAATACGTTCTGGAGTAGATGTATTTAAGGCCTTAGCCTTAGGTGCAGATGGAGTTCTTATTTGCAGAACTTTTGTTACTGCGCTTTATGGTGGTGAAGAAGAAGGTATAAAACTGTATATTAATAAATTAGCATCTGAACTTGAAGATACTATGGCTATGTGTGGTGCATACTCAATTAGTGAAATTTCTAGAGATATGATTAGAAAATAGACTGTTATTTATATTACAAGGAATAAAGAATTAAAGTACTTAATATATTAAATTATATACCTTTAAGTATTAAGAGGATAAATTTATGAATACTATAGAAAGGATTAAATTTTTTATTGACTACTTTAATAATAAAAATAATATTTTTTATGAATATAAAAATAATGGATTTAACTGTAATAAAATTAAATATAGTTCAACTATATTAGAGTTTGTGAATTTTTGTCATGAAATAAATTTAATAGATTATAATTATAAACAAACTATTAATGGTTATTATAAAAATTACAATAAATTATATGAATTAATAGATATATCAGATGTTACATTAACAAAAGCTATTCTAACATATTATATTAAAGAAGAGCAGTTTTGTACTGGATTAATTGCAAGTGCTATATACTATCATGTATTTGAAAAAGGATTGAATAAATTATTGCCTTACTTGGCATGGGATAAAATTCTTGATGGATTTAATAATAATAATATATTAGAAATTGAAACACTTCCTAATATACGTACGGAATGTCGATGGTTTAGTGCACAAAAAAAAGGAAATTCTATTTTTATAGATTGTGCTCAAAGAAATTCTCCATCTTGCAAGCTTACAAAGAAAAGAAAATTGATCTTTAGGGATTTTCAAAAAGTTTATTTTTTATATTTAAAAACTGAACGGAATGAAGTAATTAGTAGCTATGAAAAAAAATCAGCTATTAATAAAACTTATTTTTATGCATTAATTTATAATTTTCTATAAGTTATATAACTATAATCTAAAAATTAAGATTAAATTAAAATCGTACTAAAATCTAGTGCGATTTTAATTTATCTCAAATAATAAATTCATTTTAATATTTTAAATTATGTTTATATAATATTCTTTAAGATTTAAAGTTATTGATTCATCAGGTAACTGCTCAGTAATTATTCCATAAAAATCAAATAAATTAGAAAATTTAAATGAACCATTTTTCTTAAACTTTTCATTTAAAGTAACTAAAAATAATTTATCTGAAATATTAGTAATTGCTTTCTTAGTAGCAGCATCTTCTGAAAGTGAGGTGCTTATTGTTCCATCTCGAAGATCAATTCCTGTGCACCCTAAAAATGCTTTATTACATCTATAATTATTTATTTGTTCAATAGCGTGAGACCCAATACTACCACCAACATATGAATTATAATCTCCACCAATAAAAATAAATTTTGTAATAATGTTAGGCGTAATCAATGAAGCTATTTCAAACATATTAGTAATTATGGTTAGTTGTTTATTATTTTCTACAATTAATTTTGCAATCATAAAAGAAGTAGTAGAAGAGTCCAAAAAAATAGTGTCATTATCATCTAATTCATTAAAAGCTTTTTGAACAATTATATTTTTTAGATCTATATTTTCACTAATACGATTATTAAAACTTTTTATATTAATAGCAGTATTATCTATATTAATAGCACCACCATAGGTTCTACGAAGTAAGTTTTTTTTCTCTAATACCTTTAAATCCTTTCTAATCATACTTTCACTTACCTTAAATTCCTTACTTAAGTCTTTTACAAATATTTTTCCGTTTCTATCTAATAGATCTAATATATACTTATGACGCTCTTCAGTAAACATTTTAAATCTCCTTTAATTTTACTTCTTATTTATTCCCATTTTAGTATACTATTCTTATTAAGTCAATTGACAATAAGGAATGAGTGGGATAAAATAGGAATAAATAGGAGTGGAGGGGATTTAATGAAAAAAGCTATATTTTTTGATATTGATGGAACATTATTAGACTACTTTGGTGGTATAACTGATATGACTCCCGTAGTTAAGGAGTCAATTCGTTCTCTTCAAAAAGAAGGACATTATGTATTTATATCAACTGGAAGACCATATGCATTTTTAAGTAAATCTATATTAGATTTTGGATTTGATGGTTATATTTTAGCAAATGGAGCACATGTAATTATAAATAATGAGGTAATACATAGCGATCAGATGGATAGAAAATTTATAAAGAATCTAATAAATGAATTAGATGAACTTAATATTCAATATATATTAGAGGGTGAATACTATTCTTATATGGATAAAAAATTCAAGGAATTCTATGAGTTTTATGACACAGTTGGTGTTTCTAAGGAATTAATTAAAAGTGAATTTTCTTTAGATAAAATTAAAACTTATAAAATTGAGATGATGTGTCCAAATGATGAAGTAGTTGATTCATGCTTAAAAATAGTTCAAAGAAATGAAGAATATGACTATGTTAATAGTATTGCTTTAAAATCTTTTGAACTATATTCAAAGAAGAATACAAAAGCAACTGGAATACTAAAGGTTTTAGAATACCTTAATATTGATATTCAAAATAGTTATGCTTTTGGTGATGGTAAAAATGATATAGAAATGCTTTCAACTGTAGGATGTGGAATAGCTATGGGAAATGCCAATGATGAAGTAAAAAAATATGCTAATAAAATTACAGATACGGTTCATAATGATGGTGTTGCAATTGGTATAAAAGAGTTTGTATTTAGCTAAAATTGATAAAAAGTACTTATAATTTACCGTAGTAAATTATAAGTACTTTTTTAATTCTTTACAAGTTCCATAACACGTCCTGTGGCATAATTTCCAATATATTATTTAAGATTTCTATTAGAGTTTCTCTTTTTACATTAGATGAAGATAGCAATTGTTTAAATTTTCTACTTCCTTTTTGACCTTGAAATAAACTTTGAAGTGGAGCAGATAAGGTATGTACATTACTACCTTTTTCAAGTTCTTCAGCAATATATGGAATATATAGTTTTATAATTTCCCCACGGGATATTGGTTTTATATTTTTATTTTCTTCATTAATTTTATGCAAATTAGCTAAAAGATAACAGTCCTCATATGCAGCTCTTCCAATCATAACTCCATCTACTTTGTCTAATGCATTATTAATACTTTCTAAACTCTTAAATCCACCATTTATCTCTATATTTAAATAATTAAAATCTTTTTTCAATCTATAAACCATATCATAATCTAATGGTGGGATTTCCCTATTATCCTTAGGACTTAGTCCTTTTAATATAGCTGAACGTGCATGAACAGTATATCTATCAGGTTTTGCCTTAGATATTGTATCTAAAAAGTCCAATAGATCTTCATATCCATCCATAATAATCTTATTATTTTTACTATCAATTACTCCAGTCCCATCAATTCCGATTCTATGTTTTATAGTAATGGGTTTATCTGTTGCTTCCTTCATTGCCAAAAGTATTTCATATACTAAACTCTTATCAGACATTAGTGCTGCTCCCATTAAATTACCTGATACTCTATCTGAAGGGCAGCCACAGTTTAAGTTGATCTCGTCATAATTATAATTTTCAGCAAGTTTAACTGCCTTGTAGGCATCCTCAGGATTTGAAGCAGCTATTTGAAGTGCAACAGCACCTTCATCCTCTCTAAAATAAAGAATTTTATCTAAATCCCCATTAATTATTGCTTGTGCAGTAACCATTTCTGTATAGAGTAGTGCTTCTTTATTCATTATTCTACAGAAATATCTAAAATGTCTATTAGACTTATCCACCATTGGAGCAATACTTATCTTAGGTGTTTTTATATTAGAAATATATTTTTCCATCTTTTGTATCCTTTCAAATTTAAGAAATTTATTATGATTTATTATAGCATATAAAGGTTTAATTATATAAATAAGATTAAATTTTTATATTAATTAATATAAAATATAGATTTTATTACCAATTTAAGTGTATAATTTGATTATACATAATAAAATATAATTTAAGAATCTTCTTATAATAAAAAGGAGGAAATCTATGAAAAAAATTATATTATTAAATTTAGTTATTTTGTTAAATTTATTTCTTATAGGCTGTGTAGAATCTACAGTTTATTTAAATAAAAATAATGAAAAATTAAAGAATATCGATAAAGAAAAATTAGAAAATATAGTTGATGAGTATAGTCTTTATGTTATAGATGAAATCTATGTTGCAGATACGAAAATAGTTGGCTTTTCAACGGATAGTATGCACGGAGTTTTTGTTTATGAAAAAGATAATAAAGGAGATTATGTATTAAATCAAGCTAATAAATTAGAAATAGATACAAATGACTTAGGAATATCAAATTATAGAATAATTTATCAAAACTATAATGATATAAAAAACGCTAAATACGGTTATATTATAATATCTAATGGTAAAAAAGTTTCTAGAGTTGAAATTACAATAAATGATATTTATAAATATAATGCCGATTTAGAAATTGGAAAAGCCTCTATGGTTCTAATAAAAGAAAATTTAACTTCTGAAGAAAGTGCTGGTATACGTTTAGAGGTAAAATATTTTGATGAGAACAACAATGAATTACTTCAATAAATAAAGTTTTAGTTTATTGGACAAATAAATATATAGATTTTATTTATATAGAGTGGAAAGCATTTATAAAAGTATTTCTATTTAATGATTTTGGATTTATAAATTGAATAAGTAATTAAAAAAGCAATTATTTAATAATTGCTTTTTTAATTACTTTAAAGCATTTTCTGAAAAGTGTTGAATTACATCAAGATACTTTTCTATATCCTTTTTATCTATTCCTTCTGTAATTTTATTTACAAATTTACTTTGCATCTCATGTAGTTTTATTACTATGGGCTTAGACTTTTCTGTTAACTTTAAATGTTGGCAACGTCTATCATCTTTATCAACTTCAACTTTTATAAATCCTTTTGATATTAATGGTTCTACTGCCTTAGAAACATATGCTTTAGAAAATCCTTTTAATTTAACTATATCTCTTGCCGTATCACAAGATGGATTATTATTTAGAAAAGCTAGTATATCTGCCTCAGGCTTACTAATTCCACATTCATATGCTGTTTTTACAGATAAGTTATAGTATAAATCATTTATATTTTTTATTGAGTATAGTATTTCTGTAATATCAAATTTAGTTTTCATCATTACCTCCAATATGGTTGACAAATAAACAGTTTCTTTATAAACTATTTTATAAGAATTATTATTTTTTGTCAATTTTATTAAAGGAGAAAGATATTATGCAACAAAATCGCACAGAAGAATTAGGAAGCTGTAGTGTAGGAAAATTACTTCTAAAACTAGCCGTTCCTGCAATTGCAGCACAAATTATTAATTTATTATACAATTTAGTAGACCGTATGTATATTGGTCATATAGCTGAAGTTGGTAAATTAGCACTTACTGGAGTTGGAGTATGCTTACCACTTATTATGCTTATTTCAGCATTTGCTGCTCTAGTAAGTATGGGTGCGGCTCCAAGATCTTCAATTTTTTTAGGAAAAGACGAACATGAAAATGCAGAAAAGACATTAGGAAATTCATTTTCACTATTAATCATTTTATCTCTTACTATTACAGTTATATTCTTTTTCTTTTCAAAAGACTTGCTTTTATTATTCGGAGCAAGTGAAAATACAATACAATATGCAGTAAATTATATGAAAATATATAGCTTAGGAACTATTTTTGTTCAACTAACTCTTGGACTTAATGCATTTATAAGTGCCCAAGGCTTTGCTACAGTTAGTATGATGACTGTTTTAATAGGGGCTATAAGTAATATTATTCTTGATCCTATATTTATATTTGGATTTAATATGGGAGTGTCCGGTGCTGCTTTAGCTACAATAATATCTCAATCATTCTCTATGATTTGGATACTATTTTTCTTAACAGGTAAGAAATCAACCTTAAAATTAAAAAAGAAAAACTTTCGATTATCAAGGGAAATTATTATACCTTCAATAATGTTGGGATTAGCACCTTTTATAATGCAATCTACAGAAAGTTTAATAGCAGTATGTTTTAATTCTTCATTATTAAAATATGGTGGTGATATTGCAGTAGGAGCAATGACAATTCTTACAAGCGTAATGCAATTTTCAATGCTTCCTTTAACAGGATTAACTCAAGGTGGACAGCCAATAATAAGCTATAACTATGGTGCTAAAAATCCAACTCGTGTAAAAAAAGCCTTTAAAATATTACTTATTTCTTGTATATCTTATTCAGTTATATTATGGGCATTAGCAATGATAACTCCTCAAACATTTGTATTAATATTTAATAACGATCCAGAGCTAGTTAAGTTTACAAGTCATGCTCTTAGAATATATATGGCTGTTTCATGTGTATTTGGTATACAAATTGCTTGTCAGCAATCTTTTATTGCATTAGGAAATGCAAAAACATCATTATTTTTAGCATTATTAAGAAAAATAATATTATTAATACCGTTAATTTATATTATGCCTATATTTATGGCAGATAAAACAACAGCAGTATTTATGGCAGAACCTGTAGCAGATTTATTAGCAGTTTCTACTACAGCAATATTATTCTTCTTACAATTTAGAAAGGCTATGAAAGAGATTTCTAATCCTATAGTCTCACAGAATGAAATTAAAGCATATTAAAATAATGAGGTTATATCATAATGTTGATATAACCTCATTATTTTAAAGTATTTCTAAAATTTTTACAGAATAATTTTCCCCAGGTGCTTCAACTTCAACTATATCTCCAACTTTTTTACCTGCTAATGCTTTTCCAAGTTCAGATTCGATGCTTATTAGCATTTCCTCAGGTTTTGCATCTAATGTTGTTACTAAAGTAATAGTATCTTCAAAACCATCATCAATAAATTCAATTCTAGCTTTGGTGTTTATTCCTAAAATAGATTTATCAATACTTTCATCTTCTATAACTGTAGCTGTAGTTATAAGAGTTAATAGATGTTGAATTCTATTATCATTTTCTCTATACTCTTCACAAGCAGCCTTATACTCAGCATTCTCTGATCTATCTCCATGCGCTGCTGCAATTAGCTTTTCTTTAGCAATCTCAGCTCTTCTTACAGTCATTCTGTAATCTAATTCTTCTTGTAATTTTTTAATATTAGATTCTGTTAATATTTTACTCATAAAATAAAAATCTCTCCTATAATATATTATGATACTATTATAAAGACTTATTAAAGAAAATGAAAGATAACATTAAAATATAAAATAAATTATTCTTATATTTTGATTGTATATATTTTAAAAATTATTAATTTAAACTATAAAACTTTGAAAAAATATTATTTTAAATGTATAATAATAGTATAGAAATAATGTTGAGTTTATTCAATATGTAAATTATAAAATAAACAACGTGTAGTTTGTCGATATACAACGTAAGTCCAGTTGTCGGTAAATTTACACGTTTTTTTATTAAGGAGGAATAATATAATGTTTGCAAAAAATGACTATATTATTTATGGTACAACAGGAGTATGTAAGATAACTGGTATAGAAAAAAGGAAATTTAATAATATAGAAAAAGAATATTATATTCTTAAACCAGCTTATGATTCTAATTCAACAATTTATGCACCTATTGATAACGATATGATAAATATTAGAAAAATTATGACAGTGAAGGAGGTGTATGATTTAATAAGAACAATGCCAGATAATGGACCTATATGGATTGACGATATTAATCTTCGTAAAGAAAAATATAATGAAATTTTAAAGAAAGGTAATAAGGTAGAGCTTGTTAAACTAATACGCACTTTATACCTAGAAAAAGAAAAGAAAAAAACTGAAGGTAAGAAACTATATGTTGGTGATGAGAAAATAATGGCTGAAGCTGAAAGATTATTACATGAAGAATTTGCCGTAGTTCTTAATATAAAAGTTGATGAAGTATTACCATTTATATTAGGAGAATTAGAGCCTACTGAAAAATCTAATATTAATTTATAAAATATAATATAAAGGCAAGTAGGAGAGTTAGATTTAAACATCCTACTTGCTTCTTTCTAAACAATTAATTCATCTAGCAATTCTTTAACTGACAACATTTTATTAATTCTATACGCATTTGCCCCACAAAATATTAATCCATTATCAATATTCCCTCGAGCCGCATTTATTAAGGCCTCACTTATGCAATATGGGGTAGTAGATGGATTACATGGAACTAAGCAATTATAACATTTACTTATTTTATTATTTTCATTATTAATTTTTTTAAAAAAATTATTATTTATTGCTCTTCCTGGCATACCAACAGGACTTTTAACGATTTTAATATCATTTTTAGTACAATTTAAATAAGCTTCTTTAAATTTAATATGAGCATCACATTCATATGTTGCAACAAATCTACTTCCTATCTGAACTCCATTAGCTCCTAATTCCATGTATCTTTTTATATCATTAGAATCAAAAACTCCCCCTGCAACAATTACAGGTATTTTTTGGCCATATTCAATTTCTAAATTTTTAACTGTTTCTAATATATCTTTAACATTATTTTCAAATTTATTTATATCACTTTCTATACTATCAGCCTTAAATCCTAAGTGACCTCCAGCTTCAGGGCCTTCTATAATAATACCATCTGCAATTTTATTATAATGTTTTTTCCAATATGATAATATAAGCTTTGTTGCTTTAGATGATGATACTATTGGTAATATTTTTATTTCACTATTTTTTGTATATTCAGGTAACTTTAGTGGTAATCCGGCACCGGATATTATTAAATCTGCTCCACTCTCAATACTAGATTTAACTAATTCCTTATAATTTTTCATTGCCACCATTATATTTACACCGATTATTCCATTGTTACTTATTTCTTTTGCTTTTATTACATGTTTTTTCAATGCTCTTATATTTGCTTGCAATGTATTCTTTTCAAAGTCTTCTTCAAGATAGCCAGGGTGTGCTGCAGAAATGACTCCTATAGCACCATGTTTTGCAACATTTCCAGCTAAACTTGAAAGTGAAACTCCAACTCCCATACCACCTTGTATTATTGGTAATTTCGCTATTAAATTTCCTATTTTTAATTCCATATGATTCTCCTTCACTTAAAATACTTTGATAATCAAAATATATTTAAAAGTATAATATATACTTAACGAAAAGGCAATATTGTAAAAAAATATTGACAAAATTTAAAAGTAGAATTATTATAAAGATGTTTGATAATCAAAATATTTGAAAGGAGAGTGGATAATTTTAGAAGTTAAGTCGCTATTTGAATTATTTTTATATGAGACAGTAAATCTACATTTATTGTTATTTCGGAATTATTTTTACTTTATATAAACTTTTACAATAATCTACTATTATATTTTTTGTTAAATATAATAGCAACTTATTATTTATTATGAGATTAACTAAGGAGAAATATTAAAAAATTTAATATTTCATATTTTTAACAATATTATTTGATTATCAAATAATTATATTTTTAAAACAAAGGTGCTAAGATGAGTATAGTAAAAATAGTAGGTGTTGGACATTATTGTCCAGAAAATGCTGTAAGTAATGATCAATTATCAACTTTAGTTGATACATCACATGAATGGATAGTTAAGAGAACTGGGATATCTGAAAGAAGGATTTCAAAAGGTGAAGGTACAGTAGATTTAGCTGTTAAAGCAGCAATTAATGCTATGGATATGGCAAGATGTACACCAGAAGATATTGATTTAATTATAGTTGCAACGACTTCACCAGATAGAATTATGCCATCTACAGCTTGTAGTGTTCAAAGTATATTAGGTTGTAATAATGCAGCAGCATTTGATATAACAGCTGCTTGTTCAGGTTTTTTATATGCAACAATAATTGCTAATTCATTAATGAAAAATGGAGAGGGTAGCAAAGCTTTAGTTATTGGTAGTGAAGTTCTTTCAAGAATAGTAGATTGGAATGATAGAAATACTTGCGTATTATTTGGTGATGGTGCTGGTGCCGCTATTCTAGAAATAAGTACTGATAATAGTAGAATAATAAGTACTTATTTTGGCTCTGATGGAAAAACAGGTGCTAAAGCATTGACTGCTAATCAATTTCCAATTGAAACACCATTTGCAGATACATCTTTAAAAAGAGAAGAATATATACAAATGGATGGTAGAGAAGTTTTCAAATTTGCTATATCAATAATTCCTAAGGTAGTAAATAAGCTACTAGAGAATTCAAATGAAGATATATCAAATATTAAATATATTATTCCACATCAAGCAAATCTTAGAATAATAGATGATGCTGCTAAAAAGTTAAATATAAGTAAGGACAAGTTCTATGTTAACTTAGAATCTTATGGAAATACTTCTGCAGCTAGTGTACCTATAGCTTTTAGTGAAGCTATTAACAAGGGTTTACTTAATAAAGGTGATAAAGTTATTTTAGTTGCTTTTGGTGGTGGATTAACTTGGGCTGGAATATTACTAGAATTATAATATTTCGTTAATTGTTAAATTTATAAAATAAATAAAAAAATAGTTAAATTTTTAGGAGGAAATTAAAATGATATTTGAGAAAATTAGAGAAATAATCGTAGAACAATTAGGGGTTAATGAAGAGGATGTTAAATTAGAAACAAGTTTCATAGAAGATTTAGAAGCTGATTCGTTAGATTTATTCCAAGTAATAATGGAACTTGAAGATGCTTTTGATGTAAAAGTTGAAGAGGTGGAAAATATAAAAACAGTTTCAGATGCCGTGAACTTCATTGAAAAAGCAACAGCAAAATAGTATTGGAGGTAAATATATGAAAAAGGATATATGCGGTATTTTAGGTATTAAGTATCCTATTTTTCAAGGTGGAATGGCTTGGGTTTCAGAAAGTACTCTTGCTGCAGCAGTTTCCAATGCTGGAGGTCTTGGTATTATAGCAGGAGCAAATGCTCCTGCTAGCCATATAAGAGATGAAATAAGAAAAACTAAGAAGCTTACAGATAGACCTTTTGGACTTAATATAATGCTCTTATCTGATAATGCTGATGAATTAGCAGATATTGCAATTGAAGAAGGAGTTAAAGTTATAACTACAGGTGCAGGTAACCCCGGTAAATTTATGGATAAATGGAAGGAAGCTGGTATTGTAGTGATTCCTGTTGTAGCTTCTGTTGCATTAGCTAAAAGAATGGAACGTTGCGGAGCTGATGCTATTATAGCCGAAGGTTGTGAGTCAGGTGGGCATGTTGGTAAGCTAACTACAATGGCGTTATTACCACAAGTCGTTGATGCCGTAAATATTCCTGTTATAGGTGCTGGTGGCATAGCTGATGGAAGGGGTATTACAGCTGCATTTGCTCTTGGAGCTAGTGGTATTCAAGTAGGTACTAGATTTTTAGCATCAGAAGAATGTCAAATTCATGATAATTATAAAAATGCTGTAATAAAATCGAAGGATATTGATACTGTAGTTACTGGAAGATGCACAGGACATCCAGTTCAAGTGCTAAAAAATAAGCTTGCAAAAGAATATTTAAAACTTGAAAATGCTAATGCAAGTATTGATGAACTTGAAGAATTGGGTAAGGGAGCTCTTAAAAAGGCCGTAGTAGATGGCGATATTGAAAATGGTTCATTAATGGCAGGGCAAATATCTGGAATGGTAAAAAAGGTTCAAAGTGTTAAAGAAATAATTGAAGAAATGTTTAATGAATACGAAGAAGTAAAAAGAAGTTTATAACTAATAGATTAATGGAGGAATTATGAAGATAGCATTTATTTTCTCAGGTCAAGGTTCTCAATATATAGGAATGGGAAAAGAATTATATGATAATATTCCTAGTTGTAAAAAAATATATGATAAAGCTAATGAAGTTTTAGGATTTGATTTAAAAGAATTAATATTTAATGGCGATAAAGAAGATTTAAATATTACTGAAAATACACAACCTGCAATATTAACAACTTCTATAGCAATTCTTCAAGCTATAAAGGATAAAGGTATTAATCCAGATATAGTTGCAGGATTAAGCTTAGGAGAGTATTCTGCACTTGTTGCTAGTGAAGCTTTAGATTTTGAAACAGCAGTTTCTTTAGTAAAAAAAAGAGGCCGTTTTATGCAAGAAGCAGTACCACAAGGTATTGGTTCAATGGTTGCAGTAATTGGATTAGATGAAAATAAAATAAAGAAAACATTAAAAGTGGCTAGTGAAAAAGGAGTAGTGGAGATAGCTAACTATAATACTAATAATCAAATAGTAATAGGTGGAGAAAAGCAAGCTGTTGAATTTGCAAGTGAACTACTTAAAGAATGTGGTGCAAGAAGGGTTATTCCCCTAAAAGTATCAGGACCATTCCATACTTCATTATTAAACGAAGCATCTATAAAATTAAAAAATGAATTTAAAAATATACATTTTAATGATCCAAAAATAAAGACAATAACAAATGTTACAGCAGATTTTATTGAAAATGGAAGTGAAATTAAAAATTTATTAATAAATCAAGTTAAGTCTTCTGTAAGATGGAGTGAAACTATTGAAAGAATGATTGATGAAGGTATAGATACATTTATTGAAATAGGACCTTTAAAAACTTTAAGTAGTTTTGTTCGTGAAATAAGCAAAGAAAAAAAAGCTACAGTAAAAATCTTTAATGTAGAAGATTTAAAATCGCTTAATAAGACACTAGAAGGGATGGAAGCTATATGTTAAAAGGAAAAAATGTAATAGTAACTGGTGCTACAAGAGGAATCGGTAAGGAAATTGCATTAACTTTAGCACAAAATGGAGCTAATATAGCTATGAATTATAGGAACTTAAATAGTGAAGTAGAAGATTTAATCAATGAAATTAAGAGTTTTGGTGTAGATGTTTTAGCAATAAAATGTGATGTAAGTATTACTGATGAGGTTGATAACTTTGTAAAGGAAGTAAAGTCTCATTACAATACAATAGATATTTTAGTTAATAATGCTGGTATCACTAAAGATGGATTAATTCTTAGAATGAAAGAAGAAGACTTTGATGATGTTCTAGATGTTAATTTAAAGGGGACTTTTAATACTACAAAAGCAGTTTCTTCTATTATGGTTAGGCAAAAATATGGAAAGATAATAAATATTTCTTCTGTAGTTGGTATATCAGGTAATGCAGGGCAATGTAATTATGCGGCTTCAAAAGCTGGAGTTATTGGCTTCTCTAAATCAGTAGCAAGAGAGCTTGCTTCAAGAAATATAAATGTTAATGTAGTAGCTCCAGGATATATAAATACTGATATGACTAAAAACCTACCTGATAAGGTTAAAGAGGAAATAATTAAAAGTATACCTATGAAAAAAATAGGTGATCCAAAAGAAGTTGCTAATTTAGTATTATTCTTATCATCAAATTTATCAGACTATATTACAGGCCAAGTAATAAATGTTGATGGTGGAATGGTAATGGCATAAAGGAGGCATTAAATTGAAAAGAAGAGTAGTAATTACTGGACTTGGAGCTATAACTCCAATAGGAAATAATGTAGAAAGTTTTTGGAAAGGTATTAAATTAGGCAAAAACGGAATAGATGAAATATCTTTATTTAATGCCGAAAATTTAAAAGTAAAAATGGCTGCTGAGGTTAAAGATTTTGACCCTAGCAACTTTATAGATAAAAAAGAAGCAAAAAGAATGGATAGATACACTCAATTTGCTATTATAGCAGCAGAAGAATCTATCAAGGATAGTAACCTTGATTTTAATAATTTAAATAAAGAAAGAGTCGGAGTAATGTTTGGATCCGGTATTGGTGGACTTTGTACTATTGAAAGCCAAATAAGAACTTTAGCTGCTAAGGGGCCTAATAGAGTATCTCCTCTTACTATTCCAATGGCTATATCAAATATTGCTTCAGGTACTATTGCAATAAAATATGGTATTTTAGGAAGTACATTAAGCTTAACTTCTGCATGTGCTACTTCAACTCATTGTATAGGTGAAGCTTATAGAAGTATAAAAGATGGTTATCTTGATGTTATTGTCGCTGGTGGCGCTGAAGCATCTATATGTGAATTTGGTATTGCAGGCTTCCAATCACTTACTGCATTAAGTAGAAGTGAAGATAAAAACAGAGCATCAATTCCATTTGATAAAGAAAGAAATGGCTTTGTTATGGGTGAAGGCGCTGGAGCATTAATATTAGAAGACTTAGACAGTGCTTTAAAAAGAGGTGCCAAAATTTATGCTGAAATAGTTGGTTATGGTTCAACTTGTGATGCTTATCATATAACATCACCTTGCTTAGATGGTGATGGTGCATATAGGGCTATGAGAGATGCATTAAATGATGCTGATATAAGTTCTGATAAAATATCATATATAAATGCACATGGTACATCAACAGAAATTAATGATAGAGTTGAAACTTTAGCTATTAAAAAAGCTTTAGGTGATAATTATATGAATGCATATGTTAGTTCTACTAAATCAATGACAGGTCACTTATTAGGTGCTGCTGGTGCTATTGAAGCCATTGTTTCAATAAAATCACTACAAGATAATTTTGTTCCAGCAACAATTAATTATGTAAATAGAGATGAAGATTGTGATTTAAACCTTGTTGTTAATGAAGGAAAAGAATGTAACGTAGAATATACAATGTCAAACTCTTTAGGATTTGGTGGACATAACGGCACTCTTATATTTAAAAAATGGAGGTAGTTAGAATGTTAGACTATAACCAAATAAAAGAGCTTATTAAAGAGATAGATACATCATCTCTAAGAGTATTTGAATTAGAAAATAGTGATATAAAATTAAAGCTTAGTAAAAACGAAGAAAACTCTTCATATAAAGAAAATATTATTAATACAACATCTTTTGAAAATTCTACAGCCTTTAAAAAGGAGACTACAACTTCACCTGAAGAAACTTTAGTTGAAACTGAAGAATTAATAGAAGAAAACTTAAATATAGTTAGATCACCATTAGTTGGAACTTATTACGCATCTTCAACTCCTGGAGGCGCTCCATATGTTGAGGTTGGATCTAAAGTAAAAAAAGGTGATGTACTTTGTATAGTTGAAGCTATGAAGATAATGAATGAAATCACATCAGAAGTTGATGGTGAAATTGTTGAAGCTTTAAGAAGTGATGAAGAAATTGTTGAGTTTGGAATGGAATTATTTAAAATTCGTTCGTTATAATAAATATATTATAGATATCGGTGGTGGTGAAAATCTAATAATATTTTTACTGCCACTTATTAAAATATCTATTATTTAAGGAGATTTTAAAATGGATATTAAGGAAATTATGGATATAATACCTCATAGATATCCTTTTCTTTTAATAGATAAGGTTATAAAAATTGAGGAAAATAAAATAACTGCAATAAAAAATGTTACAGCAAACGAACATTACTTTCAAGGTCATTTTCCAACTGAACCTGTTATGCCAGGTGTTTTAATAATTGAAGCCTTAGCACAGGCTGGCGCTGTAGCTCTTTTAAGTAAAGATGAATTCAAAGGTAAGATTGCATATTTTGCAGGAATAAATAATGCTAAATTTAAAAGAAAAGTTGTTCCAGGTGATACATTAAGATTAGAAGTTGAACTTACTAAAATACGTGGCAAAGCTGGTATAGGATACGGAATTGCTTATGTTGAAGATAAGAAGGTTTGTGAAGGAGAATTAACCTTCATGGTAGGTTAATAAAAAGAGGTGTTTTATGATTAGAAAAGTTTTAATAGCTAATAGAGGTGAAATTGCTGTAAGAATTATAAGAGCTTGTAGGGAGCTTGGACTAAAAACTGTTGCTATTTATTCTGAAATTGATAAAGATGCCATGCATACAGAACTTGCAGATGAAGCTATTTGTGTTGGAACTTCAAAATCTAAAGATTCTTACCTTAATGAAAGTAATATCATCAGTGCAGCAGTAGTAACAGGTTGTAACGCAATTCATCCAGGCTTTGGATTTTTATCAGAAAAAGCTAGCTTCGCAAGTATGTGTGAAGACTGTAATATTAAGTTTATTGGCCCAAGTAGTGAAACAATAAATATTATGGGAAATAAATCAGCAGCAAGAGAAATAATGAAAAATGCAGGCGTTCCAGTTATTCCTGGTAGTGATGGTCTTATTGAAAATATTGAAGTGGCTAAAATAGAAGCTAAAAGAATTGGATATCCAATAATGATTAAAGCTTCCTTAGGCGGTGGAGGAAAGGGTATAAGAATTGTTACTAATGAAGATGAATTAGAAAATTCGTTTTTTACTGCAAAAACGGAAGCCAAAAATAACTTTGGTGATGATTCAGTATATATGGAGAAATTCATAGAAAATCCAAGACATATAGAATTTCAAATTTTAGGAGATATCTTTGGTAATGTTATTCATCTTGGCGAAAGAGATTGTACTATTCAAAGAAGGAATCAAAAGGTCCTTGAAGAGGCCCCATCTTATATATTAAATGATGAATTAAGAAAACAAATGGGTGAATTCGCAATTAAAGCTGCAAAGGCAGTTAATTATGTCAATGCTGGTACAATTGAATTTTTAGTAGATAAGCATGGTAACTTTTATTTTATGGAAATGAACACAAGAATACAAGTTGAACATCCTATAACTGAAATGATAACCTCTGTTGATATAGTAAAGGAGCAATTAAAAATTGCTAACGGCGATGAATTACAATTTACACAAGATGATATAAAAATAGAAGGTCATGCTATTGAGTGTAGAATAAATGCTGAAAATCCAAAGAAGGCATTTGCTCCTTGCCCTGGTAAAATTAATTTTTTAAACATACCAGGAGGTAATGGAATTAGAGTTGATACGGCTGTTTATACTGGTTATACTATTCCACCAACTTATGATTCTATGATAGCAAAGCTTATTGCTCATGGAAAAACTAGGGAAGAGGCAATTAATAAAATGTTGCGAGCTCTAGATGAATTTATTATTGAAGGAATAGAAAGCAATATAGACTTTCAAATTGATATTTTAAATAATAATATATTCCGCTTAGGAACTTATGATACAAGTTTTATAGGCAAAGAATATAATCTATAAGTTGGTGAAATTATGGGTATTTTTAAGAAAAAACAATATGGTGTAATAAATATGCCGTCTGTTGATAATAATGATACTCCTATTGTTCCTGATGGAGCATGGGTAAAGTGTGATCATTGTGGAAAGATTTTATATAAAAAAAATTTAGAAGAAAATTATAAAATGTGTCCTAATTGTAATTATTATTTTAGACTAACTGCAAATGAAAGAATATCTTTAATTTGTGATAAGGATACATTTGTTGAATTTAATAAATGTCTAAAATCAAAAAATCCAATGAACTTCCCTGGCTATGATAATAAATTAAAAGTAAATAAAGAAAATTCCAAAATTAATGAAGCTGTTATAACTGGTAAATGCGAAATTAATGGAAATAAATCTATCATTTGTGTAATGGATTCTAGCTTTATGATGGGAAGTATGGGTACTGTTGTTGGTGAAAAAATAACTTTTGCTATAGAAAAAGCAATTAGTGAAAAACTTCCTATAATAATCTTTACTGCTTCTGGTGGAGCTAGGATGCAAGAAGGAATTCTTTCATTAATGCAAATGGCTAAAATTAGTGCTTCACTAGCAAAACATAGTAAAGAAGGATTACTTTATATTACAGTTTTAACCGATCCTACAACTGGTGGAGTTACTGCGAGCTTTGCAATGTTAGGAGATATAATTCTTGCAGAACCAAAAGCTTTAGTAGGATTTGCAGGAAGAAGAGTTATTGAAGGAACTATTAAAGAAAAATTACCTGATGATTTTCAAAGTGCAGAATTCTTATTAGAAAAGGGATTTGTAGATAGTATTATAGATAGATCTGAATTAAAGACTACACTATCCCTATTATTAGAATTACACAAACCTCAAGGAGGTGAATCATTTGAGTAAAAAAATTAAAGCATGGGATAGATTAACAATTGCTAGAATGGTTGAAAGACCTAACGCTGAAGATTATATAAAATTAATTTTTAATAACTTTTTTGAATTACACGGAGATAGAAACTATAGAGATGATAAATCTATCATTGGAGGAATAGGGTTATTAGAAAATATTCCAGTTACTATAGTTGGTATCCAAAAAGGTAAAAACTTAAAAGAAAATATGGAAAGAAATTTTGGCTCTCCTTATCCCGAAGGATATAGAAAAGCATTAAGATTGATGAAGCAAGCTGAAAGATTTAACAGACCTATTATTTGTTTTATAAATACTTCAGGAGCATATTGCGGTGTAGAAGCTGAAGAACGTGGCCAAGGAGAAGCTATTGCTAGAAACCTATTGGAAATATCTCAACTTACTGTACCTATTATTTCTATAATTGTAGGTGAAGGAGGTAGTGGAGGTGCTATAGCATTAGCTTGTGGTGATAGAGTATGGGCATTAGAAAATTCTATATATTCTATTTTATCACCTGAAGGGTTTGCTTCTATATTACTAAAGGATTCATCAAAAGCTCAAGAGGTTTCAGAAATAATGGGAATAACATCTTATGACTTATTAGAAAAAGGAATAATTGAAAAGATTATTAAGGAGCCTATTGGTGGAGCTCAAAATGACATTGCTTTTGTTGCAAATGAAATTAAAGATAATTTAATAAATGAAATTAAAATTTTGCAAAATAAAACTGTAAGAGAACTTTTAAACGAAAGATATTTACGTTATAGAAGCTTTTAATAAATAAAATAGATGAGCAGGTAATTTTAAAACCTGCTCATTTATTTTAAGGTAATTATACAGAGGTATGTGTTGCTCAATACACTAAATGTATCTACATTAAAGATTATTACCACTTTTCTTATTTTATACACAATATTAATATTTTTTTATTATTAAATTACTAAATTGTAATTTAAATTAAATGTATTTATATGGATATATTGCGAGTTTTTGTTGTATAATGTATTTATAATTAAATTAAAGAGAAGGAATTTATGTGTATGGCGAAAAAAGTTAGATTTAAACTACTAAAATTTTTATTTA
This sequence comes from uncultured Clostridium sp., assembly GCF_934754925.1. Lineage (GTDB taxonomy): Bacteria > Bacillota > Clostridia > Clostridiales > Clostridiaceae > Clostridium. The sequence continues at coordinate 213,489 of NZ_CAKVJA010000001.1, read as the reverse complement.
TTTTCATTATTTTAACATGCTTTACTTCTGTATTAATAATTTCTAGTGTTTATCGTTCTATTATTAATGATATAGAAATTCAAAATATAGTTAACGAAATACAAGCTAGTTCTAATTATGTACAAGTTGAAGATATCAATGAAATTTTTTTGGATGCAATTGTTGCAATTGAGGATCATCGCTTTTATAAGCATGGTGCAATTGATTTAATTTCTATAGCTCGTGCAACATTCATCAACATAAAAAATAAAGATATTGTTGAGGGTGGAAGTACTATTACTCAACAATTAGTTAAAAATTTATTTCTAAATATGGAGCAAACTTTAGAAAGAAAGCTTAATGAAATATTTATAGCCTTTGAACTAGAAAAATTATATTCTAAAGAAGAAATTTTAGAACTCTATGTTAATATTGTGTATTATGGAGATGGATTTACAGGAATAAAATCTGCATGTAATGGTTATTTTAATAAGGAACCAAAAGATTTAAGTAAAGATGAAGCAACTCTTTTAGCAGGCTTACCACAAGCTCCAAGTGCTTATGCTTTGAATAGCAATTATGAAAAAGCGCTTGAAAGACAACAACAAGTTATTGAAGCATTAAATAACTTAAATATTACTTATTAAATATTATATAATAAACTTATAACTATAAAATGTATGCCTTTTGGATAAAATAATTATTTAAAATCCAAAAGGCTTTATTTATAGGAGAATATTATGAGTTTTTTTATATTATATATTATATTGTGAATAGTTATATTTATGATAATAGTAAATGTTTTAGGAGGGTATTAGATGTTAACTTCAATAAAAGATGCAGTATTTTATCACATTTATCCATTAGGATTCTGTGGAGCTATAAATAATGGAAAAGATATATCGTCAACTTCTGGTTTTAATAAATTTGATGATAGATGGATAAAACACTTAAAAAATATGGGTATAAATGCAATTTATTTTGGACCTATATTTAAATCTAGCTATCATGGCTACGATACAATAGATTATCTAAAAATAGATGATCGCTTAGGAACCAATGATGATTTTAAAAATATAGTAACTAAACTTCATGATAATAATATAAGAGTTATTATTGATGGAGTATTTAACCATGTAGGAAGAGAATTTTGGGCTTTTGAAGATGTTAAAAATAACAAATCAAATTCTCAATACGCTTCTTGGTTTAACATCGATTTTAATGGCAATAGTAACTATAATGATGGTTTTTATTATGAAGGTTGGGAAGGACATTATGATTTAGTTAAACTAAACCTATATAATAAAAATGTAAAAGATTATTTACTTCATGTTGTTGAATATTGGATTGATAAACTCGATATCGATGGTATAAGGTTAGATGTTGCATATTCATTAGATAAAAACTTTATAAAAGAATTAAGATTTGCAACAAATAAATTAAAAAAGGATTTCTGGTTAATGGGAGAGATGATTCATGGAGATTATAACTCTATAGTTTCACCAGAAATGCTACATTCTGCTACGAATTACGAATTATATAAGGGATTATATTCAAGTCATAATGATAAAAATTATTTTGAAATAGCTTATTCTCTAAATAGACAATTTGGTGAATATGGAATATATAAAAATTTAACATTATATAACTTTGTTGACAACCACGATGTAAATAGAATAGCTACTATAATAAATGATAAGAGATATTTAAATAATATATATACTTTATTATTTACAATTCCAGGAATACCATCAATTTATTATGGTAGTGAATGGGGAATAGAAGGAGATAGGAGTGTAACTGATCTTACTCTAAGACCAGAACTTTCAATAGATGATTTCGATAACAATGAAAGCTCAAAAAATCTTGAAACCTTTATAACCAGATTAATTAATATAAGAAAAAATAACAAAGAACTTACTTTAGGAATATACAAAGAGTTTATTGTTAAGAATAGACAATTTGTATTTGGTAGATACCTAAATAATAATTGGATAATAATATTATTAAATTTAGATGACAAAGAAGCGTATATTGAGCTTAATAGCCCATTTAAGAATAGCACTATTATTAATTTATTAGATGAAAATGATAAGTATGTAAATGAAAATAATAAAATTACTATAAAAATGAATGCTTTTAGCAGTAAAATATTAAAGGAAATTTAATTTACTTTATAATAAAAATATAACTCTCATTGATTAAATATTAAGAAGAGTTATATTTTTATTATTTTAATTATAGATTATAAAAAAAATTAATTATTTATAATTAAATATATGTAGATATAATAAGATTTTATTTTTTTACAGTATCTTCTCTTATTAACCCTCCATAATATAATTGATATATTCTAATTATATTCATAATTTTTTCAAACTAGAGTAATTTTAAAAACATTATAATTAAAATAACTATCCTAAAATATACCTTTAAGATGTTGACATTAAAATTTAAAGGAGTAAAATAAATATATAGTTAGCACTCACCGCTATAGAGTGCTAACAGTAATATGTTAACTTAAAAGGAGAGAGTTTTATGGAAACAAAACAATTTAAAGCTGAATCTAAAAGACTTTTAGATTTAATGATTAATTCAATTTACACACATAGAGAAATATTTCTAAGAGAGCTTATATCTAATGCTAGTGATGCAATTGATAAAATTTATTATAAATCTTTAAGTGATGATAATATAAGTTTCAACAAAGAAGATTTCTTTATTAAGGTTTCTATAGATAAAGAAAATAGAACTATAAAAATTTCTGATACTGGAATTGGTATGAACAAGAGTGAATTAGATGACAACTTAGGTGTTATTGCTAAAAGTGGTTCTCTTCAATTCAAAAAAGAAAATGAAATTAAAGATGGTTGTGATATAATAGGTCAATTTGGTGTTGGTTTCTATTCATCATTTTTAGTAGCTGATAAAGTTACTGTAATCACTAAAGCCTTTGGAAGTGATGAAGCATATAAATGGGAATCTACTGGTGTTGAAGGATATACAATAGAACCTTATACTAAGGATACAGTTGGTACAGATATTATATTACATGTAAAGGCTAATACTGAGGATGAGAATTTTGATGAATATTTAAATGAATATAAAATTCAATCTTTAATAAAGAAATATTCAGATTTTATTAGATATCCAATCAAAATGGATCTTACTGAAAGAAAACTTAAAGAAGGAACTGAAAATGAGTATGAAGACTACATAGAAGAAAAAGTAGTTAATAGTATGGTCCCAATTTGGAGAAAAAATAAAAATGAATTAACTCAAGAAGATTACAATAATTTTTATAAAGAAAAACATTATGGATTTGATACTCCTTTAAAACATATTCATTTAAGTGTTGATGGAACTGTAAGCTATAATGCAATATTATATATTCCTGAAAATATGCCTTATGATTTCTATACAAAAGATTATGAAAAGGGATTAGAGTTATATTCTAATGGAGTTATGATAATGAATAAATGCTCCGACCTTCTTCCTGACTATTTTGGATTTGTTAAAGGAATTGTTGATTCAGAAGATTTATCATTAAATATATCTAGAGAAATTCTTCAACATGATAGACAATTAAGATTCATTGCTAAAAATATTAAAAATAAAATCAAAAGTGAACTTGAAAAAATGCTTAGAAATGAAAGAGAAAATTATGAAAAATTCTATAAAGCATTTGGAAGAACTTTAAAATTTGGTGTATATGATAATTTTGGAGCTGAAAAAGAAGTACTTCAAGATTTATTAATGTTCTATTCATCAAAGGAAAAGAAGATGGTTACATTAGATGAATATATTACAAGAATGAGCGAAGAACAAAAATATATTTACTATGCTGTTGGTGAATCTATTGATAGAATTGAAAAAATGCCACAAACTGAACTTTTACTAGATAAAGGATATGAAATTCTATACTTTACAGATGATATTGATGAGTTTGCTATAAAAATGTTAATGAAATATAAAGAAAAAGAATTTAAATCTGTATCTAGTAGTGATTTAGGTATAGAAAGTAATGATGAAGAAAATAAAACAGAAGAGAATAATGAAGAAAATAAATCATTATTTGATGCTATGAAAGAGATTCTAAGCGATAAAATAAGTGCTGTTAAAGTTTCGAATAAATTAAAAAATCATCCTGTTTGCTTATCAAACGAAGGAGATTTATCTATTGAAATGGAAAAGGTATTAAATTCAATGCCAAATAATCAAGCTATAAAGGCTCAAAAGGTATTAGAAATTAATGTTCATCATGAAGTATTCAATGCTTTAAAGGATGCATATGAAAATGATAAAGATAAATTTAATTTATATACTAATCTTTTATACAATCAAGCATTGTTAATAGAAGGATTATCAATATCAGATCCTGTTGAATTCACAAACGACATCTGTAAATTAATGAAATAATTTGTTAATATAAAATCCCTCATTTAATTTATTATATTAAATGAGGGCTTTTATATCTTATATTAAGTTATAAAATTCTTAATATAAAAAAAGTATAAGCTATACGTATTTAAATTTCACAATAATTTCCTTGATTTCACCTTTTGAATTTTTTCTAATTGAAAAGTTTTTAATATCTTTAAACTCATTTTCTAATTGAAATGAAAGTTCATTAATAGTAGCTTTACATTTTTTTGATAAATCATTATCCTCAACTACAACAAATCTTGATTTTCTACAAGTTGTTTCATTTTGTAAATCATCAATTACTACATAGTAATCTGAATTTTCCTCAATTACATAATACTCCTTATTTAATGTTAAGCTTGAACATAAGTTATTATCTATACATCTTAAAATCATGATAAAATCCTCCCTACCCCTTTTTTTAAAATTATAAACTATAATTTACAAAAATTAAATAGTAACATTACATAAATTTAACATCAATTTTTAGTAAGAAGTTCTATTAATTTTATAAATATATTTTACAAGTATATATTAAATCCTGTATAATCAACAGTGCTAAAGAAATTTAATATGCTATTTTAATCTAAAGAAAAAACTTTTATTAATAATATTGGAGGGAAATACATGGAAATAAAGGATAGAGGATTAAATGAAAAAATTAATCAATTAAAAAAAGGTTTAGAAATAGTTGGTGGAAAATCTGCTCTACTATTAGAAGATAATAACGAAATTTTAAACTATATTATAGAAAAAGCTTTTAATGATGGAGTTGTTAAATTTAATATAAACAATATTGAATATACTATTAATGAATTAATTAAATGTAAACAAGCTTATGAAATTTATTTCCTAAAAAATAAATTAACTACTCTAAATTCAATAGTTTATAAAATTAAAAAATATGATACATCTTTAGACTCGCTGATTAGAAAATATAAAAAAAGCAGATCATTAGAAGAATATAATGAAATTACTAATAGAATCAAAAAAACTTATAGACTTGATATTAATAAGTTAGTACTAAGTAGCATTAATGGTGAAGTTTTAAATGAGTTGAGTTTAGAAGAACAAGAAGCTTTTTATAGTGAATATTTAACTCAAAAAAGAAAGCAGATAATAGATGGTGTTATTAGTAAAATGGGGATAGTTTAATATAAACTATCCTTTTTATCTTACACACCTTCATTGTTGAAATTTGGTACAAATTCTTCTGAATCTGTTCCAGATTCTTGAATAAATCCATTTCTTACTCCTATTGAAAGAGCATAATTAACAATAGAATCATAGGTTTTTTCATTAATACTTTTATTAATTTCAGGATACATTTTTGCATTGTACATTGGAGTATATTGATTCATTAATGATATATATACATTGTCTCCAAATTTTTTATAAATAGCATCAATAATCTTTTTGGAATCAAATAATAATCCAGGCAATAATAAATGTCTTATAATAACCCCTTTCATAATGATTCCATCTTCATTAAACTTTGGATTACCTACTTGTCTTATCATTTCATCTATTATTTCTAATGCATTCTTTGAATATCCTTTTATTTTTGAATATTTTAAAGCATATTTATCTTCAAAATACTTAAAGTCAGGTAAGTAAACATCTATATATCCATCTAAAGCTTTTATTGTATCTAATGTATCTATAGAATTAGTATTATATATTATAGGTAAATTTAGTCCGTTATTCTTTGCTATTTTTAATGCTTCTATAATTTGGGGTACAAAGTGAGTTGGCGTAACTAAATTTATATTATTTGCTCCTTTATCTTGTAGTTCTAAAAATATTTCTGCTAATCTTTCTAGTGTTATTTCTGTACCAAAACCTTCACTTGATATTTTATAGTTTTGGCAAAAAACACATTTTAAATTGCAATTAGAAAAGAATACTGTTCCTGAGCCATTTTTTCCTGAAACACAAGGTTCTTCCCAAAAATGCAGGGCAGCTCTTGCTATTTTTATACTATTATTACTATTGCATACACCTTTAATTCCTTTATTTCTGTTTACATTACACTTTCTCATACATAAAGTACAATTTTCTAATAATTTTATATAATCCATAAAAACACCTCATAAAATTTAGTATATCAGTATATATTACATTAATCAATTTAAGGTAACATATAGTTATTTTAGGTCAAATGTGGTATAATTATGGCATAATGAAAATTCGAGAGGTGTAATATAATGAATACGGTAACGGTTGTAATAAATGGTATTGAATATAATTTGAGAGGAAAAGAAGATGAAAGATATTTGTCTGAAGTTGCCGCTTATGTAGATACTAAAATAAGAGAAATTTCAGGAAGCAATAAAAAATTAAGTACAAGTTCTGCTGCAGTTCTTACTGCTGTTAATATTGCTGATGAACTTTTTAAATGTGATTTAGAAATTGGAAATATTACTAAGAAAAAAAATTCTCTTGAAGAACGTCATTTAACATTAAAAGAAAGATTAAGAGAACTTAAAGTTGAAATAGACGAAACTGCAAAAGCAAGGGCCTCGGAAGTTGAGTCTCTAAAGTCTGTTATCTTTGATATGGAATCAAAGTTAAAAGAGTTAGAAAGCTATAAATTATTAAGTGAAGAGTTAACAGAGAAAGTAAAAACATTAACTGAAATAAACAATAATAATGAAACTCAAATTTCAGAGTTAAACAAAGAATTATTAGACTTGCAAAGTACAAATCAAAAACTTGAAGATAAGGTTAAAAGTTGTACTGATGAAATAAATAATAGAGTATCAATTTCTGAATTTGAAGAAGCCATTACAAAATTAGAAAAAACACAAAAAATTAATCTTATATTAAGTGATGAAAATGATGACCTTAAGGAAAAAGTATCAACATATCAAGTTCAAGCTAATAACTATTCTATTGAAAACTCTGAATTGAAGGAAACTGAATGTAAGTTAATAGAAAAATTGAAATTTAAAGAAGCTGAATTAGAAGAATTTAAACTATTAAATGAAAAACAAACTTTAGAAGAAAAAAATACTATGGAGAAAAAGATTAACTCATTAGAAATAGAGTTACAAGATGCATTAAAGAAAAAGGAAACTTATAGATTGCGTAATAAGGATATTAACTTCCAATTACAAAACTATAAGTACAAAGTTTTAGATTTAGAGAAAAAACTTATTGATACTCAATTTAATCTAGCATTAGAAAAAAGAGATAAAAATCCACTATTAAGATAAGTCTGTTCATCAATGAGCAGACTTATTTTAATTAGTATAGAAAAACAATAACAATTATGTTATAACAATAAGTAGTTATGCTAAATTAATTAGTCAATATTATAAATTTCAAACAAAAGATTACATTAATTTTTTTAAATTTAGGAGAGATTATTATGAATAAAATAGAGGTTTTAGCACCTGCTGGAAGCATGGAAAGTTTATATGCTGCTATAAATAAAGGCGCTGATGCTGTTTATCTTGGTGGAAACAAATTTTCTGCTAGAGCTTATGCATCTAATTTTGATAATGAAAATATGCAAAAAGCTATTGATTACGCACATAGTTATGGTGTTAAGATTTATGTAACCATAAATACAATACTAAAAGAAAATGAAGTTGAAGAGGCAGTTAGATATGTTGGATATTTATATGAAATAGGTGCAGATGCCTTAATAATCCAAGACTTAGGTCTTTTTAAACGAATTAAAGAAGATTATCCTGATTTTGAACTTCATGCTTCTACACAAATGACAATTCATAATGGAGAAGCTGCTATATATTTTAAGGAAAAGGGATTTCATAGAGTTGTACTCTCTAGAGAAATGACAATTGATGAAATTAAATACATTTCAAAAGATTTAATGATAGAGACTGAAATGTTTGTTCATGGAGCAATTTGTGTTAGTTATTCTGGACAATGTTTAATGAGTTCAATAATAGGTGGAAGAAGTGGTAACAGAGGAAGATGTGCTCAACCATGTAGAATGGAATATATATTAAAAGGTGAGAAATCAGGTGAACAAAAAGGTCATTTATTAAGTCCAAAAGATATGTGTACTATAGATGATGTTAAAGATATAGTTGAAAGTGGAACTCATTCTTTAAAAATAGAGGGAAGAATGAAAAGACCTGAATATGTAGCTGGAGTAGTTGACAATTATAGAAAAGCTGTAGATAAAGTGCTATTTAAGAAAAAATATAATGAAAAAGAAGGTAAAGTACAATTACTTCAACTCTTTAATAGAAGTGGATTTACCAACGCATATTTAAAAGGAAATACCGGTCGCGATATGATGAGTTTCAATTCACCTAAAAATACTGGAGTTCCACTAGGTGTAGTTGAAAAATCTGGTGAAATTAAACTTAAGGAAAGTTTATCTTTAGGGGATGGAGTTAGATATAGGGATAAAGGCTTTTCAGTAAGTAAAATTTTATTAAATGATAAAGAAGTTTCAAATGCTAAAAGAGGTGATAGTGTTAAACTTTTCCCTATAGATTATAAAAAAGGTGATGAACTATTTAAGAGTTTAAATAAACAACTTTTTGATGAATTAGAAGACTATATTAAGCCTTATAGCAAGAAGATTTCTTTAAATGCAAGAGTTAAATTTGTGGTTAATTCTCCAATAGAATTAAGCATAATACATAATAATAAAGAATATATCTTTATTGGTGAAATTGTACAAAAGGCAGAAAAAAGACCTTTAGATAGAGAAAGAATTGAAGAAGCATTAAAAAAATCTGGTGATATTCCATTTAAGTTAGATTTTATTGAATTTACTGACTTTGAAGATGGATTCTTACGTATTGCTGATTTAAATAATTTAAGAAGAGATGCTTTAGAAGGTATTGCAAAAAGTATTTGTAAAGAGTCTAGAAGAAAACGATCAAAAAAAGAAGATAAAAAACTATCTAACTCAATAAATAATAATATGAATATTGCTGAAATATATAGTTGCATTACAAAGGATCAACTTAATGCATTATTAGATTGTAATATAAAACATATAGCCATTGACATCTTTAGTAGAGAATCAGGTGCTCTTAGAATATCAGATTTAATAGATATATTTGAAAAGGTAAATGATGATGTAAATTTATATATTAAAACATCTTCTATAATAAAAGGTGAATTTGATAAGGTGTGTAAATTTATAGATAAAGCTAAACCTTATATAAAAGGGCTAATAACCTCTAATATAGGATTAATTAATGTATATAAAGATTCACTTACTATAATTGGTGATTATAAACTTAATATAATGAATTCTCAAAGTTTAGAATTTTATCAAAAAGAAATTGCAATTCCTACATTAAGTATGGAATTAAACAAATCTGAAATTAAAGAAATAACTCGTAAAAATAAAGGTAATAATGCTTATGTTATTTATGGTAAACCTGAGCTTATGATTAGTGAATATTGTCCTATAGGAAGTACTTTTGGAGGTAGAAAAACTAATGTAGAATGTAATGCAATTTGTACTAGAGATAAATTCACTCTTATAGATAGAGTAAATGAAAAAAATAGAGTAATGACTGATTTATTCTGCAGAAGTTATATTTTAAATCCAGTACCACTAAATTTATTTGATGAAATTAGTACATTAAAGGAAATTGGAATTAAAACATTTAGATTTGATTTTAGAGATGAAAGTTATGACGAAGTTAAAAAAGTAATTAATATGTATAAAAATAATGAAGCTTATGATAAAAATAATTATACAAAGGGGCAATTTAGAAGAGGAATAGAATAGGAGGGGCGCTATGAGAATACTAAATGTAGTGTTGTTAATTTCTGTATTTTTATTTGGAGTTATTCAAATGAGAAAATCATCATCTATAATTAAAACAAATTGGTTTAAAAATTTATCTTATAATGAAAAAGTTGAAGTAACAGCTAAAATAAAAGGTAATTGGAAAACAAGTATTATTTTACTTGCTATTGTCGTTTGTGCAATGTTAATTTTAATTTCTTCTTTTATTGGAAAAACTCATTATTATGAAAGTACAATTAATATGTTAATTTTAATTATAAATATTGTAGTAACAATACTATTAATTCTTAATAATCAAAAATTATCAAAAGATATAAAAAAATAGCGTTTATATAGGAGAAATTTATGAAGGAAAGAACTTTACGAATTTTAGAATTTAACAAAGTAAAAAATAAACTTAGAAATTATGCTGTAACTAGTGGTGGAAAGGAGTTGATAGATGCTCTTTCTCCATATAATTCAATTTATGAAGTTGAAAATAAACTAGAAGAGACTAATGAAGCTTTAGATATATTAATAAAAAAAGGAACTCCACCATTTGAAGGCTTACATGAAACAAAAGAAGAACTTGAGAGAGCTGGAAAAGGAGGCACATTAAATCCTGGTCAGTTAATAAAAATTGGATCAATGCTTAGATGTTCTAGAAGGTTTAAAGAGTATGTTTCAAGGAAAGAAGAAGAAATAGGATATAAACATCTTGAAGACTTAGCTTATATTTTAGTGCCACTAAAAAACCTTGAAAATGAAATTAATTCTGCTATTATTTCTGAAGATGAAATAAGTGATAAAGCAAGTGGAACTTTATATAACATAAGAAGAAGTCTAAAAGAAAAAAATTCATCTGTTAGAGAAAAAATTAATTCTATAGTTAGAGCTAATTCGAAGTATTTACAGGATTCTCTTTATACAATGAGAGGAGATAGATACGTAGTTCCTGTTAAATCAGAATATAAAGGTGCAGTACCAGGTCTTGTACATGATCAAAGTTCTACGGGAGCAACACTTTTTATTGAACCAATTAGTTTAGTTAATTTAAATAATGAAATCAAGGAATTAATGCTTAAAGAAAAGGCTGAAATAGAAAGAATATTAAGTGATCTTTCTGCAAAAGTTCATGATAATATTGATGCTTTAAGAAGTAATTCTAATATTTTAAGAGAATTAGATTTTATATTTGCTAAAGGTAAATATGCTTCTTCATTAAATGCAATAAAGCCAGCTGTTAGAAATGATAGGAGTTTTGATATTTTAGGTGGAAAACATCCTTTAATTGATCCTAAAGTAGTTGTTCCTTCTGATATATATTTAGGTGAGGAATTTACTACCCTTATGATTACAGGACCTAATACAGGTGGTAAAACTGTAACACTAAAAACTGTTGGTTTATTACATTTAATGGCCTTAAGCGGATTATTAATACCAGCAAAGGATGGATCTTCAATTGGATTCTTTAAGAATATTTTTGCAGATATAGGTGATGAACAAAGTATAGAACAATCATTATCAACTTTTTCATCACATATGACTAATATAGTAACAATTTTAGAGTCTGCTTCTTTTGATTCTTTGATACTATTTGATGAGCTAGGTTCAGGTACTGATCCAACTGAAGGTGCTGCATTAGCAGTGGCAATCATTGAAACTTTAAATAAACGAGGATGTAGAATTATAGCTACAACACACTATAGTGAATTAAAGGGATACGCTTTAAGAACAGTAGGTGTTGAAAATGCCTCTGTTGAATTTGATGTAGAAACCTTGAAACCTACATATAGATTATTAATAGGTGTTCCTGGTAAATCTAACGCTTTTGAAATATCGAAAAGACTTGGATTAAGTAATGATGTTATATTAAAGGCTAAAGATTTTATGTCCGAAGAAAACCTTCAATTTGAGGATTTAATTAGAGATCTTCAGGAAAAAAGCATATTAGCCAATCGTGATGCAAGAGAAGCTAAAAGAATTAAAGATGAAGCAGAAGCTCTAAAAAAGAAATATGATGAGAAGCTAAAAAAACTAGATATAATTAGAGATAAGGTTTATAATGAAGCTCGTCAAGAAGCTAAACAAATTATTTCTGATGCAAAAGATGAAGCTGATGAAATAGTAAAAGCAATGAGAGAACTTGAAAAAATGGGAATAGCTGAAGGTGGTAGAAATAGACTTGAAGAAGAAAGAAGAAAACTTAAAGCCAGCCTTGAAGAAAAAGAAGCAGCTATGATTAAATCTAGAGAAAATACTGGTGAAGCTATTACTAAAGTTACTCTTGGTATGGAAGCATTCCTACCATCATTAAATCAAAGAGTAATAATTGTATCAAACCCTGATAATAAAGGTGATGTACAGGTAGAAGCAGGAATAATGAAAATTAGCGTTAAGCTAAAGGATTTAAGAAAAGTTCCTGATGAACCAAAGAAAAAAGAAAAAAGAAAAAGAGAAGTTAAATTAAACATGAAGTCTGTTGATAGCAGAATAGACTTAAGAGGAATGGATTCTGAAGAAGCTTGCTATAGAACAGATAAATATTTAGATGAGGCATACTTAGGAAACTTAGGTGAAGTTACTATAGTTCACGGAAAAGGAACAGGAATATTAAGAAAAGCTATTAATGACATGTTAAAAAGACATCCACATGTAAAATCATATAGACTAGGTGTATATGGCGAAGGTGGAGATGGTGTAACCATTGTAGAATTAAAATAGAGTTAAATTAATAAATTAAATTCATTTTAACCCCTTTCTTAGTATGCTATAATTAAAGCATAGTAAGGAGGGGTTTTATGTATTTAATAAGCGCATGCTTGTGTGGAGTAAATTGTAAATACAATGGATTGAATAATTATAATGAAATATGTGATAAATTATTTACTTCTGGAAAAGCTATTTTAGTTTGTCCAGAACAATTAGGGGGATTACCTACACCGCGAATACCTAGCGAAATTATAGGGCAATCTTTAAATATGCTAAATAACAATAGATTAGTAATTGATAAAAATGGTAATGATGTAACGCCACAATTTATAAAAGGTGCACAAGAAACATTACAACTTGCAAAAAAATTAAACATAAAAAAAGCTATATTAAAAGATGGTAGTCCATCATGTGGTGTTAATTATATATATGATGGTAAATTTAACGGAACAAAAATAAAAGGTATGGGCATAACAGCACAATTATTAAAAGAATCATCTATAGATGTAATAAGTGAACTTGAATTAGGAGGTAACATAAATGGGGATATTTGATTTTTTTAAAAGAAAAAAAGATATTGAAGAGAACATTGATTTAGAAGAAGCTTTAAATATAAAAGAAATAAAAGAAGAAGATAATACTATTATAAATACTATAAATAATGAAACTGATAACTTTAATTATAATTTTGTAATAGATAATGTAGAAGAGTTTCATAATAGAAGTGAACTTACACCAGAGGAATTAAAATCTTTAATAACTGGTGAAATATTAAAAGTAGTTGATAAGTCTCAAAGCTTTGATTCCATGGAAGTATATGCAAAGGAAGCTGCAAGGGCAATAGGAATAGAAAATATACAACCCTTAACAGAATATCTATATGGTGGTATTTCAAAACCTAGTGCATTAAAAGGAAGATATAATGGATTAGGAGCTTGGCCTAATGCTGTAAAGAATGCCGTTTTAACTATATTATATTCATTTAATGAAAATAGTGTTGATGAATTATTGAAAATAGCTAATGATAAATCTAGTAGTAGCATAAAAGCCGTAAACTTATTATGTAAAATGGCAGCTAAAGGAATTGAAGAAGATAAAATTATAGATTCTATTATTTATATAATGGAGAATTTTAGTGATGAAAATATAATTTCAACATTAGGTTTTTTATCACAAGTTAAAAATAATCCAAAGGTTTTAAGAACTCTAGAAATTTACTTTAAAAAATATATCTATGATAATAATATTGAGTCGGCATATGATGTTACATTAAGCATAATAAATAATGTAGGAAAATTTACAAGAGAACAATTAATATTTTTGAAAGCAGTAGCACTTAGTGACGAAGTATTAGAATTATCTTTAATTTTGAAGAACGAGAACGGTGAATTTGATTTATCATCTGTAGATGAAGATTTAAGACTTAAAGCAGCTTTAAGTTTTTACTCTTTACATAATAAGGATGAAGAAATAAACAGTAAATTAATATATCTAAGAGATAACTCCTTAGATATGGAACTTAGAAAATATTTAACTGATATTTTAGGTTAATTTTAAATATTGTAATAAAAATGATGAATTTATATTCATCATTTTTTTATTTATATCATAATATAAAAAAAGATTAATTTTAATACTTTAACATATTAAAGTATTAAATAAAAAAGTATTTGATAAGGGGGTATATATTTATGAATTTTTGCAAATTAATAAAAAATATATTTTTAGGAGGAAGTATTTTAGTTTTAATAATTGCAGGTATTGGATGCTCTAATAAAGCATCTGAAAGTACATTAGATAAAGATATACTTATTGTTGGAATGGATGATGCATTTGCGCCAATGGGGTTTAAAGATGAGTCTGGTGAAATAACTGGTTTTGATGTTGATTTAGCAAAAGAATTAGGTAAAAGGCTAAATAAAGAAATTATTTTTCAGCCAATTGATTGGACAATGAAAGAATCTGAACTAAAGTCAGGTAACATAGATCTAATATGGAATGGATATACAATAACAGAGGAAAGGAAAAATAAAGTAGACTTCTCAGTTCCATATTTAAAAAATAAACAAGTTATAGTAACACTAGCTGATAGCAATATTAATTCAAAATCAGATTTAGCTAATAAAAAGGTTGGTGCACAAAGCGAATCCTCAGCGGTTGCTGCAATGGAGAAAGAAGAGGACTTATATGCTAGTTTTAATGGTGGATGTGCTATTACTTTTGAAGATAATAATCAAGCTTTAATGGATTTAGAAGCTGGTAGGATTGATGCTGTAGTAGCAGATGAAATTCTTGTAAGATACTATTTAAACTTAAAGGGTGAAGATAAATTTAAAATATTAGATGATAACTTTGGAGATGAAGAGTACGGTGTTGGCATAAGAAAAGGTGATACAGAGATGGTAGATGCCTTTAACAAAGCTTATAAAGAAATGCAAAAAGATGGAACATTACAAGAAATATCAAAAAAATGGTTTAATGAAGATATTACAATAAAATCTGAATAAACAAAAAGGGAGTAACTAAATTGGAAAATATAATAGTCACAATTAATACATTTATAAATTACTTTTTCACCTTATTGCCACAAGTTTTAGAAGGGTTAAAGCTAACACTTGAACTATTTATTTTAACATTAATATTAGCTATTCCTCTAGGAATTGTTGTTGCATTAGGTAGGCTATCTAAAGTAAAAATCATTAATAAAATAACAAAATTTTATATTTTAATAATGAGGGGAACTCCTCTTCTTCTACAAATAGTATTTATATTTTTTGGGCTTCCTAATCTAAATATTGTAATAGATAGATTTCCAGCTGCTATAATTGCATTTACATTAAACTACGGTGCATACTTTGGGGAAATTTTTAGAGCAGGCATATCCACAGTAGATATAGGTCAATATGAGGCATCTCATGTATTAGGTTTATCAAAAAAAGATACATTCTTTAGAATAATTCTTCCACAAGCTTTTAAAATTGTATTACCACCTGTATCAAATGAAATAGTAACTTTAGTAAAAGATACAGCTTTAGTATATGTTATAGGATTAGATGAATTATTAAGAGTTGGTAAAATAGCTTGTAATAGAGATTCCTCCTTACTACCATTACTAATTATCGGAATAGTTTATCTAATTCTTATAGGAATTTTAACAAAGATATTAGACAAGCTTGAAAAAAAATATCAATACTATAATTAAGAGGTGGATTATGTTAAAGATTAGAAGGCTAAAAAAAACTTTTGGCAATACAACAGTATTAAAAGATGTAAATCTAGATATAAGTGAAGGTGAAATTGTTGTAATAGTAGGACCATCCGGTGGTGGAAAAACCACTTTACTTAGAACAATAACAGGTTTAGAGACATGTGAAGAAGGCAGTATAGAAATTAATGGAGAAATTCTTTGTAAAAATGGAACGTATGCAGATAAAAAATTAATTAATAATATTAGAAAAAATATAGGGCTTGTTTTCCAAGGATTTAATCTTTTTCCTCATAAATCTGTATTAGAAAATATTATTGAAGCTCCCATTAGAGTATTAGGCGAAAACAAAGATACTGCAATACAAAATGCAAATGAAATTTTAACATTTTTAGGATTATTAGATAAGGCTAATAACTATCCTTGTGAATTATCTGGTGGACAGAAACAAAGAGTAGCTATTGGTAGAGCTTTAGCATTGAAACCTAAATTAATGTGTTTTGATGAACCAACTTCGGCTTTAGATCCATCATTAACAAAGGATGTTGCTTCATTAATTAAAAGTTTGAGTAAAAATGGTATGTCTATGCTTATAATTACTCATGATATGGAATTTGCAAAGCTTGTTTCTAATAAAATTGTATCCATGGATTCAGGAAAAATCATAGATAGGCATATATATAATGATAAAATTGAAATATCATAAAATCCTATTATGTAAAATTAAACTGTTAATTTAATGCAGTATTAATTGATAATTTAACACTAAAATGACATTTTTATTAAAAGAGAACATAAGTTCTTATGTGTGTTTTTTATAAACATATATAATAATTTCCTCTTCTTTTTATAATACTAATACTATTAATGTTATAAGGAGAGATTAAAATGTCTGAAAAAACTATGAAATTTACAGATGAAGCAGGAAATAAAATTGAATATGCTATATTAGAGCAGAAGCTAATTAATAAAACTGAATATGTTGCAATGGCTCCAATAAATAATAAAAGCGATGTAGAAATATTTAAAATTGCTTTTGATAAGGATTGGAATGAAACATTAATTCAAGTTGAATCTCAAAATGAATTAAATATGGTTAGACAAGTATCTAGCATTAAATTTTAAATAAGTAAAGAAAGATCTATAAAAATAGTATTATCTCTATTCACTATAGGGTGTTCTACTAAAAAATAGATCTTTTTTTATTTAAATTTATATCTTAATTAATAATTAGATATAGATGATGATTATTATTTATGGTAATCTATAAAAAGAAAAGTTTTTTAGGAGGATATATGAAAAACATAACATTAAGTAATAGAACAAAAGGAGTTTTATTTATAATAATATCTGCATTTGGATTTGCTATGATGTCTGCTTTTGTTAAGCTTTCAGGAGACTTACCATCTTTTCAAAAGACGTTTTTTAGAAATATAACATCTTGTATAATTGCATTTGTATTAATACTTATTAATAAAGAAAGTTTCTTTGGAAAATTAGAAAACCAGAAAATTTTAATTTTACGCTCATTATTCGGTACATTGGGAATAGTTTTCAACTTCTATGCAATAGATAAATTAGTATTATCTGATGCTAATATGTTAAATAAATTAAGCCCTTTCTTTGTAATAATATTTAGCGCTCTTTTCTTAAAAGAAAAAATAAATCTAAAACAAGGACTAGCTATTATTGTAGCTTTTATAGGAGCATTATTTATAATTAAACCACAATTCAATTTTGATATGATTCCTTCATTAATTGGTGTATGTGGTGCTATATGTGCAGCTGCTGCTTATACATGCTTAAGAGTTCTAGGTGGAAAAGAGAAATACTATACTATTGTATTTTACTTTTCATTCTTTTCTACAATAGTTATATTGCCATTTATGTTAATTGTATATAAAGAAATGTCTATGTTACAGTTTATTTATTTAATCTTAGCTGGTATATTTGCTAGTATTGGACAATTTGGTATTACTATAGCTTATAAATATGCAAAGGCAAAAGAAATATCTATATTTGACTATAGTAACATCCTTTTCTCAGCAATAATAAGTATAGTTTTATTTGGTGTTATCCCAGATTATCTAAGTGTTCTTGGATATATAATTATATTTGCTGTATCACTATATATGTTTTTATACAATAAAAAATTAGATAAAATTGAAAATCAGTAAATTGATAAAAAAGCCCTACTAATTTATAGTATGGCTTTTTTTACTCTCTCACTACTTCTAAATACTTATTTACATATGATATAATTAAAAATTGTAAAGGAGGAGGAATATGTATAATAATAAAAACTCAAATGTTTTAGACATCCTTCTTAGAGATAAAAATAAAGAAGAATTAAAGATAGAACTATATTTAAATAAAATAGACTATAAAGGGCAGCTTTCTATAGAATTTAAAATTGGATTAAAAAATAAACCTTCTAATAAATTAAATATAATAAGAGATATAAGACAATTTCTAGTATATTATGAAAATAACATATCTCTAAAATATAGTAATGATTTCACATTTGATATAAATAAGCAATACTTTTCAGGTAAAGATCTTGCTTTAATTGATTTTATTTATGAACTTCTAGAAATAGAAGGTAATAAACCTAAATATCTAAAATCTAATGACAAATTAATTGAAGGTAAGTATATATATCCGCCTAAGTATTTAATTAAAGAATTATTTTATATTATAAAAGATCATCGTGTTTACTTTAATGATGGATTCTTTAATAGACCTGTTGATTGTGAGATACTATTCGGCAACCCATATATAGAAATCAACTTAGAATATATAGATAAAGAATATAGACTACAGCTTCTATCTGACTTACCTATAATACTAAATAACAATTATAATGTTTTATTTAAAGGTACCACTATATATTTACCTGAGAGAACTTTTATTAATAAAATAAAACCTTATTTTCAAATCTTTCAAAAAGATAATAAAATTATTATTCCAAAAAGTGAAGAGGAAAGAGTTTTAAAAGAACTTATTCCAACCCTTAATAATATAAGTGATAATTTAATATTATCTTCTAACATTAAAGAAAAGGTTGTTTTAGCTAAACCAAAATTCAACTTTTATTTTAATAAGGAAAATAACTTTGTGCTAATGACTTTAAAAGTTCAATATGATAAATTTGAGTTTAATATCTTTAATGAATTTGATGAAAAAATAATATATCGAGATTTTAATAAAGAACAAGAGGTTATGTCAGCTTTAAAATCACTTGGATTTGATTCTGTTAATGATAAGTATTACTTAACATTAGGTGATGATTATATATATAATTTCTTTAAAAATAAGGTTCATGAATTGCAAAAATTTGGTGAAGTCTATTATTCAGAAAATTTCAAAGGAATTCGTAGGATAGACTCTAAGGGGATAATGGGTCATATATCTGCTGGGAAATATGATTATTTTGAATTAAAATTTGATATAAAAGACATTCCACAATTTGAAATAAGTAATGTTTTAAGATCCTTTAGAGATAATTTAAAATACTATAAACTTGAAAATGGCGAATATTTAGATTTAGAGTCCTTAGAACTAAATAATTTTTTAAAACTAATAGATAATCTTAATTCTTGTAATAATATAAAAAATAACACAATAGAATTTCATAAAAGTAAAGGCTTATACGCAAATGAATTTATAAAAGAAAATAATATAAAATTTATGAAGGGAATTGGGTATCTAAGAAATCTTAAATCACAATTTAATAATATAAATAAATTAAAATATGAACTTCCAAGAGAGTTTGTTGGAGAGCTTAGACAATACCAATATACTGGTTATTGTTTTTTAAGAACTTTATATAACCTAGGATTTGGTGGAATATTAGGAGATGAAATGGGATTAGGGAAAACCATACAAACCATTGCATTTATATCTTCTATTAAAGGTGAACCTTCATTGATTATAGCTCCCTCTTCACTAGTTTTTAACTGGAAACAAGAATTTAGCAAATTTGCTCCTGCATTAAATGTTAAATTAATTACAGGAGGAATAGATGATAGAAGTAAAATTTTAGACAATACTGAAAAATATGATGTTCTAATAACTACATATTCACTATTTAAAAATGATATAGATAAATACTTAAATATAGATTTTAATTGTGTGATATTAGATGAAGCACAAAATATAAAAAACTATACATCACAAAATTCAATATGTGTAAAAAAACTCAATAGTAAAAGTAAGTTTGCTCTTACAGGAACTCCTATTGAGAATTCTTTATTAGAGTTATGGTCTATATTTGATTTTATAATGCCTGGATACTTATTTGATAGGGATACTTTTATAGTTAAATATTATAGAAGATTTATGGATAATAATGAATTATCTATTGAGTTTAAAAACTTAATAAAACCTTTTATATTAAGAAGACTAAAAAAGGATGTTCTTAAAGAACTTCCTCTAAAAATCGAAAAAATTATTGAGGTAGAACTTCCTAAATCCCAACAAAAAGTTTATAGCATTTATAATAATAAGGTTATAGATTTAATTGAAAAGAAAATACGTGATGATGAGTTTTCTAATGGTAAGATAGAAATACTATCATATATAACAAAATTAAGGCAAATAGCATTAGATCCAAGCGTTGTACTAGAAAGTTATCAAGGTGAAAGTGGTAAAATAGATGCTTTAATAGAATTATTGCATCAATGTAATGATGAAGGTCATAAAATATTAGTCTTTTCTCAATTTACTTCTGTTTTGCACAATATAAGAAGAAGACTAGAAATAGAAAATTTGAAATATTGTTATTTAGATGGTACACTGTCACATAAGAAAAGAAATGAGGAAGTAGACACTTTTAATAAAAGTAATATACCCATATTTCTAATAAGTTTAAAGGCTGGTGGTACCGGACTAAATCTTCAAAGTGCAGATGTTGTTATACACTTTGATCCATGGTGGAATCCATCTGTAGAAGCTCAAGCAAGCGATAGAGCTCATAGAATAGGTCAAAAAAATATTGTTGAAGTAATAAAGCTTATAGCAAAAGATACAATAGAGGAAAAGGTTATTAAACTACAAAATGAGAAAAAGCAATTAATAAATAAAATTTTAGATGATAACTCTCTAGACACTAATAATATTTTTGAACTATCAAAAGATGAAATACTAAGATTATTTGAATAATCTTGCTAAAATACAATAAAAAGAGGTATTATGATGGAATTAAATAAAGACTTTTTAGAAAAATATAATGATTTAATGAATGAAGATGTTGAATTAGCTCTTGACTTTTCATTAAATGCATTAAAGAAAAGTAATAATTCAGATTTTTATGCATATATTGCTGATTGTTATATGTCATTAGATGAATTTGATAAAGCTGTGAGTACTTTAAAAACTGGCTTAGATAATAATTGTACTAACATTACATATGCTAAAAGCTTATTAGGAGAATCTTTATTTTACTTAAATAAATTTGATGAAAGTAAGTCTGTATTTGAAGAGTTAAGAGTAGAAAATCCTACTAGTTTTTTTGTTACAGCTTACTTAATTGATATTAATATTAATTTAAATAAATATGAAGAGGCTATTAACTTAGGTGAGGATATATTAAACTATAATGTATTAAATTCTAATGATACTGCATATATATTAATTAATTTAGGATGGATTAATCTAAAATATCTAAATAATAAAGATAAAGCACTAGACTTCTTTAATAAAGCATTAGATATTGATGAAAGTGTTGGTAGAGCCTATATTGGATTAGGTGAATACTATTTTAGTATTGGAGATTATAACAGCTCATTAGTAAATTATGAAAAAGCAATAGATTTACAAGAAGGTACAATAGATGTATATTTCGGTATTGCAATGTGTTATAAAGCACTAAAACAATATGATGATGCTTTAACTTATTTATATATAGTACATGATGCAGATAATACTAATGAAACATATATAAAAGAAATTAGAGAAATAGAAAAGTTATAAATTTGAATTAAGTTTAAAAAAAGTGATTATACTAAGGTTGAGGTGATACTTATGTACCAAAGTATAGGAATAAACTTAAGCAAAAATTTAGATGCAGCTACAAAAAAAATAAAAGTTCCTGCTATTACTCAAAGAGCATATTACAAAGACTTAGATAATTGTGAAGAAGAATTTATTAATTTTTATAAATCTGATTCTGATTATAATAATATTGATTATGATGATAGTATTAACTATTTAGATGATGATTATGATGATTCTATAGATGATGATTCTGAATGTTCATGTGAATGCTGTAATATTAATTCAATAATGGATAAAATGAAGAATATAGATTCTAAGGTTGCAATTATGGCTGGAGTAGGTGCTTTAATAGGATTTATTGGTTTGTATAAATTGCTTAAAAGAAGATAAAGTATTTATAAATATTTTAAAATAAGCGTCGTAAATTACTAGCGACGCTTATTTTATCTAAGATATCTCAATTCTATAAAAGATTATTTATAAAAAGTTATTAAGGAGATTTTTGAAATGAAAGAAATTATAATTTGTGTTGATGAAAAAGATAAAGAACTGGGATATATTGAGAAAATGGATGCTCATATTAAAGGAGTACTTCATAGAGCATTATCAGTATTTATTTTTAATGAAAAAAATGAACTACTTTTACAAAAAAGATATAGTGGAAAATATCATTCACCTAGTCTTTGGACAAATACTTGTTGTACACATCCTAATAAAAATGAAGATACAGCTTATGCTGCTAAAAGACGTTTGCAAGAGGAAATGGGATTTTCTTGTGATTTAAAAGAGGTATTTTCTTTTATCTATTATATTAAGTTTGATAATAACCTTATAGAACATGAATTTGATCATGTATACTTTGGTAAATATTCAGATAAGGTTTATATAAATCCCTTGGAAGTTGAAGATTATAAATGGATATCAATAAATGAAATAAAAACTGATTTAAAAAACAATCCAGAAGCCTATACTTATTGGTTTAAATATATAATGGAAAATCATATAAAAGAAATTGAAGAAAGCTTAGATTTTTTAGAGTAATATAATATATTAAAAACTATTGTAAGTAAATTAATAGTACTATAAAATATTTTATATAAAATATAATATTTTACAAATGAAAGGAAATAACTAAATATGAATAATAGAAAGCCACAAGAATATATAGCTAATATAGCAAAAGCCTCATCTTACTTTGCATTTAAAAATGGTCCAATTAAAGAACTATGTAAAGAAGGAAAAATTTCCGAAGAAGAAATGAATAATATACAATCATATATGCAAAATCATTTAGCTTATCTTTATACAGTATTACTTGAAGAAAATAATCTAAAAAAATTTGACTTAGTAATAAGTACTATGAATAAATTTTATGTAGATGATAAAGAAGAAGTGTTCTTAGTTGATGATGGCTTCGATAAGTTTTATGAAAACTTATTTCCACAGGTTTCAAATATATCAATAAATAATATTAAAAAATAATATTGACTTTTTTCCAATTTATGCATAATATAATATTAAAGATAAATTTAAATTCTTAGACAAGGGATAGTAGTATATCTTAGTTTCATTAAAGAGAGTTAAGGCTGGTGAGATCTTAGCAAGAAAGAGTTATATGAATGGGCCTTAGAGAAGTAAAGGGAAAAGATTTCTTAGTACCGGATACCGTAGCCTACACGTTATAGTAGGACAAGTATCTTAGTACTTGGTTTTAAGTGATGAAATTTATTATTTATTTTTCATAAATTAGGTGGTACCGCGGATTATTTACTCCGTCCTATTTTTTATAGGATGGAGTTTTTTTATTTTTATAAAATTAAAGAAGGTGATAATTATGGTATGAAAAGTAGCTAATTTTAAAATTTATTATTATTTAAATTTAGGGGGAATATCAATGAAAACAAATATAAATACAAAAAAAATGATTATTAATGCTCTTCTTTTAGCTATAGGTGCTATATTACATCAAATTACTCCGGCTTTAGGTCTACCAATGCAACCTGATTTTGCTTTAGCAATGCTTTTTATTATAATGATAATTAATAATAATGATTATAAAACATCTCTAATTGCAGCAATAATTACAGGGATATTTACTGCTTTAACAACTAAATTTCCTGGGGGGCAACTACCTAATATTATAGATAAGATAGTTACTGTAAATTTAATGTATATTATTTTATTATCTTTAAATAAGATAATAAAATATATAAATATTAATAATATCAAAGAAAAACTATTAGTAATAATAAGCTTTCCTTTAGGGACATTAATAAGTGGAACTACTTTTTTATTATCTGCTCAATATATTGTGGGATTACCAGCTGACTTTTCAATACTTTTTGTAACTGTCGTAATTCCAGCACTTTTTATAAATACAATAGGCGGATTTATTCTTTATGAAGCAATAAGTATATCATTAAAGAGAGTTATAAAAATATAAAATATTAAAATGCAAAATTAAAAATTATTATTTGCTGTTGATATTTATACTTTATT
Source organism: uncultured Clostridium sp. (assembly GCF_934754925.1). GTDB lineage: Bacteria > Bacillota > Clostridia > Clostridiales > Clostridiaceae > Clostridium. The sequence goes on along the minus strand of NZ_CAKVJA010000001.1, from coordinate 188,938 downwards.
TTGTTAAATTATAAATAAGATTTTTGGATATAATATCTTTTGCAAAAATTATATTAACTTTTGCAAAAAACAAATTAAAACCTAGGAGGAAATAGAGTAGTGTATATAGCGTTTGGAAATAGAGTTTTAGATAGTAAGGATATTAAAAATATAATTGAAGAAAATACTGAATTTAAGGTAATAAAGGATATGAGTAAGGGTTCTAAAAGAGAAGATATAATTGCTTTCAACTTAAGTGTAAGTATTGATGTGTTAAATGAAGAAATAGCAGAAAGTATTAATATTAATGAATTAGATGAGGATTCTTTATTTGATGAATATATGGCTTCTACAGAAGAATTAGGTTTTGAACTAGAAGAATACTTACCGGAAGATTCTATAATAGATTTTAAGGCCTATAAATGGGAACCATCTGATAATGATATAAAGGCTGTTTTAGTAATGGCTAATGATGAATTAGGATATAATAAACTTAAAGATGTAATGAGAAGATTATTAACACAAGTTGAATAAATTTAAAATTCAATTTATATGATATTAGCTTAAGTTTCTAAATAAATACTTTAATTGTGAAACAAGATAAAACGTTTTATAAAATGTCTTATCTTGTTTTTTTTATAGACTTTTATAGGAAAATCCCCTTAAAAATGTTACAATTATTTCATACTATGGTTAAAATATATATTTTCGCTTACTTTTAATGTATTTATCATTAGATTTTAGACTAGAATTATATAGCGGGGTGTTTATATGAAAAGTACTAATTATATTGAAAAATTCGAAATAAACGATAATGAAAGAGGAAGTTACTCGGTAGATTTATGTCCTCTTTCTAATACAATAAGATTTACAGCAAAATATGATGGTTGTATCTATGGATATGTAGTAGGTGATTTCAATGCTTGGGAGAAGTCAGAAGATTATAAATTAAACTGGCAAGTAGATACAAATGATGGTGTTCTTAAAATGATTAGAGAGATAAATTTTCCACAAGGTCTTAAACCAGGAGAATATAGATATAAATATATATTAATTGACTGTAATGGAAATGAAATATGGATAGATTCAGAAGGAAACGAAAAAAACAGTTTTAGTTTTATATGGGAAAAAATCACTGATATAATAAAAATCTATTCATCTAATAATATAGTAACTTATAAAAGACCGGTAGAACTAATTGGTGTATGTACTGGTTTATATGGAAGAATATCACTTCCTGAAATGACATGGTCATTAGAAAAAGATATTGATGGTGTAAAAATAGAAAATGGCTACCTAATAGTAAATGATAATGTGAAGGAAGGAACTGAAATTATTGTTTGTGGAAAAGTTATTGATAAAGATTTAATTGCTACTAAGAAAATAATTGTTGAAAGCAATAAATATAGTGGTACATTAGTACATTTTTATTTAGAAGATAATAACTATCAAGGTCATGATTATATATGGAATTGCTGGTTATTTGGTGAGAATTGTAATGGTGAAGAAAGAGATTTTGCATTCAATACTGATTATGGATTTGCTTCATATATAAAAGAAGATTACTTAATTATTCGAAAAAAACAATGGGGAAATAATTGGATAAATTATTGGTCAGAGCAAACCAATACTTATGATTTAAAAGGAAATTATAAAGACATATATATAGCCTATGGTGATGCAAGGAGATATACATCTCTAAAATCTGCTATAATAGCAACTCAAACTAATATAAAGTTTGCTATTATGGATGATTATAATAAAGTAAAAGTGTATCTTTCAAGTGAACCTTTATTAGGGGCTGATTTTGAATTATATTTAAATGGTGAGAAAGTTGAAGGAACCTCTTCTATAATACGCGGAAAAGAAGTTATTATAACTAATATTCCTAAACATATACGTGCTAATGACTTACTTTTAGTTTCTGCTTCTAATTCTTATAAACCTTATAAAGTACTATTTAGAAAATTTTTAGATAAATTCTACTACTCAAAGGAAGATTTAGGAATAGTTTATCTAAATACTGCAATTTCTTTTAAGCTTTGGGCTCCTACAAGTTACAAAGTAGAATTATTACTCTATAAAGAATGGTATATTAATGAAGAAGATCCATCAAGCAAATATCCTATGATATATGATTATAAAACAGGAGTATATACAACTGTTATAAATAAAGATGATGCAAATGAAATGTATTATTTGTATAAAATTTATTTCAAGGATATTGATATAAACGGTAAACTATGTGATAAGATAACCTATGCAGTAGATCCATATGCAACTTCAGTTTGTGTTAATGGTGATAAGGGGTATGTACTAGACATAAATGATAAAAGTACAAAGCCCTACGGCTTTATAAATCATGCTATACCTGAATTAAAAAGAAAAGAAGATTCTATTATCTATGAAATGCATATAAGGGATTTTACAATTGATGAAAGTTCTGGTGTAAATGATAGTCTAAGGGGAACTTATTTAGGAGCAGTTCAAGAAAATACAGTATATAAAGATATTAATAGTGGAAAAACTGTTACAACAGGATTAGATCACTTGGTAGAATTAGGAATAACGCACGTTCATTTAATGCCAGTTTTTGATTTTGGTTCAGTAGATGAACGTTTTCCAAGTTCTAATAATAGGAATTGGGGATACGATCCGAAAAACTTTAATGCTCCAGAAGGTAGCTACTCAACAAATCCCTATAATCCAATAACAAGAATTATTGAACTAAGAGAAATGATTATGAAATTTCATTCAAAAGGTATTAGAGTTGTTATGGATATGGTTTATAATCATATGATGAGTACTGTGAATATGGATAATATTGTTCCAGGATATTACTTTAGAACTGATTCCCTTGGAAGATTTACTAATGGATCTGGTTGTGGAAATGAACTTGCAACTGAAAGACCAATGGTGAGAAAATTTATAGTAGATTCATGCATGCACTGGATAAGAAATTATAAAATTGACGGATTCAGATTTGATCTAATGGAACTAATTGATATAAATACTACTAAAGAAATAGTTCGTAAATCTATTAAACTTGATCAAAACTTTTTAATTTACGGTGAGCCTTGGAAAGGCGGAAACTCACCTTTAATGAACGGAACATTCAAAGGCTCTCAAAGAAATGAAAATTTTTCAGTCTTTAATGATACCTTTAGAGATGCAATAAGAGGAGATAATAATCCATCAAATGGATTTATAAATGGTAAGCAGCATAATAATATTTGTAATTGGACTATAATTGAGGGATTAAAAGGTTCTATTTATACATTAACATCTAATCCAAAAGAAAGTATAAACTATGTAGATGCACATGATAATTATACCCTTTGGGATCAAATAGAAAAAAGTCAAAATCTATCTTTATCTCAAGGTAATTACAGAAAAAATATAGGTATTTACCCATTAGATAATATCTTGGTAAGACAGAACTTATTAGGTTTAGCAATATTATTTACAGCTCAAGGAATTCCATTTATTCAGCATGGATCGGAATTTTTAAGGACAAAACAAGGGGATCATAATAGTTATAGAAGTAGCGATGAAATAAATTCAATTAAGTGGAGTGACAAGTATAGATTTAGAGATGTATTTAATTATATTAAAGGATTAATAGATATAAGAAAAAAATTACCATATTTCAACATAGATAATGTTGAGATTATAAAAAACAAAGCAAAGTTTATATTTGCTAATAATAATGAAAATAGTGGAGTTATAATAAACCATATTGATTTAAGTGAATATGATAATGGGGAAATTATAGTTATTTATAATGCTACAGACATTGATAATTATGATGTAAATTCTTATATACCTATTTCTAAAACTGGATATTGGAATATCATTGCTAATGATAAGATATCAGGATTAAAAATATTAGAGAAAGTTAATTGTAATGAAATTCCAAAATTAAAATCATTTTCGATAATGATTTTATGTAATAAAATTAATAAATAATACCTTCCTTATAACACTATAAAATATCTTATTTTATAATTTGATATTTTATAGTGTTATTTTCTTTATAATTTCCCTTTGTATAAATAATATAGATTAGAGAAAAAATAATTATATAATCATCAGAAAGGATAGATAATGATAGTGAATACTAATAAGCCAATTATAGTTATAAGTAAATGTTTAGGTTTTGAAAGTTGTAGATATAACGGAAATATTGAACAAAATGAATTTATAGATAAACTAAGTAAATACGTTGAAGTTATACCAGTTTGCCCTGAGGTAGAATGTGGATTAACCATTCCAAGAAATCCTATTAGAATAGTTGAAATAGATAATAAAAGGGAGCTTGTTCAACCTAAGGATAATAGAATTATCACAGAGGATATGATACATTTTTCTGAAGAATTCTTAAAAAAGCTAAATGCTGTTGATGGGTTTATATTAAAATGTAAATCACCTTCTTGTGGAGTTAAAGATGCTAAAATATATACAACATTTGAAAAGGGTAGAGCTATAAGACGTGAGAAGGGATTCTTTACCGAAGCTGTTTTAAAGCATTTCCCCTATATACCTATTGAAGATGATGGAAGATTAACAAATTTTAAGATACGTGAACATTTCTTAGCTAGAATTTTTATATTATGTGATTTTAGAAATGCTAAAAGTACTCTTGACTTTGAAAAGCTTAAGAAATTTCATTTAAAAAATACTTTATTATTTTTATCCTATAGCCAAAAGTACTCTAGAATACTTGATGAATTTATTTATAAAGATAAAATTGAAAATTTAGAATCATTATTTAAAGAATACGAATTCTATCTTCATAGATTATTAGAAAAAGCTCCTAGATATACATCTAATATTAATGTTTTATTAAAATCATTAGATCAATTTAATGACAAAATATCTTCTGATGAGATGCAATTTATTTGGAGTACAATTGATAAATATCAAAATGGATATGTACCATTTTCTGTTCCCCTATACTTGGTTAAAAGCTATATTATTAGATTTGATCTTAATCATTTGATTGATCAGACATTTTTTATGCCCTATCCAGAAGATCTGGTTCTTGTTAATGATTCAGGTAAATTAATTCACTAATATTTATTAGTAAGATTAAATTTTAAATTTAATCTTACTTTTTTTATTCTTTCTATTATAAATAAATTTATATATTAAATCATATAATTATTCTGTGAATTAATTTAATAAAGGAGAAGTATTTTGAGAGCAAGAAGTGCATTAAGAAATTTTGTAATGTGGGCAAGCCTTGCCTTTATAGTTAATGTATTTATTTATTTTATTTTCGGAGCAGATTATGGTCTTGAATTTTTAGGTGGATACATAATTGAATTAAGTTTGAGTGTAGATAATTTATTTTTATTTTTAATTATATTTACATCTTTTAATATTCCAATTTTATATCAAAAAAGGGTGCTTACTTATGGAATTATAGGGGCCGTAATATTAAGATTTATATTTATTTTTCTAGGTGTTGCTATAATTAGTAAATTTAATTGGCTTTTATATATTTTCGGACTTTTCTTAGTTTGTAGTGGACTAAAAATATTATTAAATAAAGAAGAAGAAACTGATTTTTCTAAAAGTAATGTTTTAAATCTTATGAAACATTTAATTCCGGTTACAAATGAATTACATCATGAAAAGTTCTTCATTAGAATTAATGGAGTATTACATGCCACTCCATTATTATTAATTTTAGTATTAATTGAAAGTTCTGATATTATATTTGCGTTAGATTCTATTCCAGCAATATTTTCAATTACAACTAATCCATATATAGTTTATACCTCCAACATATTTGCTATTTTAGGCCTAAGAAGCCTTTATTTTCTATTAGCAAAATTAAATAGCATGTTTAGTTATATAAAATATGGTGTTGCATTTATTCTAATATTTACAGGAATAAAACTATTTGTTGCATTCTGGGGAATTAATATATCAACAATAGTATCTTTATTAGTTATTGCTATTATTTTATTAAGCAGCGTTTTATTTTCATTAATAAGAAGTAATTAATTATTATATTTAGAATACTATATATAAGTCTCTTATATTTTAATATTATAGATAAAAAAAATAATAAACTTTATAATATAAATCATTATGATATTGTATAAAACTCTATAAGGAGGTAATATCTTTTGAGTGATGCTCTTGACTTACTTATTTATCTTGATGAGGCCTTAACTAAAAATTTAAACTCGTTAGTTATAGATGGATATATTGAAAAAAGAACCTCTAGATTTATAGAAGATAGAACCTTAAATGCAAAAACAGGAATTGAAGGAAGTAACCAACATTATGGAGAAGATAGATGTGTAAGAGATGAACGTGATGGATATAAAGGAAAAAACTTCACTGAAGCTGACACCGTAACAACAGTAAATAGAGATAATCAATCATTAGAAGGTAGAAGATTTGTTAGACGAGAAGAGGAGCTAACTCGAATATATACAACCTTCGAAATACATCAACAATTACTTGAAGGTTTAAACCAATCACACTTAATTAAAGAATTTAACAGTAGTAATTATTCAATATCTAATATAAATTCAGGTGATTATGTTAAATTAAGTGGTCAAATATCTAGTGAATCTATGGTATCTTATATAGATAGTTTATCTAACTTATTAGCTTGTATTGGAACAGATAATCTAAATTCATATTGTCAAACATTAAAAAGCACTAATAGTTCCTTTGTAAATTATGATACCATGTATAAACAAGTTAATTACTTACAATCACTTTTAACAACTAATAACAGTCAAGATATGATTGTTAAATGTGGAGATATGGATGTTGTATTAACTGTTAATAATAGTAATTTCATTAGTACTTATGCAAATATTTACGATAGTGCGGATTGTCCTTGTACAATAGTTGGAAAGGTTATTAGGAAGTGTAATTCTAATCAATACATTCATTTATTAAGAAAGTCAGGACAGGCTAACTTCTATGAAAATTTTTTAGGATGTTGTTCTCCTCTTATGAAAAATCTATCAAGCTCAGGTATTTATTTACCAGAACAACCTAGATTTAAGATTCCGGGAGAATCTTTACTTTTAATACCTATTAGTATGCTAATTTAAAATTGTAATAAAATAGTAGTTAATAGTCACTAATTATCACTTGTAAATAATATATTAAAGTATATAAATTATAAGAGGATGATAAAAATGATTAAACCAAAACCATTACACCAAGGTGATACTGTGGCCATAATATCTCCTGCAAGTCCTACTGATAAAAATTTAATTGATAAATGTGTAGATTCATTAAATACATTAGGATTAAAAGTGGTAGTAGGAGAGAGCTGTCTATCAGAACATGGATTTTTATCAGGCACTGATGATATAAGAGCAAAGGATATAAATTGTATGTTTGCAGATAAAAATATAAAAGGTATTTTTGCACTTCGTGGTGGATACGGTTGCGCTAGATTATTAAACCTTATAGATTTTAAATTAATCAAAAAAAACCCCAAAATTTTTGTTGGATATAGCGATATTACAGCTCTTCATATTGCTATAAATCAAAAAAGCAAGCTTGTGACATATCATGGTCCTATGATATCAACCGAGCTAATAAAAGGATTAGATGAATATACCGCTAGTTACTATAAAAAATTTATTTTTGGTAACGACAAAGTAGAAGAAATTTATAATCCAGAAGGATATAATCTTGAAAGTATTAATACTGGTATAAGTAGTGGTCAACTTATTGGTGGAAATTTATCATTAATTTGTTCTTCATTAGGAACAAAATATGAAATAAATACGAAAAATAAGATATTATTTTTAGAAGAGGTAGAAGAACCACCTTATAAAATAGATAGAATGCTCACTCAATTAAAGCAATCTGGAAAATTAAAAGATGTAAACGGAATAGTTTTAGGGACCTTTACTAATTGTATCGCTCCAAATACGAAAAAAAGTTTATCTTTACAAGATGTTTTTAATGAAATTATTTTACCATTAAATAAACCAACCTTAAGTAACTTAGCTTGTGGACACTGTCTTCCAACTTTAACCCTACCTTTAGGTTCAAAAGTACTTCTTGATGCTAATACTAAAAAAATTAAAATACTTGAATAATGTTATTGAGAACATAAAAGAGAAAATATTAATTATATATCATATATAATTAATATTTTCTCTTTTACTTTAATAAATTATAATCTAGTATTAAAATTTAATTAGTTTTACTTAATATGTAATCCACTATTTTCATATATAAATTTAAAGCTTCTGTATTTGATAAGTTTTCTAGATAGTGAGTACAACTTTGCAATGTGTATAATTCAAAATTATTATTATATTCTAATGCAGTTTCATATAATTCTACAGAACTTTCATATGGTACAATATTATCCTTTAAACTATGAATTATAAGTGTATCCGGTAAATCTTCTCTTACATATTCAATAGGACTAAACTTTTTAGATAATTGCTCTATATCATTATCAGAAAACTTTTCAACAACCTCTTCTGGACCAACTGATAAATTTACTTCACTTAATCTAGTTGGACCAAATAAATCAATTATGTACTTTACTTTAGATGAATATGACTTTAAAGATTGATCTCCTATAAACTCATTATCTCGTGAAAAAGTAGCCATCATTGAAAGTTGAGCACCTGCAGATGGACCTATAATACCTATATTATTTACATCAAAATTATACTTATCCTTATTCTTATATACCCATCTAATTGTATCTTTAACATCTGATATTTGATCTTCTAAAATAACTTCATCATCCATTAATTCATATGATGTACTAATTATTGCATACCCTTCATCTTTAAGTAAATTAATAATAGATTCTATAGCGGAGGGGATTACTTTGTCCCCGTACATCCATCCATTACCAAATACATATATAATTACTGGTGTTGCTTCCTTAGCTTCTCTATTTGTATAAATATCTAATTTAATTTCTTTGTTACCTCTTTTTTTATATACAATATCTTTATAGGTAATATCTTTAATTGGTTCATTATAAAAATTACTTGATATAGTAGGTAAACTATTACTTAATTTTATAATTTCAAATAAAAATTTTAATCTCTTTACTTGAGTAACTGAAATAATAACTATTATTAAAATAATAGCTATGCTAAATAATTTTTTTTTATTTTTTCTCATATCTACCTCCTAAAAAATAAGATACCCCTATATCTTATATCCCTTAGATTTCACATTTTAATTATTGACATCTTCAAAATATACTAACCATAAATATAAATTTTATTTATTTTAAATATTTATTGGCTTTTTTTACGAATAATGTTACAATGTTTAAGAAAAATATACATATTAGAGGAGTTGTTTTCTATGCAAAAATACAAACAAGAATTTATAGAATTTATGGTAAGAAGTAATGTTTTAAGATTTGGAGAATTTGTTACAAAAAGCGGACGTCAAACGCCATTCTTTATTAATACAGGAAACTATACTACAGGAGAACAACTTGAAAAATTAGGCGAATTTTATGCTAAAACTATTAATGAACATATTGGTTCTGATGTAGATGTATTATTCGGACCTGCTTATAAGGGAATTCCTTTAACTGTTACTACAGCTATAGCTATGAATAAATTATATGGAGCAAATGTTGAATATTGTTCAAATAGAAAAGAAGTTAAAGACCATGGTGAAGGTGGAATTTTACTTGGTGCTAAACTAGACAGTAGCAAAAGAGTAGTTATAGTTGAAGATGTTATGACTGCAGGAACTTCAATTTATGAAACAGCTCCAATATTAAAAGTTCAGGGGGACGTAGAAATTGCTGGCTTAGTTATATCTGTTGATAGAATGGAAAAGGGTAAGGGAGAACAGTCAGCTCAATCTGAGATCAAAGAAGCATTTGGAATTACAACTTATCCTATAGTTACAATGGCTGAAGTTGTTGAATATTTATATAATAGAGAAATTGATGGAACTGTATATATTGATGATAAGATAAAAGCTGCTATAGCTGAATATTATAAAAAATACGGAGTTTAGAATTTAAACATAAAAAATATAAGTCTTTACTTTTAAAGTAAAGACTTATATTTTTTAACTTTATATATTAATACATAACCTTAATAGAATATTTTTCTCTTTCAAATGAATTAATAATTTTCTCAATATGCTCATGGCCATTAGTTTCTACAGTAACTTCTAATAATACATTGTGTATCCTATTGATAGCTTTAAATTGATTATGTTCAAGCTTTACCACATTTGCACTTTCTTTTGCTAAAATTTCAGATATTTTTAATAACTCTCCTGGTACATTTTTAAGCTCTACCGAGAAACAGAATAGTCTACCTTTTGAAACAAGACCATTATTTATTAATGTTGATATTGTTAGCATATCAATATTTCCACCACTTAGTATGCAACATACTTTTTTATTTTTTGCTTTTAATTTCTTTAATGCAGCTAAAGTTACAACACCAGAAGCTTCAGCTACTAATTTATGCTTTTCAACTAATAAAAGAAATGAATCTACAATATCACTTTCTGAAACTATTATAATTTCATCTACATATTCTCTAACAATTTCAAAAGTAGTACTGCCAGGTGTTTTTACCGAAATACCATCAGCAATTGTATTAACACTATCTAATGTGCAAATTTTATCTTTTTCTATACTTAATGCCATTGAAGGTGCTCCTTCAGCTTGTACACCAATTATTTTTATATTTGGATTTAAGGATTTAGCAGCAATACTTATACCTGATATTAAACCACCCCCACCTATTGGAACAAGTATATAATCTAAATCATTAATTTCTTCAAATATTTCCAGTGCAATTGTACCTTGTCCATAAATTACATCCATATCATTAAAAGGATGTATAAAAACCTTACCTTCCTCTTCTTCAATAGTTTTTGCTTTAATAAAAGCATCATCATAACACTTTCCATGAAGTATTATATTACCACCATAATTTTTAGTTGATTCAACTTTTAAGTATGGAGTAGTTTTCGGCATTACTATACTAGATTTTACATCCATTAATGATGCTGCATAAGCAACTCCTTGAGCATGGTTTCCTGCAGATGAACAGATAACACCTTTAGATTTTTCCTCTTCAGTTAAAGATATAATTTTATTTAAAGCACCTCTAATTTTATACGCCCCTGTTAATTGAAGATTCTCACACTTCATATATACATCATTATTACTACTTTTACTAAATACATTACTATATAATAATGGCGTTTTAGTAACTACATCTTTTATATTTTCTCTTGCTTCTTTAATTTTTTCCAAACACATAATATAGCCTCCCTTTTCATATGTAACAACAATTGTTTTTTCTAATATATATATATTATCACAGAAATATACAATTTTTGAATAAAAATTAACAATTTATACATTATATATAAAAACAAGTAACTTTTATTATTTATAAATATTAACTTACATTATTTCATTTTAATAATATAAACCTATAAATATTTAGTTGTATTAATTAACTATAAAATATATAATTACTTTGAATATTAAGAGACGGAGTGAATAAAATGGAAGAAAGATTACAAAAGTACATGGCTAGATGTGGTATCGCTTCAAGAAGAAAATGCGAAGAAATAATTTTAGATGGAAAAATTAAAGTAAATGGTACAGTCATAACAGAAGTCGGAACTAAAATTAATCCTGAAAAAGATATTGTTGAATATAATAATAAAATCATAAAGGTAGAAGAGAAAAAAGTTTACATAATGCTTAATAAACCAGAAGGATATATAACTTCTGTTAAAGATGAAAAGGGTAGAAAAACAGTTTTAGATATAGTTAATGTTGAAGAAAGAATATATCCTATAGGTAGATTAGACTACGATAGTTCAGGATTATTAATATTAACAAATGATGGTAGTATTTATAATAATATAATACATCCTAGAGTATCTATAAAGAAAAATTATATTGCTGTATGTAGAGGGAAATTTAGTGAAAATGATATTAAGCGTTTTAAAAAAGGGATAGATATTGGTGGTTATGTTACTGCTGAAGCAGATATTGAAATAATATCTGAAGAAAAGAGATTTAATAAGAAAAAAAATTGCGATGAGATTTTATCAACTGTTGAAATTTCAATACACGAAGGTAAAAATAGACAAATAAGAAGAATGTGTTCTTCTTTAAATCATGAAGTTATAAGTCTTAAAAGAGTTTCAATAGGAAATATAAAATTAGGTTATCTAAAAAAAGGTGAATGGAGACCTTTAACTGATAGAGAATTAAATTATATTAGAGGTTTGTAGAGGTTAGAGTATGTTTAAATATGTTTCAGATGTCAGTATATTAGCACACAATATTATTAATGAGTATGTAGAAAATAAAAATGTGGCTGTTGATGCTACACTAGGAAATGGATATGACTGTGACTTTTTATCTTCATGCTTTAAAAAAGTGTATGCTTTTGAAATTCAAAAAGAAGCTTGTGAAAAATACGTAGATAAAAATAATAACGTAATAATAATAAATGAATCTCATCATAAAATAGATGAATTTATTAATGAAGAAATTGATTGTATATGTTATAACCTTGGATATTTACCAGGTGGTAATAAGAATATAACAACATTAGCAGAAACTAGTCTTAAAAGTATACAACTTTCTTTAAATTTATTATCTAGTAATGGAATAATGGCCATAGCTATTTATAGAGGTCATAATGAAGGTAAAGAAGAAGAAAATTGCATTCTTCAATATTTAAGAAACTTACCTAAAAATAAGTTTGGAGTTATGATACATGAATGCATAAACAGATCTAACACATCTCCATTACTAGTAATAGTAGAGAAAAAATAGTTTTTGTTTGAATTATTATTTGTAAGTCTTGCAATTTTTAATATACGAACATTGATTAAATTTATAAATAATGCTAAAATAATTGAAGTTAATTAAATTAGGAGCGTACAATAAATGGAACGAAGTATTAATGATGAATCAAGGGATTTAATGAAGTTAATTCAAATGAGATTTCCTAGGTTAAGTAAGGGGCAAAAATTAATTGCTGAATACATATTAAAAAATTATGATAAAGCAGCATTTATGACAGCTGCTAAACTTGGTACCTCAGTTGGAGTATCAGAGTCAACTGTAGTAAGGTTTGCAATAGAATTAGGCTTTTCAGGATATCCTAAGCTTCAAAAATCTCTTCAAGAGTTAATAAAAAATAAATTAACAACAGTACAAAGATTAGAGTTATCTAGTGACTATATAACTGAAGGTCATGCTTTAAAAGGTGTTTTAAAAGCAGATATGGAAAATATTCGATCTACAATGGAAAAAATCGATTATAATACATTTGAAGATGTTGTTAATAATATTTTTACTGCTAAGAGAATTTATATAATAGGTCTTAGAAGTTCAATGGCATTAGCTGAATTTTTAGGTTTCTACTTAAATATTATTTTACAGAATGTAAAAACTGTTGGTTATGGTATCTCTGATATATTTGAACAAATGATAAATGTTGGTGAAGGTGATTTAGTAATAGGAATTGGTTTTCCTCGTTATGCTAGTAGAACCATAGATGCTTTAGCATTTGCTCAAGATAGAGGTGCAACAGTTGTAGCTGTAACAGATAGCTTTTTATCTCCATTAGCAACGAGAGCTGATTATGCATTAATTGCACAAAGTAATATGGCCTCTTTTGTTGACTCTTTAGTGGCACCATTATCGGTAATAAATGCTTTAATAATAGCTGTTGGAATGAGAGAAAAAGAAAACATTTCTTCTACATTTAATAGTCTTGAAGAAATATGGCAAGAATATAATGTCTACTCCTATAATAATAGAAATGTCGGGGATGATTAAGATATTTTATTCTAAAAGAGGAGGAATTAACAAATGTTAATTCCTTTAGTTATTATAAATAAAATTTTAGGAGGATTTTAAATGGCAAAAGTAATTGTAATAGGCGCTGGCCCTGCAGGAATAATGGCCGCAATCACTGCCTCTAAAAATCATGAAGTTATTCTTTTAGACGGAAATGATAGAGTTGGTAAAAAACTTTTTATAACAGGCAAAGGTAGATGTAATGTTACAAATGCCAAAGATATAAGTGAATTTTTTGATTATATTTATGGAAATCCTCATTTCCTATATAGCTCACTTTACTCATTTACAAATGAAGATACTATACACTTCTTTGAAAACCAAGGAATTAAATTAAAAACAGAACGTGGCGGAAGAATATTTCCATCATCTGACAAATCATCTGATATTATAAAAGGCCTTTCTAATGGATTAAAGGAGAATAATGTTCAAGTTAAACTTAATTCTAAGGTAACTAATATTTTATCTAAAAATGACAGAATATTAGGGGTTGAAATAAACAATTCTCAAAAAATAATAGGGGATCATTTTATTATAGCTACTGGTGGAGCATCTTATCCACTTACAGGCTCTAAAGGTGATGGATATGACTTTGCAAAAAAACTTGGACATAGCATAATTGATTTAAAACCTTCATTGGTGCCTATTGAATTAAATGAAAAATGGCTGAAAGAATTAATGGGATTATCTTTAAAAAATATTTCATTAAGTATTTTAAAAAACAATAAAGTTTTATATAAAGAGCAGGGGGAAATGCTATTTACAAGTTATGGAATATCAGGTCCATTAGTCTTAAAAGGTTCAAGATTTATAAAAAATGATTCAAGTTATACAGCATTACTTGATTTAAAGCCAGCATTAGAAATTAATGAACTTGATAAAAGAATTCAAAAGGACTTTTTAAAGTATCAAAATAAAGAGTTTAAGAATTCTTTAAATGACTTATTACCTCAAAAACTAATTCCTTTAATAATTAGACTAAGTGGAATTCCAGCGGATAAAAAAGTAAATGTTATAACTAAAGATGAAAGAAAAAATCTTGTATATATAATTAAAAATATAAAAATGAACATTAAGGGATTAAGGCCTATAGAAGAGGCAATAGTAACAGCCGGTGGAGTTAATACATTAGAAATTGATCCATCTACTATGAAATCTAAATTAATTTCAAATTTATCATTTGCAGGTGAAGTTATAGACGTAGATGCATTTACTGGTGGTTATAACGTACAAATAGCGCTATCCACTGGATATATTGCTGGAAATAATATTTAATAAAAATATTTATAGAATGAAATTTCGTTATTAGGAGCTAAAGAAAGAATTTATTTTACAATATAGGTAGTTTTCTTTAACGATTGTTATATTTAAAATTTAATTATATAATTAATAAGAACATAAGATAGAGGTTTTATTTGAAAGGTGGAAAAATTATTATGAGAATATCAGTAGCAATAGATGGACCAGCTGGTGCGGGGAAAAGTACAATAGCTAAGCTAGTAGGTAAAAAATTTGATTTAATGTATATAAATACTGGAGCAATGTATAGAGCTGTGGCTTTATTAGCTAAAAGAAATGATATTGATACTACTAATATTACTGCATTAATGTCTATGATAGATAACATGGAAATGCATTTTGAAAATGATGATTTAATATTAGATGGAGTTAACATTCAAAATGAAATAACAATGCCAGAGATAAGTGCAATAGTTTCTAACTATGCTTCTATTCCTGAAGTAAGAAGTAAGCTTGTTTCTCTACAAAGAAAAATGTCAGAAAAATATAACGTAATTATGGATGGTAGAGATATCGGAACAGTTGTATTAAAAAATTCTAAATTTAAGTTTTTCCTAACTGCATCACCTGAAGAAAGAGCAAGAAGAAGGTATACAGAACTTCTAAATAGAGGCTTAGATGTTAATTATGATAAACTTTTAGAAGATATAATTAAAAGAGATTACATTGATAGTACTCGTGAAGTTGATCCATTAAGAAAAGCGGACGATGCTATAGAAATCGATAGTTCTAATTACAATATTGATGAAGTTACTGAAATAATTTGTAATTTTATAGAAAATGCTTTACAATAGATTAAGAGATATCATTTAAAAACTAAAGATATAGGAGAAAATTTATGAAAGTATTATTAGCTGAAAATGCTGGTTTTTGTTTTGGAGTTAAAAGAGCAGTAGATGAAGCAATAAAAACTCAAAAACAATTTAATAAAAGAATATATACATTAGGCCCATTAATACATAATGGTGATGTAGTAAAATACTTAGAAGAAAATAATATATATGCAATAGACCTAAATAATATAGACAATCTATGTAAAGGAGATGTTATCTTAATAAGATCTCATGGTGTATCAAAAAAAACATTTGATGATTTAAATGAAAAAGGGTTAATTGTTATAAATGCAACATGTCCGTTTGTAACTAATATCCAACAAAAAGTTAATAAATTCTCTAATGAAGGATATAAAATTGTTATTCTTGGTGATGAAAAACATCCTGAGGTTGTTGGTATTAATGGTTGGTGCAATAACGATGCTATAATTACTAATGATGGTAGCTTTAAAGAACATCTTCCAAATAAGGTCTGTGTAGTTTCTCAAACTACAGAAAAAGAAGAAAATTGGGATAAAACAATGGATAATTTATCCAAGGAATCTATTGAAGAATTAAAATCCTTTAATACAATTTGTGCAGCAACTGAAGAAAGACAAAAAAGCGTATATGACTTATCTAAAAATGTTGATTTCATGATTGTTATAGGCGGAAAACATAGTTCAAATACAACTAAACTATATCAAATAGCTAAGGAAAATTGTAAAAATACAATTCATATTGAGAATGCTAGCGAATTGCCTAAGGATTTATTAGAAAATAAGAATATTAAAAATATCGGTATAACAGCTGGAGCTTCAACTCCAGATTGGATTATAAAGGAAGTAGTCAAAATTATGGAGGGATTATAAAAATGGAAGAACAATTATTATTAATGAATGAAATGGACAGAAGATTTAAAATTGGTGATGAAATTGAAGGAGAAATACTTTCAATAAAAGATGGTCAATTACAAATATCATTAGTTGGATATAAGTCTGATGGAGTAATTCCTTTTAAAGAATTAGCATCTGAAGATAGACTTAATTCAGTATTATCAACTTTAAAAGTTGGAGATACAATAAAAGCTAAAGTAATAAAATTAAAGAATGAAGATAATTATGTAGTTTTATCTAGATTAGAATATGAAAAAGAAGAAACATTAGCTAAATTAGAAGAGTTATTCAATAATAAATCTGAATTTGATGTTATTGTTAAAGATGCTAAAGAGAAAGGATTAGTAGCCTACTATAATGGTGTTAGAATTTTCATCCCTGCGTCTCAAATAGATACAAAGTATGTTGAAAATAAGGAGAACTTAGTTGGAACTACTTTAACTGTAAGATTAATTGATTTTTCAAGAGATAATCTTTCAAAAATAGTTGCATCAAGAAGAATAATATTAGAAGAAGCTAAAGCTGCAAAAGAGAAATTAGCTTGGGATTCATTACATGAAGGTGATATCGTAAAAGCTGAAATCAAAAGATTTACTAAATTTGGTGCTTTTGCAGAAATTAATGGAATAGATGGTTTAATACACTTATCTCAACTTTCATGGAGACATGTTAATTCTTGTGAAGAAATATTAAAAATTGGTCAAATAGTTGATGTTAAGATTTTAAGCTTAGATAAAGAACAAAAGAAATTATCTTTAAGTATAAAAGCCTTAACTCCAGAACCATGGAGCGTAGTAGATGAAAAATATGCTATTAATTCAGCTGTTTTAGGTAAAGTAGTTAGAATCAATGATTTTGGTGCTTTTGTAGAATTAGAACCTGGAATAGATGGTTTAGTTCATATTTCTAAAATAAGCCATGATCACATTAAACATCCTTCTGAAGTATTAAAAATAGATGAAGAAGTTAAATGTATAATTTTAAGTATAGATAAAGAAAATAAAAGAATTGCCTTAAGTATAAAAGATGCGCAATAAATTTTAGAAATAAAAAAAAAAGATTACACATATATATAAGTGTAATCTTTTTATATATTAAGGGTTATGAGAAAATTAGAATAGGGGTTAAGTATGGTATTTTTAGAAAGGTTGTCTAGTAATAATTTTGAGAATTTTAAAACTTTAAATTTAGAGAGATTCAGTAAAGAAAACTATGATAAAAACTTTTTTGAATACTATGAAAATGAAAAGTTTTTTTTAAAAATTTTTTTAAAAAAGTTTGTTAAGCTATTTACTTATAATAAAACTGTTATAGGATATATCTGGTATGAGGTTCCAGTAGATATTCCTGTTCGAGTATGGTCTTTATATGTTAAACAAGAATATTTAGATTTATTATCTCCTAATATTTTAAATAGCTTTAATAATACTGTTCTCTCTTATGAAACTTGTGATGACACATGTAATAATAAAATGCTTTCAAAACTAGGCTTTAAAAAAGTAAAACCTTCAATTTTGATGAGTATAAATTTAAAAAATTATAATAAAGAACAACAAACAAATAATCTAATATGTTCATTAAAAGATAATAATGACTTATTAAAGAAAATAAATATGTTATATAATTCTAACATAAATGAAGTTAAAATATCTATAGAAAAGGTTGTTTTAAAAAAGGATGAAGAGCTTCGATGTAAATTACAAAATTCTATTTTTTCTGCTTCTACTAGAGTTCCATTAGAGATTGAGGATATAAAAAATGATATAGAACAAGATTATTATATTGAAGATTTATCACTCTTTCTTAAAGTGAATGATGTAGCTATTGGATATGGTCAAATAATTTATAATAGAGATATGTATACTGTGGTTAATTTTGGAATAATAAAAGAATTCAGAAATTATGGTTTTGGTAAAATCTTATTAAATAATTTAATTCAAAAAGCTAAAAATATGAATATTAATGAATTATTTATAAGAGTTGAAGAGACTAATTATGGTGCATTAAAATTATATAATTGGATAGGATTTACTCCCCAATCTATAATTAATAGATGGGAAAGATAAACTTATTTTAATTTTTTTTACTTATCTTTCTTTACACATATTAAAGTTTTTATAAGTGATAGTTAAAGCTATCCTTATTTTTTTACAAAAAAAGATATTAAAGAAAAAAATACTAAGTGGTTTAGTATTTATTTTTTACAAAATATTATGTTATAATACATTAAGAATTGAATATATAAGTAACAATGGAGGAAATTTTTTATGGTTAACGAAACAAATAATGGATTATTAAAATATTATATAGAAACTTGGGGATGCCAAATGAATGAAGAGGATTCAGAAAAACTTTCAGGTATGCTTAAAAGACTTGGATATACAAGAACAGAAGATAAAAATGAAGCTGGAATAATATTATATAATACTTGTTGTGTTAGAGAAAATGCTGAAAATAAAGTATTTGGTAACTTAGGTCAATTAAAAAAATTAAAAGAAAAAAATCCAGATTTAATAATTGGTATATGTGGATGCATGATGCAACAAGACGGTATGGCTGATAAAATATTAAAACAATTCCCATATGTTAATATTATCTTTGGAACTCATAATGCATATAAATTCCCTGAATACTTAAATAGAGTAAGAACAGAAGGAGTTCAAATAAAAGAAATATTTAATAAGGAAGAAGAAATTGTTGAAGGACTACCAATAGATAGACAAAGTGATGTAAAAGCATTTGTAACTATCATGTATGGATGTAATAATTTCTGTACTTATTGTATAGTACCATTTGTAAGAGGTAGAGAAAGATCAAGAAAACCTGAAGATATTATAAATGAAATAAAGGATTTAGTTTCAAAGGGATATAAAGAAGTTACTTTACTAGGTCAAAATGTTAACTCTTACGGAAAAGGACTTGAAAATGAAGTTTCATTTGCAGAGCTTTTAAGAATGATAAATGAAATTGATGGTTTAGAAAGAGTTAGATTTATGACATCTCATCCAAAAGATTTAAATGATGATGTTATTAAAGCTATTAAAGAATGTGGTAAACTATGTGAACAAATCCACTTACCTGTACAAAGTGGTTCTGATAGAATCTTAAAGAAAATGAATAGACATTATACAAGAGAATACTATATGTCTTTAGTAAATAAAATTAAACAAGAAATACCTGATGTTGCTATAACAACAGATATAATTGTTGGGTTCCCAGGTGAAACTGAAGAAGACTTCTTAGATACACTAAACTTAGTAAAAGAAGTAGAATATGATTCAGCCTTTACTTTTATCTATTCTAGAAGAAATAATACACCTGCTGATATGATGTTAAATCAAGTTTCTGAAGAAGATAAACATCACAGATTCAATAGATTAGTTGAAGCCGTAAATAATGGTGTTATAGCTAAGAATAAAGCTTATGACGGTAAAGTTGTTGAAGTATTAGTTGAAGGTACTAGTAAAAATGATGAAAGTAAACTTTCAGGTAGAACTAGAAATGGTAGACTAGTTAACTTCTCTGGAGAAGATGTAAAAGTTGGTGATATAGTAAATGTTAAAATTACTAAGGCACAAAACTTCTCTTTAATTGGTGAAGCTGTAAAATAATTTTTTAGGAGCTATCGCATTAAATAATTAGTGCGAGGCTCCTTTTTTAGCTTTCTAATAGTATACTCTATAATATTGTAAGAACAGTATATATAAGCTCTTTCAATTACAGAAATTACTTTCATTTTTATCACTTTCTATTAATTTAGAAATGTTGTATAATTGTTGATAAACGGCTAAGATGTTGAATTTAGCATATAAAATATAACTGAGGTGATTAACATGGCTTTAACTCCAATGATGAGACAATATGTGGAGATAAAAGATAAATATCAAGACTGTATTCTTTTTTATAGATTAGGTGATTTTTATGAAATGTTCTTTGAAGATGCAAAAACTGCCTCTAAGGAACTAGAATTAGTTTTAACTGGTAGAGAGTGTGGACTTGAAGAGAGAGCACCTATGTGTGGTATTCCTTTTCATGCAGCTTCAAACTATATTTCTAGACTAGTAGCTAAAGGATATAAGGTTGCTATATGTGAACAAGTAGAGGATCCTGCTCAAGCTAAAGGAATTGTTAAGAGAGACGTAATAAAAGTTATTACACCTGGAACATTCTCTGAGGGAAATGGAGAAGAGGAATATAAAAATACATATATAATGGCTATATACAGTCAAGATGGATATTATGGAATTGCATCATCAGATATTTCTACTGGTGAATTCAAAACTACTTTCTTTAAAGAATTAAAAACAACTCTTTTAGATGAAGTTTCTAAAATTTCACCTAAAGAAGTAATTGTTGATATAAACTTTGACGAAGAGTTAATAAATGAAATTCATAATATAAGCAATGCATTAATAACAAAGAAAGATATACTTCACTTTAACTGTACTGATGAGGAACTTATAAATCAATTTAGCGAAGTAGAAGTTGTTGGATTAGACTTAAGAAGTAAAATAGCCTCTTCCGTATTATTAAAATATATATTGGATACTCAAAAAATGAGCCTTTCTAATATAAATATTCTTGAAACTTACGATATAGTTAATTATATGACTATTGATAGTAGTTCTAGAAGAAACTTAGAATTAACAGAAAACCTTAAAGAAAAATCAAAAAAAGGTAGTTTAATATGGGTTTTAGATAAAACCTCTACTACAATGGGGGGAAGGGCTTTAAGAAAATGGATAGAAGAACCTCTAATCAATATAGATGAAATTAATAATAGATTAAATTCTGTTGATGAATTATTTAATAATATTTATTTTACAGAAGAATTACGTGAAGCCTTAAGAGACATATATGATATTGAAAGAATAGTAGGTAAGATTTCTAATAAAAATGTAAATGCAAAAGACTTGGTATCTTTAAATATCTCTTTAAAGAAATTACCTGAAATAAAAGAAAGACTGTCTGTATGTAAAGCAGATTTATTAAATAAATGGTATAAAAACTTAGATGTATTAGAAGATATAAGTACATTACTTTCAAAGGCATTATTAGACGATCCTGCCACTTCTATTAAAGAAGGTAATATAATAAAGGCTGGTTACTCTGATAAAGTAGATGAACTAAGAGAGGCAAAATTAAACGGTAAACAATGGATAGCTTCATTAGAAAGTAAAGAAAGAGAGTTTACTGGAATTAAATCATTAAAAATAGGATATAATAAGGTTTTTGGATATTATATAGAAATTTCTAAAGCTAACTATAATTTAATACCTGAGGGAAGATATATAAGAAAGCAAACATTGGCAAATGCTGAACGTTATATTACAGAAGAATTAAAGGTAGTTGAGGAAAAAATTCTTGGGGCTGATGAACATTTAATGGCACTTGAATATGAACTATTTGTACAGTTAAGAGATAAAGTAGAAGCTCAAATTCCTAGATTAAAAAATAGCGCTAATATAATATCATCTTTAGATGCTCTTACTACTTTAGCTAAAGTTGCTGTTGATAATGATTATATTAGACCTAATATAAATAATGAAGGAATAATAGAAATAGAAGATGGTAGACATCCTGTAGTGGAAAAGGTAATAGGTAACGGAGAGTTTGTATCTAATAACACATGTATTAATAAGAATGATAATAGATTACTTTTAATAACAGGACCTAATATGGCCGGTAAATCAACTTATATGAGACAGGTTGCACTAATTACTCTTATGGCTCAAATAGGTTCATTTATACCTGCTAAAAGCGCTAATATATCTGTTTGTGATAAAATATTTACAAGAATAGGTGCATCAGATGATTTAGCTGGTGGTAAATCAACTTTCATGGTAGAAATGTGGGAAGTATCTAATATATTAAAAAATGCTACTCCTAATAGTTTAGTATTATTAGATGAGGTTGGAAGAGGAACATCAACTTATGATGGTTTAAGTATTGCATGGTCTGTTATAGAGTATATATCTAAAAATAACGATTTAAAATGTAAAACATTATTTGCCACTCACTATCATGAACTAACTAAACTAGAAGGAATAATTGATGGTGTTAAAAACTATTCAGTTGCTGTTAAAGAAACAGAAGGGCAAGTTATATTCTTAAGAAAGATAGTTGAAGGAGGAGCAGATCAATCTTATGGTATTGAAGTTGCTAAACTTGCTGGATTACCGTTAGAAGTAATAGATAGGGCTAAGCATATATTAGCTAAATTAGAAAATGAAAAATCAATAGAAATAGATAAATTATTTAATACTTATAAAGAAAAAGAAACTGAAATAAAACCAGAGAATACTAATGAAAGAGAAGTAGCTATAGAAAAAGAAGACATTGTTGTAGAGGATACTATAAAAGAAGTATCTAAGGATACAGACAAAAAGATTAATGAATCTACTATAGTTAAAGAAAGCAATGAACCGCTACAAATTGACTTTACTATGTTGGAAAAGGAATCTTTATTATCTGAAATTGCAAATATAGAGGTTATGACTATGACGCCTTTAGATGCAATGAATACTTTATTTAAAATAGTTCAAGATGCCAAAAAATTAAAGTAGGAGGTGCTCTATGAAACGAATTAACATATTAGATGAACATACTTCTAATAAGATAGCTGCAGGGGAAGTTGTAGAGCGTCCTTCCTCTGTAGTTAAAGAACTTGTAGAAAACTCTATAGATGCCGGTTCTAAGAATATAACTGTTGAAATAGAAGAGGGAGGAATATCCCTTATAAGAGTTATTGATGATGGATCTGGAGTTCATAATTTAGATATAGAAAAGGCCTTTTTACCTCATGCTACATCTAAAATAAAAACTGTAGAAGACATATATTCTATAAACACTTTAGGTTTTAGAGGAGAAGCTTTACCATCTATAGCTTCTGTATCCAAGTTAACATTTAGAAGTAAACCTTCTGAATGTGACTTTGGTAAAGAAATAGTTTTAGAAGCTGGAGAAAAGTTATCTTTAACTGATATAGGAATGAATAATGGCTCTGTAATGGAAGTTAAAGATTTATTTTTCAATGTTCCTGCTAGAAGAAAATTTTTAAAATCCACTTCAAGAGAAAGTAGTTTAATAAATGATATTATTTTAAGAATAGCTTTATCTAATCCCGATATATCTTTTAAACTATTTAATAATGGTAAAAAGACATTGCATACATATGGAGATGGTAAATTAAGTAATGTTATAAGAACCATCTATGGTAAAAATATATCTGATCATATATTACCTTTTAATTATGAAGATGAATCTTTAAAGGTTCATGGTTATATAGGAAAAGAAATTATAGCTAGAGGTTCTAGAAATAATGAAAGTATATTTGTTAATAATAGATATATAAAAAATAAAACAATTGTAGCAGCTGTAGAAAATGCTTTTAAATCATTCTCAACAGTTAACAAATTCCCTTTCTTTGTACTTTTTATAGATTTATCACCAGATTCTATAGATGTTAATATACATCCTACAAAAGCAGAAATAAAGTTTAAGGATGAAAGAGTTATTTATAAAAGGGTATTTGATGCAGTTCATACAGCTTTAAAGGAAGATATATTTAATTCCTTTGCAGTAGACAATAAGTTTGTAAATGAAGAAATTGTTGAAGAAATTAAATTAGATTTAGATACAGCATCTAAAAGTAGTAATATAGATGAACCAATTATCTCTAATAAAGTTGAGCCTTCTATAAAGGATATATATAATAATGTAACTATACATGATGTTGCTAAAGAAGAGGATTTATATAATAAATTGAAAGAATTAAATAGAAATAAAGCTATTAATTCTTTTAATGATAATGTAAATACTAATTCTGAATCATTAAATAATACAACTGTAAATGAAAATACTAATAATAGTGAGTATTATACTACAAATGATTTTGCCTCTTCACAAGCTACTTTACCTACGGTAGAAAAGTCTGATAATTTTAATTCATCTACAGCTTCTGTAGAAATAAAAAAAGAAACATCAACAGAAAAAGAAGTAATTAAGGCTAAATTTCCGGATTTACGAGTTATTGGACAATTTAGTAAGACTTATATATTAGCTGAGTATTTAGATACACTTTATATAATCGATCAACATGCTGCTCATGAAAAAATATTATATGAAAAGTATGTTAAAGATATAGAAAGCAAAGAAATTGTAGTACAACAATTACTAATTCCTTGCATAATAGATTTATCTTTAGATGACTATGAATGTTATAAGGAAAATACAGATATATTCACTAATTCAGGCTTTGTTATAGAAGAGTTTGGCGGTAATACCATTGCATTAAAAGAAGTTCCTTATTTCTTAGGAAAATTAGATGCTAAAAACTTCTTATTAAGTATAATCGATAATTTAAAAAACTTAGGTAGTGGTAAAACAGTAGAAGTTAAGTTAAATAAAATTGCTACTATGGCATGTAAAGCTGCAGTAAAGGCAAATGATTACTTAACACAAGTAGAAATGGAAAAACTTATTTCTGATTTAAGATATATAGATAATCCTTTTAATTGTCCACACGGAAGACCTATAATAATTAAATTTACAGAATATGAATTAGATAAAAAGTTTAGAAGAATAGTATAGAAAGGTTTATGATATGAAAAATAAAATATTAGTTTTAGCAGGTCCAACAGCAGTAGGAAAGACAGCTTTATCTATAGAACTAGCTAAGAAATTAAATGGAGAAATAGTATCAACAGATTCTATGCAAATATATAAATATATGGATATAGGTTCTGCAAAAATAACCCCCTCTGAAATGGAAGGTATAAAACATCATATGATAGATGTAACTACACCAGATAAACCATTTTCAGTTGTAGATTTTAAAACTTTAGCAGAACCAATAATTGATGATTTATTACTAGAAAATAAGCTTCCTATTTTAACTGGTGGTACTGGACTTTATATAAATGCATTAACTTGCAATATGAACTTTACTGATGCTCCTAGTGATGAAGAATATAGAAAAGAATTAGAAGAACTTGCAATAGCCAAGGGAGATGGTTACATTCATGAAATGCTAAAAGAAATTGATCCTATAAGCTATAACTCAATTCATCCTAATAACAGGAAGAGGGTAATAAGAGCATTAGAAGTGTATAAAGTAACTAATAAGCCATTTAGCTCATTTAATGCTGGTGAAGACTTTTATAAAAGCAAATATGACGTTCATTACTATGTTTTAGATATGAATAGAGAAAAGCTTTATGAGAGGATAAATAGAAGAGTAGACATAATGTTTGAAAATGGTCTTCTAGAAGAATGTATTAAATTAAAGGAAAATGGGTATAATTCATCTATGCAGGCAATGCAAGGAATAGGATATAAAGAGGTGCTTTTATACCTTGAGAATTCTATAACATTAGAAGAAGCTATAGAAATGATTAAACAAGGGTCTAGGAATTATGCTAAGCGTCAATTAACTTGGTTTAGAAAGGATCCAAGAGCTAAATTCTTAAATAAAGATCTATTATCTGATGATGAAATACTTCAAATAATAATAGATGATTTAAATAATTAACAAGTTTATAATTATATAAAAATAAATACTTAACCATGGAGGTTGTTATTATGAATAAACAAAGTAACAATATTCAAGATATTTTCTTAAATAACGCAAGAAAAAGTAAAACATTAGTATCTATTTATTTAGTTAATGGTTTTCAACTAAGAGGATTCGTTAAAGGTTTCGATAACTTTACGGTCATTTTAGATTGCGAAGGAAAACAAATGTTAGTATATAAGCATTCAATTACAACAATAACGCCATCAAAACCTCTACCTTTTTTAGATAATGAAAACTTATAGGAACTGCTTATAGCAGTTCCTTTTCTCTAATTATATTAATTTTATAACTTTTAATATAAAAAACTTTATATTTTATATATTATTATATATAATTATTATGAAATAATGTATAATGGAGGAACTTTAATGTTAAGAGAAACAGAAAAGTTAATGATGGAATCTTACAACATAAAGCCACATGTATTTGAACTATATAAAAAGGCTTTAAATGATGTAGAAGAACAATTTAAAATTTATGATGAAATAAGAGAGTATAATCAATTAAAAGTACTTAATGCCTTTCAAGAAGAAAGAATAAGCGATATGCATTTTACAAACTCATCAGGATATGGATATGATGATATTGGTAGAGATACTTTAGATAAAGTATATGCAAGAATTTTTAATACTGAAAGTGCTTTAGTTAGACCACACTTTGTAAATGGAACTCACGCTATCGGTTGTGCTTTAATGGGAAATTTAAAAACAGGAGATACTATGGTATGCATTACTGGTGCTCCTTATGATACTTTACATAACATAATTGGTATAAGTGGAAAAGAAAATATAGGTTCTTTAAGAGAGTATGGAGTTAACTATAAACAAGTAGACTTAAAAAATGGTACTTTTGATACTGAAAAAATTATCGAAGTCCTTAAAGAAGACTCTACAATTAAATTAGTACATATACAAAGAAGTACAGGGTATGGATGGAGAAAATCATTCTTAGTTTCTGAAATAGGTGAAATAATTTCAAAAATAAAAGAAATAAGAAGTGATGTTTGCGTTTTTGTAGATAACTGCTACGGAGAATTAATAGATAAAATTGAGCCTACAGATGTAGGTGCCGATTTAGTTGCTGGATCACTTATAAAAAATCTAGGTGGCGGAATAGCACCAACTGGTGGATACGTAGCTGGTAAAGCAAAATATGTAGAGCAAGCTGCTTACAGATTAACAACTCCAGGAATAGGAGGGGAGTGTGGATCTACATTTGGCGTTATGAGACAACTTTATCAAGGATTATTCTTAGCACCTCATATAGTTATGGAAGCCCTTAAAGGTGCTGTATTCTGTTCTAGAATAATGGAAATCGCAGGATTTGAAGTTTTACCTAAGTATAACGATAAAAGAAGCGATATTATTCAAGCTATTAAATTTAACGACAGAGATAACTTAATAAAATTCTGTAAGGGTATTCAAAAGGGATCTCCAATCGATTCTTATGTTGAATGTGAACCATGGGCAATGCCTGGATATAATGATGAAGTCATAATGGCAGCTGGTGCATTTATTCAAGGTTCATCTATTGAATTATCTGCAGATGCTCCTATAAGAGAGCCTTATATAGCATATTTACAAGGTGGCTTAACATTTGACCATGCAAAAATAGGTATATTAATTTCATTAAATAACATAATTTAAATATTTAAAAAGAGAGGCTATGTTAAATTTATAGCCTCTCTTTTTAAATATTATTTTTTTTAATATATAAATCATTACTATTAGCAATATATTCTTTATTATCTGATTCTCTATTATCTACATTAGCCTCATGATCTAAAGCATCTATATTTATATCTTCTAACTCTCCAGTATTATCTATATCCATATTTATATCTTCATTTTCTTTAATTATAATTTCTATATCATTATTTAATTCATCTCCATTTTCTAGCTTATCAAATTCACTATCTATGGTACTTTCCGCAAGTCTTTCTTCAATTATTTCAATATTACTATTTTCTAAAATATTATTTTCAAGAGAGTTTTTATTATTAATTAAATAATCATAATTATTTGGTACAACAAAAAGTCTTTTACATCCTTCTTCATTAGATTTAATAAAAAACTGTAAAACTATATTAAGCAAATCATCAGAAGATAATATAGAATTAGCAAAGGAAAGGGAATATAAGTATAAATCAAATTTCTTTAAACAGTAAATTAGTATTAGTGGTAAAATAGAGAATAGTATAAATGGCATAATTAAATTTAAACATAATAGAGTAGGGTGTATATTTTCATTTAATTCAACAGTAACAATCCTTTTTTTGTTAAAAAAAACTAAACTATTATTATTTTTAAAAGGATTTTTATAAAACAAAGTATGAATAAATTCATGAGGAATTTGAATTAAATAAAAGTTAAGAATATAAAAGATTACAAAGTTTATAACTACCATTTTCAGATTTTGAATAGTTGAAGATTCAATAGCCAGCATATATCCAAAGCCATACCCATATAAGAGAATGAATAGAATTCTTATAAGAATTCTTCTATTTAAATACTTATCTCTATCATAATCTTCTATAGGGCACACTATATTTTCACTATCGTAATCTCCAGCTTTCTTAATAAACTTACCTAGAGATATTCTCATATTAATCACACACCTTTACATAAAAAAATAAAAAGAGTCATACAATATTGTATGACTCCTTAAGTATTAATATGTCCTAAATAGCCCAACTAATTTGCCTAAAATTATGCAATCATCAACTATAATAGCGTCCATATTATCATTTTCTGGTTGTAATCTAATATGATTTTTTTCTTTATAAAATCTTTTAATAGTAGCTTCATTTTCTATCAATGCAACAACTATCTCACCGTTATTTGCCGTTTTACATTCTTCAATTATAGCTAAATCGCCATCGAATATCCCTGCATTAATCATGCTATCTCCACTTATATTCAGCATAAATAGCTCTTTATTATGACTTACATAATCAAGTGGAATAGGGAATATATCTTCTACATTTTCACTTGCTAATATTGGTAAACCAGCAGTTACTTTTCCTATTATAGGAATATTAACCATCTCTCTTTTCATTGAATTATCTATTATCTCTAACGCTCTTGGCTTAGTAGGATCTCTCTTTATTAACCCCTTACTTTCTAAACGTTTAAGATGTCCATGAACTGATGATGTAGATTTTAATCCTACAGCTTCGCAAATTTCTCTTACTGAAGGAGGGTATCCTTTGTTATCGGTGTAAGTTTTTAAGAATTCATATATTTCGTTTTGTTTTTCGCTTACTTCACGCATTTTCAACACCTCACTTATTTAAATATATTATAACATATACCAATTACAATATCAAACTTATGTTCTTTATAATAATAAATATTATTTATTATTGAAATATAATAAAATAACTGATAGAATGATAAGGTTAATAGAACTAGGTGGTGATTTTATGACTTATAAATATACTGAAGATGATTATTGTGATTTATTTTCTAAAAAAATCTGTGATAATTGTGGAAAATGCTTAGAAGAAGATGGAATTGACATTAGAGCCATTAATATTGATGATATAGCCAAAACCGTTGAAGAAAATGCATTTATTGAAGAGGAGCTAAAGAACGCTTTAGATGCATTAAAAGAAGAAGAAAAAGACTGTGAAAATGATTCTGAAGAGGAACTTACATTAGAAAATTACAATGACATTTTAAATAACTTAGATAATAATGAAGATTATGTTGATGCTTTTGATAATATTGTTTACTTTGATGAACTTGGAGTAGATAATGATGTAGAGTTAGAAGAATTAACTGAAGAAATTTATCCAGGTATAAGAAAAATGAAAAAATAGAAAATATTAAAATTAAAAGAAACTCTTATTATTTTTGAGTTTCTTTTAATTTATTAAGTGTTTTTTTGTCTATTTAATATAAAAATGAAGTTTTTACGCTTCATGAACATATGTTCTTTTGTTATTTATTTTTTATATTTGCAAGAGGATTTGAGTTTGCTGCTTCCCTTAAAATCTCTTCATCTACATGGGTATAAATTTGTGTTGTAGATATATTTTCATGCCCCAATATACTTTGTAAACTTCTAATATCAACATTTCCGTGTTTATACATTAAAGTAGCTGCAGTATGCCTAAGTTTATGTGGTGTATATTTAGCATTTGTTAAACCAGCATTTTTAACATGTTTTTTAACTAATAACTCTACAGTTCTTTTATTTATCGGAGTATTTCTAGATGATAAAAATAAGTATTTCTTATTTTCATCTGTAGCTTTAGAATCATTTCTTTTAGAAAGATAATTATTTATAGACGATATACATGCATCATTTAAATAAACAGTACGTTCTTTGTTTCCTTTTCCTATTATAGTTAGGGTATCTCCCTTTATTTTATCTATTTTTATTGAACACAATTCTGATAAACGCATTCCACAATTAAGAAATAAAGTTAATATACAATAATCTCTTAAATAATTACAATTATTTGTATCTAAAGAGGAGAGTAGTGAAACACTTTCATCTAACGTAAGATATATCGGATGCCTTTTATTTATTTTAGGAGATTCCAATTCTGTTGCTGGATTAGAATTTATTATCTTAGCTTTCCCTTGTAGGTAATTAAAAAAAGATTTAAAGGTAGCTACTTTTCTAGCTCTAGCATAAGCTCCATTACCCCTTTGCTTTTCTACAAAGGATAAAAAGGCATAAAGATCTGTTAAAACAATGCTTCTTACAAAGTCTTCTCCCAAATCATTTATATGTATATCTTCAAACTCTATATCATCCGGTATATAATAACCCTTATATACCTTTAAATATTTGAATAATAAACATAAATCTATTTTATAAGCTTCAATAGTATTTTGTGACTTACCCTTAATAGTTTCTAAATAGTTTAAAAAATCCATAATAACCTTAGGAAGTTTATTTACTTCTTGAACCTCAATACCAAATCTATTCTTTATATTATTAATATACTTTTCATCATCTTTAATAATAGAATTTATATCAATTTTACTTTTGATCCTTTTCCCATCTGAGCCATGTGTTTCAGTCATTTAAATCCTCCTTATATGCAATTTAGCATTAATTTCATTATATCATAGGAATTTTATGCTAACAATAATAATTATTTCGCTAAATGGTTATTTAGCGAAATAATTATTAGGTTTTTTTCCTCTATTTTTTAGTATTTTAATATTATTTCTATAATATTATAAATATTATATTTCACTTTCTATATTTACCTTTGTATCTTTATAAAAAGTTCTTAAAAATATTTTTTCTTCATTTACTTCAAATTTGTCTATTAATTATTAATTTCATTTGTATTAAATTTAAAATTTCAACTTTTTCTTAATACTAATAAATCTACATTCTGCAAAAATATAAATTTTATTTTTTACTTAAATCGATGTTCTTATTTTATTCATAAAAAAATAAAACGCATTTAAAATACGTTTTATTTTTCAATTTCTACAATTTTAATAACTAAATCAGATTTCAATAATTCTGATTTAGAAAAACCTTTTCTAAAATATCGTATTTGCTTATATTTTTCTCCATTCATTTCAAAATCAAGAATATCGATACGATCACCACTATATATTATTGGTTCCTTTTGTCCTTTAATACTAATCTTAATTTTCATAACTTACTCCTTTGTGTAATTATATATTTAGTATACATCATCATTTTAATTTTATAAAGAAAAAAGGGAAAGTTTATACAAACTTTCCCTTAACTTTATAAATTGATTTTTACTTCTTGAAAATTCCAAAAGGCTTTCCAACTGGTAAAAATACTTTTCCAAAATGTTTATTTAATACAGCAGCTCCTGAACCATAGAATGACATTATTGCAATTAATAATTCAGACCATGCAGCTATTCCATGTGTTAATTCAGGCATAATACCAAAAGCATTTAATGATAATCCTATAAATAAGAAATCAATTAAAACAAATATTGTAAATAATACCTTATGAGTTTCCATAGCTCCTACTGTCATAAATACAGTAAATATTAAATAACCTAAGAAAGCAAATCCTAATTGCTTAGTATCTGTAGCTTGAGCTAATTTTTCTCCAAATACTCCATTTTGAATTAACCAAGTGAATCCCATTGAATACCAGAAAAATGCATAAGCACCGAATGCTGTTGCACCAAAAGTATTATCATGTTTAAAATCATTTATACATGCAAATAATTGAGCTGTTGCACCTAAGAATATAGCCCATGGTAATACTAAAGATACCCCTGATGTTAATCCTAATTTTTGAGATGAAGCAACTAATGTTATTATAGCTAGTCCAAATAATCCTAATGCTGACGGATCAGCAGTAACAATTTTTACCTTTTGTGTGTTTTCCATTTTTTCCTCCTAAGTAACGTTTATTATGACCTAATCAAGATTATCAGAAACTCAATATCTTGTCAACATTTTATAACTTATTCTTATTATATTCCTCTATCTTTCTAGCTATCTCCTCTAAATATTCTTGACGTTCATACTTTTCTAACAGCTCTTCTTCTAACTTTGTTTTCTCTTGATCTAACTCATTTATCAATACATAACTACTAGAATTCTTATTCATTTCCTCTTCTATTTCAACTATTTTCATTTCTATCTTTTCAATATCATTATAAATATTTTCAAATTCCTTTTGTTCTTTAAATGTAAACTTAGGTCTTTCATCCTTATTTTTTACATATTCCTTTTTCTTACTATTATCACTTTTTAAAACTTGTTCTTCTTTTTCTCTTAAAAATTTAATTTCTTTATTTATTAAATAGTCACTATAATTACCATTATAAATATTAATTAAGCCGTTACTTTCAAAAGAAAAAATCTTATTACAAATTCTATCTAAAAAATATCTATCATGAGAAACAACTATTACAACTCCTATAAATTCATCAATAAAATCTTCTAAGATTTTTAGAGTTTCTATATCAAGATCATTTGTAGGCTCATCTAATATAAGAACATTTGGTGCTTCCATCAGAACTCTTAATAAATGTAACCTTCTTCTTTCTCCACCTGATAATTTTTCAATCATTGTATACTGCATTGTTCCATCAAATAAAAACCTCTCTGCTAGCTGAGAAGCACTTATTTTACTTCCATCTTCAGTAGGAATCCATTCTCCACCTTCTTTTATATATTCTATAGCTTTCATAGATAAATCCATATGAGAATCATCTTGTGTAAAGGTAGATATTTTTACAGTATCTCCTACCTCTATATCGCCACAATCAGGATTAATAGAACCCCTTATCATATTTAATAATGTCGTCTTACCAACTCCATTATCCCCTATTATTCCAATTCTATCTTCTTTCAAAATAGTATAATTGAATTTGTTTATAAGATTTTTTTCACCATAGCTTTTACTTATATCATGTAACTCAATAATTTTCTTTCCTAACCTAGTGCCTATAAATGACATCTCTAGACTTGGTTTTGGTGCTATGTATTCTTGATTAATTAATTCATCAAACCTTTGAAGCCTAGCTTTTTGTTTAGTTGTTCTAGCCTTAGCCCCTCTTCTTACCCACTGTAATTCTTTTGCAATCAATTTTTGTCTTTTTTCTTCTGATGAAGATTCTATCTCTAATCTCTCAGCCTTTTTTTCTAAAAAATCACTATAATTACCTAAGTATTGATATATATTTCCTCTATCTAATTCTAATATCTTGTTAGATACTCTATCTAAGAAATATCTATCATGTGTAATCATTAATAAAGCACCCTTACGATTATTTAAATATTCTTCTAACCATTCTATAGAATCTGAATCTAAATGGTTTGTAGGCTCATCTAGCACTAATAATTCACAAGGTTTAATTAAAGCTGAAGCTAAAAATACCCTTTTCTTCTGTCCTCCAGATAAAGTACCCATTTTCATTGAATAATCTGTTATCCCTAATTTATTTAATATTACCTTTACTTCACTTTCTAAGTTCCATAAGTTTAACGCATCTATTTTTTCTTGAATTTTAATTAACTTATTATTATCCTCTTCATCAAAATCCTTATTACTTATTTTTTCAAGCAACTCTTCATACTCCATTAACAACTTCATTTCTGGAGTATCACCTTTAAATATTTGTTGAAGTATAGTTGCATCAGCATCAAATTCAGAATTTTGCTCTAAATACTCTACTCTTACCCCTTTTCCTTTAGTTATACTTCCATCAAAAAACTCATCTCTACCAGTAACAATCTTTAATAAAGTAGACTTCCCACTTCCATTAAGACCAATAATCCCAATTTTATCTCCTTCATTAATTCCAAAAGATACATTATTTAATAATACTTTTTCACTATAGGTTTTGCTAATATTTTCAACATTTAATAAATTCATTTCCTTCTCCTTTGATTCTTCATTTTATTCACTAATTTTATCATATTTTAATAATATAGTTCAAATTTAATAAAATTAATGGCACCTTTTATAGATGCCATTTTAATAAATTAAATTACTCATTTAATAATTTGTGTATTTTCTGAACTTCTTCGCTTTTATTCATCCACCAGTTTCTATACCATACAAAAATTACCTTGCAACCAGAATTCATTAAATCTATTATTTTAATTAATTCTTTACAATCAAAAAACTCTTTATTATTTATATATATAACTTTATTTTCTGCTTTTCCAAAATCAACGTATATAATTGAAATATCATCTTCTTTTTGGAAAATAGTATATCCTAAATTATTAAGCATTTTAAATATACTTCTATCTAAATTTTCCTTACAAACTTCATCACATTCTATTTCTTTATTATCTGATATGTCCACTAAATCTGCTTCATTAATAATGAAACTAAATAATTCATCTATCTTTTCTTTATTTTCAATATATTGCTTTTCATCCAAAATTACCATTGGAAATATTTTTAATAAAAACTCTATATTCTCTTTGGTATACCTTTCATTAATCAATTTATCAATATCTAATTTATCTAATTTCATATTAGCTTCTTTAATAAACATATTAGCTGCTTCATTACATTTTTTTCTTATAACTTTTAATAATATTTTATCATATGATTTTAAAGCTTCATTTAATATAGCTATTTTTTCATACACCTTATTATAAGAATTTATAGCATCACTCTTGTCATTTTCCATATTTTCTATTTTTCTGTAATAATAATAGTTAGGAATAAATTCTAATATGTTATTTAAATCATTTTTATCACTTAACTTTTCATAAAGATAATTTAAAAGTTCTTTAGAAGTCTCACTCAACATTTCAACTTTATCCTCCACTTCTAAATAATCTTTATATATAGATAATGTTTCTTTAATATATTTTATATAATTATATAACTCCTCTTCATTTGAAATTCTATTATTTATTTCATATAAAACTTTATCTTCATAAACACTATTTATAAAAGAAAATGATTTTGAAAACATATTTAAATTCTCTATATTTTCAATATATTGATTATATATTATTTTTTCTTTTTCATTATATTCCTCATATAATCTTCTTTTCTTAATAAGCATTTCTTTATATTTTTTAATTCCAATACATTTATACCACTTAAAATCTTCAGCTTGATTAAGAATTTCTTTATTATGTTTGTAATTAATATTTTTCACTAGCTCCTTAATATCATCGTCACTATAATTTTCATAATACACTTTTTCTTCTTGAAAATCATTTGTATATTCATTGAAATAAATTGGTGGTATAAATGCAAAAGTATTATTTAAAATTCCACCTAATTTACTTATAACATTATCAATATCATCATTATTAATATCACTTTTTATTATCTTAAATTTTTTATTATTCTTAAATTTCTTATATTTAATAAAATAATTTATATATTTATTTTCTATTAGATAATTAGCTTCTTCAATGATATTTAAACTATCACCCTCTACAACCAACTTAGATTTACTTAATATAGAATAATACTCAAACTCCTTATCTTTAAACTCAATACTTTTATTAGTAATTGAATATAAATCATTTAATGAATAGTTTGTCTCGTCCTTCTTAATAAATGCAGAAAATGTTTTTATAATATTTTCTGTATTATTATTTATCTGTCTTCTCAAAACAGTCATTTTTTTAATATCTAGATCTCTATAATTATCTTCTTGTTCAATGTTACTAATAATTTCACATAATACTTTTTTATCAAACTCATTTATTATAAAATCACCAAAGTACTTAATAAGATTATTAAGTCTATCACTTTTCTTTATTATTGCAACATTCTTTTTATTTATTAAATTTTCAACAATATCATTAAAAGCTTTATTATTTAACATAAGTTTATAAATACTATTCATAGTAATATTCCCCTTATACTATTATTACTATAAGATATGAATTCTCTATTAATTACATTACTAACATTTATAATTTAATACAAAAACTCGCTTAAAGCATAATACTATGCCTAAAGCGAGTTTTTCTAAAAATAACTAAACATTAATTTCACTTTTTATATCTAGAGCATCTTTATTTTCTTTTATAATAGGCTCTACATACTCTTCTATAAATTCAACAACTTGGCTTGGAGCTCTTCCAACAAATTTTTGTGGATCTATAATAGCTAATATTTCTTCTTTACTTAAATTAAATGATTTATCTTCTATAATTCTATCTATTAAATCATTATTCAATCCTTCACCTTTAACTCTTTGAGATGCAGCCATAGAGTGTACTCTTATTTTTTCATGTAACTCTTGTCTATCTCCACCTTTTTTAACAGATTCCATCATTATGTTTTCTGTAGCCATAAATGGTAATTCGTTGTTAACATGGCTTGCAATTACCTTTTCATATACAACCATATTTTCAGCAATATTAATATATAAATTTAATACACCATCTAATGCTAAGAATGCTTCTGCAACAGATATTCTTTTATTAGCAGAATCATCTAACGTTCTTTCAAACCATTGAGTAGAAGCTGTTATTGCAGGATTTAACGCATTTACAATTACCGTTCTTGCTAAAGCACCTATTCTTTCACTTCTCATAGGATTTCTCTTATAAGCCATTGCTGATGATCCTATTTGATGTTTTTCAAATGGTTCCTCTACTTCCTTCATGCTTTGTAATAATCTTAAATCATTACTAAATTTATAAGCACTTTGAGCTATTTCAGATAATGTATTTAATACTATTGAATCAACCTTTCTTGGATATGTTTGACCTGTAACCCCATAACTCTTATCAAATCCCATTTTTTCAGCAACATATGTATCTAATGCTTTAACTTTGCTTTCATCGCCTTCAAATAAATTCATAAAACTAGCTTGAGTACCAGTTGTTCCTTTTACTCCTCTTAATTTTAATTTGCTTAATAAGAAGTCTATATTTTCTATATCTAAAACTAAATCTTGCATCCATAACGAAGCTCTCTTACCAACAGTTGTTAATTGAGCAGGTTGGAAATGTGTAAATCCTAAAGTCGGCATATCCTTATATTTCATTGCAAAATTAGAAAGGTGATATAATACAGTAACTATTTTTTTCTTAGTTAATAATAAAGCATCTCTCATTATTATTATATCCGTATTATCTCCAACATAGCAACTAGTAGCACCTAAGTGTATTATCCCCTTTGCTGTTGGACATTGTAATCCATAAGCGTAAACATGGCTCATAACATCATGTCTTACTTCTTTTTCTTTTTTTATTGCTTCTTCATAATTTATATTATTTATATTAGACTTTAATTCATTTATTTGTTCATCTGTAATATTTAATCCTAGTTCTTTTTCACCTTCAGCTAAAGCTACCCAAAGCTTTCTCCAAGTTGAAAATTTCATATCATCAGAAAATATATAGCTCATTTCCTTTGATGCATATCTTGAGTTCAACGGTGAATTGTATAGATTTGTCATTTAAATACCTCCGAATATTCATTATTAATAATATAATATAATTCGTATTATATCATATTTTTATTTGTTTTGTTAGTTATATTTTTAAAAAAATTTCATATTATTTTATATAAATAATTATAATACGGAGGATTTATTATGTGTAAGTTAACATTTTTTGATAAGATATCCGCTATACTTGTTTTACTTGGCGCAATTAACTGTGGTGGTATAGGGCTTTTTACTACTAATATTATAGCCTTTTTAGTAGGTAATAATATTATTATATTTAGAATAATATATATATTAATTCTAATAGGTGCTATAGATTTAATTTCTCTTCTATTTAGATGTAATATTTTTAAAATATAAAACAATAATTAATTTTACTACATAAAATGACAAAATAAAAAAAGTGCATAAAGCACTTTTTTTATTTTAGTCTTCTAAAGTTTCTATTAATTTAGCGATTTCTTCAGCTGCTAAAGTTTCATCATCACCACTAGCTGTTACTGTGATGTTAGCTCCTTTAGTAACTCCTAATGATAAAACACCGATTAAGCTTTTAACATTAGCTTTCTTTCCGTTAAATTCAATGCTTACATCTGATTTGAAAGATGAAGCCTTCTTAACTAATAAAGTCGCTGGTCTTGCGTGTAGACCAGTTCCATTGTTTACTATAACTTCTTTAGATACCATTAAACACACCTCTTTACGTATAATATATTATATATCTAACGATTACATTATATACTGTCTTTTAAATAATTTCAATACTAAAATACTTTTTAATAAAAAAGTTAAGCACTTTTTTATTCTCAAATATGTTTTTATTTACTTATCTAGGTTGAACAATTAATTTTATTGCAGTTCTTTCCTCTCCATCTATCTCAATATCTGTAAAGGCAGGTACACATACTATGTCTCTTCCACTTGGTGCTACAAAGCCCCTTGCAATTGCTATAGCCTTTACCGCTTGATTTATTGCACCTGCACCTACAGCTTGTATTTCTACAATATTTTTTTCTTTAATTATTGCTGCAAGAGCACCTGCCACTGAATTTGGATTAGATTTTGTTGATACTTTTAATACTTCCATTTGTATTTCTACCTCCTAATTTAAAATCGTTTACATATGATAACGTATAATTACTTATATGATTATATATTCTACAAAATACTTAGATTTCCTTCTTTTATTAAAAAAAAATTTATAAATAAAAAAAACACATTTTGTATCTTTACAAAATGTGTTTTTTAATTTATTTAGCAAAATCCACAGCTCTTATTTCTCTTATTACATTAATCTTAATTTGCCCTGGATACTCTAATTGTTCTTCAACACTTTTAGCTAAATCACGAGCTAATTCAATAGAACCAGCATCGTCTAATTGTTCTGGTTTAACCATGATTCTAATTTCTCTTCCAGCTTGAATGGCATATGACTTATCTACGCCCTCATAAGAATTTGCAATTTCTTCAAGTTTCTCTAATCTCTTAATATAAGCTTCTAGCGTTTCTCTTCTTGCACCAGGTCTAGCTGCTGATATTGCATCAGCTGCTTGAACTAAAACAGCTTCTAAAGACATCATTTCAACATCACCATGATGAGCTGCAATAGCATTAACAACTAAAGGTGATTCATGATACTTCTTAGCAAAGTCCCCACCAATTAAAGCATGAGGTCCTTCTTGTTCTTGATCTATTGCTTTTCCAATATCATGTAATAATCCAGCCCTTTTAGCTAGATTTACATCAAGACCTAATTCTGAAGCCATTACGCTTGCTAAGTATGCAACTTCTATTGAATGTTTTAACACATTTTGACCATAGCTAGTTCTATACTTTAATCTTCCTAAAAGTCTTATAATTTCAGGATGTAAACCATGTACACCTGTTTCTAAAGTCGCTTGTTCGCCTTCTTCTTTAATATCATTTTCAACATCTTTTTTGGCTCTCTCAACCATTTCTTCAATTCTAGCTGGATGTATTCTTCCATCTACAATTAATTTCTCAAGTGCTATTCTAGCTACTTCTCTTCTTATAGGATCGAAACTAGATAAAATAACTGCTTCTGGAGTATCATCAATTATTAAATCCACTCCTGTTAATGTTTCGAGTGTTCTTATATTTCTACCTTCTCTTCCAATAATTCTGCCTTTCATTTCATCATTTGGTAATGCAACTACATGAACTGTTGATTCAGATACATGATCAGCTGCACATCTTTGAATTGCAGTAGTTATAATTTCTCTAGACTTTTTATCAGCCTCTTCTTTAGCTTTTGATTCAATTTCTTTAATCAATAAAGCTGCATCATGAGAAACTTCCTTTCTAACTTCTCCTAGAAGAATTTCTTTTGCTTCTTCTGTTGTTAAGTTTGAAATTCTTTCTAATTCTTCTCTTCTTTTTGCATATAACTGCTGAATATTTTCTTCCATTTGATCAACTTCTTGCAATCTCTTATTGATAGTTTCTTCTTTCTTTTCTAAAAGATCACTCTTTTTGTCTAAAGATTCTTCTCTTTGAAGAATTCTTCTTTCAAGCCTTTGAATTTCATTTCTTCTCTCACGAGAATCTCTGTCTAAATCATTTCTTAGTCTGTGAACCTCTTCTTTAGCCTCTAAAATTGCTTCCTTTTTAGTTGCTTCAGCTTCTCTTTTAGCTTTTTTCACTAAATCATCAGCTTCTTTTTCTAAAAATAGAACTTTCTTTTGTGTGGCTTTTTGTATAGCTTTGTATACGATAAAACCGAATACTACTAATAATAAAATATCAACTAATATTACTGTTAATATATTATTCAAACTAACACCTCCTCGCATAAATCTCTATTTATATTTGAATAGAGAACGTCTAGGTGTCATATTATTCTCACTGTCCCTATGAATATGATAAACCAGTATTTGTTATTATTTTACCTTAAAAACAAAATTATGTCAAGATTAGTTGACTGTTATATAGCTACAGGAAATTATAGCCACATACTTCTTTTTTAGTATTCCCTATTTAAAAAGATATATTAAAAGAACCGTATAATATATATATAATTATACGGTTCTTTTAATTACTTATTTATTTTCTTTTTTCTCTACTTTTTTGCTTTTATCTTCCATTAATGGTAGCTCATATTTTGCTCTTATTTTGTTTTCAATTTCTAAAGCAACTTCTGGATTTTCCTTTAAGTATTGTTTTGCATTTTCTCTACCTTGCCCTAATCTTATTTCTCCATAAGAGAACCAAGCACCACTTTTTTGAACAATATTTTCTTTTACACCAACATCAACAATATTTCCTGTTCTTGATATACCTTCATTATACATTATGTCAAATTCAGCTTGTTTAAATGGAGGTGCAACTTTATTCTTCATTATCTTAACTCTTGTTCTGTTACCAACGATTTCGTCACCTTGCTTTATTGAATCTATTCTTCTTACATCCATTCTTATACTTGAGTAGAACTTAAGAGCTCTTCCACCTGTTGTTGTTTCTGGATTACCGAACATAACCCCAACCTTTTCTCTTAATTGGTTTATAAAAATAACTACACATTTAGACTTGTTAATTGTACCAGTTAATTTTCTTAATGCTTGAGACATTAATCTTGCTTGTAATCCTACATGAGAATCACCCATTTCACCTTCTATTTCAGCTCTAGGAACTAAAGCTGCAACTGAGTCAACTACAAGAACATCTATAGCTCCAGATCTAACTAATGCTTCTGCAATTTCAAGACCTTGTTCCCCAGTATCTGGTTGAGATACTATAAGATTTTCTGTATCTACTCCTACATTTCTTGCATAACTTGGATCTAAAGCATGCTCAGCATCTACGAAAGCTACTGCTCCCCCTAATTTTTGAGCTTCTGCAGCTACGTGTAATGCAACAGTTGTTTTACCTGAACTTTCTGGTCCATAAATTTCTATTATTCTTCCTCTAGGAACTCCGCCTATAC
The DNA here is from genome assembly GCF_934754925.1 of uncultured Clostridium sp. Taxonomy (GTDB): domain Bacteria; phylum Bacillota; class Clostridia; order Clostridiales; family Clostridiaceae; genus Clostridium. The sequence continues at coordinate 146,720 of NZ_CAKVJA010000001.1, read as the reverse complement.
CTAAAGCTATATCTAAATCAAGACAACCAGTAGAAATTGAATCAACATTCAAAGTACTGTGCTCACCTAATTTCATTATAGAACCTTTACCAAATTGCTTTTCAATTTGGCTCATTGCATTCTCAATTGCTTTTAACTTATTTTCATCTATATTTGCCATAAAATAACCACCCTTTCATGAACATTTGTTCTTATATGATTAAATTATAATTTATATTTAATTTATAGTCAATATTTATTATATTTTTTATATATTAAAAGTTCCTACTATAAAATATAGAAGGAACCTTTTTTTAAAATTATATCCACTTAAGCTATTATTAAACATCTATTTCATAGAAATTGCATGTTTATTTTTCACAAAATAATCAATTCCTGAAATTATTGTTATTAAAACAGCAATATACATTATAGTTTCTGGTACATAAGTAAAGAAACTATTTAAAAAGCTATTATTACTTACAAAACTTATTGCGCTTACAGATGTATTAATATTAACCTTTAATAATAGTAATAATATTGCTATCATCTGTGTTACTGTTTTAATTTTTCCCCACCAACTAGCAGCAATAACTATTCCATCAGATGCAGCTAATGTTCTTAATCCTGATACAGCAAACTCTCTTGCTAAAATCACTACTACAGCCCAGCCTGCTACTAATTTAAGTTCAACTAACGAAACTAATGCTGCTGTTACTAATAACTTATCTGCTAACGGATCCATAAATTTTCCAAAATTAGTTATTTGATTTCTACTTCTAGCTATATGTCCATCTAATTGATCAGTTAGCGATGCTATTATAAATATAATAGTTGCTATTATCGATCCATAAGGAATATCTTTTACTGTTATAAAAACTAAGAAGACAGGCACTAAAAATATTCTAATCATTGTCAGTTTATTTGCTAAATTCATCTAAAACCTCTCCCATTAAGTCGTACTCCATAACATCAATAACCTTAACTTTTACCATATCACCTAAATTTAATGATTTTTCTTTTTTTATGTAAATAAGACCATCAATTTCAGGAGCCATCTCATAACTTCTTCCAATGTAATATTCACCATTATTTCCATCTATAATAGTATCATAAACATTTCCTATTTTCAATTTATTTTGAGTCTTAACCACTTCTCTTTGAATTGCCATAAGTTTCTTTTGACGTTGACTTTTAACCTCTTCATCAATTTGACAATCCATTTTAGCAGCAGGTGTATCTTCTTCTTGAGAATATGCAAAAACTCCAACATTTTCAAGTTTATAATCCTCTAAGAATCTTTCCAACTCTTCAAAATTTTCTTCTGTCTCACCTGGGAATCCAACAATTAAAGATGTTCTTAGAGCAATTCCAGGAACTTTACTTCTTAAAGTATTAATTTTACTAATAATAGCTTCTTTATTAGTTCTTCTTCCCATCTTCTTTAAAACATCACTACTTATATGTTGAATTGGTAAATCTAGATATTTAACAACTTTTTCATTTTTAGCAATTTCTTCAATTAATTCATCAGTAATTTCTTCTGGATAACAATATAATAATCTTATCCATTCAACACCTTCTACTTTAGATATTTTAGATATTAAATCATGAAGCATTCTTTTACCATAAATATCAACTCCATAATCAGTCAAATCTTGAGCAATTAGAATTATTTCCTTAACCCCATTATTAACTAACATATTTACTTCATCTAGAATATTCTTTTCTAATCTACTTCTAAACTTTCCTCTAATTTTCGGAATTATACAATAAGTACAGAAATTATTACATCCCTCAGCGATTCTAACATATGCAGTATGTTGCTTAGTTGTTAATAATCTAATACCCTCATTAATTCCTTCATCACTATAGCTTGCTGATGAAACTCTTTTTTGATCCTTTATAAAATCTAGTATTAATCTGTGTAATTTCATATAATCATTAACACCCATTAATATATCTATTTCAGGAATTAAATCTAGTAATTCATCTCCATATCTTTGAGTTAAGCATCCTGTAGCAATTAACATCTTGCATTTATATTTATTTTTATACTCTGCCATTTCTAAAATTGTATCAATAGATTCTTGTTTAGCACTTTCTATGAATCCGCATGTATTAACAATTATTATATCAGCTTCCTTTGCATCATTAGTTATCTCATAATGCTTATTTATTGATCCTAATATTAACTCTGAATCAACTCTATTTTTATCGCATCCTAAGCTGACCATTCCTACCTTATATTTTTTCAAAATAATTTCCTCCTAAGTTCAAATAATAATATTTATTTTAATTTAACTATCTTATATTTACAAGTACTTTGTACTATTGATTATCATATATATCTTCTTTTTGAATTAATACTTGTCTCGGCTTACTTCCATCCTTTTCAGAAATAACCCCACATTGTTCCAATTCATCCATTATCCTAGATGCTCTATTAAATCCTACTCTTAATTTTCTTTGTATAAAAGATGTTGAAGCTTGTTGATACTCAACAACTATCTTCATAGCCTCTTCTAACAACTCATCTCCTTCATTAGTTACTACAGATTCAGTACTAACTTCATTATTTATATGATTTAATATATCTTCTGAATAATCCATATCTTCATCAGATTGCTTTATAAATTCAACTACATTTTCAACTTCTTCTTCAGAAATAAATGCACCTTGAACTCTGAGTGGTTTATTCTCCCCTATAGGATAATAAAGCATATCTCCCCTACCAAGCAGTTTTTCAGCTCCAACCTGATCTAATATAGTTCTAGAATCTGTTCCTGAAGAAACAGCAAAAGAGACTCTAGATGGTATATTAGCTTTTATTACACCAGTTATTACATCTACAGATGGCCTTTGTGTTGCTATAATCAAATGCATTCCAGCAGCTCTAGCCATTTGCGCTAATCTACAAATATAATCTTCCACATCATTTGGACAAGCCATCATTAAATCTGCAAGTTCATCTACAATCACTACTATATAAGGTAATTTTTCTTGTATTTCTCCCTTTTCAAAAAGATTATTATATGACTCTATATTTTTAACTTTCATTTGAGAGAATAAGTTATATCTTTTGTTCATTTCATTAACTGCCCAGTTAAGAGCTCCAGCTGCTTTTTTAGGATCTGTTACAACTGGAATTAATAAATGAGGTATTCCATTATATACGCTTAATTCAACAACCTTTGGATCCACCATAAGAAGTTTAACTTGGTCTGGTGAATACTTATATAATAAACTTATTATAAGAGAATTTATACAAACAGATTTCCCTGAACCTGTTGCACCTGCAATTAACATGTGAGGCATTTTACTCAAATCACCAACTATACATTTCCCTGTAATATCCTTTCCTAAGGCAAAGGCTAAATTTTTATTAGTACTTGTGAACTCTTTAGAGTCAAGAACCTCCCTTAAAAATACAGGTGATTGCTTTTTATTAGGTACTTCAATACCTATAGCTGCCTTTCCAGGAATAGGCGCCTCCATTCTAACTCCATTTGCAGCTAGTCCTAATGCGATATCATCTTGTAAATTAACTATTTTAGACACTTTTACTCCTGGACTTGGTTGCAACTCAAATCTAGTAACTGAAGGTCCTTTAGTAACTTGTACTACTTTAGCATCTACTCCAAAATTAGAAAGAGTTTCTTCTAATTTATTTGCATTTTCAATTAAATCTTTCTTATCTTCGCTCTTTAATTTTAATTTGGAATTTATATTTAATAAATCCATAGTAGGGAATGAATAATCTTTCTTAACTGTTTCACCTACTTCACTTATTGAATGTTCTATTTCTTTATTTACAACTTCTTTATCTTCATGAGATAAGTTTTTACTATGCCTTTTTGAGCTACTACTAACATTATCAGACATATTATTTCTTTCGTAAACTTCAGTATTATCTAAATTAAAATTTTGAAGAGGATTCACATCTTGTAACTCTGAGTTTTTCATAAAGTCTAGTATTTGTATTTTATTGTTTATACCTTTTATAAATTCATCCTTTTCATTCTTTTCATAAGGAACTATAACTTCAATAGTATCATTATTAATATTTTTTTCTTTTTTCTTTCTAATATTATCTTTTTTAATTTCATTTTTAGAAAAACCACTGCCTATAAATGCAATTATCATCTTCTTAGATTTTACATATATATCATATAAGGTTATATCCATTAATAATATCATTCCTATTAAAAATAAAGTACTATATAATATATAACTTCCTATATAACCTACTAATTTTGATAAAGGATATGTAATTAGAAAACCAAAAAAGCCACCATGAAGAGAATAGTTATTTGAAAAGTGCATTTTCTTTATCATTTCTAAAAAACCTTCATTATTATATGCAGATCCACTAACAAATTGAATTGACATAGTACTACAAAATAACCATATAACTACAGCAAGTACTGTAATGCTAAAAAATCTTCTTGAATATTTTATTGTCCCTTTAGATCTTATTGTATCTATGCCAAAATAAATAAGATATACAGGTATAAGATATACTATAACACCAAAAATATTATACATTGTCTTTCTAGATATTACTGATAAAACTCCAGCTAAATCAGTATAAGTTGAAAAAGCTAACAATATCCCTATAGCTATATATAATACTGCTTTAACATCTCCCTTTTTTTCATCAACTTCACTACCTTTCTTTTTTGAACTTCTTTTTTTGCTCCCTGTTCCCATTAAATCACCTCTATATCAAAAAACATCATTTTTAGCAAATTTTATTATATTATAGCTTATAAATATTTTAAACATATTTCAAATAAAAAAGAAACTCCTTTACAGGAATTTCTTTTTTTATTTGAATTTATTTATTTTTTTCCTCATTAATTTTTATAAGTTCATCTAATTTATTCAAAGCATCCTTTATTCCACCTACATTATCTATAAGTCCACATTCTACTGCTTGTTCTCCAATTAAAATAGTACCCATATCATTTAATAATTCATCTGATTTTAACATCATCCTTTCTAGTTCATCCTTATCTATTTTAGATGTTCTAACAATAAAATTATTTATACGTTCTTGCATCTTCTTAAAATAATGGAATGTTTGTGCTACACCAATCACAAATCCATTCATTCTAACAGGATGAACTATCATAGTTGCTGATGGAGTAATGAATGAATAATTTGCAGAAGTAGCTAAAGGAACTCCTATAGAATGTCCACCACCAATTACAATAGAAACTGTTGGCTTTGATAAAGAACATATCATCTCTGCGATTGCTAATCCCGCTTCAACGTCTCCTCCTACCGTATTCAATACAATTAATATTCCTTTTACTTTATCATTTTGTTCCATAGAAATTAATTGTGGTATTATATGTTCATATTTTGTAGATTTTGTTTGTGGTGGTAAAACTACATGACCTTCAATTTGACCAATTATGGGTAAAATTTGAATGCTTTGATCTGGTCCAGTCATGTTAGTAGTTCCAAGCTCCTTTATTTCAGAAACCTTTGCTTGTTCTTTTTTAAAATTTTCATCTACATCATTTTTTCTTTTTTCATCTTCATTAACATTTCCACATTTTAACTCTTGGTTGATATATTTTTCATAGTTTTCTTTTTTCATAATTATTTATTACCTCCATATATAATCTTCTAAATAATAGCTTTTAAATATTTTAACCTCTAACATCTAAAACAACTGCATAAAGTATTTTTCCATTTTTATATGTCCCTTCAACTCCAACTACTATTTTTTTATCTAATTGTGGAACTTTTATAGTCCCCCTATTCATCTTTAATTCCTTAATTTCGTCATCCCAAATATACGCTCTAACTTTAATAGGTTTTTCACTAAACTCAAAATTTACTACCTCTCCAGCTCTAACTTTTAAAGATGGTTTTTTTAGAAGCTGATTGTAATCATCGAAATTAGTTTTATCAAGTTCACTTTCGGTATTATCATTTTCTATAACAAAATGATATGAACATAAATATTTAGTAGAATGCTTTCCTCTTAACCTAACTATTAATGAGGGTATATACTCATTTTCTTTATTCTTTTTTTCCTCACTTTTTTTCTTTTCATTATCATTTTTATCTGTATTTTCAGGTTCACCTAATTCTTCTCTCTTTTCCTGTTCCCTTTTTCTAATTTCCTCCAATCTTTGTTGATCTATTTGCCTCCTTTCTTCTTTCAATTCTTTTTTTAACTCTTCTAATGTTTTGTATGGCTGACTTTCTATTTCTTCATTTTGTTTCGTATTTTCTTTTGGTTCTGAATATGCCATATTGTAATTTAAAGATATTAACATACTTAATATTAAGTTAAATAAAAATATATTTTTTCGCATGTAACAACACCTCTAGAGTTTCTTTCTAAAATAGTTTCCCCATAAATCTATAAATAAATTTATACTTAATAAAAAAGTGCACCAAAAATTTGATACACTTTTTGGTACACTAAGCTATAAATTACCAGCAACCGCCACCGAAGAAGAATAATAATAAAATTATCCACCACCAGCCACCGCCGCAACCGCCGTAGCCGCCGTAGCCGCCAAAGCCGCCACAATTACCATAGCCGCCATAACCGCCATAACCACAATTATTACAACAATTATTGCAAGGGTTGTAACAAGTACAGCAACAATTGTTTCGGCAGCAATTGTTTCTTCTACAACAACACTTCTTTGACATGTTTCCCATCTCCTATCTTTGGTACTTTAATATATAATATTCAACTTTACTTTTTTCTGTTCACTAATCTAAATATATTCTTTATAATTAGACATCATCTATGTTTTTTGTTATTATAATCATATATGGTAATCTAAGGAGTGATAAATATATGAATACCAATAGAAATAGGCTTATAGCCCCTCGAAATGTAGTAAATACAAAAATGTTATATTCATTTTATATATTAAAAGAATTATCAAAAGGAGAAGTTATATTTGGAAACAAAGTATTAGAAGCATTTAGAGATGTATTTCAAAATTCCAACTTACCCTTCCCTGTATCTTCAAGTACAATTTACGAAACTTTATATGATCTTGAAAGCAAAGGTTATGTAATAAGCAAATGGACAGGCGATGATTTTTTAAATAAGCGAAGCAAAAAAATCTATTCTATTACTGACGAAGGTGTCTATTATTATAAGCATCACATAGCAGATTATATAGATAATTTAAAAAAGACTAAAAACACATTAGATTTAATGATTGAAATGTTAACATAAAAAGATGATGAATATTATCCATCATCTTTTTTATAATCTTCTATATTACAAATTTCATCTAAAGACTTAAGGACTTTTCTATATCCTTCTTTCATTAAAGAATCACTATATAACTCTTTATAACTAATATCATCAATATTTTTAGATAAAATTTTAAGATAATTATCTCCATAAATTTTTTCTAATACATTTTTATAAGAATTCCTAATAATAATATTATCTAAGGATCCACCTTTCCAATAAAATTCAACCATTTTAGAGCATTCCTCTAAAACGCCATACAATTGATATATATAGCTCAATTCTTTTAAAGAATACTCACTTCCTAAAGAAGCAATTACCTTATGATAATCTTTATATAGGGGTATAGAGCTATAAAACTGATACTTTTCCTCATTCTGCAAATATCTTATACTTTGATAAATTGCATTACAAAAATCTAGTCTAATAATATTTGCATTATTATATTTTTCTTGACATTTACACTGCTGTTGATAACTTAAATTTTCTTTTTGGATCCTTTTTTGTTCATGCAAGGAAAATTTACTTATGAACCAACTACAAATAGCTCCAATTACTGAACCTAATATTAATCCTCCAGCCGATATTAAAGCAGTAACTAGTGCAATAGGCAAAAAAATCCCTCCTTATTAATATTAATAATATTATTATTAATCATTACCACATAAAATATTATTTTTATAATTTTAATATTTTATGTCTATTTTTTAAATCCTGCATAATATATTTATTAATAACAAATTTGAAGGAGGTAATATATTGTCATTTGCAATAAATAATTATATTAAATCATCATATATAAAAAAAATTTCTTTAGAAAAATGTATCAAAAACAATAATAAATTAATCCTTTACTTTTCGCCTATAGATTACGAATATTTAAACCCTTTAATGGTAATTATTAAAAACACCAAAAATAGGGAAGAATTTATTTGTCCATTTACAAAAGAACTTCCTAATACACTTACTCTTGATTTAACTTCTCTTTGTTCTTATTTTACAGATTACGAAGGATCTATTTTCATAAATACCCAAAATAATATAAACGATACAATATTAATTCCTATATTACCTAAAAAAAGTATAATAACTTTTGAAAATAGCTTAAATAATACACAATTTAAATGGTTTATAAGAATTTTAGATAATGGAGAGTTACGACTTTCTAGCATAGTTAATAAAAGACACTAGGGATATTCCCTAGTATCTTTTATTCCCCTGTTTTCATATGCTGATTCAAATTTAACTTTAGTTCATATAATTCATCTTTTAGTTTACTAATGATACTATTTGCTTCCTTTAAATCTCTAGCACTTGTTTCTTCAACCATTCTTAAAGCTTTATTTTTTTCGTTATTAATCATTGTTATTTCATTAGACTTTTCAAGCAAAATCTCTTGTATTTTATTATTTAATTCAGAACTATACTCTTTATATTCATTTTTTTCCTTCCTTAACTCTGAAATTTCTGAGATATATCTTTCATTCTCATTTTTTAAATACTCAAATCTCTGCACATCTATTTTAGCCTCAGTTAACTTTACTTCTAATATTCTTATTTTTTCCCTTAAGTCACTATTTTCCTCTTTGATACTTCTATCTTCCTTAGATATATCAGAAAGCGAAGCTATATGTAGCTGTAAATTTTCAATAACTTTTGACTTTTCATTTAATTCTTTTTCAACAGTAGTTAACGCTAGGTTAACTCTAGTAAAGCTTTCTTTTGTTTCATCCAACTCTTTGATTTTATCTCTAACTTCAATCTCATTTTCTTTTATTTTTCTATTTAAGGAGCTATTTTCATCTTGTAACAAAGCTATAACTCTATCCTTTTTCTTTATTTCTCCCTTCATTCTTTCATTATATTTGTCTTCAATATATGTAGCCATTTCTAATGAGTTAACAAAACAACCTTTTATAGAGTCCATAAGAAAATTAAATCTTTCAATTTCACCTTTTCTATCTGAAAATTTATCATTACTTTCAATTTTAAAAACTTCATATTGATTTAACAAAGCTACTACCATACTTTCTGCATCATCGAAGCTTGATTGAAGTAAATTTAATCTTTCCTTTGTAGATTTTTTTAGTTTTAATCCTTTAGTTTCTATCTTATCTTTATCTTCTTGCGGTAATTCAAAAGAATTTAATTCATTTTCTAATCCCTTTTCTCTATCATTTTCTATAATTATTTCTTGATTTTCATTCTTTTTATCATTAATTTTCATCTTCTTAAAACCTCTTTCATTTTCTACTCAGTTAACTAAAGTTAACTATGTTAACTGTGGTTAACTTAACAATATAATTATATCATATAAATACTTGAATTTCTATAAAATTTAGGAATATTATTCTCTATAAAAACTGCGCACATTCCCGAATGTGCGCAGTTTTTTATAAAACCCTTGATTTTAAGCCGTTTTACTGATATTATAAATATATAAAAATACAAAATACGCAGTTTTAAAATATAAAATGCGCAGTTTTATTTTGGCTAAAAATCGATTTGTACACGAAAGGAAATTTCAAATGAATTTAAATGATGAAATGCTAGATATGATGAAATTCTATGAATTTTATAAGCAAATGAAAGCATATGAAAAAAATAATGAGTTTACTGAAAAAACTCAAGAAAATCTCATCAAAACAGAGGGAGCAAATAATATTTCTAAAAAAATAGCTCAAAAAACAGAGGGAGCAATTTTAAATGATAAAAATATAAAAGAAGAGGGTAAAAAAAAGAATTATAAAGCCACAAGACCATTAGAGGTGGAAGAGTATGAAACTATAATTAAACTATGTAAGGAAGGTTTTACTTATTTAGATAAAAACACAGGGAGAGAAAAAAAGTTTAGACCAAATCCATCTTTAGCTTTTGCATTAGCACTTCAAGCAACATTGGGATTTAGAGCTTCAGATATAGTTAATTTGAAGGTTTCAGATTTTAACAGAAGCAAATTTGCAATTAAGGAGATAAAAACAGGTAAATGGCAAAATAGAGATTTAAATGATGCAATGTATAATAAATTATTAGAATATGCAGTTAATAATAATTTGGATAAAGATGATTTTATTTATCCTAATAAAGTAAGAAATATGCAACAGCAATTAAAAATAATTACCGACTATTTAGGTTATAAAAATATTGGTACTCATTCATTTAGAAAACTTTTTGCTCATACACTATATGAAGAATCGGGACATGATATAGAATTAGTTAGACATGTATTAAATCACTCTGATATAAAAACAACTATGAGATATTTAGGGGTAAGTATGAAGAAGTTAAAAGAAATGAGCAATAAAATAGATTTCTCTTATGCACTATAAAACAGATGGAGCATTCTAAAATTTTTATCTCATACAAAAATACCGTATTATTCAAATATGAATATACGGTATTTTTAATATATTAATATAATTAAATAAAACTATTATCCTTGTGAAAGTTGTTGTTTAACTGTAGCAATTTCAGTAGGTGTTGCTTGTTGAGCAGGTATATAATATCCCTTTTCTTTAGCTATTTTAAAAAGAGCATATTGACGAATCTCATCTTGATCCCTCATAAGCTGAATTGTAGAACGTAATTCTTCATTTTCACATTGAGAGATTATAGTACCATACCCTGATAAACTCGCATTTAAACCAGCTAGATAATCACTTATCATTTCTTTTTCTTGCATACTATTATCCTCCTATTCTAAAAAGAACATTAATTTTTCCTTATTAATTTTTGCATCTTGTGCATCTTTAGCCAACATATTTTTTAAGGTTGGATCAGTGCATTGTTTAGAATAAAACTCTAACTTTTTTTCAATAGTACAATGAGCTCCAATTAAATGACGTAAATTTTGTAATTCAACTTGATTTAAATTTGCCATTATTTATTCCTCCAATATAACAATTTCAATAATTAATATTATCTTCTAGGATTTTCAAATGAAGGTGGTGTTGGATTAGGAGCTTCATGCTTAGGCCCTGGTGTTGATAAATCAAAGTATAATTTAGAATCTTCAGTAACTCCAAAATCTTTATTTGAACCACTCTTTTGCACTTTATTTAAAGCTTCTCTAAATAATGCATTATGTGCCTCTTCTCTATTAAGTAAAAAATCTATAGTTGCTCTAACTTCTTTATCTTCTATTTGTCTATAAAGGTATTCATAAACAACTTTTGCTCTTTGTTCAGATGCTATATTTGATAATAAATCTGCAACTAAATCGCCAGTAACAGTTACATAATCAGCAGTCCAAGGAGCTCCTGATGAATTTATAAGTACTGGTGATAATCCACATTGTACATGAGTTTGAATTTCACCATTGCAAACTTCATCATTATTAACATCATGACCATTTAATAAATTAATAGTTTGTGCAACCATTTCCATATGGCTTAATTCTTCAGCTCCGATATCTAAAAATAAATCCTTAATTTCAGGATCCTTTATTCTAAAACTTTGAGAAATATATTGCATTGCTGCTTTAAGCTCACCATTTCCACCACCTAATTGTTCTTGCATTAATACTGCATATTGCGGATTAGGTCTTTCAACCTTTACTTCATGCAATAGTTGCTTTTTATGTTCAAACATTATTTTACCTCCAATCAATTTAATAATTTTATTATTTGAATTTTTAATTGTTAATATTCAAATATTAAATTATTAAAATTTAAAGGAACATATTTTATTTTTTAACCTATATAAAATGGACTATATCTAAATTTATAAGATATAATCCATTTATAAATAAAATATTATTTTCTTTTTAATGATGCTAACACTTTTTCGCAAGTTACTGGTAGTTCATAAAATCTAACTCCAATAGCATCATAAATTGCATTTAAAATAGCTGGAGCTGTTGGCAGCATTACTGGTTCACCTAATCCTTTTGCTCCAAAAGGGCCAGTAGATTCATTTTCCTCAACAAAATATGTTTTTATATTAGGCATATCCATAGAAGTAGGGATAATATAATTAGAAAAATTAGTGTTTTTAATTTTCCCCTTATTTAAATTAACTTCTTCCATAAGTGCATATCCCACTCCCATTAAACATCCCCCTTCTACTTGACCTTCTGCTAAAGTAGGATTAATAATTTTTCCTGCATCATTAACAGATACAATTTCTAATATATCTATCTTACCAGTTTCAGTATCTACTATAACAGTAGCTCTTTGAACTCCAAATGTATATGGCCAATAAGGGTTTCCTTGCCCATCTTTTTCATTAATTTTTGATGTATTTGCTTTAAAATAACCATCTTCACATGTTGAAATATTATTTTTATTCATATCATGAAGTATCTTTTTAATCTCATCTGATGAAGATAGTTTTTTTGTTTTATCAATAACAGTATTAATATTATCTCTCAATTTATCACAAGCATTTAAAACAGCATTACCAGTATTATAAGTCTGTCTACTAGCAGCAGCAGTTCCTGAATCCTTCATGTTATTAGTATTTGTATTAACTACATTAACTAACTTTTCATCTATATTCAAAGTTTTAGTAGCAATTTGCCACATTACACTTTTTCCACCTGAACCTACATCTGATACCTCAACATAAATATTAATGGTTCCATTATTCTCTATTTTAGCCGTTGCTCTTGATTCATCAGGAAATCCATTGCCATAACCAGTTCCGTAAAAAGTTGAGGCATATCCAACACCTTTCTTTCTCATATTAACAACTCCTTACAAATCAATTCCATCAATAGAAGCTAATTTTTCTATGCACTTTTTAACTCCAACACTTTCTTCTAACTTTTGTCCTGTTGCAGTATAACTTCCAGATGTAAAAGTATTAATATTTCTAAATTTAAGAGGATGAATATTAAGCTTTTCTGCTAAAATATCCATTTGAGACTCATAAGCTATTGGTACTTGTGCTGCTCCAAAGCCTCTCATTGCTCCACAAAATGGATTATTAGTGTAAATAGCATATGCTTTTATATCTACATTAGGTATTTCATAAGGACCTGTAGCATGTACTGCAGCCTTTCTTATAACATTAATTCCCCAAGATGCATAAGCACCAGTATCAGCATATATTCTAGCCTTTAATGCAGAAAGCTTTCGATCACTGTTAACAGCTGTTTTATAATACATTTTCATTGGATGCCTTTTACTGTGAGATATAGTAGATTCTTCTCTTGAATAAATTATCTTAACAGGCTTTTTTGTTAAATAAGATGCAATAGCTGCATGGCATTGAGGATTTATATCTTCTCTTCCACCAAACGCCCCTCCAATAGACATATTAATAACATTAACTTGCTCTTCCTTTAAATTAAGACATCTAGCAACTTCTTCCCGATCATAATGTGGATATTGTGTTGCAACATATAAATCTAATTCATTATTAATTTTATAATCTGCAATAGCTACTTCTGGTTGCATAAAAGCATGATCAGTCATTTGCGTATAATAATTGTTAACTGTAATAAACTTAGAATTTCTAAAAGCCTCTTCAACATTTCCTTTTTTAATTTCTATATGATATAAAATATTATTTTTATCACCCAATATAGGTGCATCACTTTTCAATGCATCTTCTATTGTAAATATCCCCTTGTACTCTTCATACTCTATATTGACTTTTTCTAAAGCATTTTCTAAGCTTGCTTTATCTTTTGCTATAACTAATACTATACAGTCCCCAATTCTTTTTATAATATCTTTAACTAAAATAGGAATATCTTTAAAAACTACACCATGAGTAATTTCACCTGGTATATCTTTATAATCTATAACATCAATTACACCATCTAGCTTTTTAACTTCATCTATATTTACAGACTTAACTTTTCCATAAGCAATAGAACTTCTCTTAACACCTGCATAAAGCATATTTTCAAATTCTAAATCATCTGGAAAAATTGCTTTTCCTAATACTTTTTCATATGCATCTGGTCTTATTACACCTTCACCAACCAATTTTTCACCTCCAAAAGTATTAGAGCTATTTGTTATTTAATTTGTCTTTTGCTAAATTTACAGCTTGTATTATTTTTTTATATCCTGTGCATCTACAAAGATTTCCAGATAAAGCTTCTTTAATTTCCTCTTCATTTGCATTTGGTTTTTCATCTAAAAGTGCCTTTGCACTTAATATCATACCAGGAGTACAATAACCACATTGAACAGCTCCAACTTCCATAAAAGCTTCTTGTATAGGATTTAATTTATCATTATCTGTAATACCTTCAATTGTTATTACATTTTTTCCATGAGCAGAAGAGGCTAACATTAAACAAGAATTTACCGTTTTTCCATTAATAATAACTGTACATGCACCACATTCTCCCTCACCACAGCCCTCTTTAGTTCCTTTAAGCTTTAAATCCTCTCTTATAAAATCAATTAATCTTGTTGTTGAATCAATATCCTTAGTATAATTTATTCCATTTACATTAATAGAAACCTTAATATTAAACACCTTCAATCTTTAATGCATTATATAAAGCCTGCTTATATACACCTTTAACAGCTTCTTTTTTAAACTCTACAGTACTTCTTCCCTTTATGCTATTATATACTGAATTTTCTAAAATACTTAAAATTTCATTTTCAAATAAAGCTTTCTTTTTTTCATTTATTATAACTCTTTTAACATCTGTAACTTCAAATGGTACTTTACCTGCTGCACCAATAACTATAATTATATCTTTTACTATATCTTCTTTTAAAGTTAATCTTACAGCTACACTTATTCTAGCTATAGATAAAGAATTTCTCTTTCCAAGCTTATAATAACCACTTATATCTTTATTTTTAGGAATAATGAATTTCGTTATTATTTCCTTTTTCTTTAGATGTTCAATATTGTAGTTTTTAAAATAATCTCTTAAACTAACTTCTCTAATACCATCAATAGATTCTAAAATTATTTTACTATCTAAAGACATTAAACAAGGTATAGAGTCTGCTGCTGAAGCACTATTTGCTACATTCCCACCTATAGTAGCAACATTTCTTATCTGTGGAGAGCCCATAGTTTTACTACATTCATATAAAGAGTTACATCTCTTTTTTATTATTTCACTTTCTTTAAGTTCCCTAAAGGTTACCCTAGCTCCAATAGATATACTATCATCATTTTCTTCTATATTTTTTAATTCTTCTATATTACCTATATCTAATAAACTATCTAGTATATATTTATTTTTTCTAATATTAATTATTAAATCCGTACCACCAGCTAATACTTTTATATTTTCTTCACTATTTAATATTTTCTTTGCTTCATCTAAAGTTTTTGGTTTAAATATATCAATCAAAAACTCACCACACTTTACTTTAATAAGAATTTAATTTCAAATTATATAATTCTATAAAATAGGTTTATTTATAAGCTTTCCAGAAACATATCTTTCAATTATATTATTGCAATTACCTATATATAAGAACTTTTGTAATCTTTCTTCTATTGAAAGATTATTTCCAATCAGTAAATTACTATCATCTATAACTAAAGCATCAAATTCATAATCTTCTTCAAAACTACCAACTTTACCAAAGAATTTTCCTCCCCCTTTAGTTGCCAGATAAAATAGTTCTGCTGTTGTTAATTTTTCTTCAACCTTACTACTATTAATCCATCTTAGATTTGATACTTGCGCTGAAGAGGTTATAACTTCTGGCATTGATAACGTATGTCCACCTGATATATCTGAAGCTAATCCAACATTAACTTTTCTCTCAATTAATCTTCTAACTGGAGCTATCCCACTAGATAAATTTAAATTGGATGTTGGGCAATGGGCTACAAATACCTTTTTGTCTCTTAATAAATCTATTTCTGTTTCATTCACTAATACACAGTGAGCCATTATACTCTTATTTTCCCTTAATAAATTTGCTTTATCATATACTTCAGCATAGTTTCTACATTCAGGATGAAGTTTTTTTACTAATTCTATCTCACCTAAATTTTCACAAAGATGAGATTGTACTGGTATATCATATTTATCTGCTATCTCACCTAAATTTTTTAATAATTCAAAACTACATGTTGGAACAAAGCGTGGAGTTATTATTGGCCTTACCAATTTATACTTATCTTTATACTCCATTACTAATTCTATAGTTTCTAAAATTGATTTATTAGTATCTTCTATTAATTCATCTGGTGATTCTCTATCCATGTTAACTTTTCCAATATATGCACCTAATCCAGATTTATTAAATAAATCTAAAAGTAACCTTGTGCTTTCCTTATGAATTGTATTAAATATACAACATCTAGTAGTACCAACACTCCATATTTTTTTTATTAGCTTCTTATATACATTTTCAGCATATTGTAAATCATTATATTTTGCTTCTTCAGGAAATGTATATTTGTTTAACCAAGGCATTAATTCTCTATCCACCCCTAATCCCATATTAGGAAATTGAGGAGCGTGCAAATGTAAATCAATAAATCCAGGAATAATTAATTTATCTTTATGATTTTTTATATTAATACCTTTATAATTTACTGGTAATTTATCAAAAACCCCTTTAACCCTCTCATCTTCTACTAGAAGTATTCCATTATTTAAAACTTCATATTTTCCAAACTCTTTTGTATATATTATATTTCCTTTTATTCCATAAATGTTTTTCACTTTAGTTCTCCCCTTAATCATTATTTAGTCAGTTTTTTGCAAAGATCTTTTAGTTGCTTTAAATATTTTTTGGTATCCTGTACATCTACATAAATGTCCTGATAACTCTCTTTTTATCTCTTCATCTGTATAATCTTTTCCGCTATTAACTAATGATGTTGTTGTTAATACAAGTCCTGGAGTGCAAAATCCACATTGAATAGCACCTTCATCTATATATGCTTGCTGAACCTTGCTTAACTTTCCATTTTTAGCTACACCTTCAATAGTTAATATTTTTTTCTTATCAGCCCATATAGCAAGATAAATACATGAATCTACTGGTATTCCATCTATAAGAACAGTACAAGCTCCACATTCACCTACAGAACAGCCTCTTTTTACACCGGTTAAAAAAAGTCTATTTCTCAATACATCTAAAAGAGATTCTCTAATATCAACTTCTAAATTATATTCAGTATCATTTACTATAATATTAATTTTTTTCAACATAGAATCATCCATATTACTTTACCTCACTTTTTTATTAATTCATTGCTTAATATTCTTTTAATTAAAGTACTTATTAGATGTAATCTATAATCTCTAGAACCTCTCCATGAATTTCTAGGATTAGAATCTACTTTTGCTAATTCAGCAATTTTATTAATAACTTCATTGGTTACACCATTACCTATAGCAAAGTTTTCAGCAGTTCTACATCTTATAGGTTTTGGAGCTGCTACACCTAGAGAAACACGTAAATCCTTAAAAATATTATCTTCTACCTCATATACAAGAGCTACTCCCAACATTGATATATCAAGTGCTTTTCTATTAGCAAACTTAATATATTTACCTTTCTTATTTTTATAATCCTTTTCCTTTATTAAAATTTCAGTTAATATTTCATTTCTTTCCATTTTAATCTTACCTGGTCCATCATAAAACTCTGTAATTTTAACTATACGCTCATTATTTAAACTCCTAATTTTAAGTTCTGCATTAAGAGAAAATAAAGCTGGTGCACTATCTGCTGAAACTGCTCCGTTACATATATTTCCACCTACAGTTGCCATATTTCTTATTTGAGGACCTCCCATTGATACAGCAGCTTCGCTTAATATAGGAACATTATCATTAATTATTTCACTTCTAAAAATATCCGAAAATGTTGATGTTGCTCCTATTGAAATTGTATTATCTTCTAAAATCTTAATGGTTCTTAATGGTTCTAAATTGTTTATGCTTAAAAGTTCTGCATCGTTAATTTTGCCATGATGTAATTTTATTAGTACATCAGTGCCTCCACTTATTATCTTTAAATTAGTATTACTACTTAATATTTCTAATGCTTCATCTATAGATTTTGGCTCCTCTATTTTCTTTATATCAAACATATAGCGCCCCCTTAAATCAATCCAACTTCTTTGAATTTTTCAAAAACACTTTGGGGACTCATAGGTATTTTATTAAATGCTACCCCAGTTGCATCTAATACCGCATTTCTTATTGCTGGAGCAGGAGAAATAGTAGGATTTTCACCTAAAGATTTCTGTCCAAAACTACCTGCTGGATCTGATTCTTCTACAAAATCTACACCAATAGTAGGAGTATCTAATATTGTTTGAAGTTTATAATCTAATAAGTTATTATTTAATGGCTTACCTGATTTTTTATCAAACAACAATTGTTCTGATAATGCATATCCAAGCCCCATACTTACTCCACCTTGGACTTGTCCTTCTGCAAGCTTATGATTTAATATTTTTCCTGAATCATGTATATTATATATTTCTAAAACTTCAATTTTTCCTGTTTCAATATCAACTTCAACCTCTGCAAAAGTTACACCATATGCTACTGCATTAATTCTTACATTTTCAGATGTATCACTTGTTATTGGTTGCGCATTTATTCTATCGTAATAAGAATATAATGCTATATCCCCTAATGAACATAGTACATCGCCTATTTTTTTCTCAATTATATTTCCATCTTCAATATCTAATTCCTCAATATTTAAGCCATATTTTTTACTGGCAATAGAAAGAACTTTATATTTTACTTCTTGTGCTGCTTTTTTTACTGCTGCACCTGTAACAAAACTCTGCCTTGAAGCATATGCACCTGTATCAAATGGAGTAATATCAGTATCTTGAGTTGTAATAATATGAACATCCTCCATATTTATTCCTAAAACCTCAGCTACCATTTGACAAAATACAGTATCACTACCTTGTCCTATTTCTGTTGCTCCAACTTGTAATTGAACAGATCCATCTTGATTCATTACAATTCTTGCACCTGCTAATTCTAAAGATACAGGATGAGTACCTGAAAAATAACTAAAACAAGCTAATCCTAGTCCCCTTTTTTTGTTTGATACCTGTTTTTTATATTCTTTCTTTTTTTCATCCCATCTTATTAATTCTTTTCCCTTTTCAATACATTTATCTAATTCAAAGGATCTTACCTTAATTTCATTTAAAGGATCAATATGACCAAGTGATATAAAATTATCTTTTCTAAATTTTATTGGATCTATATTTAACTTTGTTGCTATATCATCAATATGGGATTCTAAGGCAAAACAAACTTGTGGTATTCCATAACCTCTCATAGCACCTGCAGTTGGTAAATTTGTATACACAGTTTTTGGTTCTACTCTTATAGATTTAAAATCATATAAAGGTCTAAATTTACTTGCTGCACTCATTGCAATTGAATGCCCATGAGAAGCATAAGCACCGTTATTAACGATATTCTTCATATAAATCCCTAATAATTTGCCTTCTTTTGAAACTGCACTTTTAATATTAAACTTCATAGCATGTCTAGTTCTTGTATCAATAAATACTTCTTCTCTACTTAAGGAAAATCTAACAGGCCTTCCATTTACCGCTAAAGTCATAGCTGCAGTTAGCGGTTCTATTATTACATCCTGTTTATTTCCAAAGCCACCACCAACATATGGTTTAATAACTCTAATACGCCCCCACGGTATATTTAATGCCTGGCCAACTATTCTCCTAACTATATGCGGTATTTGAGTTGATGTTACTATAACTATTCTATTATCACTATCAACATAAGCATATGCTGTTTGATTTTCTAGCTGACAGTGTTGGACTATACTAGTTTCATATTCACCTTCAAATATAAAATCTGAATTTTTAAATTCATTTTCAATATTGCCTATATCTATAACAGAAGAGGCAAGTATGTTATTTTTTCTATCTTCATGAATTTTAGGTGCATCATCTTTAGCTGCTTCTTGGGAATCAAATACAGCAGGTAAAACTTCATAATCAACTTTTATTAACTTCAATGCTTTTTTAGCTATTATTTCATCTTTAGCCACTACTGCTGCAATTGGATCTCCTACTAATCTAGCTTTATCTGCCAATATTAATCTATCCTCTACGTCTCTATGAGTAGGGTCTAATGAATAGGGATGTCCTGCCGTTGCAAATTTTATTTGTGGTAAATCCTTAGATGTAATTATTGCATATACCCCTTCTAACTTTGATGCCTCTTCTATATCTATATTTTTAATATAAGCATGAGCATAAGGACTTCTAAGTACTTTTCCTACAAGCATATCTCTTTCTATAAAATCATCTGTATATTTAGCTTTACCAGTTACTTTTGCAACAGCATCAACCCTATTAATATCACTACCTAAAATTTTATAAGGCATTAACTCACCCCTCACTATTTATTTTTCATCCTCATAACCCTTGTAACTTATACCAATATATGTTACTTTAATTATAATATAATTAAGTTAATTATTAAATCATTTATAACTTTTTCCCAATTTATATTAAAGGTCTTCTTATAAAAAGTCCTTCAGATTTAAACATATCCATAACAAATCTTAAATCTATACAACCAAAATCCATAATTTTAATGCACCATGAATTTATCTCTACTCCTATTTTTAGCTCATTAAATATAATATCCATCCTCTTCTCAGGAACAGATAAATTATAAATTACATCATCTATAAATCTATTTAAATCGTTATTATATGGTTCAAAAGATAAACTATCACCCTCTTCATGTACTAATTTAAAAATGTGACTATCATAAAGATATAACTTACTCATTGATAAAATAAATTTATTTAAAATATTATAACTATTATTTTTTAAGATAATATTTTCAAAATCACTATATTTTCCTATATTTGATACCTTTCTAGGAAGTATATCAATTACATAAATATCTCTATATTCCTTTTGCTTATAGTTATCATTTATTAATTTTTGAAATAATACCTCAATTGCTTTACTTTCCTTACCGTTATTTTCATTCATAAAAAATCACCTCTAAATTTTTAACTTTTATTATATTTATATTATTATTTTAGTCTTTTTTATAAGTTTATATTATAATTAATTATTTTTTTACAAAAAAAATGAAAGTATTTCCCTAGCTTGGTAGCTATAAGAATACTTTCACTTACATTATTATTTATACTGTTCTTTTAATAACTCTATTTCATTTTTATATCCCTCTAATTCATTAGGCGTTTCCAAGAAAAATGGTAAATGTCTAAGCTTTGGATGATTTATTATTCTGCTTATTCCCTCAAGCCCTAAACTTCCTTCACCTATCTTCTCATGTCTATCTTTATGACTCTTAAAAGGATTTTTACTATCATTTAAATGAATAGCTTTTAATCTATTCAATCCTATTATTTTATCAAATTCTTCTAGAACATTATCTAAATCATTAACTATATCATATCCAGCATCATAAACATGGCATGTATCTAAACATACACCTAAATGGTCTTTTAACTCAACTCTATTTATAATTTCTGCAATTTCTTCAAATGTTCTACCTATTTCAGTTCCCTTTCCAGCCATTGTTTCAAGTAAAACAGTAGTTGTTTGCTCAGGCTTTAATACTGTATTTAACATTTCTACAATATAGTCTATTCCTACATCAACCCCTTGTTTAACATGGCTTCCTGGATGAAAATTATATAAGTTATTAGGTAAATACTCCATTCTAACTAAATCATCAGCCATCATTTCAGTAGCAAATTTTCTTGTATTTTCATCTGCTGAACATCCATTTAAAGTATATGGAGCATGTGCTAATATCTTAGCAAAATTATTTTTTTTCATTATTTCTAAAAGCTCATTAATATCTTTTTCATCTATATCTTTAGCTTTTCCACCTCTAGGATTTCGAGTAAAAAATTGAAAAGTATTAGCTCCAATAGATAAAGCTTCCTTCCCCATATTTTTGAATCCTTTTGTAGTAGATAGGTGACATCCTATGTTTAACATGTGTAGCCCTCCAATATTATATATTTATACTAAGTAAAATTCTAAATCACTAATTTAGTAAATTAAGCTTAAACCTACAAACAAATATATGTAGTGTGTTTTATTACTTTTAATATACTACAATATTACAACACTATCAATAGATAATAATTATTATTAGATAATTCATTCTTTATTTATTTCTTGATTCAATATCTTGACTATAAATTCTTCTATTGAATCATATCCATAATCACAGGCTAAATTTCTCAACATATACTTTTCATCTTCATCTATTTCTAATAATATCTCTGTTTTGTATTGATCATCTATTTTTTCTTTTATTCTTTTTTCAATTTTATTTTTCTCTTTAATATCAGAATAAAATCCATAAACTATAATAAGAATATAAAAAATAATAAATAACTTATGTAATATACTGCCACTTACAAAGTCCATATTCCCTTATTCCTCATAGTTTTCAATCCAGGGATCATATATACATATTTGCTTTATATATTCAGTTATGCTTTTATTATTTATTATAGCTTTATCTCTAATCTTTCTTTCATCATTTCTTGATAATTTTAAAATTATGGTCTCTGTTCTATTTACCATAAATTTTCACCCCTTTAATTGAGATTTTAATTTTATAATTTAAACTTAATATATTTTATTATGTATACTAATAAATTATTACTAAAATAATAAGAAGGATTATATTAAAACAAATCAAAATATAATCCTTCTTATTTTCTCTATTTGATCTTATCTTTTCTGTGCACTATGAAAGTTACTATATTATCTATCATATTTATATTTTTATTTCTATTTCTCCTTGTAACAAACAATAGGAGTTCCTGGTTCTATATTTTCATATATTTTTTTAGCCAAATACTCAGGTGCATTTACACATCCATGGCTCCCATCAGACTTGTAAATAGAACCTCCAAAAGCTCCTCTCCAACTTGCATCATGTATACCAATATTACAATTGAACGGCATCCAATACTTAACATCAGAACTATATCCTTGACCCTTTAATGTTGCATTTTTTTGCTTATAGTTTAATACATAAGTGCCCTGTGGAGTTGCATTTCCCCGACTTACATTCCCAGTTACAATATCTCCTTGTACAATTAACTCTCCATTTTTATAAAACCATAAACATTGATTAGTTAAATTTATTTCTACATAAGTATTTCCAATATCATTTTCTCTAGTTCCCCATGCTTCTTGTATATATAAAGGCTTCCTTTTTACGGTTTCACCATTTTTTACATTATTGATTAATTCATCAAACTCTTTGGTTTTATCAATCTTCCATCCATAATTCCCCCCCACTACTTCAACTGTTCTTCCTGTTGTAGTTTTAAAAGTACGAGTTTTTCCATAAGTGTCATATTTAACGCTTAGATCATTTAAATATTCTTTAATTTTCTTTTCGTTAAGTACAACATCCATAGATTGATCTACTTCTAACCACTCGTTAATAATACCTCCATCTAAAATTTCTATTTCGTCATCAAAATTATAATATACTGTAGTTGCTACAAATGTATTTAATTGTTTTTGAGCTTCTATAACTTTTTCACTGGTTGATGTAAAGTCTGGATATTCATAAGCATTTATATCCTCTAAATCAATAGCTTTTCTTCCTATTAATACAGAATTCAATATATAAGCATATAAATAATCTTTATTAACTTTATTTCCATATACTTCTTCAATTATCTCATATTCAGTACCATTATAATGGAAACAAGCATCTAAAGGCTCAATAATATTCTCCTTATCAAAACATGATAACTCATTAAATTCCTCATCAAGTAAAGCTTTTTCATAAGAATAAATATTATTTATATTATAATCCTCTTTAGTAAATAAAAACTTAGGCCATAAAAAGCCATTTTGTTTTTTCTTTAACTCACCAATTTTATCCGTTCCATTATATTTAAAATTAATTTTATCACCTTTAATATACTCTATTATATCTTTTCTCTCCCTAATTTCTAAAACATAATTATATGATTCATTTAATAATTTATTATCAGCTTCTTCTACTGTTTTAAATGATACATTTACACCATTTATATATGTTCCTATTAGAAAGTGATTATTAAAATATATAGAAATTAAAAAATATATTATTAATAAAGTAAAAATAGTAGTAATTGTTATAAATGTTATACTATTTTTATTATTATTAATCAAAGTAATCATTCCCCCTTATGATATTTATAAAAATGCTTGTACATTCTATTATTATGTAATTATTTTATCTTTTAAGACAAATAAAAAAATAATAATGAAAGAGTTGTATTCTTTCATTATTATTTTTTATTTGCTACATTAATGGTGCAATTAATTTTAAAATTCCTCCACCAATTTTATAAAAAATATTTAATTTCTTATAATCCTCCATAGTTACCAACTTACATTTTAATAATGTATTTTGAAAATCATTTTCTACAGACTTTATAGTATTACTTTTATAAAAGAAGGTTGCACATTCAAAGTGAAGATATAAGCTTCTAAAATCTAAATTTATGGTTCCTACTACAGCTTTTTCATCATCACTTGAAAATACCTTAGCATGTACAAAACCTGGAGTGTACTCATATAGCTTAACACCAGCTTGTATAAGTTCAGGATAATATGTTCTTGCTAACATAAATGCGCTTTTTTTATCAGGAATACCTGGTAATATTAATTTTACATCAACATCTCTTTTCGCTGCATATGTTAAAGCCGTCATCATTTCATTATCAATAATTAAATATGGCGTCATAATATGAACATATTTTTTAGCTGTAGCTAATATATCTAAATATACATTTTCCCCAACACTTTCATTATCTAAAGGGCTATCACCATAAGGCATTACATATCCAATAGTATTCTGTTCTTCTTTTTCTATAGATATATATTTTTCAAAATCATCATGATTCTTTTCATTAATATTCCACATTTGTAAAAACATCAAAGTGAAACTTTTTACTGCATCTCCAGTTAACATTATTGCAGTATCTTTCCAGTGCCCATACTTTTCAATACGGTTTATATATTCATCTCCTAAGTTTATTCCCCCATTAAAGGCTACTGTTCCATCAATAACAAGTATTTTTCTATGGTCTCTATTATTCTGAGCTGTTGAAAGAACTGGTCTAAGTGGAGAAAAGATTTTACACTTTATCCCTAACTTTTCTAGTGTCTTAGGATAATCATATGGTAATAATGATAATGAGCACATACCATCATACATAAATCTAACTTCAACACCTTCTTTCACCTTTTCTTCTAGCAGTTCTAAAATAGAATTCCACATATAACTTTCTTCAACAATAAAATATTCCATAAAAATAAATTTTTGAGCTTTTTTTATTTGTCGTTTCATTTCCTTAAACTTCTCTTCACCTAAAGAAAAGTATTCTATATTTGTATTTTTATAAATAGGATATCCACCTGTATTAATCATATATTTAGCTAAATTAGCTACTTGCATGTCCATCTTTTCTAGTTCATCAATAACTTTCTTATCTTGTGATAGATATTGTTGGGTTTCTCCTATAATTTTTAGTAATTTATAGTTAATAAGTTTACTTTCAACTTGAAACTTTACAAACAAATAAAATAACGCCCCAAAAACAGGTGACACAACAAAAGGTACTATCCATGCTAATTTAAAGGATGGATTTTCATTTTTATTTAAAATATAAATAACTAAAATTACTGTAAGTGTAGTAAATCCACCATATATATATGGGAAGTATTCACTTAACCACCTAAATGTAAACCCTAATATAGCAATCTGTATTATTAATAAAGCTATTATCATTAAACTTCTTCCATAAATAACAACATTAAAAGGTTTCTTTCTAACTACCTTCATAAAACTCTCCTTACATATATTTAAAAATAAAAGCAGTAAATGTAAATCTTTACTGCTTTCATTAATTAGATTAAATTATCATTTTTTAATAAACTATATAGCGTTGGATTAAAATTAAATGTTTCAATTAAATTATTAACCTCTTTAAGAGATTTTTCTCTTTTTTCCTTTGATATATTTGATTTTGAGGCTCTAATTAAAATGTTTTTTGGAGAATGTGAAATATCTATAAATTCTAATAGTTGAGTCTTATACCCTGCACATTCTAATAAGTTTGCTCTTACACTATCAGTCATTAAAGCAGCTACTCTTTCTTGAACTATACCGTATTTAGTTAATATTGATAATTCATCAGCTTTCATTTGACTATTAAATTCATGCTGACAACATGGTACAGAGAAAATCATTTTACTATTCCACTTAACAGCATTATATAGTGCATAATCTGTTGCTGTATCACATGCATGTAATGTTATTACCATATCAACCTTGTTATTATATTTAAATCCATTAATATCCCCTAATTCAAAGTGTAAGTTTTCATATTTATATCTTTGAGCTATTTCATTACATTTCTTAATTACATCTTCTTTTAGATCTAAACCTATCATTTTAACATTTATATTCTTTATTTTAACAAAATAATAATATAATACAAATGTTAAATAGGATTTACCGCATCCAAAGTCTAGTATTGTTAACTCTTTATAATTATTCTTTTTAATTTCATCATCAATTATTTCAATAAATCTATTTATTTGTTTGTATTTATCATATTTAGAATTAACAACTTTCCCCTCCTTAGTAAATACACCTAAATCTATAAGAGGCTCAATTATCATACCTTCTTTTAATATATAATTTTTCTCTTTATTATGTCCCTTTTTAACAACCTTGGAATTATCGCTTTTCTTTTTACCTAAAAATACTTTTCCCTTTTTTGATATTTTCATATCATATGTATAATTATCTGACCATGCTGAAAGTTGTTTATAAGCTCCATTTAAGCACTCATATATTTTTTCATTAATACTTTCTACATTTACATTTTCATGAAAAACCTGTTTATCAGTAAATTTTTCTATTTGATAAAATCTACCTTTATTTGTTTCCTTTAGATTAACTGATATCTTATTGTATTTAATTTCTTTATTAATCTTATTACTTATAACAACTTTTATTATTTCATCTTTAAATACTTCATCTAATGCTTTTTTTAATTCTTCCATTTGCATCCACCTTGTTTATATATAATCTCATTTTAATTTATATAATATCATTTTTCTATTATTAATTATATATATTAATTTGAATTATTCAATTTTTTTATATAAAAAATAAATAGCTAGTATATAGCATACACTAGCCATTTATTTTCTAATAATTTTCTTTTATATTTTGAGCCTTTTTCCCTTTTCTATGTTTACATCCACAGTTATTTGCCTTTTTTTCTTTTTCTTGTTGACTTGAACAACAACAGCTATGTTTTTCACTCATAGTATTATTCCTCCTATAAGAAAATACATTATAATGTTATTTCACATTACAAAGTTATTTT
The DNA here is from genome assembly GCF_934754925.1 of uncultured Clostridium sp. Lineage (GTDB taxonomy): Bacteria > Bacillota > Clostridia > Clostridiales > Clostridiaceae > Clostridium. The sequence goes on along the minus strand of NZ_CAKVJA010000001.1, from coordinate 119,165 downwards.
ACTCATTTATAGATATATAATGCTATGTAATTACAGTACTAATTAGTAGTATTATTATGTGATGTTAACTTTATACTATAAAGAATCCATCTGCAATTATTAAATATACAGCAACTAACTGAGCTCCTTCTAACCAATTGGATTCACCATCACTAGCTACTTTATTAGCTATTAAAACTGAAACAATAAGAGCAATTAATTCAAATTGATTAAATATTATAGTCATAGGTGTAAACATTAAGCTTAAAAACACAAGTACTGGAGCAACAAATAATATTATTTGTAAACTTGAGCCTATTGCAATTTCAATTGAAACATCCATCTTATTTTTTAATGCCATTGTAATTGCAGTAGTATGTTCTGCTGCATTTCCTATAATCGGAATTAATATAATACCTACAAAAGATTCGCTTAAACCTAATTTACTAGTTATTCCTTCTACTCCACCTACTAAAAATTCACTTTCAATTGCAATAAAAATAGTAACTATTATTAATATTATTATAGCTTTTTTTAATGACCATTTTGCCTTTCCTTCTTCTTCGTAATTAACTGCATATAACTCCTTATGAGTAAAGAAAGAAAATACTAAGCTTAATATGTATAGTATAAACATTATAACTGCTACTGCTATACTTAATCCCTCATATTTAGTATTTAACAAATCACTAGAAAAGGTATGAGTAAATACTGCAGGTATAGATAATCCTATAACTGCAAATAGTAACATACTTGATGTTACTTCTACTATATTTCTATTAAATTTTTGACTTTTATGCTTAATACCTCCCATTAACATACTAGCACCTAATACTAATAAAATATTTCCTATTATTGATCCAGCTATTGAAGATTTAACAACTTCAAATAATCCTTCCTTTAATGCAAAAAATGATATTATTAATTCTGTTGCATTTCCGAAGGTTGCATTTAAAAAGCCTCCAATTTTAGGTCCCGAATAAAAAGATATTTCTTCTGTACCTTCTCCCATTAATCCTGCAAGAGGTACAATTGATAAGGCTGCTAAAATAAACATAACTGCTGGGGAAAAGTTCATAAATTTTCCTACTATGCTGATTGGAATAAAAATCAACATGTATTTTAGAATTTTCATATATATCACATCCAATTCATATCAGTATCTGTATTATTTTCCCCATTAAACTAAAATATTATTATAAAAAAATATCTATGATTTTTCATAGATAGTTTTAATAGTTTATTTTATATTTAATCCTAATAATCTACTTAACTCTAAAGCTTGCATTGTTGTTACTGTAGTACCATATATATTAGGGATATCTACATCGATATTTGTAATATCACAAGTAGTAAAATCAATTTTTCCTAGGAATGTTTTACTAAAAAATCCATTAGTTAAATTACAATTTTCAAATACACATTTTTCTAGATTAACTTCTTGTAATGCAACTTCCATCATATTACATTCCACAAAGTTTACATTATTTATTTTACTAAAAGAAAAATTAGAGTATTTTCCTAATATATTTTCAAACAAAGTATTTTTTAAGTTACATTCATCAAATCTTGTTCCAATTAGTTTACAATTTATAAATTGAGTTCTATGTATGCTCCCACCAATAAATGATACATTAGACAAATCACAATTTTTAAATATTGTATCTATTAAATCAATTCTTTCAAAATTACAATCAATAAAAGTTACATTATTAAATATACAGGAATCTATAGTAATACCTATATCATTCTTACTTTCAATATCTGTGTTTTCTATAAGTTTATTTTGTATTTTTTCACTATATATAAATTCATCTCTTATATCTACAATATTTTTAACATCATCAATAAATTTAGGATTTTGTATTTTTATTAACTTAGGCATTAAACTTTCTCCTCGTTTTTATATCATATTATGTATATTATATACTATATTTACCATATGTCATATACTTTTAAATTTAGAATTTAATATCCCAACAAATAAACCCTTAACCTTTTATCTGCTGGGATTATTCTAATTACTTATAATCTATTCATACTCTTAGTTGCAACTAAACCTATACCTGTATTCAAGATATTGCTTATAATAATATCTCCACACTTAATAGGAGCTATAACAGTAATACTATTAATTACTTTCATAACTTCAAAATTTAAATTCTTGGGAATAGCACCATTTGTTTTAACTGGTAATACAGGTAAGAACGCATCTTTAATTTTCACTGTAGAGGTAATTACTCTAACTGGATTAATAACTTCATTTAATCCATATATTTCTCCACGTTTGCATGTATTCCCATAAACCCTTTTATTTTCAGCATCTACAGTTAAATTACATCCCATAGGACAACATATACATATTAATTTTCTCTCCAAATTATTCACCATCCTCTAAAGAAACTACCAAGTCACCTTTTATATTTTCTAAAAAAGATTTATTTATAATTATTTTTTCCATTTCAGAAGGAACTAAATGTTTTCTTTTAAACTCCGCAACTATATTTTTACCTGTTCTTACAATAATCTTTTTATTATTATAAATATTATTCACCCTCATAAATATAATAAGCTTATCTTCTATAGAATTTATATTTAACTTTTGAGGTACAGTATAATTTATACTTTCTCCATTAACTATATTTATATAGTTTTTTGACTTCATTTTTCCCATTAAATATTTAGAAACAGACTTGCCTGCTCTTTTAGCTTCTTCACTAACAAAATCAACTAAATCATGTACATGTAAAACATTGCCACAAGCAAAAATTCCTTCTATTGATGTTTCCATACTTTCATTTACAACTAATCCATTAGTTCTATTATCCTTTTCTATACCAGCTTTACTTGATAATTCATTTTCAGGAATCAACCCAATAGATAATAATAAAGTATCTACATCAAATTCTATTTCAGTTCCTTTAATTGGTTGTCTATCTTTATCAACTTTTGCTATTATAACCTTTTCCAATCTTTCTTTTCCTATTATGTCTATAACGGTGTAAGATAAATATAATGGTATATTATAATCATTTAAACATTGAACTATATTTCTATTTAACCCATTAGAATATGGCATTACTTCAATAACACCCTTAACACTTGCTCCTTCTAAAGTCATTCTTCTAGCCATTATAAGACCAATATCTCCAGATCCTAATATTAATACATTTTTACCTGGCATATACCCTTCCATATTTATATACCTCTGAGCTGCTCCCGCTGTGAATATTCCTGATGGTCTATCTCCAGGTATAGATATTGCCCCTCTGCTTCTTTCTCTACATCCCATTGCGAGAACTATTGATCTTGCTTCTAATGTCATATACCCATCTTTACTGTTAACTGCATGTACAACTTTACGCTTATCTACCTCTAAAACCATTGTATCAAGCTTAACCTCTATATCTGTTGCAGTAACCATATCAATAAACCTTTCAGCATACTCTGGTCCTGTAAGCTCTTCTTTAAATGTATGAAGACCAAATCCATTATGAATACATTGATTTAAAATACCTCCTAACTCCTTATCTCTTTCTATTATCAAAATTTTATCAACTCCCTCTGACTTAGCTTCATATGCTGCAGCTAAACCAGCTGGCCCTCCACCTATTACTATTAAATCATACATACCCTTAGTCCTTCCTCCTATTTAGTCTTTCCATATAATATAATAGAATTGTTTTTTTCTAATACTACTTCTTCCATTTTTATATTTAATTCTCTTGCAATAATTTCTTGAACTCTTGGTCCACAGAATCCCCCTTGACATCTCCCCATCCCTGGTCTACATCTTCTTTTTACACCATCTAATGTTATTTTTCCAAAAGAGTGTTTAATTGCATCTATTATTTCTCCCTCAGTAATTTCTTCACATCTACATATTATTCTTCCATAAGTAGGTTGCTTTTTTATTAACTCATTCTTTTCAGATGATAATAAGTCTGTAAAACGAACATTTGTTCTTGCCCCGGTAAAACTATCATTTTTTATTAATTTCAGCCCAGAATTTAACAGTATTTTAACTACATCTTCAGCTATTGCAGGTGCTGATGATAATCCTGGAGATTTAATTCCTGCTATATCTATAAATCCTCTTACTTGACTATCTTCACCTATTATAAAATCATCTATATCTGAAGTAGCTCTAAGGCCTGAAAAATTTCTTATACTTTCTCTAAAATTAATCTTATTAGTAGTTTTTATTGAAGCCTTTCTTATATAAGACAATCCTTCACTTGTAGTGCTTAATGATTCCTTATCTTCTAAATCTACTGCATTTGGACCAACTAAAAGATTGCCATGTACTGTAGGTGTTACTAATATTCCTTTTCCTAATCTTGATGGGCATTGAAAAATTGTATGATTTACTATGGTTCCTTGACTCTTATCCATTACAAAATATTCGCCCTTTCTAGGAACAATTTTAAATTTTTCTTTACATATCATATTATGAATTTTATCCGCATAAACTCCAGCTGCATTTACAACATATCTACTTTTAATTTCTTTACCATCCTTAGTTTTAATAATAAAATTATTATTCTTAATTATAGAAACTACTTCACTTTCTAAAATTACTTCTCCACCATTTTGATAACCATTTTCCATAAGAGCTATAGTATATTCAAATGGTCCTACTATTCCTGATGTAGGCGCATATAAAGCGCCTATAATGTCTTTAGATATATTAGGTTCAAGTAATAATACTTCATCTCTACTTAATATTTTTAAATTCTTAACACCGTTATTTTTTCCATTGATGAAGAGGGTATTAATAAGATTTAGCTCTTCATTATTAAAAGCTAAAACTAATGATCCTATTCTCTTAAAAGGAACAGATAATTCTTTACAAAGACTTTCAAACATTTCATTACCTTTAACATTATATTTTGCCATTAAACTACCAACTCTTGGATCATAACCTGCATGTATAATTGCTGAATTTGCTTTAGTTGCTCCCATTGCCACATCATTTTCTTTTTCAACTACTGCAATCTTTAAATTATATTTAGTTAACTCTCTAAATATAGATGCACCTATAACCCCAGCTCCAATTATCACCACATCATACATAAAATTCACTCCCTTTTATAAATATATAAAACAAAAAAAATCAAGACAAAAACAAGAAGATTTAATCCTCTGTTTTTTGTCTTGACCTAAACTATTACACTTCTATTAATTTTATTTATATTATAATCCTTTTATGATTATTTGCTAATTATTCATCCCAATGTTGAGCTCTACTAACAGCCTTTTTCCATCCATTATATAACTTTTCTCTCTCTTCAACTTCCATATTAGGATTATAATTTTCACCTCCATACCAATTTTCTGATATTTCTTCAATAGTATTAAAATATCCCACCGCTAATCCTGCTAAATATGCAGCACCAAGGGCTGTAGTTTCTGTTATTATAGGCTTACATACCTCAATATTAGTTATATCTGATTGAAACTGCATTAACAACTTATTTTTACTAGCTCCACCATCAACTTTTAAAGTATTAATCTTAAATCCGGCATCCTCTTCCATTGCATTTATTAAATCTCTAACTTGATAAGCAATAGACTCAAGAGCTGCCCTAATTATATGATTCTTATTTGAACCTCTAGTTAATCCAAAAATAGATCCTCTTGCATACATATCCCAATAGGGAGCTCCAAGTCCTACAAATGCTGGAACTACATAAACTCCACCATTATTTTTTACCTTTTTAGCGAAATATTCAGAATCCTGGGCATCAGCTAACATTCCCATCTCATCTCTAAGCCACTGAATTATGGCACCTCCCATAAAAACCGAGCCTTCTAAAGCATAATTTACCTTACCATTTAATCCTATTGCTATAGTAGTTAAAAGGCCATTTTTACTTTCTACTAGCTCTTCCCCGGTATTCATCAACAAGAAACATCCTGTTCCATATGTATTTTTAGCATCCCCTTTATTAAAAGCTGCTTGACCAAAAAGAGCCGCTTGTTGATCTCCTGCTATTCCAGCTATAGGTACCTTAATATTATCCTCTCCACCTAAATTAACATATCCATATATTTCTGAAGAACTTCTTACTTCAGGTAACATAGACATTGGAATATTAAGCTTATCCAATATTTTTTTATCCCATTTTAACTCCTTAATATTAAAAAGCATAGTTCTTGAAGCATTAGTATAATCGGTTACATGAACTCTGCCATTTGTAAGTTTCCAAAGTAGCCAAGTATCAACAGTTCCAAAAAGCAATTGACCTTTTTCTGCTTTTGCTCTAGCACCCTCTACATTATCTAATATCCATTTAACCTTTGTTGCTGAAAAATATGCATCTATTAATAATCCTGTATTTTCTTTAATATATTTATCAAATCCATCACTCTTTAATTTTTCACAAATATCTGCAGTTCGTCTACATTGCCAAACTATAGCATTATATATAGGTTCGCCAGTTTGTTTGTCCCAAACTATTGCAGTTTCTCTCTGATTAGTTATTCCTATTGCTGCGATCTGTTCTGGTGTTATATTAGTTTTAGCTAAAACCTCTTGTAAAACACCATATTGCGATGCCCAAATTTCCATTGGATCATGTTCAACCCACCCCTCTTTAGGATATATTTGATTAAATTCCTTTTGAGCCATTCCATATATATTTTGTTCTTTATCAAATATTATTGCTCTTGAACTTGTAGTACCTTGATCTAAAGCTAAAACGTATCTTTCCATACCCTTACCTCCTAAGTAAATGCTAATACTGATAATAATAGCATATTTTTATTTTTCTATAAAGTTTTATTAAATATAACTTTATAATACTAAAGACTATATTATTTTATTTTACTTTAACTTAAAGTCTTTCAAATAAATTAATATAGCCTCTTATAATCTTATTTTTTTAAGTTATCTATATTTTTTAAATTACTTAAATTTATATCTAATATATTAATTCTAAATTCAAAACATCCGTTACTAGTATTTAATGTACTAATGTCTAATTTTTCTAATTTAATTCCATATGTGTCAGTACAATAAACTTGAACTATCTTTTCAATATCAATTGTTAACACTTTATTCTTTAAATTCATACCTTCAATATCATTTATAGATTTAGTTAAAAGTGCTATAGAACCTTTAACTAATGGATTGGAAGAACTCTTATTAGAAATTTGGAAACTATTAATATCGATATAAATTATATTATTCTTAAAGCTAGATATTGTCATTGAAGTATCAAAGTCAATATTTAATCCAACTAACTTGTACACTCCACTAATATTAATTGTATTTCCTAAATCTATTTTTTTTATTATTGTTTTATCCTGTAAAGTAATTAGATTTAATATATCATCTTTTGATAAATTTAATACTAAATTCTTTAATTTCATTTATTTTATCCCTCTAAATAATAAAATTTATTCATAAAATTATATTCTTTAGTTAAAATTTAATTCCTACATTTTTACAATATATATTTACACATCTTTATAAGATAAAAATAAACTATTATATATACCTTTTCTTTTTAAACAATAAGGGGATGATACATTGGAAAACTTTAAAGACTTGACTCTAAATGATAAAGATTTATTTACTAGTTATTTAAGGAATTTTTACAATAAATCTTATGAATACTCCTTTACTGCTCTATATTTATGGCGAGATTTATGTAAAACTAAATACTCTATAATAAATAACTGCTTAATAATAAAAAAAGAAACTAATTATGGGACATTTTTTATGATGCCAATAGGCTATAAAACTTCAACACTTCAAAATCTAATTCTTAAATTAAAAGACTTATCTACTAATGATAATATCTATTTATTAGGAGATATAGAAGATAGTTTTATTTATGATTTAAAAGCATTTACTAATTTACCTTTTAAAATCATTGAAAATAGAGATACATTCGAATATATATATTTAACCAATGATTTATTAAATTTAGAAGGTAAAAAATATCATCAGAAAAAAAATCATTATAATGCTTTTATAAAATCCTATAATTACACAATTACTTCTATTGATAATAAGGAAAAAATAAATGATTGCTTAGAGCTACTATCAAACTGGCATTCAAAAAAAGCTTCTCTATGTAATGAACTTCAAATAGAAACTAAGGAAATAACTGACTTACTCTATAACCTTAAATATCTAAATTTGTATTCTATCGCTGTTTATGTTGAAAATTCCTTAGTTGGATTTTCAATTGGTGAAATTTTAAAAGATACTGCTATAATTCACATTGAAAGATGTAATATTGATTATAAAGGAGTCTATGCATTTATAAATAGAGAGTTTATAAAAAAATATTTTTCAAAAACAATCTATATAAATAGACAAGAAGATTGTGGTTGTATAGGTTTAAGAAAATCTAAACTTTCGTATAAACCATTATATTTATTAAAAAAATCTTTAATAATAATTTAAAAGGAAGCTGATATTTTCAGCTTCCTAAATATATATTAATTATCTTAAAACAGCTCCTAATTTGTGCTCTAAAGCTTTAAGAATTTTATCATGAACTTTAGATATATCTTTATCTTCTAAAGTTTTCTTTTCATCTCTATATGCAATTGCATAAGCTATTGATTTCTTTCCTTCTGGTATTTGAGCACCTTTGTATATATCAAATAACTGAACCTTTTCTACTAAGTTTCCACCAGCTTTTCTTATTGTTTCTTCTATTTCGGCAACTAATATAGAATCATCGCAAAGTAAGGCAATATCTCTAGTTACAGCTGGGAACTTTGGTAATGGTTTATAAGTTTTTACTGTAGTTGAAGCTTCAAATAAAGCATCTAAATCTAATTCAGCTACATAGCAATCTACATCTATTCCATAGTTTTCTATTACATCTGGATGAACTTCTCCAAATACTCCAGCTTTCTTATTTCTTACCATAAGAGCAGCTGTTTTTCCTGGATGATAGCTTGGGTTTTCACTTTCTCTAATATATTTAGCCTTAGCTATTCCTAATCCATCAATTATATTTTCAACTATTCCTTTAAGATCTAAGTAATCGCAATCACCATAAATACCTATAGTTAAAACATTCTTCTCAGTAGGTAATTGTTTTTCATCTTCATTTGGTAAATATACTCTACCAATCTCAAATAATCTTACATAGTCGTTATTTCTTGAATAATTTCTTCCTAAGGATTCCATCATTGAAGGTAATGTAGTTGTTCTCATTACACTATAATCTTCTCCTAGTGGATTCTTTATTTTAACAACATTTCTAAGTTCACTATCTGCTGGTATGTTAACTTTATCAAATACCTTAGGAGATACAAATGAGTAACTAATAGATTGGTTAACACCGCTACCTACCATTATTTCTATAACTTTATCAGTTAATAATTCATTTTTATATTTTGGTTCTCTTTCTGTTGAAACCTTAAATATAGTAGTAGGAATCTTATCATATCCATAAATTCTAGCAATTTCTTCTGCTATATCTTCCTTTATAGCAATATCTATTCTAAATGTTGGAATAGTTATATTTAAATCATCACCATTTAATTCAGTTTTTAAATCTAATGAATCTAAAGCTTCCTTCATTTCTTCCTTAGATATATCTGTTCCTAAGAATTTATTTATCCATGTAGAGTTTACAGTTATAGAACCTTCTTCTTTTATAGAATTATAAACATCGATAGTTCCTTCCATAACTTCACCGCAACCTAATTCACATATTAATGCACAAGCTCTATCTATTGCAAGTTTAGCTAAATTTGGATCTATATCTTTATCAAATCTTGAAGAACTTTCTGATCTTAAGTTTAACTTTTTAGAGCTAACTCTTATATTAGTTCCTTCAAAGTTTGCAGATTCAAATATTACTTCTGTAGTATCATCTTGAATTTCAGAATTTAATCCACCCATTATTCCAGCTATAGCTACAGACTTAGAACCATCTTTTATCATTAAGATACTTGAATCTAATTCTCTTTCTATTTCATCTAAAGTTGTAAACTTTTCTCCATCTTGAGCTCTTTCAACAACTATAGTCTTACTTTCTATTTGTCTTGCATCAAAAGCGTGCATTGGTTGACCTAGTTCTAACATAACAAAGTTAGTTATATCAACTATATTATTTATAGGTCTAACTCCTGCTTCTAAAAGTCTTTCTTGCATCCATCCTGGTGATTGCTCAACCTTAACATTTTTAACACCTTTAGCCATGTATCTTCTACATAACTCATCTTTAATCTCAACTTTTAATTCATGATTAATATTAGCAGAGCATTTAGTTACGTAATTAAAGTTTGGCATCTTGTAAGATGTTCTTAAAGTTGCAGCTGTTTCTCTAGCCATTCCTACCATGCTTAAACAATCTGGTCTATTAGATGTTATTTCAAAATCTAATATTGCCTTATTTAATCCTAAGTATTCTTTAATATCCATTCCTAATGGAGCATCAGCCGGTAAAATCATTAAGCCATGTACTGGTTCATCTCCAGCAATTCCAAGTTCTTCTTCAGAACAGAACATACCATTAGATACTACACCTCTCATTTTACCCTTCTTAATTTCAGTCCCATCAGCTAAAATAGACTTATGAAGAGCAACTGGTACTATATCTTGTTCTTTCATATTAGTTGCAGCTGTAACTATTTGGATTTCTTCTTCTTGACCTATATTAACTTGACAAACATTTAATCTATCTGCATCTGGATGCTTTTCTATTTTTGTAATTTTACCAGTAACAACATTTTTTATATTATCACCTTGTATAATAACCTCTTCTAGCGCTGATCCTGAAAGAGTTAATTTATCTCCTAATGTATGTGGATCTACGTTTACTTCAGCGTAGTCCTTTAGCCAATTATATGGTACTTTCATCTTACTTTACCTCCTAATTAAAATTGATTTAAAAATCTCATATCACTTTCGTATAATGCTCTTATATCATCAATACCATACTTAAGCATAACCATTCTATCTACACCAAATCCAAAAGCAAATCCGCTATAAACTTCTGGATCAATTCCACAATTTCTTAAAACATTAGGGTGAACCATTCCACATCCTAATATTTCAATCCAACCGCTTCCTTTACATACTCTACAACCTTTTCCTTCACAAACGAAGCAAGTTGCATCCATTTCAGCTGAAGGTTCAGTAAATGGGAAGTGGTGTGGTCTAAACTTAGTTACAACCTTATCCCCAAACATTTTTTTAGCAAATAACTCTAATGTTCCTTTTAAATCTGCAAAAGTAACTCCCTTGTCAATTACTAATCCTTCCATTTGATAGAATATTGGTGAATGTGTAGCATCTACAGCATCTGATCTATAAACCTTACCTGGAGATATCATCTTTATTGGAGGTTCTTGATTTTCCATTGTTCTAATTTGAATTGGAGAAGTTTGAGTTCTTAAAACTATATTATCATTTATATAGAAAGTATCTTGCTCACTTCTTGCTGGATGATCCTTAGGTATATTTAAAGCTTCAAAATTATAATGATCTAATTCAACCTCAGGACCATCTTCTACTGTGAATCCCATTGAAATAAATATCTCTTTCATGCTTTCTAGTGTTAAATCTAAAGGATGTCTCTTACCAATAACATTTCTTTTACCAGGAAGAGATATATCTATAACTTCACTTGCAAGTTTAGCATTTTTTTCTATTTCCTTTATTTTCTTAATAGCTTCCTCTAATTTCTCTTCAACTTCGCTTTTTGCTTCATTAACTAGCTTCCCAACTACTGGTCTTTCTTCTGGACTTAATGATCCCATTCCTCTTAATATTGTAGTAAGTTCACCTTTTTTTCCAAGATATTTTACTCTTATTTCTTCTAATGCTCCACTGTTTTCTGCAGCAGATATTTCATTAAAAGCAGCTTCTTTAATTGCTAATAATTTTTCTTGCATTTTTGTTCTCCCTTCTTATTAATTCTTAATTTTAATGGGGCTATTTCATCTGATATTAAAGATACACCAATTATAATATAACAACCTTTCCCAATCATTCATTAACATGTAAGTATCCTTTTGAAATTTGGTATAAAAAAAGGATATTCAGCCCCACAAAGGGACGGAATATCCGCGTTACCACCCTAATTGATATTCTATATAATAATAAAATACCCATCTTAATTAAATAACGGCTTTAACCGCTAACTACTACTATAATTTCACAGTTAGGACTCCTGAGGGAACTTCAATATAACTTTATATAAAAAGACTTCCAGTCTAAGGCCTTTTCTCCCTGTATACTCCACTATATCTACTTTCTCATTCACTGTCTTTCAATATTTATTTACAATTTATTATACAAATAACCAATATTTTTTTCAATACCTTATTTTAAATTTATTTTATAATAAACTTTGTCTTACTTTCTCGAATAATATTATAGAAGTTGCAACACCTACATTTAATGATTCTGCTCCACCAGGCATAGGAATTTTTACCTTTTTATCTGCAAGTTCAAAAATCTCTTTACTTATACCATTTCCTTCATTTCCAACAGATAATATAACCTTTCCTTTTAAATCTTCATCAAAAAAATTCTTTGACTCATCTAAAGATGTAGCTACTAAACTAAACCCTTCACCTTTTAACCTTTTTAATAAACTTAAATCATTATCATAAATTATTGGTATATAAAATATAGATCCCATTGTTGATCTAATTGTTTTATCATTATATATATCAACTGTACCTTTTGTTAAAATAATTGCATTTACTCCAGCTGCATGAGCCGTTCTAATGATAGTTCCTAAATTTCCTGGGTCCTGAACTTTATCACATAGCAAATAAAAATCTCCATTCATATCACTTATTGAATTATTTATATTAGCTATTGCAACTATTCCTTGAGTATTTTCCGTTGAAGATAATTGAGAAAATAATTCATTTTTCATTTCATATATTTTAATGTTATCCATATATTCATTTAGATAATCTTCTACTTTCTCTTTTCCACTTTCATTTACTATTATATAATCTATATTACAATTTGCTTTAAATGCTTCTTGAACTAATCTAAAACCTTCTATAATATATTTATTTTCCTTTGTTCTATGCTTTCTCTCCTTTAACTTCTTTGTATATTTAAATAATGTGTTGTCTTTACTTTCAATGACTATCAAATTTTCACCTCTTATTTTTTTCTAATTAAAATATCTTCTAAATTACTTAAATCATCAGCAGATCCAATAGCAACTATAATATCGTCCTCAGACAATATATCCTCAGCCTTTGGAGAAATATCTATATCTTCTCCTCTTTTTATTGCCATAATATTAATTCCATAACTACTTCTTAATTTAAGCTCTTTTAATGTTTTACCATTCCATTCGTTAAGTACCCTTAGCTCCATAATACTATAATCAGGAGATAATTCAATAAAGTCTAAAATACTAGCTGAAACTAGATTGTGAGCTACTCTTACTCCCATATCTTTTTCAGGTAATACAACTCTATCTGCACCTATTTTATATAATACCTTTGCATGTAAGTCACTTTGACCTTTTGCAATTATATACTTAACTCCTAACTCCTTAACTAATAAAGTTATCATTACACTTGCTTGTATATTAGATCCAATAGTAACTACAGCAACATCAAAATTTCTTAACCCTAAAGTTTTTAATGCACTTTCATCAGTTGCATCCATTTGGACTGCATGAGTTACAGAATCTGAGATTTCTTGTACAGAATCTTCATCCATATCAATTGCTAAAACATCATGACCTAAAGAGTATAAAGTCTTTGCAACTGATTCTCCAAATCTACCTAATCCAATAACTACAAACTGTTTATTATTTGCCATGCTTATTCCCCTAACCTATCAAAATTTTTCCTTCTGGATATTTAATACCTGTATTTCTTTTCTTTCTTGTTATAGATAATACTACAGTTAATGGACCAACTCTTCCTAAATACATCATAAAAATTATTAATACTTTTCCTATATTACTTAATTCAGAAGTTAGACCTAATGTTAATCCTGCAGTTCCGAAAGCCGATACAGTTTCGTAAAATAATGCTATAAAACTTACTCCTTTTTCCGTATAAGATAATAACATAGTCACTACTATTACTAAACTTAATCCAATAAATATTAATGTAAATGCTTTATACACTAAATCCTTACTAAATCTTCTTTTAAATACCTCTGCATCTTCTCTTCCTTGAATTACACATACTATAGTTACAATTAAAATTCCTATAGTAGTTGTCTTTATTCCACCAGCAGTTGATCCTGGTGAACCACCAATAAACATTAAAATTATAGTTAAAAACTTTCCAGCTGTAGTCATACCATCTGTAGGAATACTATTAAATCCAGCTGTTCTTGGTGTAACTGATGCAAAAAATGAATTCATAACCTTATCAATAAAAGACATATCTGCTATAGTGTTAATATTATTATTTTCAAATAAAAACATCAATAAAGTTCCACCTACTACTAACACTACAGTCATTAATATTACCATTTTTGAATGAAGAGAAACCTTTCTTAAACTTTTACTGCTATATAATTCACTCCATACAGTAAATCCTAATCCACCAATTATAATTAATGCTGACGCTACCAGTATTACAACTGCATTAGAATTATAAGATGTTAAACTATTAAATTTGCCTAGAATATCAAATCCTGCATTACAGAATGCAGATATAGAATGAAATATACTATAAAATATTCCTTTTCCTAATCCATATTCTGGAACAAATTGAGTAGAAAACAATAATGCGCCAAAAAACTGAACAGAAACTGTAAATATTAATACATATCGCACCATTTTAACTAATCCCTGTATATTAAATGTGTTCATAGCATCTTGTAATATTAATCTTTCCCTTAAGGTAATCTTTTTCCCTAAAATAATAGCAATTAATGTTGTAAAAGACATAAATCCTAACCCACCAATTTCTATTAATATCATTATAACCGTTTGTCCAAATGCATTCCAATACGTACCTGTGTCTACTACTATTAACCCAGTAACACAAACAGCTGATGTAGCAGTAAATAACGCATCTAAAAAGTTAGTACTTTCTCCTTTAGTTGTAGAGATAGGCAAAGTTAAGATTAATGCCCCTACTAATATTACTCCTAAGAATCCTAACGCTAAAATTTGAACTCCTCTAAGTTTAACATTCTTTTTAAAGTTCCAATTCATTGCATCACCTCCTAATTACAATAACTCTTATACTATTTTGTTCTTTTTCCCGTTTTTTATTATAATGAAGTTCACCATGTATTTTACCATCTTTACATCTATTTTCATAGATATTCCATATTAAAATGTAAAAATTCCAATATATCATATTAAATTATAAAAGGGTTGTTTATAATTTATAACAACCCTAATTTTTTCAAATTTATTATATTTATTTAAATTTTAATTTTAGATTGTATGCAATTTTCACAACCTGCACAATAAAAAACCCTATCACCAAATACATTAACTATAGTTTCGATAAATTCTGTATTTATGCAATTTTCTTTGTGATGTATTATTATTTGCTTTGGTGCATTGGTTATCAATCCACTTATTATTATATCTTCTATCTTAGCTTCAGTATCTATTCTACACTCTGATAATTCCTTCATAAATTCCTCAAAAACGTCATTCCCATAACCATCTTTTAATACATAGCCTCCACCTTCGTGAATATAAATATTAATTTTTTCTATTTTACTTTCTTGAATATCAACAAAATACTTTAATAACTTTACAAATTCTTTATACTCTTTTTCAACCATATATTCTTCTACAACTTTATCAACAATATCTTCTATATCTTCTGTAAGCTCCTTCATTCTAAAGGTTATAAATCCCTTTATGTTTATTTCTTCATTTTCTTCTAAACAAGTTTTTATTTTCTCTATTATAGAATTTATTTTACCTATACAATATATCATTTTTTCATTTTTTAAATTTTCTTCACTTCTTAGAACCTTCATAATCATATCTTCTACTTCTATTATTTCATCTTGTTTTAAAAAGAAATAAGTTTCAGTTAAAAAATTAAAAAGTTCTTTTTTCCTATATTTTTCGATTACTATATTATATAAAATATTGCTTATATATAAATATATCATTTTTCTAACTTTTTCATTATAACAATCTTTTTCGCACATAATTTTTATTAAATGTGAATCACCCTCACCGCTCTCTACAAGACCAATAGTGATATTTTTTTTCTTTAACAACTCTCTAAGCTCTTGTAATTCATTTACTAAGTCTAAATCATTATTATGCACTAATCTTATCACAAGCATGGATTTCACTCCTTTCTTAATATTAGTATGTATTAATTTTTTTTCTATATACTAATCTTACTGTACACTTATTAATAAAATATTGATTTTTTTATGAATATTTTATATGTTAGAAGAAATATATTTAAAAGAGGAGAAAATTAATGATATGTTTTATTGATTATAGAACCAGTAAAAGTGAAATAAATTCGCTAAAAAAACTAAATTATGAAATAATAAAAATCCCCAAGGATAGCAATCTATATGAAGCAATAAATGGTCATACAGATATTCAGTTAAATATACTTAATAATCATAGTAAGACTGTAATTATTAATAAGAACATAGATTTATCCTTTAAAAAACTTTTAAAAGAAAAAAATATAAATTTTATAGAAAGTGATAGCACTCTATCATCTAAATATCCTAATAATATATCTCTGAATGCATATATTACTGATAATTACTTAATACATAATTTAGATTTTACTGATAAAAAAATTTTAGATTACTGTAAAAACAAAAAAACTATAAATGTAAAACAAGGTTACACTAAATGCTCTATATTACCAGTAAAAGAAAATGCAATTATAACTAATGATAAAGGCATATATGATACATTAAAAAATGAAAACTTTGACATTTTACTATTACCTTTCGGTGACATAGAATTAAGTGGTTTTAATTATGGCTTTATCGGTGGTGTTGGTGGCATGATTTCAGATAATTCTATGGCTTTTTTTGGTTCACTAGATAACTATATTTTTGGTAATGAAGTGAAAAAATTTTTGTATAAATATGATGTTAAACCAATATATCTTAATAATACAAAACTAATAGATAGAGGGAGTTTACTTGTTTTGTAATCCCTTATATCATACGTATCCATCAAGTAATTGTTGATTAGTATTTATATTTTTCTTCAAATATTAAGCTATAAAAATAAAGTAGGCTGTCTTTTAAAGCTAGCCTACTTTATTTTTTATAAATTATTCAGATTTACTTGAATTAGCTAATAATCTTCCTATTTCCTCTGGAGTAAATACATATGTCTTATTACAGAAGTGGCATTTTAACTCTTCATTTTTGCCATCTTCATATATTTCTCTTAAATCCTTTTCTCCTATAGAAATTAAAGCTTTTTCAACTTTTTCTCTTGAACAATTACAAGAGAATTCTGGTTTTATTTCCTCTAATATCTTTAAATCCATATCTCCAAATATATAATCTAGTATATCATCCATACTCTTTCCTTCATTTAACATAGTTGTTAAAGATGGAATTTCTTCTAATCTATAAGTTATAATATCTGCTAAGAATTCATCAGCATCTGGTAACATTTGAATTATAAATCCTCCAGCTACCTTAATTGAATAATCTTTATCTACTAAAACTCCTAATGATACCGCTGATGGAGTTTGTTCAGATACAGTAAAGTAATAAGCTAAATCCTCTGCTATTTCTCCTGAATGTATTGGAACTTGACCTACATAAGGATCCTTCATTCCTAAGTCCTTTATAACCATTAAATTACCATTTTTACCTATATATCCACCAACATCTAATTTACCATTTGAATTTAAAGGCATATCCCCATATGGATTTCCAATATATCCTTTAACTTTAGCTCCTTCATATGCTGTAACAACTACTCCATTAGCGTCTCCACCACCATTAATTCTTAAAGTCATTACTTCATTTGATGATTTTAAAGTAGCTCCTAAAAGAGCACCAGCTGTTAACATTCTTCCAAGTGCTGCAGATGCAACTGGAGTACACTCATGTATTACTCTAGCATCCTCAACTAAATCTGTTGTAATCCCAGCTATTATTCTTACCATTCCATTTTTCGCAACTGCTCTAATAATCTTATCGCTCATATTTTCCTCCAACTATTACTTTTTCTTTATTCTATTACTTTTTCTTTATTAAATATACTATTCTTTCAGTATTTGCTTGTACATAATTTTTAGTATATCCGTCAAACTTTGCTATAACTTCTAAGTTTGCATTTTCCAATTCTTTTTCTAATTCTTGCTCAGTATAAGCCCTTTCTAGATGCTCTTCTTCAAATCTTTCGTAGAGCTCACCCTTCTTAACAAAAAACGTTAAAAACATAGATAGTAAATTATCTTCAAAAACATTTTCCCACGTATAAAAAACTTCTTCTTCACTATATGTATAGATATTATTTCCTAATATCTCTGATAACTTATAATATGAATTAACATCAAAAATAAATAATCCATTTGATTTTAAATGAGTATGTACTCCTTTAAAATAATTTTTAAGGCCATTTAAATCTGTTATATAATTCGTAGAATCTAATACTGATGTTATTAAATCAAATTCCTTATTAAGAGAAAGTTCTGTCATATCTTGGCAAATTATTTTTCCTTTTATTCTTGCTTCCTTAAATTTATCAAAAGCTTCTCTTAACATATCTTCTGATAAATCGACCCCATAAATATTTTTAAAATGCTTAGCTATTCTTATAGTTACATTTCCAGTGCCACAAGCAATATCTAAGTAATCATTTAATTCTATATTATACGAGTTACATATTTCTAAAATACGCTCTACCATTTCATCATAGTTAATATCTTCGTTTATTAACTCATCATATATTTTTGCGAATTCACCATACGCCATGATATTCCCCCTATCCTATTGTAATTCTAAATTAAAAAAATACAAATTAATGTAGTTCTTCCTATACTGAAATAAATTTCTAAGTTTTATAATACTATGTAATAGAATATTAAGTCAATCTATTATTTTCTTCCTAGAATTTGGTCGTTAGTTGGTAGCTTTAACTCTTTTTTTCTTTTAGTCATTATACCACCTATTCGCCCTGTTTCTTCTGCTGTTAATCCTCCCCATCCGTATTCATCGACCTTGTCACTTAATCCTAACTCCTCTGCAATTTCGTATTTAATCTTTTCACGCATTTTTTCTTCAGGTGTAAGTTCCTTGTTAGTCTTTATTTTTGATTTTATTATTTTTTTCAACGGTGTTTTACTCATAAAAATTCCCCCTAGTGAATTTATATAAATATTTTCTCCGATATCTTTATATTTATACCCAAAATACTTTGTTGCACTTTTAATTATCATTCATATAATAAAACTAAGTATATAATATTATTTTATAAATATTCCTTGAAAGTTTGATACATACAAGGTATAATCATAATCATATAGATTTATAAATGGATAGAGGTGCGGTACTTATTAGTATTATTATGGATTAAAGCGTGTTAAAATAATAAGAAAGGACTTATCGCCGAAGTATATAGCCTAAGCTTTACAGCTATATAACTGGGGGTATACATAATATGTATATTTCTGTCACATAATTTATGTGGTGAGCTATCATTTAAGGATTTTTTATATATTTTGATGTATATATACCTTGAGTGATAACTCAAGGTTTTTTTAATATTATATTTAAATTAAACCTTAGAATGTATATACAAATTTAATTAAAAATTTAAATATATTCACATCATATTATAAAACAGAACATTCTATAAATAATTAAATTTATAAAATCTATTTTCTTTAAAGAATAAAAAAGGGGGAACCAATATGTATAATGTAGCAATAGTTGGTAGTACAGGTAATGTAGGTAGAAAATTTTTAGAAATTTTAGAAGAAAGAAACTTTCCAATAAAGAATCTTTATCTTTTTGCTTCAAAAAGATCTGCAGGTTCTTATTTAAAATTTAAGGGGCAAGAATATTTAGTTGAGGAAACATGTGAAGATACTATAAAAAACAAAAAGATAGATATTGCATTATTTTCTGCAGGTGGAGATACAAGTTTAAAATTTGCTCCAATATTCTCATCTTATGGAGCTGTAGTAATAGATAATTCAAGTGCATGGAGAATGAATAAAGACGTTCCCTTAGTAGTTCCTGAAGTAAACCCAGAAGATTTAAAAAATCATAATGGAATTATTGCTAACCCAAATTGTTCTACAATACAAGCAATGGTACCATTAAAGGTTTTATTAGATAATTACGGAATAAAGAGAATTGTATATTCAACATACCAAGCAGTTTCAGGTGCTGGAATGCAAGGTATTAAGGATTTAGAGGATGGATTAAAAGGGTTAGAGCCTAAAAAATTCCCTTACCAAATAGCAGGAAATTGTCTTCCTCATATAGATGTATTTCTAGAAAATGGCTATACAAAAGAAGAAATGAAAATGATTGAAGAAACTAAAAAAATACTTCATTCAAATGATCTTAAAATCACTGCTACTACTGTAAGAGTTCCAGTTTTAAATAGTCATAGTGAAAGTATTAACGTTGAATTAAACAGCCCATTCGAATTAGAAGATATATTTAAATTATTTGAAAAAACAGAAGGTTTAACAGTTTATGATAATTTAACTGAGTTAAAATATCCAACTGCGTTAGATGTTTCTGGAAAAGATGATGTATATGTTGGAAGAATAAGACGTGATTTCAGCTTAGATAACGGTTTGAATTTATGGGTTGTTGCTGATAACATAAGAAAAGGAGCAGCTTTAAACGCTGTACAAATTGCAGAAGTTTTAATAAAAAATGAATGGCTTTAGGAGGATAAAATGTCAATATTTAAAGGCTCTGGTGTAGCTATAATTACACCTTTTAACGAAGATGGTATAGATTATGAAAAATTAAGAGAATTACTTGAATGGCATATAAAGGAATCCACAGATGCTATTATAATTTGTGGTACTACAGGTGAAGCTACTACAATGACTGAGCAAGAAAAAAAGGATGCCATTAAATTCACTGTAGATGTTGTAAATAAAAGAATACCTGTAATTGCAGGAACTGGTGGTAATAACACAAAAACATCTATTGAAATGAGTCTTTATGCAGAAAGTGTTGGTGTAGATGGACTTTTAGTTATTACACCATATTATAACAAAACAAATGCAGAAGGTTTAATAATGCATTTTAAAGCTATAAATGATGCTGTTAAAACTCCTATTATTTTATATAATGTTCCAAGTAGAACTAATATGAATATTACTCCACAAACATTATTAAAACTAACACAACTTAATAATGTAGTTGCTATTAAAGAAGCTAGTGGTGATATTAGTCAAGTTGCTAAAATGAAAGCTTTATGTGGAGATAAAATAGATATTTATTCAGGAAATGATGATCAAATAATGCCTATTTTATCTTTAGGTGGTATTGGAGTTATATCTGTTGCTGCTAATATAATCCCTAAAACAGTTCATGATATGTGCTATTTATATTTAAATGGTGATTGTCTTAAAGCAAGTAAATTACAATTAGATTATTTACAATTAATAAATGATTTATTTATAGAAACTAATCCTATTCCAGTCAAAACTGCTATGAATATTATGGGAATGAATGTTGGTGAATTAAGATTACCACTTTATAAAATGAATGATAAAAATAAAGAAGCTTTAGTGAATACACTAAAGAAACACAATTTAATTTAAAAGGAGTTTATCATATGATTAAAATACTATTAAGCGGTTGTTGTGGAAAAATGGGAACTACTATCTCAAATTTAGTTAGCGAATTCCCTAATTTAGAAATTATTGGTGGTATAGATAAATTCCCTAGAGAATTAAATTATCCAGTATTCACTACACCTGATGATGTAAATATAGAGTATGATGTACTTTTAGATTTTTCTAATGTCAGTACATTACACAAACTATTAGAATTAACAGAAAGAACAAAAAAACCATTAGTTATCTGTTCTACTGGTTATTCACAAGAAGATTTAGATTTAATTAATGAAAAAAGTAAAACATTACCATTATTTAAATCTGCTAATATGTCCTTAGGTATAAATTTAATTAATTCACTTTTAAGAAAAGTAACTCCATTATTATATGGAAATTATGATATAGAAATAATAGAAAAGCATCACAACCAAAAATTAGATTCACCAAGTGGTACTGCACTTCTTCTTGCAGACACAATAAAAGATTCTATTTCTGAAGAAACTTATTATGTTCATGGTAGAGATGGACATAAAAAGAGAGATAAAAATGAAATAGGTATTCATGCTGTTAGAGGTGGCTCTATCGTTGGTGACCACGATGTCATTTTTGCTGGAACTGGTGAAGTTATTGAATTATCACACAAAGCAATATCAAGAGACGTATTTGCAATAGGTGCATTAAAAGCATGCGAATACATGGCTACAATTAATGTTGCTGGACTTTATAATATGGATGATGTTTTAGGACTATAATAAAAAGAGAGCTTATATGCTCTCTTTTTTACTAGAAATATTCAGAATAAATATATATGAAAAGTACATACTAAGATTGTACATTTTTATATTTTAGGAGGATTTATATAATGCCAAAAGATAGTCAACCAGATAATAAACAAGCTAGAATGGAAAAGTGCAATTATCAAACTCCAATAACTGAAGAAGGTCATAATCATAATCCAAACGCTAAACATAAATCAATAAAAAGAGAAGGTGTTTCTAGCCAACATTATAATCCTGCTGGAAATTAATAAAAGAGAGTCAAACTTTGACTCTCTTTTATTAATTATTCTTTATATGCATGTTTGAAAGATATTTTTCCTAATGTAGAAATTTGAACACCTTTAACATTTTCATTTGCAGCTGTTACTGTAGTATAGTAATAGATAGGTAAAATCGGCATTTCATCCATTAATATATCTTCAGCTTTTCTTAACATTTCAAGTCTCTTAGCAGAATCTGTTTCAACTTTAGCAGCAGCAATTAATTCATCATATTCAGCATTACTAAATCCACAGTCATTATTTCCACCATTAGTTACCCATAAATCTAAGAATGTCATTGGATCTACATAATCTCCAATCCAACCATGTCTAGCAATTTGATAATCACCTTGTTGTCTTGTATTTAAGAATACAGCCCATTCTTGGTTAGTTAATTCAACATTAACACCAATTTCTTCCCAGTTTTGTTGGATAATTTGACAAATATCTTTATGTGCACCTTCAGAGTTATACATTAATTCAATTGTTGGAAGACCTTTACCATTTTCGTATCCAGCTTCCTTTAATAACTCTTTAGCTTTTTCTTTATTACCTTCCATATCTGATGGATCATAATATTCTTTTGAAGCAAATTCATTACCATTTTCATCAATAATACCTTGTGGAACAAAACTGTATGCAGGAACTTGTTCTGCCTTACCAACATTATCAATTATTTCTTGTCTATCAATAGCAAGATTTAATGCTTGTCTAACTAACTTATTACTTAATGCTTTTTTAACATCTTCGTTTAATGTATCTTGTTTTCCAACATTAATTGCAAAGTAATATGTTCCTAATTTAGAATTAACATGAACTAATCCTTCTTCTATACCTGGTTCAATTTCATTTGTTGGTACAGAATTAACCATATCAAAGTTTCCTGCTTTTAATTCTGAATATGCAGTAGTATCATCTGAAACTAATTTAAAAGTTAAAGTATCTAATTTAACACTATCTTTATCCCAGTAGTTTTCATTTTTTTCGAAAACTAATTGATCTTTCATATCCCATTCAACTAATTTGAATGCCCCATTAGAAATATAAGTTTCTGGCTTAGTAGCCCATCCTTCTGGATTAGCAGATACTATATCTTCTCTTAAAGGAACATAAGTTGTAAATGCACATAATTGTAAGAAATATGATGTTGGAGTTTCTAAAGTTACTTCTAATGTATAATCATCAATTACTTTAATTCCAACTTCTTCAGCTGAAGCTTCACCATTATAGAACTTTTCTGCATTCTTAATGTAGAATAACTGATAAGCATATTCAGCTGCAGTTTCTTTATTTAATGCTCTTAACCAAGAATACTTAAAGTTATCAGCTACTACAGCTTCTCCATCAGACCATTTACCATCTTGTCTTAATTTGAAAGTATAAACTAATCCATCTTCTGAAACTTCATAACTTTCAGCTGCACCTTCTACTGGTTGGTCATTTTCATTAAGTACCATTAAACCTTCAAAAGCATTTAAAATCATTGTTCCTGCACCTGAAGAATTATTTAATGTTGGATCCATTGTTTCTGGATCTTCTCCTAGATTAAATACTAAGTTTTGATTTGATGCTGAACTACTTCCACCACTAGTTGATTTATCACCACAACCAATGAATAAAGAAGTAGCCAATGTTGCAGCTAAAACAACTGCACATAACTTCTTTAATTTTGAACTTTTCATTTCAATTTTCCCCCTAGTTTTTTTATTTATTTAAATTGCTTAATGCAATTAATGACTTAACTTTTAAATCTTAATTTAAATAACAAATTTCTAAAGATTCTTGTGTTTTTATATTTTTAACGTAAGTAACTAAAACATATTCCTTAATCTGACTATTATTAGTCAGATTAAGTTAACTATTTATATAAGTGACATGCAACAAAATGTCCTGGTTCAACTTCTTTAAGCTCTGGATTAACTTCACCACAAATCTTCATTGCTTCTTTACATCTACCTTTGAATCTACATCCTGGTGGTGGATCTATAGGCGATGGAATATCACCTTCTAAAACTATTCTCTTATTAGATTTTGCTATCTTTGGATCTGGTATTGGAACTGCAGATAATAACGCTTTAGTATACGGATGTTTAGGTTTCGTATATACATCATCGGCTGGTCCTTTTTCAACCATTTGCCCTAAATACATAACTCCTATATGAGTTGATATATGCTTAACCATAGAAAGGTCATGAGCAATAAATAAATATGTTAATCCAAATTCTTCTTGTAACTCTTCAAGCATATTTATTACTTGAGCTTGAATAGATACATCTAAAGCTGAAATTGGTTCATCACATACTATAAAATCTGGTTGAACTGCAAGTGCTCTTGCAATACCAATTCTTTGTCTTTGTCCACCTGAGAATTCATGAGCATATCTATTGATGTGACTTCCATTTAGTCCAACTTTATCTAATAAATATCTTATTCTCTCTTCTCTTTCTTTTCCTTTGAAAAGACCATGAATATCAATTGCTTCACCAATAATATCTCCAACGGTCATTCTTGGATTAAGAGATGCATATGGATCTTGAAAAATCATTTGCATACTTTTTCTTAAAGATACCATTTTCTTTTCACTTAATCCTGTAATATCTTGTCCATTAAAAATTATTTGACCTGATGTTGGTTCATATAACTTTAATATAGTTCTTCCAGTAGTAGTTTTACCACAACCTGATTCCCCTACTAACCCTAAAGTTTCTCCCCTCTTAATAGAGAATGAAACATTATCTACTGCTTTAACAAAGCTCTTCTTAGAAAATAATCCTTTGTTTGCAGGGAAGTATTTACAAAGGTTTTTAACCTCTAAAATAACGTCATTTTTATTTTCCATTATTCTTCCCCCTTTATTGGTGATTCAACTTTTGGTGCATTTTTATGACATAGCCAACATGCGGCTCTATGACCTTCTGCTATTTCAAATAATGGTGGTTGTTTTTCTTTACATATTCTCATAGCATAATCACATCTTGCTGTAAATGGACATCCAACTGGTGGTTTTAATAAATCTGGTGGTTGCCCCTCAATTGGAATTAATTTTTCTTTTAATTCACTTTTAGGATTAGGTACGCTTCTTAATAATCCCCATGTATATGGATGCTTTCCTCTATAAAAAATATCTTCTGTTGTACCTTCTTCAACAATAACTCCACCATACATAACATTAATTCTTGAACATAAATCTGCAACTACTCCAAGATCATGTGTAATTAATATAATTGATGTATCTAATTTTTCTTTTAAATCTTTCATTAAATCTAAAATTTGAGCTTGAATAGTAACATCTAATGCTGTAGTAGGTTCATCTGCAATTATAAGTTTAGGTTCACATATTAAACTCATTGCAATCATAACTCTTTGTCTCATACCACCAGAAAATTCATGAGGATATTGTTTTAATCTCTTTTCTGGACTAGGTATTCCAACCATATCAAGCATTTTAATCGCTTTTTCTTTTGCTTCCTTCTTAGATATTTTTTTATGTTTAATTAGGTGTTCTGTTAATTGATCACCTACTGTAAATAATGGATTCAACGATGTCATTGGATCTTGGAAAATCATTGACATATCATTTCCTCTTATAGTTTGCATTAATTTTTCAGTAGGCTTAGTTATATCTTTATTATCGAATGTAATAGTTTCTGCTTCTATTTTTGCATTCTCACCTAATAATCTCATTATCGTCATCATTGTAACTGACTTACCACATCCAGATTCACCAACAACTCCAAGAGCTTCTCCTTTATTTAAATGAAAAGATACTCCTCTAACAGATTGAACATCTCCAATATGAGTCTTAAATGATGTTTTTAAATTTTTAACTTCTAATAATTTACTCATCTGTTTCTCCTCCTATTTTTGATGCTTAGGATCTAAAGCTTCAGTTAATCCATCACCAAATAAGTTAAATGCTAAAATAATTAAACAAATCATAGCAGCTGGGAATAATAATTGATAAGGTTGTGTCGTTAATAAACCTTTAGCATCATTTGCTAATGTTCCTAACGATGCTAGTGGCGCATTTAAACCTAAACCAATATAACTTAAGAATGCTTCAGTAAATATAGCTGAAGGTACAAATAGTGTCATTGTTACTATAATTGATCCTAAACAGTTAGGAATTAAATGTCTTAATAAAATTCTTGTTTTAGAAGCTCCTAAAGTTTTTGCTGCTAAAACGAATTCTTGTTGTTTTAATTGAAGTATATCTCCTCTAACTATTCTAGCCATACCAACCCAAGACGAAATTGCCATTGCAACTATAATAGCAAACATTCCACTTGAACCTTCTGTCTTTAATACATTCATTAATAAAACAACATATATTAATGTAGGAATAGAATACAGTACATCTACTATTCTCATCATTATATTATCAACTTTTCCACCTAAGAACCCTGCAATTCCTCCATATAAAACTCCAATTACAAGATTTAATACAGATGCTGCAAATGCGATAATAAGTGAATATCTTGCTCCATACATAACCCTTACAAATAAATCTCTACCTAAATTATCAGTTCCAAACCAATGTTGTGCATTTGGCCATAAATTTGAAGCAGTTTTATCAGTAGATTTATACGTAAAACCAAAAAGTTTTTCAACTACAATAGGTCCAAATATTGCAAAAGCAATAATAACAATTATCATAATTAATGAAAATAATGCAACTTTATTTGCTTTTAATCTTCTCCATGCATTAGCCCAATATCCTACACTTGGTCTTACTATTTCATTAGCTTTTTTCTCTTCTGAACTTAAAGGAGAAAACAATTCACTATCTATATTTAAATCTAAATTTTCTACAACTACATTTTTCAATTAACTCTCCCCCTTTTATCCTTCTAGTTTAATTCTTGGATCCACTACTACATATAGTAAATCAACTACTAAATTACAAATAACTATAAATGTACAATAGAAGGCTAAAACTCCTAATAAGGCTGTATAATCTCTATTTGTTATTGTTAATGTAAATTCATTACCAAGCCCTGCTATTGCAAATATTTTTTCAACAACGAAGGAACCTGTAAGTACCCCAGCTGTTAAAGGCCCTAAATATGTTACAACAGGAATTAATGAATTTCTTAATGCATGTTTAAATATTACTGTTCCACCACTTAACCCCTTAGCCTTTGCTGTTCTTATATAGTCTGATTTTAAAACATCAATTAACTTATTTCTTGTTAATCTTGTTATAAATGCCATTGAACTTCCTGATAATGCTATCACAGGCATTATATAATTTGAAGGTTTGCTAAGACCAGTTGCTCCTAGTACACCTAATTTTACTGTAAATATAAATATTAATAAGGATCCTATTACAAAACTTGGGATAGTAATACCAAGTGTGGCTATTATCATACATATCCTATCAGGCCACTTATTTGCATTTAATGCAGCAACTACTCCTAATAAAATACCAACTACTACAGAAGCTATAATTGCAACTGCTCCAATTTGTGCTGATTTTGGGAATCCATTCTTTATAGTGTCTACAACTTGTCTACCTTTATATTTCATAGATTGTCCAAAATCACCTTTTAATAAACCTTTCATATAGATAACATATTGTTCTCCTACGGGTTTATCTAGCCCATACTTTTCATTTAATACTTCTTTCATCTCAGCAGTAATTTTTTCTCCTTCAAAAGGTCCTCCTGGCATTATTCTTACAAGAAAGAACACAATTGTAATAACTGCCCAAATTGTAACTATACTAGTTAAAATTCTTTTTCCAATATACTTTAGCATTTGTGTATAACCCCCATCTCATTTTTAAAATCTAAATTTTAATAAATTTATATTAATTATAATACATTTATTATTTTTGTCAAAATACATCGTTAATATTAAACAATTTTTCTTAATACTTTATTAATTATTTACACATATTTTTTTCAATATGTTAATGCAATAATATTTTTTAAGATAACGTTTACATTTACTGATTTAGCCATTTTATCCGCTTAAAGGTATAATTAATTTCCAATTCTAAAATACAAATTCTCTTAAGAATTTGTTAAATAAATATTTTTATCATCAATGTTTTAAACGGACATTTTTAACATTTTGTATTATCCTTCACGGACATTTTTTGGTAAAAAAAGAAATATATATTATTACAACTTAATAATATATATTTCAAGTTATTTTTTTAAAGTTTTGCTATAAATTTTTCTATTCTTTTTAATCCCTCTATCAACTCATCATCTGAATAGCAATATGATAATCTTAAATAGCCTTCTCCACCTACACCAAATGCAGTTCCTGGTACACAAGCAACTTTTTCTTCATGTAGTAATCTCAAAGCAAACTCTTCTGAAGGAATATTAAATTTTTTTATTGATGGGAATACATAAAATGCTCCTTGTGGTATAACAACATCTAGCCCCATATCTTTAAGTTTACTTACAACAAAATTCTTTCTTTTATTAAAGACTTCCTTCATATAACTTACATCTTGCAATCCATATTTTAATCCATTATAAACAGCCCACTGACAAATAGATGGAGCACAAGATACATTATATTGATGAATCTTTATAATTTCATTCATTAACTTCTCACAACATGCATAATATCCAACTCTTAATCCAGTCATTGAAAACATTTTTGAAAATCCACCTACATAAATTATCTTATCTTTAATTTCATTGCATTGAGCAACACTATGATACTCATCATAACATAAAGATTCATATATCTCATCTGTAATAACAATTACATCATTTTCTTTAATTAACTGTACTAACTTATTTTTTTCTTCTTTCGATAATATTGCACCAGTAGGATTACTTGGTAAAGATAATACTAAATACTTTATATTCATATCTTTTATTTTATTCTTTATATCTTCTATATCAATTTTAAATTCATTATCTAATGAATAATTTACAACAGTTCCACCTAATATTGTAACTATACTCTCATATGCTGGATATGCTGGTGTTGGAATTAAAACTTTATCGCCTTTATTTAATAAGGCTGTAAATATATTAAATAAAGCTTCACTACCACCAACAGTAATGCAAATTTCATCGGCCTTATAAGAAATATCTTTCTTTAAAAGATATTTACTTATTTCTTCTCTTAATTCAACTATTCCTAAATTACTTGTATATGTAGTCTTATTTTCATTTATTGCTTTTATTAACCCTTCTTCAATAGATACTGGCAACTTAAAATCTGGTTGTCCTAATGTTAATGAAATTGCTCCATCTACCTTCTGTACTTCATTATAAAATTTTCTAATTCCTGATATTTTAACATTACTTAAATTTTCATTCATATTTATTGCCCCTTTATTTTATTATTAAATCTCAATTAACCCTGAAATAATTTTATAGCAAATGTATTATGCAGTAAAGTTTTTTCTACTATTTTACTATTGTCTCTTTAAAATACCTAATAATTCTATTATAATATAAATGCTTAAATAAAAATTGGGGCAAATGAAGAAAGGATGATTTTATGAATTATAATTTAACTGATCCATATGAAATCGCAAGATTTATTAAAGAATCAAAGAAAACAACTCCAGTAAAAGTTTATGTTAATGGAGACCTAAGTGATGCTTCACTAAATAATATTGAACATTATGGAGACAATAATTTTTACATATTATTTGGAGAAAGTGATGTAATTACTGAAATAATATTAGAAAATAAGCACAAAATAAATTCTTTCAGAGTTGAAAATGATAGAAGAAACTCTGCTATACCAATGCTAGATCTTTTATCAATAGATGCAAGAATAGAACCAGGTGCAATAATTAGAGATAGAGTTTCTATTGGTAAAAATGCTGTAATTATGATGGGTGCTGTAATAAATATCGGCGCTGAAATCGGTGAAGGTACTATGGTAGATATGAATGCTGTAATTGGAGCTAGAGGCCAATTAGGTAAAAGAGTTCATTTAGGAGCTGGTGCTGTTGTTGCTGGCGTTTTAGAACCACCTAGTAAGGAACCTTGTCAAATCGGTGACGACGCTATGATAGGTGCTAATTCAGTTATCTTAGAAGGTGTAAAAATAGGAGCTGGTGCTGTTGTTGCCGCTGGTTCTGTTGTTACTGAAGATGTTCCAGCTGGTGTTGTTGTTGCTGGTTCACCTGCAAGAATAATTAAAAATGTTGATGATAAAACAAAAGATAAAACACAAATCTTAGATGATTTAAGAAAATAAAAAAACTCCCTCTCGGGAGTTTTTTTTATTATTATTTACTATACTGCACCTTCTTGGTGGTTAGTATTAGTATTGTGTGCAGTTTCTTCTGCAGACACCTTTTCCATTTTAGAAATTGACACTTCATAAGCAACCTTTTTAACTACTTCAGTCTCGCTTATCTTTTTTTGGTATTCTCTACTTTGTAATCTTCCCCATACCCTAATATTGTCGCCGACTTCTAATGTTTGACAAAATCTTGAATTTCTTCCCCACGCAATTGTTGGAATATAATCTGACTTATTGTAAGCTCTATTTACAGCTAATAATACATCTGCAATTTCTCTTCCAAATGGTGTTTTTCTATATACTGGTTCCTTACATATATAACCATCTAAGAATATTTCATTTGGGTTCTTGCTTTTTTCTATGCATGGTTCTATGTTTCTAGCAAAAACTGTTAATATTAACTTATTTGCTCCATCTACAAATTTATTATAAGATCTTAATTGACCTAATACTACTATTTCTTTACCTATAGATAAATCCATATTACTAATAAGTCTTTCGGATACCGTAATGTTTAATAAATCTACAGAATCACTTAATCTTGTTACCTCCATTAGGAAAGTATAAAAACCTTCCCCATACATTTCATGACTAAACTCCATACCACTTACAATTTTTCCTTCAAGATAAATCTTGTTATTTAACATCAAATTGTCCATCTTTACCCCTCTCTCCCTTAGTAATTAATAAAATTCTTATTGCTGTTATAAAAATATCAAGGATTTATTTCCATTATAATACAAAAACCTCATAACTTTCAATATTTTTCTAATATTTATTTTTTTATTTGTTCACCTTTTTCATTTATATAGTAATTATCATCATAAATAAGTTCACTTACAGTAACAAATTCATATCCTTCCTTAGTTAATTGAGTGATAATTTTACTTAAATTTTCTGGTGTATATTTTGCATTATTATGAAAAAGAACTATTGATCCTTCTTTAATATTTTTCATTACTCTATTATATTCAACTTCCGCACCTGACTCTTTATAATCTATTGAATCAACATCCCATTGAATACATTCATAACCTAAACTTCTAACATACTTTAAAGCATCTTCATTATAATCTCCACTTGGAAACCTAAATACTTTAATTTTGATACCTGTTGCAGCATAAATAATATCTTCTGTCTTTTTTATTTCATCAGCCATTCTTTCATGGCTGATTTTAGTAAAACTTGGATGGATATAACTATGATTTCCCATTTCATGTCCACCTTCATTTATTTTCATAAGTTTTTCCCTATTTTCATCTGAATAATTTACCCATCCACCCATAATAAAAAAAGTACCTTTTGCATTATTTTCATTTAATACATCTAATATATCGTATATGTATTCATTCTCTGCCCAATTTATATCAAAAGTTAATGCCACTTTTTTCTCTTCAGTTAAAACTCTATATATGGGCAGCTCCTTAGCTTCACTAGCTACAGTATTTTTGATTTTACCAGTATAAACTATAGATACAATAATCACCATAAATATTATAAAAATATTGATATTGATTTTTTTGCTAATTTTCATTGCTTTACTCCTAAACTTAATTTTTATTAATTTATATTCTTAATTTATAATATTATGACTACAATATTCCATCTAACAAATTTTATGTTATAATTAAATAGACACTTTCATATTGGAGGTTTAATATGTACGAAACTTCAGCTGAACTAGCAGAAAATAAACTTTTAGTACTATACGTTATAAAATCCTTAAGACAACCTATTTCTAAAACACAACTTACTGAAATAATTCTTGAAAATAATTTTATTAATTATTTTACTCTTCAACAATATATTAGTGAATTAGAAATCGCTGAATTTGTTGAATATATTGAAAAGAATAATAAGAAATTAATAACTATAACCACTAAAGGAGAAAATGTTCTTTCAATATTCAATGACAGAATTTCTCCAATAAAAAGAGATATAATCGATAATTATATCTCTAAAGCAATAGACAATATAAAAAAGGAATTAACTATTCATAGTGATTACACTATAGAAAAGAATAACTCCTTTATTGTTAATTTAAAGGCTCTTGAGGATGAAACACTACTTATAGATCTAAAAATTTCTGTTCCAACTAAAAAGCAAGCAACATCGCTTTGCAATAGATGGAAAGAAAATCCTTCAGATATTTATACTAAAATAGTTCAAGTACTTTTTTCTGATGAAAACTAAAATAAAATCATAGCATTGGGTTCTGACTCGATTGCTATGATTTTTTTTACCTTATCTCCCTCAACAACAATCAATCTTCCCTTCAAATAATCACCTATATAAATTCTATTATCTTTCTTTAATATACCTTTTGGCATTCCACCTATATATATGGTTTTAACTAATTTAAATATTCTTTTATCTATTATGCTTATACTACCTTCAGTAAAGTTTGAAACATAAATATCATTATTATCTTCATACATATCAATAGGTGATGTTCCAACTTCAATTCTTGCTATTCTATCAAATGTTTCTATAGAAAATACATCTAAGTAACCATTATCATCACTACCTAAATAACTTTCGCATATATAGATATTCTTTTTATCATTTGATACTTTTACTTTTGTAGGATATTCTGGAGTTAAGAGGGTTTTAACAATCTGATAATCGTGTAAATCTATAATTTTAGTGCAATTTTCTTCTAAATTTGATACAAATAATAATTCTTTTTTATCACAATAATCAATGCTATGAGGCCAATTACCTGTATTAAGCTCCCATAACACCCTATTTTGATTTAAATCATAAGCAACTATAGCATTGGATTCTCCACAAATTGTATAAACTTTATCCCTCACTTTTACTAGATCATTTGGTTTAGGTCCAATTTTAATATTTCGTACTTCTTCAAAATTATCTCCTGAAAAAATGGATATAGAGTCACTATAATTGTTGGCAGTTATAATTTCATTATCATATTTTCTTATCCCATGAGGCCCAACTGGTTTTTCAGATAAGTTAAATATTATTTTTTTTACCTCAAATGTATCTAAATCAATTTTAGAAAGTGAATCTGCACCTGTATTGCATAAAACAATAGAACCCATTAACTACACCCCCCTTAAAACTTCTATGTATTTTAATATATGCAAATTGCAATAAGTTGGCTACTATTACATTATTTTTTGTTTTTCTTTATTTTTCTACAAATTCAATATATAATTATAAGGGAAATCATTACTTATATATTAGGGGGAGTACAAATGTTTGTTTATAAAACATCTGGAGTATGTTCTACAGAAATACATGTAGAAGTTAAGGATAACGTTATTGAAAATGTTGAATTTGTAAGGGGATGTCCTGGTAATCTGTTTGGTATTTCACTTCTTGTAAAAGGTATGAATATTGATGAAGCAATTCAAAGATTACAAGGAATTGATTGCAGGGGAAAAGGAACTTCTTGCCCTGATCAATTATCAAAAGCTTTAATAGAATATAAAAATACTAATAACTAATATTATTCTAGTAAAAAATGACAAGCTTAGGCTTGTCATTTTTTCATCACTCTATTTAATTAATTCTAATGCAATTTCCATCATATCTGTAAAAGTATTTTGTCTTTCTTCTGGTGATGTCTCTTCACCCTTAAAAATATGATCTGATATTGTTAATATAGATAATGCTTCAACGCCATTTTTCGCTGCTAATGTATATAATTCTGCAGTTTCCATTTCTACTGCTAAAACTCCATAGTCAGCCCAAGTTTTTAATGAAAAATGATTGGTATCATCATAAAATAAATCGCTTGATAGTACATTTCCTACCTTAACATTAGCTCCCTTTGCTTTTGCTACATTATATGCATTATATAATAAATCAAAATTTGCACTTGGTGCATAATCAAGACCATTAAATCTTCTCTTATTAATTCCTGAATTAGTAGATGCACTTTGAGCAAGAACAATATCTCTAACATTAACATCATCGCTACAAGATCCCGCTGAACCTATTCTTATAAGTCTTTTAGCTCCATAAAATTGAATTAATTCATTTACATAAATTGAATGTGAAGGTAGTCCCATACCAGTTCCTTGTATAGAAACCCTTTTCCCCTTATATGTTCCAGTATATCCATACATACCTCTAACTTCATTATAGCAAACTGCATCTTCTAAAAAGTTTTCTGCTATGAATTTAGCTCTTAATGGGTCTCCTGGTAATAGTACTGTTTCTGCAATAGCTCCTTCTGGCGCCATAATATGTAAATGTTTTGACATAAACATTACCTCCTTTATTTTATTATTTATTAGTATAGTATATTATTTAACAATAGTAAATAATTAGCTTTTAAATATATCTAATATTTTAGGATATTTTTTCTTTTTATTTTATCATCATTTACGAGTATTTTATTTTAGTGTATAGTTTAAATAGTTTATTTACTTAGATGCTTATATTCAAAAGAAAAGAGCTGCATATAGCAACTCTTTACTTAATTATAGTCTTATTAATTATTCTTCTCATATCTCCAATCATATATAATGATCCACTTGCTAATACAAGATCATTTTCATCTGCATTATTTAATGCACTTAAATATGCTTCTTTATAATCATCATAAGCTTGACAATTTTCATTATATTTAATTATTTCATTTTTTAAATCTTCTGCTAATTCAGCTCTTATTGAATTAGGTGTAACTGCATATACCTTTTTAGCCATTGGTGTTATTACTTTAACCATTTCATCAACATCTTTATCTGCTAATATTCCTAGAATTAAATATAAATTATTATATTTAAAATATTTCTTTATATTTCTACTTAATGTTTCTATTCCTTGTATATTATGCGCACCATCAATAACTACATATGGATTATTTGATAAAACTTCTAAACGGCCTTTCCAAGTAACATTTTTTATACTTTTTACTATGCTACCAACTGATATATCTGTTATATTTCTATTATTTAAAACTTCGATCGCTTTCATTGCAACACTTAAATTAATTATTTGATGTTCTCCAAGTAAAGGTAATAATATATCAATTTCATTATTATATTTTAATAATTGATACGGCTTATCCCTGTTTACCACATTTTCAAATTTTAGATTTTCATTATTGGCAATATAGAGATCAGAACCCATTTCAAGGCACTTATTTTTAATAACCTTCAATGCCTCTTCTTGTTGAGGATATATTACTGTAGGAATTTCTTTTTTAATAATTCCAGCTTTTTCTCCAGCTATTTCTTCTAATGTATTCCCTAAAAGATTAGTATGATCAAAGCTTATTGATGTTATAACTTGAAGTATTGGTGTAATAACATTAGTAGAATCTAACGTTCCTCCTAAACCTACTTCTATAACTCCAAAATCTATATTTTCTTTTTTAAAATATAAAAGCATCAAAACAGTAATTATTTCGAATTCCGTAGGGTGATTATATCCATCTTCTATTACTTTATCTACTGCTATTTTAATCTCATCCATTAGAGTAGCTAAGATTTCTTTCGGAATATTATTTCTATTAATTTGAATTCTTTCTTCAAACTCTTCTATAAATGGTGAAGTGTACATTCCAACCTTGTATCCTGCCCCAATTAATATTTCTGTTATCATTGAAGTTGTAGAACCTTTTCCATTTGTTCCTGCAATATGTATAAGCTTTAAATCCTTTTCTGGATTATCTAAATACTCTAATAATTTATATGTTCTTTCTAATCCATAGTTTGAACCAAAATTACCAACTTCAGTGATGTATTTCATTGCTTCTTCGTATTTCATAACTTACCTCATCTTATTTTTTAATTTATACTATTAAATATAAATTATATTTAATTAAAATGCAAAATTATCTAACATTTTAGCTAGTTTAATATTGTATACTCATTATAATAAAGAGTTAATTATTAATTTTATAACGTTTTTTAATTTATAAAAAAATAACGCCTAAAAAGCTTATTTAAACTTTATTAGACGTTATTTTGTATCAATTAATATTAAACTAATTTAAAATTAGAATTTGTCAAATTTCGCATTATGCTCATTTGCTAAATTAACCTTAGTCTTCTTTAGACATAGATGATAAATTATTTCCTTCAGTTTCATCAGGTTTAGTTCTTAAATATTCTTCACCCTTCCTAGAATGAGCAATAATTACACCATCAATTTGCCCATTTTTAGCCATTTCAACTCCTTGCGCCTTTTCAACTGTTTGACCACTTTCTAATACATATTGCATAATTTCGCCACTACTATTTTTAATTGTTTCTACTATTTTATTACTCATATTAGTCACCTCTTAACATTATTTTTCACGAACTGAATAATTTTATTCATTTTTCTTTACAAAAATAACCGTTACAATTAAAGTTAATAATTCTCCTATAGGTACACTAAGCCAAACACCATTAATACCAATAAATAATGGTAATACAAAGACACAAATAGAAACAAATAGAAGTCCCCTACAAAAAGTAATAATAATAAAAATGGCAGGTGACAAAGCCTATAAACTTGTCACTTGCCAAAATGTTAACTTAAAACTATTTTAAAGTATCTATTCTAACTAATACTGCATCAAGCATTTCTTGATACTTAACTAGCTTTTCTTTTTCACCATTTATTACTGCTTCTGGAGCTTTAGCTACAAATCCTGCATTAGAAAGTTTCTTTTCTATTCTTGTTACTTCACCTTCTAATTTTTTCTTTTCTTTATTTAATCTTTCAAGTTCCTTTTCCTTATCAACTAAGTCTAAAAGTGGCATAAATAATTCTCCACCCTTAACTACTAATGATACTGCATTTTCAGGAACTAATGATTTATCAGCTATAAATTCAACTTCTGAAGCTGAACCTAGTTTTTCCATATAAGGAATACCAGCAGTAAATGCATCTTTAGCTTTATCAGAAATATAGCAAATTACTTTTGCTTTTCTTGATGGTGGAACATTCATTTCAGCTCTTACATTTCTTAATCCCTTAATAGCTTCAATAACAAATTCCATATCCTTTTCTGCCTTGCTATCTGCTAAATCTTCAGCATATTCTGGCCATGAAGAAATTGTTATAGATTCTCCATCTGTTAAAGTAGTATAAATTTCTTCTGTAATGAATGGCATTACTGGGTGTAATAATTTTAATCCTGTAGTTAATACAGTGTATAATACATTATAAACTACTCCCTTAGCTTTTTCATCATCACTAAAGAATACTGGTTTAACAAGTTCTATATACCAGTCACAGAATTCAGTCCACATAAAGTCATAAACCTTTTGAAGAGCAATACCTAACTCGTATTTTTCCATGTTTTCAGTTACTTCTTTAACTAAAGTATTCATTTGAGATAATATCCATCTATCAGCTAAGCTGTACTCTTTGCAATCAGCATATTTATTCATTACTTCTTTATCTAAGTTCATCATAACGAATCTTGATGCATTCCACATCTTGTTAGCAAAGTTTCTTGCTGCTTCAACTCTTTCTGGAATATATCTTATATCATTACCTGGAGAGTTACCAGTAACAAGCATGAATCTTAATGCATCTGCACCATATTCATCAATAACTTCTAATGGATCAACACCATTTCCTAAAGACTTACTCATCTTTCTTCCTTCAGCATCTCTTATAATACCGTGGATTAATACTGTATCAAATGGAGTTTCATCCATATTGTGTATTCCTGAGAATATCATTCTAGCAACCCAGAAGAATATGATGTCATATCCAGTAACTAAAACATTAGTTGGATAGAAGAAATCTAAGTCTTCTGTTTTTTCTGGCCAACCTAAAGTTGAGAAAGGCCATAATGCAGATGAGAACCAAGTATCAAGTACATCTTCATCTTGTCTTAAGTTTTCAGAACCACATTTTGAACACTTACATGGTGCATCAACTTCAACCATCATATGATTACAGTCATTACAGTAGAATACAGGTATTCTATGTCCCCACCATAATTGTCTTGAAATACACCAGTCTTGAATATTTTCCATCCAGTTGTAATATATTTTATCAAATCTTTCTGGAACGAACTTAGTCTTTCCATTTCTAACTACATCAATAGCAGGTTTTGCTAAAGATTCCATCTTAACATACCATTGTTTTGAAACTATTGGCTCAACAACAGTTCCACATCTATCATGTGTTCCAACATTGTGAGTATGAGGTTTAACTTTAACAAGTAATCCTTGCTCATCTAAATCCTTAACCATTTGCTTTCTAGCTTCATATCTATCTAAACCTTGATATTTTCCACCTAATTCATTAATTACACCATGGTCATCCATTACTCTGATTATTGGAAGGTTATGTCTCTTACCAACTTCAAAATCGTTAGGATCATGTGCTGGAGTTATTTTAACTGCTCCTGTTCCAAATTCTATATCAACATATTCATCACCAACTACTGGTATTTCTCTATCAGTTAGCGGTAATTTTAATGTTTTACCTATTAAATGTTTAAATCTATCATCATTTGGATTAACAGCAACTGCAGTATCTCCAAGTAATGTTTCTGGTCTTGTAGTCGCTATTTCTAAGAATCCTGAACCATCAGCTAGTGGATAATTAATGTGCCAGAAGCTACCTTCTTTTTCTTCGTATTCAATTTCTGCATCTGATAATGCTGTTGTACATTTTGGACACCAGTTTGTTATTCTATTTCCTTGGTATATAAGTCCTTCGTTGTATAACTTAACAAATACAGTTCTTACAGCTTTATTTAAGTTTTCATCCATTGTGAAAGCTTCTCTTGAAAAATCAGCAGAAACACCCATCTTTTTAAGTTGCTCTCTTATATGACCTCTATATTCATCAGACCATTCCCAAACTTTTTCTAGGAATGCTTCTCTTCCCATTTCTTTCTTAACTAAACCTTGCTTTAATAATTCATTTTCAACTTTAACTTCAGTTGCTATAGAAGCATGGTCTTGCCCTGGTAACCATAAAGTACAGTAACCTTGCATTCTCTTAAATCTTATAAGCATATCTTGAAGTGTATTATCAAGAGCATGCCCTAAATGAAGTCTACCAGTTATATTTGGTGGTGGCATTACAATTGAAAATGGCTTCTTAGTTTTATCAACAACAGGAGTGAAATATTTCTTTTCTTCCCATGTTTTATAAATTCTTTCTTCAAATTCTTTTGGATTATACGTTGTGGCTAAATTTTTCTTTTCTTCCATCAATAAAACCTCCTGAATAGTTTTTTATATTTAAAGTTCTTATATTAAGACCACTTTACAAATTTAAAATAAATATTTAAATTACTATTTCATTCAATAAAATAAATACAAAATAATATTACTTTAATTATACTATCCATAATTTTATTTTTAAGTCTATATCAATACCATCATAATTTTATATTTTTATAGACATAAAAAAAAGCCTTAGTCCTAAAAAGGACGAAGACTCGTGGTACCACCTTTATTCCTAAGTGACTCTCCAAACCTTGATTTGAATAAATGAGCTTACATCTACGAAAAATAAGTAGATACTTCATTTTAAACAACTTAGATCTTATTTTAATAACGACTATAAAGCCGTCTTTGACTACTACTATTTCACCAAAGAAACTCAAAAGCTACCTTCAGGATATTTCATATAGAAGGCTTACACCCTAGACCTTCCTCTCTTAATACGTCCTATTCCTTACTCCTCTTTATCACTGTTTTTAAATATTTATTTGTTCTTATATTATGATATTTTTTTCTCTTTGTCAACAAATGTGTTATAAATTTAAAATTATTTCTAATATAAACTATTTTTCTATAGTTTCAACAAACTCATCATAACTTTCTGGTTTACCATTCCCAAAAATAACTTTAAATTCATTAGTTTCTATATTTCTATAGTTAATATAAGTCTTATTCATATCCAATCTAGATATATCTTTAAAGTTAAACATATTTAATACTTCTTCTTCACTTAAATTTTCACCTAATGTTCCTGACTTTGCAATTCCACTTAAAGTTACTAATTTATAGGCTCCACATGGATTTAAATACTCTGTTTCAATTATAATATCACTACATTCATCAAATTTATATTTCTCTTCATTATTTAGCTTTTCTTTATTATAGTAATACCCACAACAAGTACAAACCTTACTTAGACCATAAATATTATTTTCTACTCTTACTAATCCACCACAAATTTTACATTTTTCAATATTCAATATGTTATCCATTTTTTACCCCCATATATTCTTAATTATAATTATTTATATTATTTATAATCAGAACATATGAGGTTATTTAATAAGTTGAACTAAAATTTATATAATATTATTTATAAATAAATTTATTATCCTTAACATCTAAAGTTATTTCTCCCCCCTTATTTAAGCTTCCAAATAATATTTCATCAACTAGCATAGGTTTAATCTCTTGGTTTATAATTCTTATTATTTCTCTTGCACCATATTCCTGAGAAACACCTTTATTAGCTACAAAAGAAATACACTTATCATCAAAATTCACTTTAACATTTTTCTTTAACAGTTGTTCATTAAATTTATTAAGTTCTTTTCTGGCAATATCTAATGCCATTTCATTATTTAAATGATTAAACACAACTATTTTATCAAGTCTATTTCTAAATTCAGGGCTGAAGAATTTTTTGACTTCTTCCATTATAGCTTCACCTTTAATTACTCTTTCTCCAAATCCAATAACACTCTTACCAATATTTTTTGCACCAGCATTAGAAGTCATAATTAATACTACATTTCTAAAGTCAGCTTTTCTTCCCTGATTATCACTCAAAGTAGCATAATCCATAACTTGAAGTAAGACATTTAATATATCTGGATGTGCTTTTTCAACTTCATCTAACAATAAAACACAATATGGATTTTTTCTAATTGTATCAGTTAAAAGTCCTCCCTCCTCATATCCAACATATCCTGGAGGCGCTCCTATAAGCTTTGCAGCTGCATGCTTTTCTGAATATTCACTCATATCAAATCTTATAAGCTTAACACCTAAGCTTTCTGCTAAAGTTTTAGAAAGTTGAGTCTTTCCAACTCCAGTAGGTCCAACAAATAGAAGTGAGCTTATAGGCTTGTTTTCTTCATTAAGTCCAGCTCTAGACATTTTAATGCATCTTACAACTTCATGAATTGCTTTATTTTGTCCAAAAATATTTTTTTCCAAATTATCTTCTAGTTCTTTTAAAGATGAAATTTCATCTTTCTCAACTGTATTCTTTGGTATATGACATACTTTTGATATAACTTCTTCAATTGTTTTTTCATCAATTATCTTTTCATTTGAATCCTTTCTATTCATAGAAATATAGGATCCAGCTTCATCAATAATATCTATTGCCTTATCTGGTAAAAATCTATCATTTATATATTTACTACTTAATTCAACAGCTACCTTAATTGCTTCATTAGTATATTTTACATTATGATAAGTTTCATAATTACTCTTAAGACCTTCTATTATTTTAATTGTTTCTTCTACCGAAGTTTCTTTAACCTCTATTGTTTGAAATCTTCTACTTAATGCTTTATCTTTTTCAAAATACTTCTTATATTCATCAAATGTTGTAGCTCCTATAAACTTTATCTTTCCATCCATTAAATATGGTTTTAAAAGATTAGATGTATCTAAAGAGCCACCACCAATTGCACCTGCTCCTACAATTGTATGGATTTCATCAATATAAACTATAGGATTTTCATGATTGCTAATTTCATTTAGCACCTTTTTTATTCTTTCTTCAAAATCTCCTCTATATTTAGTTCCAGCTAAAGTTGCTCCTATATCTAATGAAAAAATTTCTGCATTTTTTATCTTTTCAGGAACTTTTCCTTCATTTATAAGTCTTGCTAATCCAAGAGTTATAGCTGTTTTTCCTACACCCGGCTCACCTACATGTATAGGATTGTTTTTAGTTCTTCTACAAAGAATTTGTATTGTTCTATTTAATATTTCATCTCTACCTATAAGTGGATCAGTATACTCATTTTTAACATATTCATTTAAATTGCTAGTTAAACTTTTAATAAGTGGTTCCTTTTTTTGACTTTCTCTTTCCTTATTATCTAAATCTTCATTATCATCTTTATCATCATTAATATAGTAAGTATCATCAATCTGATCATGACAAAGCTTATACAGTAATTCTCTTTTTTCTATTCCTTGTTCTAATAAATAATACTGTGCATAACTATGTTCTAAATCATAAATTGCTGATATAATATGCTCCATTGAAATGCTATTACTACTTGCATAAATAGATTGTTCACTTGCTCTTAAAATAACTTGTTGAAAATTATAACTTTCTTGTATTTTTCCACTTTCATCTATTTCAATATAATTATTTAAGTAATCTAATAAATCCCTTCTAAGTTTATCAATATCACCTTCTAATTCTTTTATAACTTCAATAAATCTTTCTTCAAATGTCATTGCATATAATATATGCTCTGCAGTTACAAATTCATGATTATTCTTTTTAGCAAATTCGTATGCCTCAACTAAAATATTATTTACCTCTCTTGTTATTTCCATGAACTAAGCCTCCTCA
The DNA here is from genome assembly GCF_934754925.1 of uncultured Clostridium sp. Lineage (GTDB taxonomy): Bacteria > Bacillota > Clostridia > Clostridiales > Clostridiaceae > Clostridium. The sequence continues at coordinate 75,688 of NZ_CAKVJA010000001.1, read as the reverse complement.
ATAGTTATATTAAAAGGAAAGCCTTCTTCCTTCGCCATATCTAACGCCATTGCTACCTTAGTAGTTGCAATATCATAAGGATAAACTCCAACTATTCCTCTTCCTAATTTGTGAACATCCATCATTATTTTATTTGATGTATTTATATCTTTCTTAAAAATTGTCATTAATATATTAACTACAAATTCCATAGTTGTAAAATCATCATTATGCATAACAACTTTATATTGTTTCGGCTTTTTTATTTTAACTTTTTCTTTTTTTTCTGCTATGATTTTAGTTTCCATTATTATCCCACCTTAATTTTAAATTTAGACAAGTATATATTTTAGAAATTTTCAACTTATCAAAAAAATTTCTCTCTATATTTCATATGTTTTATATGGTAATTATAGTAATGAAACTTTATAATATCAAGTTTTTAATTTTTATAATACAGCTTTTTTATTGTATCTTCATAATATAATAAATAAAAGGCTATACATTTGTTTTGTATAACCTTTTTAACTTTATATATGATTTTTATTTATCTTGCATCCATTCATAGGTTTTATAGTTCTTTTTATTATGTGCATGAGCACCTATTCTTTCTCCATTTTCTATTCCAACTTCTGAATTTCCAGTTGGGTCAATTTTTCTTAACTCATTTTTAGACTTAGGTCTATCCTTCATTCTATTTTTATTATTATCCATAAATTTTACCTCATATTCTAATAATTAAATTTACTTTTTACTGCATTAAATACAGTTTTAAAATCCTCTTCATTTTCATCAAATAATTTAATTAATTCTTCCTTGGCTTTAATATATTTAGGGTCATTTTCTTCATATTTTACAATGGCCCCAGATTCTTTATGAAATTTCATAAAAATTATAGGATGTTTTTTAGCAAAGTGTTCCATTTCATCAATATGACGTTCTGGTTTTGATGCATTTTTTAACCATCTAAATATATAATCATATTTATCCATATATTTATAACTCCTATTTAAATATTAAAGTCAGTTGGGTCATATGTTTTTGCTTTAGGCTCTCCAAAACATGCTTTTACACTTTCTACTTGTGGATTATGATTTATATTTTTATGTTGATGTTTTGTCTTTTTCATTTTATTTCCCATAATATCACCTCATTAATATTCTTTCCTTCTCTTTGTCTATTATCCTATTAGATGTTTTCCATTTGTTCTTGTTTTTAGTTTAATACTCATTTACGAGTATATTAAATAGAAGTATAATTTGTATTTTTGTTATTATTCACCCTTTGTATATCTACTCATATTATGTACTATATAGTATTTACACAAATGATTAAACTAGGAAATGGTAACATGTCAAAATGTGAAAAAATTAATCCTCCTCCAAATTTAAGAACTGTTAAATATAGTCTTAAAAAAGCATTGCAAACTTATTTCATTAAATTAATGCATAAAAACCACAGTATAAAATTTAAAAGTTTTATACTGTGGTTTCATATTTCTTAATCTATTTTCTTATAAAACTTATTGTATATTTCTTTTGTATATCCATAATCAATTAACACTAATTTATCTTTAATTTTACCCCAACTAGTAAATTTATATAAATCTGCCCAAACTAAATTATATTTATCATGAACTTCTTTAATATCTTCATTACTTTTTAACTGCTTTTTATTTTGAATTTTAAAATAATTTAAAAGTTCTTTTTCACTTTTAATACCATTAGCTTTTTCCATAATTAAATATTTATAATCATCAGATAAAAAGTAAACTTTTGCAAATAAAGAAGATTCATCATCATTTGAAATCAAAAATTCAGCTTCATTTTGAGCTATTCCTTTAATATTTCTAGCAATTTTTATTACAAACCCATTATTTAAATCATAAACTTTTCTAGCTGAACCTGCTCCTATATATCTATACATTCCACATTCTATTCCATATAAAATATGATAAATATCAATATACATATCAAGTACCTACTCTTTTGTATAAAATTAGAGTACTTATTATAAGTACTCTACATATTTATATTATTCAATTATTACTTAATAGGTTCTTAGATTATTAATTATAAATTTCTAACATATTCTTACTAGCATCTCGCCTTCTGGCATATTTACAATTCTTCTTCCACCAATATTAGTTTTTAAGTATAACTTATTTTTTCCATCATCTATTGCTTTTCCTAATAAAACAGAATCCTTTCCCACTGGGTTATTTTTCATTATATTTAGTACATTATTTACATCACTTTCATCTACTATTACCACTAATTTACCTTCATTTGCAATAAATAATGGATCAAGTCCTAAAATTTCACACATAGCGGCTACTTCTGGCTTTACTGGTATAAAATCTTCTTCTATTTCCATACTAATATTACTATGTTCTATAATTTCATTTAAAGTAGTTGCTAATCCACCTCTAGTTGGATCTCTTAACACTTTAACCTTATTACTAACAGATAATATATCTTCTATTAATTTATTTAATAAACAACAATCACTTTTAATACTACTTTCAAAACCTAGGTTTTCTCTCTTATTCATAATACACATACCATGATCACCTAATGTACCACTTATTATTATCATATCCCCATCTTTTACATTATCTCCGCTTAAGTAAGTGTTATTACTTTCAACTACTCCTATACCTGTAGTATTAATATAGATTTTATCACAACTACCCTTTTCAACTACCTTTGTATCACCTGTAACAATCTTAATGCCAGCTTCCTTAGCAGTTTTAGACATAGATTGTACAATCTTTTCAAGATCATTAATAGGTAGCCCTTCTTCTATTATAAATCCAACCGATATATATAAAGGCTTTGCACCACTCATACATATATCATTTATAGTACCACAAATAGCTAATTTCCCTATATCTCCACCTTCAAAAAATATTGGATTTATTACAAAAGAATCTGTAGACATTGCTATTCTTCCATTTATAAATGGCAAAACACTTGAATCATTCTTTTGCAATAAAATTTCATTATTAAAATATTTATAAAATAAGTTATTTATTAATTTGTTAGTTGCCTTACCTCCACTACCATGTGATAAAGTTATTATCTCCATATAAAACACCTCTTACATCTATCTATATTTATAAAATGCTGAACAAGTACCCTCCTCTGATACCATACATGCTCCGATAGGATTTAACGGAGTACACACACTTCCAAACAATTTACATTCTGTTGGTTCTTTAATTCCTATTAACACATCTCCACAGGAACATCCATTATTTTCATAGTTTTCCTTCATACTTATTTTAAATTTATATAAAACATCAAAATTTCTATATTCATTATTTATTTTTAATCCAGCATTATTAACTTTTCCCAATCCTCTCCAGGTACTTTCAGTTAAATCAAAAATACTACTTAGTAATTTCTTTGCTTCTTTATTTCCCTCTTTCTTCACTAACCTACTGTATAAATTTACTAAACCATATTCATTCTTTTCTTTCATTTCAATTAACATGTATATAGATGCTAAAATATCATTTACCTCAAATCCACTAATAACCATTGGAATTTTATACTTATTAGCTATATCTGCAAAAGGTTTTTCTCCTATTATAGTAGCAACATTACCTGGGCATAAAAATCCATCTATCTTAACATCAGGATTTAATACTAAAGATTCCATTGCCTCTGGCATTGTCTTTAAACTATTTAATACTGAATAATTTTTTATACCTTTCTCTTTTGCTATTTTTATACTAAGAGCTATAATAGGTGCAGTGGTCTCAAATCCAATTGATAAAAACACTATCTCTTTTTCACTATTTTCTTCTGCTATTTTTATACTATCTAAAGGCGAATATACAACTCTTATATCTCTTCCTTCAGCCTTCTCTTTAGCTAAGTTGCTCTTACTACCTGGAACTCTAATCAAATCTCCAAATGTAGTTATTATTACATCTTTTCTTTTAGCCAAATCTATAGCAGTATCTATATATCCCTGTGGTGTCACACAAACCGGACATCCTGGTCCATTTATAAGCTTAATATTATTATTTAAAACATCTTTTAATCCACTTTTTAATATTACATTTGTATGTGTTCCACAAACCTCCATAATAGAAACTTCCAAGTTGAATTTACTATTTATATTTTTTAATAAATTTTGAGATATATTACTATTTTTCAACTCTTTTAATATTTCCATTAAATTTACACTCCTCTATAGCATAACTTAACTCCTTAAATATATCTAAAGTTTCTTTTGCATAATTTTCATCAATTTTTTGAATTGCACATCCTGCATGAACCAATACATAATCCCCTATTTTTGGATTTTCAATAAACATTATATTAACTTTAACCTTAACTCCATTGTAGTTTACAATAGCATCATTTCCTAGTATGTCTTCAATATTTGCTGGAACAGCTATGCACATGATTCTCCCCCCTAAATTCTTCTTTTAATAATTCATTAGCAATTATTAATTGCCCTAAACTTACTCCACTATCATTGCAAGGAATTATTTTATGAGTTGCTACATTAAATTTATGTCTTTCTAGTCCCTTAACAACACCTTTAAATAATATTTGATTTTGAAAAACACCTCCACTAATAACAACAGTATTGATATTAGTTTTTTCTCTAATATATATTGCTATTTCAATAGTACTTTTTATTATAGTATTATGAAATTTCCTTGCTATAATATTAATATTAATTTTACTATCAATATCACAAATAATACCTTTTATAATATGACTAAAATCTAAAATAAATTTTTCTTCAATTTCTTTAATTTTAAATTCATAACTTTCATTGTTTTTTTCAGAACATATATTTTCAAGACTAATTGCAGCCTCTCCTTCAAAAGTAACTGCTTTACTAAATCCTAATATAGCAGAAATTCCATCAAAGAATCTTCCCATACTAGATGTCTTTGGAGAATTTATTTTTCTATCAATCATAGCTCTTATTATGTTATACTCCTTATCTTTTAAATGTTTAGGAATAAACTGATTAAAATCCTCCTTAAACACCTTATAAATTAATGAAAGCCCTATTCTCCATGGTTCCTTAATTGCCTTATCTCCACCTGGTAAATAAAATTCATCTAAATATCCTACTCTTTTAAACTTACTCTTATTGCATATTAAGAATTCTCCTCCCCATATACTTTTATCTTCTCCATATCCAGTTCCGTCAAATGCAATTCCAATAACATCTGTATTTATATTATTTTCAGCCATACAACTTACAATATGACTATGATGATGTTGAGTCTCTATTATCCTAATATCCTTATTTAAATTTAAAAGCGTTCCTAACTTAATCTTCCTATATTCAAAATCTGGATGCTTATCATATACTAAAACTCTTGGAATAACATCATATATTTTACTAAAATGTTCTATTACCTTTTCTAATGAATTTATTGTTTCAATATTCTTTAAATCTCCTATATATTGGCTAATAAAAATATCATTTTTATTACTTAGAGAAATTGTGTTTTTAAGCTCTGTTCCTAATGCTAGTATTTTAGTAACGGTATTTATATTTAAGGTATATGGTGCATAGCCTCTTCCCAGCCTAATAAGCCTCTCTTCATCTAAAATAATATTACTTACTGAATCATCAACACTAATATAAATATCTCTATTATGAATTAAAAAATAGTCCACAATATTATTTAACTTTTTAATTGCATCATCATTTTTATATATAATTGGTTCTCCACTAATATTAGCACTAGTCATAACTAAACTATCTAATTCATCATCAAATAACAGATAATGTAATGGTGTATATGGTAACATAACCCCTACCTTTCTATTATTAGGTGATAAGTTTTCTGGAAAGATATTTTTATCTCTTTTCTCCAAAAGAACAATAGGTTTTTTATTACTTTTTAATAATTTCTCCTGGTCCTTATTTAAAATACAATATTTTTTTACTGTTTCTATATCTTTTATCATTACTGCTAATGGTTTACTAGGTCTATGCTTTCTTTCTCTTAATATTTTGATTGTTTTTTCATTTTTGCTATCACAGACTAAATTAAAACCACCTATTCCCTTAATAGCAAATATATTACCTTGCTTTAGTAAACTTATTACTTTACTGAAATAATCAGTACATTTTATTTCATTATTATATTTATCTATAATATATACTCTTGGACCGCATTCAGGACATGCATTTGGTTCTGCATGAAATCTTCTATTACTTGGATTATTATATTCATTTTTACATTTATTACACATTTTAAAATCATACATCGTAGTAGAAACTCTATCATAGGGTAATGATTTTATTATTGAAAATCTTGGTCCACAGTTTGTACAATTAGTAAAAGGATATCTATATCGTCTATTATTTTTATCAAATATTTCCTCCTTACATTGTGGGCATATTGAATAATCTGGTGAAATATATGTTGTTGCATTTAACTTATTATTACTCTCTTTTATAATAAAATTTTTATATCCTACAATCTCCATATTCATTATATTAATTGAAGTAATTTTTGATAAAAGAGGTGGATTGTTATTTAATTCATCTATGAAACTATTAAGATTCTTTTCATCACCTTCGATATCTATCATTACACCTTTACTTGTATTATTTACCCATCCAACTAAATTATTTAATTTTGCTAATTTATAAACAAATGGTCTAAAACCTACTCCTTGAACTATTCCTTTTACCTCAATAAACTTTCTATTCTGGTTCATATTACCTCATCCTTTAATACTTCAGCTTAATTTCTAATTATAGTTACAAAATAATTATATCACTTTTTTGATATTTTTACATTTTAAGGAAATTGGCTGTAAAAAATAAGACCTATTAGTTATCATACTGGTTCTTAAACTTTTAATGATATCTAATAAGTCTTATTATTTTTTAGTTTTCTCTCCACTTTGTTCTATTAACTAAGTCTTCAACTAATTCATGACTAATTTTCGGATTTATTGTTTCCTCATGAGTAATTGTTATTATTGACATGGCAACTGAATATTTAAGTGTATCCTTAATATTTAAGTTATTCATATATCCATACCCTATTCCAGCTACAAAAGAATCTCCAGCCCCAGTTACATTTTTTACCTCTATTGCCTCACAACAAGCTAATGTTCCTTCTTCACCTTCACTAGTTATATAATATATTCCATCTGCATCTAGACTAATAAATACATTTTTCACACCTTGTTCTATAAAGAATCTACCTGCTTTTTTTAAATCATCATTAGTTTCAATTTTAAATCCACATAAAGCTTCTGTTTCAAATCTATTTGGCTTTATAGTATGGAAGTATTTTATTAAATGACGAATCTTTTTTGCTTTCTTTGCAGATACAGGATCTAAGATAAATTTACTTTTACCTTGGTATTTTTTTAATATGTACTCTAATAAAGCTGGATTATCTGAATCAACAATTGTATATTCAGCATTTTCAAAAACTTCATGCTTTTCATCTACAAATCTTTCATCCATCTTATTTAAACTTTCCATATCTACAACTGCAGATTCCATCTCCCCTTGATGGTTTAAGATTGCTAGATATGTAGGAGTGCTTTCCCCTTCTAAGAAAAGAGAATTCTCCATATTATATCCAAATTTTTTAGAGTGCTCTAAAATACTCTTTCCATTTTCATCGTCTCCTAAGGTAGAAATAAACTGTGTATTTACTCCAACTCTTGCTAGATTTTCAGCAATATTTCTACAAACGCCCCCAAAAGATATTTTTATATGCCCTGGAATTGAATCTCTTTGTGCATAGCTTCTTCCACAAAAACCAAAAATATCAACTATTGATGCCCCTAAAACTAATATATATGGATTATTATCATTCATACTATCTCTCCTGCTACAAATTTAACGTATTAAAATATAAATACATTATATTAAAGACAAGAAAAAAAATAAAGAGGAAAATAAAAAAATGTCGAATTTTTTATTTCTCTTTATTTTTATACTTCGTATTCTATATATTATTAGTTCTTAAAGTATTTATATCTATTTTTATTTCATCACTACACTTATATCCTGATTGTGTTACATTCATATTTTTAAATGCAACTGACATCATTAATTTAATTCTATTTAATTGATTAACCTCTGATGCTCCTGGATCATAATCTACTGCTATAATATTAGCAAATGGATATTTAGCTTTTAATGCTTTTATCATACCTTTTCCTGTAACATGGTTAGGTAAACAAGCAAATGGCTGAATACATACTATATTATTTACATCACTTTCAATTAATTCAATCATCTCTCCTGTAAGTAACCAGCCCTCACCAGTTTGATTTCCTAATGAAACTACTTGTGATGCCTTTTCCGCAAGATTGCTTATTGAAGTTGGACTTCCAAACCTTTCGCTTTTTTGTAGCTCTCTTATTACAATCTTTCTAAATGATTCAATATAAGTGATAGCTATATTACAGGCAGTTTTAACAATATTACTTCTAGATAAATATTTGCTTTTAAATTCAGAGTTATAACAACAATATAAAAAGAAATCTAATAGTTCAGGAACTACGACTTCTGCACCTTCACTTTCTAAAACATCAACAATATTATTATTTGCTGTTGGATGATATTTAACTAGTATTTCTCCTACAACTCCAACTTTAGGTTTTTTAATATTATTTATTTCTAATTTATCAAATGCTTCTACTATGTTTTTTATATTTTCATTCATTTCTCTCTTGTTTCCATTAGAAACATTTTCAAATGCTTTTTCTCTCCAAAATTCATATAACTTATTTGCAGATCCTGGAACCTTCTCATATGGTCTTACTCTATAAAGTACTCTCATAAACAAATCTCCATATATAATTCCCATCATAAGCCTTTTTATAAGAGAATAACTTATAGTAAACCCTGGTTGCTTTTCCATTCCTATTACGTTTAATGATATTATAGGTACATCTTCAAATCCTGCTTCTCTTAACCCCTTCTTTAAAAAGCCTATATAATTGGTTGCTCTACATCCACCACCAGTTTGACTTATTATTACAGCTGTTTTTTTCGGATCATACTTGCCAGATTTTAATGCATTTATCATTTGTCCTATTACTAAAATGGATGGATAACATGCATCATTATTAACATACTTTACACCTTCTTCTATAGCTTCTTTATCATTTGCAGGTAATACATCAAGATTATATCCCTCTGCCCTAGCTGCCCTTTCTATAAATTGAAAATGTATTGGAGACATTTGAGGAGCAAGAATTGTCCAATCCTTCTTCATCTCCTTAGTAAATAAAACCTTGTTATACTTGTTATCAACTGCTTTAGGCTCTATTTTATTTTTTTCTCTTTCTTCCATAGCAGCTTTTAAAGATCTAACTCTGATTTTTACTGCTCCTAAATTACTTCCCTCATCTATTTTTATTAGTGTATACATCTTACCATTTGATGCTAATATCTCTGAAACCTGATCACTTGTTACAGCATCTAATCCACAACCAAAGGAAGTAAGTTGTACTAATTCTAAGTCGTTTCTCTCTTTAACAAAAGCTGCTGCTCTATAAAGCCTAGTATGGTACATCCATTGATCTACAACTCTAATAGGTCTATCTAGATTTCCTAAGTGTGCTACACTATCTTCAGTAAATACAGCCATATTATATGAAGTAATTATATCTGTTAAACCATGGTTTATTTCTTGATCTATATGATAAGGTCTACCACTTAAAACTATTCCCTTCATATTATTTTCTTCAATATACTTTAATGTTTCCTCACCTTTTTTTCTTATATCTTTTATTACTTGTTCTCTTTCATTAAATGCAGCATCTACAGCTATTTTAGCTTCTTTCATAGTTATATTATAATCCTTAAATACATCATAAATTATCTTATATAACTTTTCCTTATTATCTAGTGATAAAAATGGCGAAATATATTTTATACCTTCTATATTCAACTCATCTATATTATTCTTTATAACTTGAGGATATGATGTAACAATTGGACAATTATAATGATTATTTGCTTTATTATCTTCTTTATATTCATAAGGTATACAAGGATAGAATATAGTCTTTATTCCTTTATTTATCAATGACATTATATGACCATGACTTAGTTTTGCTGGATAACATACTGATTCGGATGGTATTGTCTCTATTCCTAAATTAAATATTTTTTTACTTGAAAATGGAGAAATTATAACTCTAAATTTTAGTTTTGTTAAAAGTGTAAACCAAAATGGATAATTTTCATAAATATTTAAAGCCCTTGGTATACCAATTTCACCTCTAATTGCTTCAGCTTTTGATAATGGTTTATAATTAAAAATTCTTGATAATTTATATTTATATAAATTAGGAACCTCTAATTTCTTAGCACTATTACCTAATGGCCTTTCACATCTATTTCCTGTAATATATTTTTCTTCATTATCAAACTTATTGATAGTCAATAAACAGTTATTACCACACCCCCCACATCTAGAACAAGTGGTTTTAAAGTGAAATTTTTCTAGCTTATCCTCGCCTATTAAAGTAGATACCTCACCTTCTTTATAGTTTTCTTTACTAATTAATGCAGCTCCATAAGCACCCATTAATCCAGCTATATCCGGTCTCATAACATTAGCACCTGTTAACTTTTCAAAACTTCTTAATACACCATCGTTATAAAAGGTTCCACCTTGTACAATTATATTTTTACCCAATTCATCAAAATTTCTAATTTTTATAACTTTATATAGTGCATTTTTTATAACTGAATAACATAGGCCTGCTGAGATATCTCCAACACTAGCACCTTCTTTTTGAACTTGCTTTACTTTAGAATTCATAAATACCGTACACCTAGAACCTAAATCAACTGGCTTTTTAGCTTTAATTGAAAGCTTTGCAAATTCATCTATTGAAATATTTAACGATTTACTAAATCCTTCTATAAATGAACCACACCCTGATGAGCATGCTTCATTTAATAAAATATTGTTTATTACTCCATCCTTAATCATTAAAGCCTTCATATCTTGTCCACCAATATCTAAAATAAAATCTACATTGGGCATAAATGATTTAGCACCCTTAAAATGACAAACTGTTTCTATCTCTCCTATATCTACTCCTAAAGCTGCTTTTATTAATCCTTCTCCATATCCAGTTACTGTAACCTTACCTATAGTTATGTTATTACTAAGCTTTTTATATAAATCTTTCAATATATCAACTGTTTTATTTAATGGACTTCCTTCATTATTGTTATAGCTAGAATATAATAATTCATTATTTTCACCTATTACTGCTAACTTAGTAGTTGTAGAACCTGCATCTATACCAATAAACACATTTCCCCTATAATTTGATATTTCCCCTCTTTTTACCCTATTACCCGAATGCCTATTTAAAAATTCTAAGTATTCTTTTTCATCTTCAAATAATGGTGGTAAATTATCATGTACTATATCTTTATAATTAACCTTATCTAAATTTTCTATTAACTGAGCTAATGTTATTGTTTCTTTAGTATCTGCTAATAGTGCTGCGCCAATAGCAACATATAACTCTGAATTTTTAGGTATAATATATTCACCTTTCTTTAAATTCAAAGTTTCTATAAATCTTTTTGTTAACCCATCAAGAAAATGTAATGGACCTCCTAAAAAAGCTACATTTCCACGTATTGGTTTACCGCATGCTAGTCCACTTATTGTTTGATTTACAACAGCTTGAAAAATAGAAGCAGCAATATCACTTCTCTTTGCCCCTTCATTAATAAGCGGTTGAACATCTGTCTTTGCAAATACACCACATCTTGACGCTATTGGATATATAATAGTTGAATCTTTTGATAGCTCATTTAATCCCTTTGCATCTGTATTCAATAATATTGCCATTTGATCAATAAATGCACCTGTTCCACCAGCACAAGTTCCATTCATTCTTTGATCTACTCCATCTTTTAAGTATGTTATTTTTGCATCTTCACCTCCAAGTTCAATTACAACATCAGTTTTATGTAAAAACTCTTCAACAGCTTTTGTACAAGATATAACTTCTTGTTGAAAGTCAGCCTTTAACCACTCTGATGCTGCAATTCCTCCTGAACCTGTAACAGTTACTCTTAAATTAACATTACCTATTTTATCAATACATTCTTTTAATGCTTGTTTTAAAGCAGTTTTAATATCTGAAAAGTGTCTTTTATAATCACTATATATTACTTTATTGTAATAATTTAAAACTACGACTTTTATTGTTGTTGAACCTACATCTACTCCTAATTTAAAACATTTCATTCTTACCACTCTTCCTAATCTTTTTTACACATGACTATTATACCATATTTTTACTTTTATTCCATATTGTTAACATAAGAATTTTTTATGAATAATATTATATTTTATAGACAATAATTAAAATAATACAGTAACTACTTAGGAGGGTATTATGAGCTACTTCAATGAAGGAAATAAATATTATAATAATAAAGATTATTCTAAAGCAATTGAAAACTATATAGAATCAATTGAGGCTGGTGAAAATGAAAGTTGTGCTTATTATAATGCTGGTGTATGCTATATAAAACTTAAAGATTTTAACTCTGCTATAGATATGTTAAAAAAAGCATTAAGCATACAAAAGGAAAGTAAATACTATTTTAATTTAGCATACTGCTACGCAATGCTAGAAAATACTAATAAAGCATTAATTTATTTTAATAGAGCGTGGGCTTTAGATGCTTCAGATAAGGATTGTGAAAAAGCAATAAACTTAATAATGTCTAAAAATAAAAAAGCGCTATAAAAGCGCTTTTACTTTACCACTCTCCTGCAATACTATCAATAATATGGTCTTCATAAAAATCATCATTATTAAAATAATCACCTGCATAGTAAAAAGTAGTATCTAATGGTATCCATTTATCAATTTCACTTATATATACTTCATTCCATGCATGTGGTCCGTATTGTGATCCATCATATGCAGTTCCTGTTAATAATCTAACCTTTAAGTCTACTGCCCTTGCCATGGCTACATAAAGACATGAATAATCAAAGCAAATTCCACTTCTATTATTAAAGGCTGTTATTGCTCCACTATCCTCTACCTTTTCATTATTTAATGCTTTTTCTGCCCTATCATAATCATACTGCAAATTGCTACCTATCCACGAATATAATATTCGTGCTTTATCAATATCATTGGTAACATTTTTAGTTAATTCCATTGCCATAGTGTCAATTTTATCAGTAGATTTAATTCCCTCTTCTAATGTTACTCCATTATAATATATCACTATATTACTAGCTGGAAGAAAATTCTCAACTATTTCTTCTGTAAGCTTACTTGTATTTCTTGCCAATATATCTGCTAATCCATCATATATCTTATTTTCATTAAATATTTCTACTTTATTATAAATTCCTATTGTATTATTATAAGTAATTATACCTACAAAAATAATTGATAAAAATATGATACCCTTTATAACTCCTAAAGTAGATGATAATAATACCAGTAAAATGCTATTTTGTCTATTTAACTTCGAAAACATAGGCATTAAAATTATCTTTAAAATCTTATATAAAATAATCTGAATCATAAAGAATAAGACTACAAGTAATGTAATTTTAAAAATATCATTATATATTCCATTTAAGTTACTGCTTATCATAGCTATTTTAGTAATACTTTCAAGTATTACATCTATTTTTAAAGCTATCACTAAAATACTTACCAATATAGAAAAATAATAAAGAACCCGTTCTAATGAAAAATTTACTGTTCGTCTTTTAAATGTTTTTTCCACGCTACTAGTAATTCCTAATATCATTATACCTAAACATATTGCATAAGAGAGCATTTCCTTCATTAAGATTTCTCCTTTATTCCAAATCTGCTGATTTGACTACAGACTTAACAACATCTTTAATCAAATCATAATCATACCCCTTCCCCATTAAAAATCTAAATAATTTCTGTGATAATTTATAATTATCATTTTCTCTTTTACATAAAATCTTGTATTTTTTTAATGCCATCTCATGTACAACTTCTTTTATTTCATCTGTATCTAATTTTTCTAGTTCTTCCTCAATTATGTTTTCATCTATTCCTTTTTGCATAAGTGTATATTTAATCTTCTTTTTCCCTTGATTTTTAGATCTATCTTTTACATACATCTTTGCATAAGTTATGTCATTTAATAAATTATACTCTCTCAAGAAATTTATTGTTCGTTTAATTATATGGTCCTCATAACCCTTTAATGCTAACTTATCTCTTAGCTCCTTCTCACTTTTATAAGTTCTTTCAATTATTCTAAGTGCCGAATTTTTACACTTTATATAATTATCTTCATCCGCTAGTTTTTTCAAACTTTCAACATTAATTTTATCCTTAACTTTCAAGTTTTCCTTATAAACTAATTCTGCACTTATAGAAAAAGCATATTCTTCATCAATATAAATATTTACTCTCTCTTTATTTCTTTTGCCTAATTCAATTTTAGTTATTATATTCATAATTATTGCCACCTTATGAAGATTTTAATATATGAATAGTAGGATTATTTAATACTTTATTTGCTACCTCATATATTTCATCAGCAGTTATTGTATTTAAACTATCCATATCTTTTAAAAATTCAAATATATCTTCACCTTCTAAGCTTTGACTTAATATATAGCTGCATAACTCAACTGAATCTTCTAATGTAGATATAACTGCAGTTTTATGAACTTTCTTCATTATATTTAAATCATTCTCTCCAATTATTATTTTTCTAAACTTAATATTCTCAAAAATATCTTCAATTGCGCTAGCAGCATCATCAATATCTTCTTCGTCAACAGCAGTATATACATATAATGTTCTTACATTTTGAGTAATATCTAAATGTGAATATATATCATATGCTAATCCTCTATTTTCTCTTATTTCTCTAAACAATAGCGAATTAGCACTCTCCCCTAATCTATGATTTAATATTCTTAAAGGTAATTCATATTTTTTATCTAAATCATAAAATGTAAATAAATAAATTATAGTGCAAAGTTCTATATTATCTTTAGTTGTTACCTTTTTTATATTTCTATTTTTTTCATCTTCAACTACTAATTCAACACTTTCTCTTGGTTCCCATTTACTAAAGTGCTTTGATATTTCTTCAAAAGCCTCTTCATGAGATAACGATGATACCATGGTTACTAATGAATTATTAGGTATATAGTACTTTTTATAATATTCATATAGGTCCTTTTTAGTAAAAGCTTTTACATTTTCATCTAAACCTGCAACATCATATCTTAAAGCACTTTTCTTAAATGCTACTTCATTTATTTTTTTAAAACTAAAATCCTCTACACTATCTTTGCTTGATCTTATTTCTGCTAATATTACCCCTCTTTCCTTTTCAACCTCTTCTTCTGGAAATTTAGAGCAAATTAACATATCACTTAATATTTCTATAGCACTTTTTAATTCTTCTTCTAAGCAACTTATAGAATATACTGTTTGAGAAAAATCTGTATACGCATTGTATTCTCCACCTAAAGCTTCTAAATCATCATTTAACTTTTGGAATGTTCTGTTTTTTGTTCCCTTAAATAACATGTGCTCTATATAATGAGAAATTCCCTTTTCACTCAAATTCTCATTTAAAGCTCCAACTTTTACACCTATGTTAATTGATGAGATTTGGGTATCTTTCTTTACTGTTATCACTTCTAAACCATTCTCTAATTTATGCTTTTTTACGTCAAAATTTATTTTTACCATCGCATCTACCTTCCCCCATCTATATAATTCTATCTAGAATTATAATATAATATGTTTGATATGTAATTACAACCTAATAATATTTCCACACTCTATATAATTTCTTATAATATAGTTTTTATATGAATTATTTTGTATCATAGTTTATAATTAAATAATAATGTTTTATAATTTATGTAATAAACTTAGTTCTAAAGGAGGCATTATGAACAAAACAATATTAATAATAGAAGATGAATTAAAAATAAGATTTCTTTTAAGAGATTATTTAAAAACAGAAGGCTTTAATGTTTTAGAAGCTTCTGATGGTGATGAGGGATTATTTGTTTTTAAAAACAATAAAGTTGATCTTATACTTTTAGATATAATGATGCCTAAAATTGATGGAATAACAGTATTAGAAACTATTAGAACAGTATCTAATCTTCCAATAATTCTATTAACAGCTAAGGGTCAAGAAGAGGATAAGCTATTTGGATATGAAATGGGTGCTGATGATTATGTAACAAAGCCCTTCTCTCCTAAGATATTAATCGCAAAAATTAAAGCTTTATTAAAGAGAACAGTTTCTGATGAAGATAACTTTAATCCCTCTCAAAACTATAATGGTTTAACTATAAATAAATTAGCTCATGAAGTAAAAATTAATAACGAACCTCTAACACTTTCTCCAAAGGAGTTTGAACTTTTAGTTTACCTATCTGATAATATGGGAATAGCTTTAAGTAGAGATACAATACTAGATAATGTTTGGGGAATAGATTACTATGGTGATTTACGAACTGTAGATACAAATATTAAAAGACTACGTGAAAAACTTGGTGAAAAATCTAATTATATTATAACAGTTAGAGGAAGTGGATATAAATTTGAGGTTCAAAATGAAAAGTAGTATTTCAAAAAGAATAACCATAATAACATTTGGTCTTATATCAATGGTATTTTTGCTTACTTTTCTATTTCAAAATATGTTTTTTGAAGAATTTTATTTATCTAAAAAGACCGAATCATTGATACTAGATGTTAAGAGAATTAAAACCCTGTATTCTTATCAAAATTTCGCTACAAATAATTTAAGTAATGCATTATTAAACTATGAAGAAAAAAACAACTCACGTATTGCTCTCTTTTCCTTAGATGGTAGTATTGAATATTTATCATACTTTGATAAAAATAATATTGAAGATATGAAATCACTTACACACTTTTGCTCTGAACTATTGTCTAATACTGAGTTAATTAAAGAAGTTCTTTCAACAGATAAAATTCAAAGTACTATTTTTACTAATAAATATAGTACTTATAAAAAGATAGGTATAATATCATCAATGTCGCTTAAAAGTGAAAATGACTCTATACTTATTTCAGTATCCTCTGTTCAACCTATAAAAGAAGCGTCAAGTGTAATTCGTAGTTTTTATATTTATTTATTTATAGGATTTTTAATTTTAGCTATTTTCTTATCTAGAATCTATTCAAAATTAATAAGTAAACCTCTTATTAATCTAAATAATGTTGCTAAACGAATGTCTACTCTTGATTTTGAGGCTAAATGTGAAGTAAATTCTGATGATGAAATTGGAAACTTAGCTAGTACGCTTAATTTCTTATCATCAAATCTTGAACATTCACTTCAAACATTACAAGAAAAAAATAATCAATTAGAAAGAGATATTGAAAAAGAAAGAAACCTTGAAAATATGAGAAAAGACTTTGTATCTAGTGTTAGTCATGATTTAAAAACACCACTTGGAATAATTATTGGTTATGCAGAAGGGTTAAAAGATGGAATTGTTTCTGGTAAAGATGCAGAAGTTTATCTTGAAACAATAATAGATGAGGCAACTAAAATGAATCTTCTTTTAACAAACATGCTTGATTTATCAAAACTTGAATCAGATACTATTAATTTAAATTTAGAATCTTTTAATATAGTAAGACTACTTCAGGGAATGGTGAAGAGATTTTCATTAGAATTACAAAATAAAGACCTAAAGATTATATTTAATTTACCTGAATATGCTTATGTAGAGGGCGATATAATAACATTAGAAAGAGTCGTTCAAAATTTACTATCTAATGCAATAAAATATACTCCTAGAGGAAATGAAATTATTATATCTGTTGTTGAAAGTGAAAAAACATATTTAATTTCATTTGAAAATAAAGGAATTACTATTCCTACTAAAGAGCTTGATAATGTTTTTGTAAAATTTTATAGACTTGATAAGTCTGGTGATAGAACTAAAAATAGTTATGGCCTTGGATTAGCTACAGTAAAAAGAATTTTAACACTTCACAATAGTGATTTTTCATTAAATAATGGTAAAAATAGTGTTATATTCAGCTTTACACTTAAAAAACAAGACCTAATAATATCCGATGACTTTGAATAAAATTATGCATTACATGGTTTGAAAAAATGAAACATTTACTTTTCGGGAACGGTTAAATTTTCCCTTCAAATTAATATTTCATTTTTTCTTTCTCCATGTATCTATTTATAACCTTCTCCCCTTATAGTTAATATTTTCTTCTATAAGTTGTTTTAATATGATAATTATCTTTTCATTTAAGCATAGATACGATCTATTTTTTTGAATATTATTTCTTTTTTTACATCTAATGTTTCTCTGTCTATCTCTACTTTAAATATATTAGGACAACCTTCTTCTCTCCACTTTCTCATAAACTTTGCATTTGCTTCTAAAATATAATAGTAATTTTCATCAAAATCATCTGAAAACTCTAAATATGCTAATTTACTATATCTATCTAACTTTATGTTATTCTTATTTAAATTTTTAATAATAGGTAGAAGATATTTTAATGGAATTTCATATTTATACATGCCTTTTATTTCTTTTCCATCCATTAAAGCTCTTTTTAGAAATCTATTTTCCTTTTCATCTAACTCTTTAAATCCAAGCTTAAATATTGGTTCATTTGATCTATTTTTATCTATTTTTATCTTTATCATTTAATCACCACTTTTACTTTAGTATATATTATAAGAAGCCACCATCAATTCTAATAATTTGCCCAGTTAAATACTTGCAGTCATCTTTACATAGAAATACAACTGCTTTTGCAATTTCTTTTACATCTCCAAATCTATTCATTGGTATTTCATCTATTAATTGATTTTTTTCTTCTTCACTTAAAAAATTATTCATTTCTGTATTTATAACCCCTGGTGCTATTGAATTAACTCTTATACCAAATGGTGCAACTTCTTTAGAAAGTGACTTTGTAAATAAATTTAATCCACCTTTTGTAGTTGAATATACTACTTCACAAGATGCTCCTGCTTCACCCCAAATAGATGAAATATTAATTATATTACCGCATCCTTTTGAAATCATATAATTTAATGCATATTTTGATAAATACATAGGAGCAAGAAGATTTGTATTTATTAACTTTTCAAAACTTTTATCATCTACATCCATAAATAATCCAACTTCTGATTTTGCTGCATTATTAATTAATATATCGATTTTGCCAAAAGTCTCAATTATTTCTTTTATAAGCTCTTCACATTGATCCTTTATTGATATATCTTTTTTTATTACTTTAGCATAACCTCCTAACTCCCTTATCTCTTTTAATGTTGAATTAGCTCCTTCATCATCTTTAGAATAATTTATAATAACACTTGCTCCATTTTGAGCAAGTTCTTTTGCTATCGCCTTTCCAATTCCACGAGAAGCACCAGTAACTAGCGCAACTTTTCCTATTAAATCACTCATTATTTTCTCCTCTCTAGCTTTATTTATATTATAATTTATATTTATAGTTATATCAAAATAATATATTATTTATTTCTTTTTAACCTTTCCTCCTTAGCATACTGTAAATATAATGAAACTTCTACTGGTCCTGCAATAATTTTTCTAGTTATCCAAAGCAATCCCGTGTCTTGCGCATCAATTATCCACTTTACTAACTCTATTTTTCCCTTTTCTATTTCTATAGCTGTAATAGCTGCTGGATAAACACAACATCCATCATTAAAATATGGTGGGTCATATAAATCAGGAAATCTACTATTATGTGTATGTCCAGAAATAATCATTGTACAATTATCTCGTGCCCAATTTTGCAATTTAATATCTACTCTACTTCGCTTTGTTTTACTCTTAGCTGACCTAGTAGGATCCTTAAAACCAGCAACGCCATTTAAAAAACGCCATATATATCTTACCAAGACCTTATTTATTTTCCATATTTCATTATTGCAAAAATCTACTTGGTGCCCATGTGTAACTAATATTTTTTCTTTTAATGGCTTATACATTAGATTTATTCCTGAATAATATTCATTATTATTTATAAATTTTATAAATTCTTCTCCATAATCTGCACCTATTTTTCTTAAAGCTTTTTCTTGCTTCTTATTAAAATTTTTTTTCTTTTTTATAAAATCATGATTTCCATAGATACAATAGATATGATTCTTATTACTAAACTTATTAAATAATTTATATATATCATCATAAAAATAAGCTATTTCATTAAAATTTTTATTTTTCCATAACTCATCACCATCACCAACTTCTATATAAGTATAATTATTTTTCAAGTAGTATTTCAAAGCTGTTATATATATATTCCTATTAGAGAGCAGTGAGTCTGAATATGTTCCATCACCTCTATGCACATCTGAGATTAACACTATCTTACTTTCATCATCAAATTCTAAAGTAAATCCATTTTTATAAATATTATTTAATTCTTTTTCTGACATACTATCTCCAATTTTAATATTATATTTTTATTTTATGAAGACAATTTACTATTTGATAATTTCTATATTTATTTTATATATAAAATTTAATATGATGACACAAACTATAATAAGACTTATTTATAAATTAATTTTATAAAATAACAAAGTAAGGGGTAATGAAGATGAATAACTTATTACTAAAAAGGAATCAATTTTTATATAAAATAACTTCTTTTATTCTAATTTTATCAACCTTAAACACTTTAACTGTAAATGCATTAGAATCTCCTAACCCTAATATATCTAATATTCAAGAAAGCTTTACTGATGTTTATAGTGACACTGATAATAATGATGAATTAAAACAACAATTTCAACCCTTAATAGAAAATATATTTTTAAATAGAAATTCTGCAATTTTAACTAAAGATTGTGAAGGTTTAAAGGTATTTTATGATTTAAACAAAAAGGTTGGAAAATGGGCTTATGAAAAAGAAGTTACTAAAACAAAATACTTTACTAATTGGTGTGAAAAACAATGTGTTTCATTTACTAAAATAAACTCTATAATTAGAGTTTCAAAAGTAAAGGAAATTGAAAAAGATGTATATAATGTAATTTGTTATGCTTGTACAAAATTTTGTTATAGCTATGAGGATGAACCTAATATTGAAAATTATTTCAAACTTGGTACTTGCCATTATATAAATCTTAGAAAAGATGGTGATAAGTATATAATTATAAAGGAGTGGTATACTGATCCTTTAGCTGATTCTCTTGATCTTGCTAATATGGAATGTACAGAAATTAAAAGCACTATCTTATCTCATAAAAAACCTGATTTAACAATAGATGAAAGAACTCAAAAAGCCATTGACTATGCTCATGAATATTGCGGAATTAGTGATAATGAAGAACATTTATTTAAATATAATAAAAACTATAAAAACTTTAATCCAGATGGTGGTGACTGTGCTAATTTTGCTTCTCAAATTATGTTTGAAGGTGGTGGCTTTAAAAAGAATAGCACTTGGAATTATTGTAATAAAAGTGCTACACAAGCATGGATTAATGCTCAAGGATTTAAAAACTATTTAATAAACAGCGGACGTGGTTCTTATATAGCAAAAGGATATTATTGCGACACTTATAAAGATTCTTTTAACCTTAGACCTGGTGATATAGTAGCTTATGAAAAAAAAGGCAGAATAACTCATGTTTCTACTGTGACTGGATTAGATTCTAAAGGTTATCCATTAGTAACTTGTCATAATACCGATAGAATGCTTGTGCCATATGATTTAGGATGGAGTAATAGCAATATAAAGTTCCATTTTATAGATGTACATTATTAAAAAGGGCGAAGACAAAAGTCTTCGCTCTTTTTAGAAAATGTGAAAATTTAATATTACCATACCAAATACTATTGAAACTATAGACATTAACTTAATTAATATATTAATAGCTGGTCCTGAAGTATCTTTAAATGGATCACCTACAGTATCTCCAACAACAGCACCTTTATGGCATTCTGAACCTTTACCTCCAAAATTGCCTGCTTCAATATGCTTTTTAGCATTATCCCAAGCTCCACCAGAATTTGACATCATAACAGCTAATACAAATCCACATATTGTTGATCCTGCAAGTAGTCCAGCAACTCCATTAGGCCCTAAAATTACTCCTACAGCCAATGGACTTATGATAGCAATTGCTGCAATTACAAGGAGCTCTTTTTGAGAGGATTTTGTACAAATATCAACACAAGAAGCATAATCTGGCTCTGCTTTTCCGTCCATTAACCCCTTTATTTCCTTAAATTGTCTTCTAACTTCAACAACTATTTTACTTGCAGCTCTACCAACTGCACTCATTGTACAAGATGAGAATGCAAAAGTAACCATTGCACCAACAAATGCACCAATTAAAACTTGTGGATTTAATATTGATAAATCAAAATTAAATGTTATACTATTATTTACTGCCATTTGCTCAATTGAATTCTTATATGCTGCTATAAATGCTAATGCTGTCAATGCTGCTGATCCAATAGCAAAACCCTTTCCTGTGGCAGCAGTTGTATTACCTAAAGAATCTAATGCATCAGTTCTCTCTCTTACTTTTGAAGGTAATCCCGCCATTTCAGCTATACCTCCAGCATTGTCAGCAACTGGTCCATAAGCATCTGTAGCTAAAGTTATACCCAGTGTTGATAACATACCAACTGAAGATATTGCTATACCAAAAAGCCCCATATTAAAATTATTAAATCCGCCTGAAGTAACAAAGCTAATTAATATAGAACAGCCTATTATAATTACAGGTGCTGCTGTAGATTTCATACCAACTGATAATCCAGTAATTATTACAGTTGCAGGACCTGTTTCTGATGACTCTGCAATACTTTTTGTTGGTTTATAATTATCACTTGTATAATACTCTGTGAAGAATCCAATTAATAATCCAGCTAAAAGACCACATAATATCGAGAAATAAATTCCAATATTTTCTTTACCTAAAATATTATTTACTACAAAATAAGATGCTATAGCAATAATTATTGCTGAAAAATATGTTCCTCGTCTTAATGCACTTAATAATGCCTTTTGTGATACATCCTCCTTAGATTTAACAAAAAAACTACCAACTATTGAAGCCATTACACCTATAGAAGCAATAATTATAGGAACTGCGGCACCATTTACTGAAAGACCTGCAGCTACAGCTAAAGCACAAGAAGATAAAATTGAACCTACATATGATTCATAAAGGTCTGCTCCCATTCCAGCCACATCACCTACATTATCCCCTACATTATCTGCTATAACAGCTGGATTTCTTGGATCATCTTCTGGAATTCCAATTTCAACTTTCCCAACTAAATCTGCTCCTACATCTGCTGCCTTAGTAAAAATACCCCCACCAACTCTTGCAAAAAGTGCCATAGATGATGCACCCATACTAAAAGTTAACATAGTAGTTGTTATTATTACAATTCTTTCATCTACAGGCATAGCTCCATAATACCAATTTAAAATAAAGTACCAAATACTTAAATCTGTTAAAGCTAGTCCTACAACAACTAATCCCATAACAGAGCCACTAGAAAATGCTACCCTTAATCCATTATTTAAACTCTTAGTGCATGCATTTGCCGTTCTACTATTAGAATTTGTAGCAATTTTCATTCCTAAATATCCACTTAAACCTGAAAAAATTCCTCCAGTTAAAAAAGCAAATGGCATAAAAATACTTACAAAATCAAATTGAGCTAATATAAATAAAATAATAAACATAATTGCAAAAAATACAGAAACACCCTTATATTGACGTTTTAAAAATGCATTAGCCCCTTTTCTTATACTTTCAGCAATATACTTCATTCTGTCTGTACCTTCATCAACTTTAAAAATTGTATAGGTATAGAATGCAGCAAAAATTAATGCTAAACTTGCTCCTACTGGAGCAAAAACCATTAAGCTCATAGATTCTTCTCCCCCTTATTTTAGAATAAATCTTAAATAAACCTTTATTTTAAAATATTAAAAAGCAATATAAAATATACCATTGTAATAAAAAATAATATATTTCATATCGCTTATTAAAACCTATTTTTCTTTTTTAAAACCCTTTTTTCTTAGCCTCAATACCACTTTCATTAAGTGCTGGTTCTTCTATTGTTGTTACATATTTATTTTTAGGATTATTATTTTGGGATTTTACCCCATTTTTTAAATAGTTTTCTTTAGTGTAGTCTCTTCTATTATTCATTATTCTCTCCTTATTTTTTATATAAAATCTATTAGAACTTTGGATTTATCTCATCTCTTTGTATTCGCTTTAAATCCTTTAATCTTAAATTAGTTGTCTCCATTATTTTATCCCAAGGTTCACCATCAATAATCATCTTTTTGGCAACATCTCTACTTAAAAGTGTATCTAGCTTTTTCATTTTAGAACCTCCTTTTATCTTTTGATATTATTATTTTATGGCTTTTTAGAAAACTTATTCGAGTTATTAATTTGAAAACTTACATTAAATTATTTAATTTTCAGTAATAAAAATTTTTTTCACTAATATAATTTAACATATTGAAAGGAGATATAAAAAATGAGCAAACAAAAACGTGGAAAATACATTAAAACACTTCCCAATTGGAGAGGCACATGTCCTATTTGTGGTCGGAAGAGAGTTAAATTAGTTTGGAGCAAAAAGGACGAAAAGGGTAATACTATTAATGTTTGTAAAAAATGCTCCATTACTTAAATATTTATTCGTAAAAAAGGTATAGTAATTATTACTATACCTTTTTTTATATTTATTAACGAGTTCTACTATTTTTTCTTTTTCCACTTCTGCTATTTTTAGAATTTCTAGAATCTCTATTTTGTTTTGGATTACTATTCTTACCTCTAGCTGAAGAATTTTTATCTATTGATTTTCCATTTTTTCTTGAAGAATTCTTACTCTTTGAATTTCCCTTAGATTTTGGTCTAACCAATCCATGTGCTTCTTTATATCTTTGTTCTTTTGATTTTATTAAACACTTAGGACCATTTCCTATTAAATCCTCTCTTCCAGCCTTCATTAATGCATCATAAACTATATTATAGTTTTTAGGATTACTAAACTGTAATAAAGCTCTTTGCATAGCTTTTTCTTCCTTACTCTTCGGAACATATACAGGCTTCATTGTTATTGGATCTAATCCAGTATAGAAAATTGTAGTTGATAATGTCCCTGGTGTTGGATAAAAATCTTGAACTTGTTCTGGTTGATATTTTATATCTCTTAAATATTCAGCAAGTTCTATAGCTTCTTTTAAAGTACTTCCAGGATGACTTGACATTAAATATGGAATAATATATTGCTTTTTGCCAAGTTTTTCTGTAATTCTAAAGAATTTTTGTCTAAAATCTTCATATGTTCTTCCTGCAGGTTTACCCATATGCTTTAATACTTCTTCTGATACATGCTCAGGAGCAACTTTTAATTGACCACTTACATGATGTTCTACTAACTCTTTAAAGAATGTATCATCTTTATCAGCCATTACATAATCGTATCTTATACCTGAACGTACAAATACCTTTTTTATTTTAGGTAAACTTCTTACACTTCTTAATACATCTATAAACTCTTTATGATCTACTTCCATGTTCTTACATACACCTGGACTTAAGCATTGCTTAGTCTTGCATGCACCTATAGTTAATTGATGCTTACACGCAGGTTTTCTAAAGTTTGCTGTAGGACCTCCAACATCATGAATATACCCCTTAAAATCTTTCATTTCTGTCATTTCTTTAGCTTCTTTAACTATTGATTCTTTACTTCTACTTTGAACTGCTCTACCTTGATGGAATGTTATTGCACAGAATGAACAGTTTCCAAAGCATCCCCTTGATCCTACTATACTAAACTTAACCTCTTCTAATGCAGGAATTCCACCCATTGCTTCATAACTTGGATGATATTCCTTAGTAAATGGCAAATCATAAACAGCATCTAATTCTTCTCTATTTAAAATTACTTCTGGTTTATTTACTACTAAAAACTTATCCCCTTGATCCTGAACTATAGTTCTTCCTCTTATAGGATCTTGTTCTTGATATGTAACCTTAAATGCTTCACAATATTTAATTTTATCAGTAGAAACTTCTTTATATGATGGAATAACTATGTGCTCTTCATAAACTTCATCTAAACTATCAGCTAAATAACACGTACCAGGTATATGTCTTATATATTTAGCATCAAACCCTTCATTTAAATAATGAGCAACCTCTACTATTTGCTTTTCACTCATTCCGTATATTAAAAGATCAGCTCCACTATCAGTTAATATTGATTTTCTAACCTTATCTGCCCAATAATCATAATGTGCAAATCTTCTAAGACTAGCTTCAACACCACCAATACAAATATTGATATTTTTATATGCTTCTCTAATCTTATTACAATATACTATAGTAGCTCTATCTGGTCTAAGTCCCATTTTGCCACCTGGAGAATACAAGTCTTTTTCTCTAACTCTTTTACTTACAGTATAATGATTAACCATAGAATCCATATTCCCTGCATTAACCAAAAACGCTAACCTAGGTCTTCCAAGCTTCATAAAATCATCTGTACTATGCCAATCTGGTTGAGCTATAATACCAACCTTATAACCAGCATGTTCCAATACTCTAGATATTACAGCTGTACCAAAACTATGGTGATCAACATATGCATCTCCAGTAACAATTATGAAGTCACACTGTTCCCAGCCTCTCTCTTCCATATCTGCTTTACTTATAGGTAAAAATTTATTATTCATTTAATCACATCTTTCATTTTTTCTTTACGCATCTATTTAAAATACATCTTCTTATAATTCGACATCTATTAATATACCATCTAATTTTACTCTTGTTAATACCCCATATGAATTTACCATAATATTTATTTACACATTAATTATTTCCTAAAAATATAATTTTAAATCCTTTAAGTACTTTTATAACTAAATAAAAAAATAAATCTTGATTTAAGTGTCAATTACAATATTGTATCACCTTTTTCAAGATTTATTTATAAATTCATATTAATTGTTCAAAACTCCAAAGTATTACTTAAATAAGTTCCTAATCTTTTTAGCATAAAAGGATTTTTATCTATACCATCAAATAATGCTAATATTTGATTTTTCTTTAAATCCATATGACTTTCTAGCTCATATAGCATATTATCATCCTCAAACTCCTTTACAAGTTCTTTTCCTATTTCATTTACATTTTTAAAAAACTCAAGTTTACTAAATATTCCAAACACTGCATTTTCTCTAGAGTTTGTTATATTAATAAACCTCTTCAATTTTTCTAATGTAAAGTTATTTTTTAAACTATTAATAATTTCATAATCATGTCTTATTTCCCTTAAAATATTATATTTTTCACGATTCTCATTTTCTTCAATAAGGTCTATGGTTTCATAATCATCTAATGCATCTAAAAATATTGTATTCTCTTCTCTTCCAAAGGCTTTTGTTATATATGTTGATGGTATTACAATAAATCTAAGAAATCCTATAAGTTCTTGGGCTGATTTAAAAGAATACCAATTGCAGAAAAAGTCTCTACTATATGAATTTATTAAAGAGAATTTTAATACATATGAATCTGGCTTAATATCTATATTATCTTGATTCATTAAATAATTTTTCCAATAATAAATTAAATCATATTTTTTCAAAATTACACCTCCTAATACCATATCCTACTGCTTATTTTAGCTTGTACATTAATACTTTCACAATTGCTTAATTTTTAATATATTTATGCTTATGTTTTATAACTTTATTTTATCCATAATTTCTATTTTTATTACTACTAAATGCTATGGCCCTTCCCCCTAAAGATTTCTCATTACCCTTTTAAAACTTTTTCACTATAGTTATCTATAGCCTCAGATACACATTTCATTAAAAGCTTTTGATAAGCTGGGTCTGATAACATTTGATCTTCATTATAATTGCTCATAAATCCCATTTCTAATATTACAACAGGTACCCTAGACCAGTTAAATCCAGTTATGTCATTTCGCTGAAATATACCATTAACCTTAATATTATTATCCTGTAATACTTTCTTTAATATCTCTGCATAGCTATTACTTTCACAATAAATACCTTTAGTATACTGACAATCCTTTGCTGGAATTAATATAGTTGCTCCTGTCTTTCCTGAGTCATTAATACTATCGCAATGAATTCTAATTGTAATATTTGCATTTGCATTATTAGCAATTTCCGCTCTTTCTGCATTACTAATGTTAACATCTGCAGTTTCCCTAGTCATAATTACGTTGTAGTTTTTTTCTATTAACAAATCCTTCAATATCATTGCAGCTTCTAAATTTACAATATGTTCAGCTTTCTTTGTAGCAACTCCTGCTGTTCCTGATGATACTCTTGGCTTCCTATTTGTAGAACCTGGTGCAACCGGCTCACCTTTTGAATCTCCTTTTCCTTGATGCCCTGGATCTATGCATACAGTAAAACTTTTATTTTTACTTTTCTCATCTTCTTCATCTGTACTTGCTAAAATTGGAGTAATTAAATTTAACATAAATAATATACTGATAAATACTATTAATAATTTTCTAATCATTTTTTCCTCCGTATTTTTAATTAATAAGAGGCCAATACAATTTGTATCTAGCCTCTTAATTTATCTATTATTTAGGATACATATTTAATAATATTAATGCTCCTGGTATCCACGCTGTAACAATCCCATCAAAAATTGATAAATATGGAGTAAATTTACCTAAATCTTTTTTTAGCACTAACTCAATAAATCCAGTTAACCATAAAACTCCCCATAATAACCATATAATCATCCAATAAATATTTCCTGTTGTAAATTCTATAAACCTTAATGTAGTAGAATCAATAAATGCTAATGGCACAGTATTTATTGCTACAAATAGACAGTACCAGCCATATAACCTTAAATCTAAATTAAATATATTATTTGCAGCTATAAATAAATAAGTAAATCCAAACAATAATCCTGTAGCCGCTCCAAAATAATCTCCCCTAGCTGCTTCGATGACATTTAAAATAAATGATAAGCTTCCAGTAAATATATTGAATACTGCTAAAGTTTTACCGTTTACATTATATAGTCTTCCTATTCCATTTAACATAAGAACTACGCCTACGTAAATCAATATTTCACCTAACATTTTTTCCTCCTTAGTATTAATTATTACTATGTATTTTAATGTAAGTCGCTTTCATAATGTTCTCCAAAGAACTCTTGATCTAATCCTTTTTGTTGAATCTCTTTACTTACTTTTATTGTCTTTATCTTATCTATAACTTTAAATATCAAGAATGTTACTAATACTGAATAAACGCCGATAATAACAACTCCAAGAAGTTGAATTAAAAATTGATGTAATCCTGCAGTAACTCCATTTACTCTAGGATCTGCAAATACTCCTACTAATAAAGTACCTAATAATCCACCCATTCCGTGAACACCCCAAACATCTAATGCATCATCCCACATCTTTCTCTCGAATTCAACACAGAAAAAGCATACAATTGCTCCTAAGGCTCCTATAATTAATGCACTTATTGGAGTAACATATCCTGAAGCTGGAGTAATTGTTGCAAGTCCTGCAACTGCTCCTATTATTGCTTCTAAAAAAGATGCTCTTTTTTTATGCATTGCATATAAAATAAGCCATACAACCATACCTGATACTGATGCAAGACCTGTATTAGCAAAAACAATTGCAGCTATATCAGCAGCTGCTATTGTGCCCCCAGCATTAAATCCATACCATCCAAATAATAATAATCCTGCCCCTATTGCTACTAACCCTAAATTAAAAGGACCTTTTTCATTTTTAACTTTTCGTTCACCTAACACATAGATACCACCTAAGCATCCAAAACCTGATGTAATATGTATTACAGCTCCACCAGCAAAATCTACAAATCCTAATTTACTTAAGAATCCTCCACCCCAAACCCAATGTGCAACTGGGAAATAAATTAATATCATCCAAACTATTAATATTTTTATCCATCCACTTACAGTTAATCTATTTGCATATGCTCCTGTCATTAATGGTGCAGTAATAATTGCAAACATCATTTGGTACATAAAAAATAATATAAATGGTATTGTTTCACTATACCTTAAATCTACTGTGAAAACTACATTTCTTAAGGCAAAAAACTCAAGTGGATTTCCTATAATTCCAGCAATGTCATCTCCAAATACTAGACTAAATCCTCCAAATATCCATAATAAACCTACTATACCAATTGATATAAATACTTGAAACATAATAGTCAAAGCATTTTTTCTTTCAACTAACCCTCCATAAAAAAATGCTAATCCTGGCGTCATAATTAAAACAAGCGTTGTAGCTAGTATCATAAAAGCTACGTCACCATGAATAATCATAGAATCACTCCCTTAACTCTACATTTATTTAACTTAAATAAATGTATTTAATATTTTCTTATAATTAAATCCTTTGATGATAAAAACCTCTTTCTTATATAATTATGGCAAGATACTATAGCTAGCTCTATATGTTGTGTTAAATTACCTAATACTCTAAGAACAAATCCACTAAACTCCAATTTTGATATTCCAAAATCTATCGGCAAATTTAAGTTTATAATTATTTCCCTCAAGTCATTTATAACTATATTATCAATGTTTTTATTAATAACAAGCAACGTTCCAAAATTTGAATATTCTTCAAAAAACCCCAATCTTGTTACATCATGTTCATAAGGCTTTATAATTAAATTATCTAACAATACAAGTTTATTATTTATATAAATATTACTTTTTAATTGAACACTATTATATGTAAACTTATCTCCTTCAGGAGACCATCCTGCTGTAATCCCATCGCTATAAATTAATGTTGAACTTTCATCTAAATATATATTATTAACTTGCTTATATATAGCATCTTTATATAAAATAACACTATCTGTTATATACTCTAAAACACTATTTTTTCCTAAAATTATTTCTGTTTCTTGTTCAGTTGCTATTTTATTTAAGCACTTATAAACTTTCGTAGATGCTTGAGTAGTTATTATTGCTCTTGCCTCATCATTTAATTTAAATCTATTTTTGTATTTCTCTCCTTCAATATATCCACCACCAAGCTGCAAAAGATAAAAAGTAGGTATGTTTTCTCTATCCATTCTTATTGTTGGCGATACCTTTACTAAGCCTTCATAGTATTTTTTAGTTGTAATTGTTTTATCATTTTTTTTATCTATAACTAAATCTATAAATCCTGAATATTCACTTTTAATCTTTTTTTCTTTGAACATATTATGCTATTCCTTCTAACAAACAATTTCTTTTAATCCAACTAATAACACTTTTTATTCCTTCATCAGTTTTAAGGTTAGTAAAGATAAAACTATTTTCATCTCTAAAAGCTAATGTATCTTTTCTCATAACATCTAAATTTGCTCCAACATACGGTGCTAAATCAATTTTATTTATAATAAATAAATCACTTTTTATCATACCTTGCCCGGCTTTTCTTGGAATCTTTTCTCCTTGAGCAACATCTATAATATATATTGAAAAATCAACTAAATCTGGACTAAAAGTTGCGGCTAAATTATCTCCACCGCTTTCTAAAAAAATAATATCTAAATCATCAAATCTTCTTTTTAACTCTTCTAATGCTTCAAAATTCATAGATGCATCTTCTCTTATTGCTGTATGTGGACATCCTCCTGTTTCAACTCCAATGACATGATCTTCGGTTAAAACAGAGTTTTTAACCATGAATTTTGCATCCTCTTTAGTATAAATATCATTAGTTATAACAGCACATTTATATTCACTGTTCATTATTCTAGTTAATCTTTCTATAAGTAATGTTTTACCACTACCTACTGGTCCTCCAACTCCTATAACTACTGGTTTCATATTACAACACCCTTTCCATAAATATTTACTTTATTTTGAACTATGAATAAATTTTTCATTCATAATTCAAAATAAAGTCTAATTATAACTATTCTATATTTAAAAATTTATATATAGCTACGACATAAATAATCTAAATTCCATAACTTCATGCTTAATTTGAGATAATTCTAACCCCGGGCTAGTAGCTCCAAAATAGTCATCATCCAAATTAATAAGAGTATTATATATATTTTCAAATTTTTCACTAAACTCTTTTAATAATATTTGCCCATCCTTTTGTCCTAAAGGAATTGTTCTTACAGCATTACTAATAAGAGTTGAAACAGTACTATACATATGATAAATTATAGCCTCTTTTAAACTAAAACCTAGAGAATACATTAACATACCAAATACAAGTGCTGGATGTCCAAAGGCTTCTTTATTAATTAATTTTCTATTATATTCTTTTAGTAAATCTAAATCATATAAATCAATAAACAATTTTATCATTCTACTTGCAACTAGTTTTCCACCATTTCTACTTTCAATTGCAACAGTCTGAACAGTAATACGATTATCTAAATCCCATATACTTTCTAAATCATTGTTATTCAAATATTCATATAACATTTTTATAGCTAAACCATCACTAAAAATAAATTGTTCATTTAAATATACACTTAACCATTCTCTAAAAGTTTCTGTATTATAAACTTTTTTTAACCTTAAATATGTTTCCATGCCATAAGAATGATTAAATGACCCAATTGGAAAGTTAGAATCACATATTTGAATAACCTTTAAAACATCCAAAATATTATTATTAATTGGCATGTGTATGAGTGTGCCCAAATTCTACGTGCCTAAATGCCTTTTTAAGTTTTAAGTTTTCTCTAGAATAGTTTATATTATCTCGCTTTAATTCACCTTCTACTAAAGGATCATACTGAATTATCATTTTTCCATCTTCAAATTGTGCTTGTAAGTGCCTATTTCCTAGAGCATGTGCTATAATTCCCATATCTGTCATAGAATTTGGCTTTATAACTAAAACATCATCGCCTTTAATTTTAACTATTATAATATTCTTATCATCATGGTAAAGTATATCTCCATCTTTTAATTCAATATTTTCAGATAATGCTATTCCATATTCATGATTATGATCTGAGTTAACCCTCATTATCCTTTTTAATGAATCTTCACTAGATATATATATTTTCTCTATATGTAAGTTATTTAAATCCTTTATATCATTTATATTTCCTAATACTTGATTAAAAATCATATATACCTCTCCTTAATATTAGAATAAGAAATATCTTTGAGCTAATGGTAACTCAGCTGCTGGTTCACAAGTTATTAATTCACCATCAACAGTTACATCATAAGTTTGTGGATCTACTCTAATTTCAGGAGTAGCATCATTAAGCTTCATATCTTTCTTAGTTAAGTTTCTTATTCCACCTACAGGTAGTACTGTTTTTTCTAATCCCAACTCTTCTTTAACTCCATGTTCATAAGCATATTTAGAAACAAATGTAATACAAGTTGATTCTTTAGCTTTACCAAATGCGCCATAACAATCTCTATATGCAACTGGTTGACATGTTGGAATAGATGCATTTGCATCTCCAATTATTGCTCTCATTGCCATGCCACCTTTAATTATTAAATGTGGTTTTACCCCAAAATATGGTGGTTCCCAAAGCACTAAATCTGCTATTTTACCAACTTCTACTGAACCAATATATTTATCCATACCTTGTGCTATAGCTGGATTAATTGTATATTTAGCAATATATCTTCTTACTCTATTATTATCACTATACTCACTATCGCCTTCTAAAGTTCCTCTTTGTTTCTTCATCTTTGAAGCTGTTTGCCAAGTTCTTGTTACAACTTCTCCGATTCTTCCCATAGCTAATGTATCAGAACTCATAATACTAAAAATACCCATATCTTGGAATACATCTTCTGCTGCTATTGTTTGATGTCTAATTCTTGAATCAGCAAATGCTATATCTTCTGGTACTTTTGCATCTAAGTGGTGACAAACCATAAGCATATCTAAATGTTCTGCTATTGTGTTAACTGTATAAGGCTTTGTTGGGTTTGTTGATGCTGGTAACACATTTATTTGAGATGCAACTTTCATTAAATCAGGTGCATGACCACCACCTGCCCCCTCTGTATGATATGTATGAATTACTCTTCCAGCAATAGCTTGAATTGTATGCTCTACAAAACCACCTTCATTTAAAGTATCACTATGTAAAGCAACTTGAATATCATATTTTTCAGCTGTTTCTAATGCATAATTAATAGCTGATCTTGTTGCTCCCCAGTCTTCATGAACCTTAAGTCCAATTGCTCCTGCTTCAATTTGTTCCGCATTTACATCAATATTAGCTCCACTACCCTTTCCTAATAAACCAACATTTACTGGCCATCCATCTGCAGATTGTAACATTTTTTTGATATTCCATGGGCCTGGAGTTGAAGTAACAGCATTTGTTCCATCAATAGGACCTGTTCCTCCACCAACTAATGTAGTTATACCATTTTCTAATGCAACTTCTGCAGACTCTGGATGAATATAGTGAACATGAGTATCTATTCCACCAGCTGTTAAAATTCTTCCTTCACCTGCTAAGGCTTCAGTTCCAACACCAACTACAAAGTCAACATTATCCATTGTATCTGGGTTACCGCCTTTACCTATAGCAAATATTTTACCATCTTTAATTCCTACATCAGCCTTATATATTCCTGTATAATCTACTATAGTAGCTCCTGTTATAATTAAATCAACAACTTCTGGATTTTTACTAGTTTGTGTGGCATTTTGGCCCATACCATCTCTAAGAGTCTTTCCTCCACCAAACTTACACTCATTTCCATATCCAGTATAATCTTTCTCAATTTTTATAAAAAGATCAGTATCTCCTAATCTAATACTATCTCCCTCTGTTGGTCCAAACAATTCTGCATATCTATGTCTATCAATTTCAAAACTCATTACTTTTCACCGCTCCCTTTTGACATTCCATCTAAAAATCCATCACACATATTTCTAATTCCATAAACTCTTCTATATCCACCGATATCAATTAAGTTTACTTCTTTTTTATCTCCAGGTTCAAATCTAACAGCTGTTCCTGAAGGGATATCCAATCTTTTTCCCCAAGCTGCATCTCTATCAAAACTTAAAGCATCATTCACCTCATAAAAATGATAATGTGAACCTATTTGTACTGGTCTATCTCCAGTATTTATAACTTGCATTTTAATTGCTTCTTTTCCTGCATTATACTCAATATTTCCTTCTTGTACTTTTATTTCACCTGGTACCATACTTAATTCCTCCTTATTTAATTGGGTCATGTACTGTTACTAATTTTGTTCCATCTGGGAAAGTACACTCAACTTGAACAGTATGAATCATTTCTGGAACTCCTTCCATTACATCATCCCTAGATAATATTGTTGTTCCATAATCCATTAAATGCTCAACAGTTTTCCCTTCTCTAGCTCCTTCTAACATTTCATCTGTTATTATTGCCATAGCTTCAGGATAATTTAGTTTTAATCCTTTGCTTTTTCTTTTACGAGCTATATCAGCCGCAACTGCAACCATTAATTTTTCTTTTTCTCTAATTGTTAAATGCAAAATAAATTCCTCCTTTTTTCATTGCAATAAACTTCAACATTTATTACATATTTATTATTTTTCCAGCATTTTTATGTTTTATTCTTCTTATTTAAACATTTTATTCGTAGAAAGTTACTTTCCATCCAAATCATAATAGGCTCCTATAACATTAACTTTCCCTTGATCTATTAATGCTTTAATTTCCTCATCTTCAGATACTTCTTTTACTACTGAATTAATATTATTATGAATTGCATCATCTACTGTTGCCTTCTTATTAATACTTGGTGTTATTTTTTCAACAAATGACTTCATATTTCCTGTAACCTTTTCTCCCTTAACCACTTCATTATATGTTGCTGTTACAGCTCCGCAACTTTGATGTCCCATTACAATTACTAAAGGGGTATTTAAATGTTGAACTGCATATTCAATCGATCCTAAAGCATCATCATCTACAACGTTTCCTGCAAGCCTTACATCGAATATTTCCCCAAGACCAGCATTAAAAACAGTAGTAGGAGTTACTCTTGAATCTGAACAAGATACAATTACTACGTATGGATTCTGACCATCCTTTAAAGAATCTCTCCTCTCTTGACTTACATTTCTTAACATAGATGTATCTGTAAGAAATCTATTATTACCATCTTTCAACATTTGTAATGCATCAGCAGCCGATGAAACCGTTGTATCAACTACTATAATTTCAGTTAGGGTATTATCTGACGTATTGTTCGTCGTATTATTTGTCACATTATTTTTCGTATAATTTCACAACCTACCAATAACATTGTACTAATAATTAAAATTTCTATTAGTCTTTTTTTCATAATCCTACTCCTTTTTTCATAATTTAACTTATTTTATTTATAATATTAACGAAAATCTAATTACATATTCATTCATTTTAAAAGAAATAACCACGGAAGGTAACAAAATAATTCTGCTACCTTCCGTGGTTATAATGAATATGTTTTAATACTATTACTATTTATTCTATTTTATAATTAATTCAACAGGACAATGATCTGAGCCTAAAATATCAGTATGTATTTTAGCACTTTCTAATCTATCTTCTAAAGACTTAGACACTACAAAATAATCTATTCTCCATCCAGCATTATTTTTTCTTGCATTAAATCTATATGACCACCAAGAATATATATCCTTTAAATCTGGATAAAAATATCTAAAAGTATCTATAAATCCACTTGATAATAAATTAGTAAATTTTTCTCTTTCTTCATCAGTAAATCCAGCATTTTTTCTATTTGTTTTTGGATTCTTTAAATCGATTTCCTTATGTGCCACATTTAAATCTCCACATAATATTACAGGTTTACTTTTCTCTAATGATTTTAAATACTCTCTAAAATCATCTTCCCATTTCATTCTATAATCCAATCTTGCAAGTTCATTTTGAGAATTAGGAGTATAAACTGTAACCATAAAGAAGTCTTCAAATTCTAATGTTATTACTCTTCCTTCTTTATCATGCTCTTCAATTCCTAATCCATATCTAACAGATAAGGGTTCTTTTTTAGTAAATATAGCAGTTCCACTATACCCCTTCTTTTCTGCATAATTCCAATACTGATTATATCCTTCAAGCTCAAGATTTATTTGTCCTTCTTGAAGCTTACTTTCTTGTATACAAAAAATATCTGCATTAACTTCTTTAAAAAAATCAAGAAAACCCTTCTGTACACAAGCCCTTATTCCATTTACATTCCATGATATTAATTTCATCTTCATCCTCCTGTATCTATTTGATAGATAAAAATTAAAAAGTAAGAGAGAAAAGTGAGTAATTACTCTTTGGCTTCTCTTCTCTTACCTCTTTAACTCTTAATTATATAGTGGATATTTAGCACAAAGTGTTTTTACCCTTTCTCTTAATACCTCTAAATTTGAATTTCTATTTTCTATAGCATCATTTATTATACTTGCTATTTCTTTCATTGCTTCAATATCAAATCCTCTAGTTGTAACTGCTGCAGTACCTATTCTTATTCCTGATGTAATAAAAGGACTCCTTGTTTCATTTGGAACTGTATTTTTATTTACAGTAATGCCAATAGAATCTAGAAGATTTTCTGCCTCTTTTCCTGTAATATTCTTATTAGTTAAATCTACAAGAATTAGATGATTATCTGTTCCATTAGAAACTAATTTAAATCCATACTTAACTAATTCCTCACCTAAAATTCTACAATTTGAAACTACATTTTTCATATAAGTTTTAAAGTTAGGCTCTAATGCTTCCTTAAAACACACTGCTTTCGCTGCAATTACATGCATAAGCGGTCCGCCTTGCATTCCTGGAAATATATTTTTATCTAATGCTTTAGCATATTTCTCTTTACAAAGAATTAATCCACCTCTTGGTCCTCTTAAAGTTTTATGAGTTGTTGAAGTTACAAAATCAGCATAAGGAACTGGTGATGGATGCTCTCCTGCCGCTACCAATCCTGCTATATGTGCCATATCTACCATAAAATATGCTCCAACTTCATCACAAATTTCTTTAAATTTTTTAAAATCTATAACTCTTGAATATGCACTTGCCCCTGCTACAATTAATTTTGGCTTATTCTTTAATGCAAGTTCTCTAACATTATCATAATTAATCTTCTCACTTTCACTATCAACCCCATAAGAAATGAAATTAAATAATTTTCCTGAGAAATTTACTGGAGAACCATGAGTTAAATGCCCACCATGACTTAAATCCATTCCAAGAACTGTGTCCCCTGGCTCTAATATTGTAAAGTACACAGCCATATTTGCCTGAGACCCTGAATGTGGTTGTACGTTAACATGTTCAGCCCCAAAAAGCTCTTTAGCTCTATTTCTTGCTATTTCTTCAATCTCATCAACTATTTCACAGCCCCCATAATAACGCTTGCTAGGATAACCTTCAGCGTATTTATTAGTTAAATGAGATCCCATAGCTTCCATCACTGCCTTTGATGCAAAGTTTTCTGATGCAATAAGCTCTATACCTTCTCTTTGTCTTTTTAACTCTTTATCCATTAAGTCAGAAATTTCTTTATCTTCCTTCCTTAAATTAATAAAATCCATTTAATCACCCCAATTATCTTTTTATAAAATTATATATATAAATAATAATTAATTCAACTACTTTTTAATATAAATATACATTTTTATAGTTCCTTATGGTATAATACATAAAAACTTTAAAAAAATATAGGAGTTTTGTATTATGAATGAAATACTTCAAGTTGCAATGCTTGCTGGACAAATGATTTTAGAAAATGGTGGTGAAACTTATAGAGTAGAAGAGACTATTTGGCGTATTTGTAAAATATATGGCGCTGAAGAAGCTGAAAGTTTTGCTACTCCAACAGGAATCATGGCCTCAATTTGCCATGAAGGTAAAATATATTCCTTAACACGTCGTGTTTCTAATAGAACGGTTAATTTAAATAAAATTGATAAAGTAAACGATCTATCTAGAAGTATATTATCTAAAAATTTATCTGTTAATGATTTAAAGCAGGAGTTAATTAAAATTAATAAAGAAGATATCTATCCTCTTCCTGTTATTATAATCTTTTCTGCCTTAGGAGCAGGTTCATTTTCAATATTATTTGGTGGAACCTTTAAAGATGTTTTTGCTGCATTCCTAATTGGCTTAATAATCAAATATATAACTATTAAATGGACTGAAGTAGGGATAAACTTATTTTTTATAAATAGTATCTGTAGTGGAATTGCAGCCCTTTTAGCTATAATTTTTTATAAGCTTGGAATTGCAAGTCAAGTGAATCAAACTATTATTGGTTCTATAATGTTATTAGTCCCAGGTTTAGCTATTACTAATGCCATTAGAGATACAATTTCAGGTGATTTATTATCTGGTGTAATAAGAGCTGCCGAAGCATTTTTAGTTGCTATATCTATAGCTGTAGGTACTGGTGCAGTGTTAAGCTTCTGGATATCAAATATTGGAGGAATTTAGAATGATTATTTGGGTTACCCTTGTATCTTTTTTTGCAACATTTGGATTTTGCATAGCTTTTAATATACGTGGTAAAAAAATATTTTTTGCTGCTCTTGGTGGAGCTATAAGTTGGTTCTTTTACTCACTTCCATTACAAATGGGAGTATCAGAAATTTCTTCACTATTTATTTCTTCTGTTATTTTTAGTATTTATAGTGAGGTACTTGCAAGGATTTTTAAAACCCCTGTTACTACATTTGTGGTTTGTGCTTTAATTCCATTAGTACCTGGTAGTGGCATGTACTATACCATGCGTGAAGCTATTTCAGGTAATATATCTAAATCATTAGAATTAGGATTAAGCACACTAGCAAGTGCGGGAACATTAGCATTAGGAGTTTTATTTGTTTCAACACTTACAAGATTGCTTCTTAGTGCTAAGCGAAAAAAGGAAATGAAAAAATTTGCTCAAAAATAATAAAAAATAATCTCAACATAACTTGCTGAGATTATTTTTTTATATACTATTTTATCTTTTACCCTTTAATTTTTTATATAATTTAGCATTTTCAAATAAATCTTTTAAGTCCTCTGCCATTTCCATTATAATACTATTTTTCATTTTTACTTTACGCATCTTTCTATTCATTTTTTTCATCATTTTGTTTTTCATAGTTACTCCTCCTTAGCAAATATGTATAGAGTACTTACAGTATTATTTTAATCAAATTGATGTTTTTTATCCTATAAATGTTATTGCAATTGCAAATAAGAAATAAGCATAATAAAAAAGCCAGCTATCGCTGACTTTTTCATAATATAATTATTCTTTATCTTCAGGTTTTATTATTAAACCTAATTCATCAATTTGCTTTTGGTCTACAACATTTGGTGCTTCACTTAAGTAACAATAAGCATTTTGGTTTTTAGGGAATGCTATAACATCCTTTATATTTTCAGTTCCAGCTAAGAACATTACCATTCTATCAAGACCAAATGCTAATCCTCCATGTGGTGGTGGACCAAACTTAAATGCATCTATTAAGAATCCAAATCTCTCATAAGCTGACTCTTCAGTAAATCCTAAAGCTTTAAACATTCTTGTTTGAAGTGCAGAATCATGTATTCTTATAGATCCTCCACCTAATTCTTCACCATTTAATACTAAGTCATATGCCTTAGATCTTACAGCACCTGGATTAGATTCAAGCATATCTAAATCTTCATCCATTGGAGATGTAAATGGGTGGTGAGCAGCATGGTATCTATCTTCTTCTTCATTATATTCAAATAATGGGAATTCAGTAATCCATGTAAAGTTAAACTCATTTTTATCTTTAATTAAATCAAATTGCTTAGCAAGCTCTAATCTTAATGCTCCTAAACTTTGGAATACTACAGAGTTTTTATCTGCAACAATAAGTATTGCATCACCAGTTTCAGCTCCCATAGTCTTAATTATATTTTCAGTAACATCATCAGTTAAGAACTTAGCAATTGAAGATTTAACTCCATCTTCCTTAAGTTGAATCCAAGCAAGACCCTTTGCTTTATATCCCTTAACAAAGTCAACTAACTTATCAAGAGGTTTTCTTCCTAAGTCAGCTCCACCCTTTAAGCATAAAGCTCTAACACTTCCGCCAATTTCTAAAGCAGACTTAAATACTACAAAGTCCATATCCTTAACACAGTCAGTAATATCAGTAATTTCCATACCAAATCTTAAATCCGGCTTATCTGAACCATACTTTTCCATAGCCTCTTTAAATGGCATTCTCTTAATTGGAAGTTTAACTTCATGACCTAAAACTTCTTTAAATACATGAGCAATTAATCCTTCATTTAATGCCATAACATCATCTTGCTCAACAAAACTCATTTCTAAGTCAATTTGAGTAAATTCTGGTTGTCTGTTAGCTCTTAAATCTTCATCTCTGAAACATTTAGCAACTTGATAATATTTATCAAATCCTGATACCATTAATAATTGCTTAAATATTTGAGGTGATTGTGGAAGTGCATAGAACATTCCTGGATAATTTCTTGATGGCACTAAGTAATCTCTAGCACCTTCTGGAGTACTCTTATTTAATATTGGAGTTTCTATTTCTAAGAATCCATTATTATCAAGGTAATCTCTAACAGCCTTTGTAGCTCTATTTCTTATCATAAAGATTTTTTGCATATCTGGTCTTCTAAGATCTAAATATCTATATTTTAATCTTATATTTTCAGCAGCATCTAATCCCTCTTTAATATATATTGGTGGAGTTTCTGATTCTGATAAAACCTTTATGCTTTCACATTTTAATTCTACCATTCCAGTTTCCATAGCAGCATTTGGAGCTTCTCTTAAAACAACTTCTCCAGTTACAGCTATACAATATTCTGGTCTTAC
The DNA here is from genome assembly GCF_934754925.1 of uncultured Clostridium sp. Lineage (GTDB taxonomy): Bacteria > Bacillota > Clostridia > Clostridiales > Clostridiaceae > Clostridium. The sequence continues at coordinate 33,745 of NZ_CAKVJA010000001.1, read as the reverse complement.
TGCTTTAGCTTTTTCAAAGCTTTCTGCATTAATTTCTTCACCAAAAACTATTTGCATAATTCCAGTTCTATCTCTAAGGTCTATAAATTGAAGACCTCCTAATTTTCTATTTCTTTGAACCCAACCCATAAGAGTTATTTTTTCTCCTACGTTTACTTCTCTTGGTTCACCACACATCATGGTTCTTTTTAATCCATTTAATGCCTCACCCATAGTGCTATTATTTCCTCCTAACTATTTAATAGCCTTAGCTATTTCTTGTATATTATCTAAACTTACCTCAAATTGTTCTCCATCGCTCATTCTCTTAAGCTTTATTGATTTATTTTGAAGTTCGTCATCACCTAAAATTGTTGTAAATGCAGCACCAATTTTATTGGCATATTTCATTTCTGCCTTCACACTTCTACCCATATGATTTACTTCTGTTTTAATACCAGCTTCTCTTAACTTATTAGCTAAGGTAAATGCTTCAAATTTTGCATTATCGCCTCTAGCACCTATATATAAATCAAATAGTTTCTCATTTGGAATTTCTATTCCTTCTTTTTCTAGTATCATGATAAGTCTTTCAATTCCCATACCAAAACCAACTGCTGGCATCTCTGGACCACCTAATTGTTCTATAAGCTTATCATATCTTCCACCACCACAAACAGTAAATTCATCGTTTAATATTTCAAATATTGTTTTAGTATAATAATCTAAACCTCTTACTATTCCTGGATCAACTGTAAATGGTATATTTAATGCTGTTAAATACTTTTTAACTGAATCAAAGTGATTATCACACTCTTCACACATATAATCAAGTATTATTGGAGCATTTTTAGTAATGTCCTTACATTTTCTTTCTTTACAATCTAAAATTCTCATTGGATTTTTTTCAAATCTTGATTGACATAATGGACATAAATTATCAAAGTTTTCTTTTAAGTAATTCTTTAATGCTTCATTATAATTAGGTCTACATTTAGAACATCCTAAATTATTTATATTTAGACTTAAACTTTGTAATCCTAAAGTTTTTAAAACTTGCATTGCTAATGCAATTACCTCTGCATCCATAGATGGTTCTTTTGAACCATATACTTCTGTTCCAAATTGATGGAATTGTCTAAATCTACCTTTTTGAACATTTTCATATCTAAAACATGGAGTTATATAATAAAGTTTTGTTGGTTGTGCTTCATTAAATAATCTACTTTCTATAAAAGCTCTTCCTGCTCCTGCTGTTCCTTCTGGCTTTAAAGTAATACTTCTATTACCTTTATCATTAAAAGTGTACATTTCTTTTTGAACTATATCAGTTGTGTCTCCAACACCTCTTGCAAATAGTTCAGTATGCTCAAACATAGGAGTTCTAATTTCTCTCATCCCATAATATTTTGCTACATCTCTAAATGTTTTTTCAACAAAATGCCATTTATACGCATCCTGTGGTAGCATATCCTTCGTTCCCTTTGGAGCTTGCATTTCCATTTAATTATTCCTCCTTATTTAAGTAAAGGGTATCTAATAATTTTTTCTTTCCCTCTACCATTTCTTCTATTCTATTGCAGTATTCTCTAACATCTTTGATATTTGCAAATCTTTCTATTCTACCTTCTTCTAAGAAAACGACTTTAGAAACTGCATCTGCTCCTAAAGCAATAATAGTTTGCTTATCCTCTATCATTTGAATATTATAAATACACTCTGCACCTTTTCTAGAATAACCTAAGTTCTCCATATTTCCAACCATATTTTTTTGACGATACATATAATATGGATGTAATCCTAATTTTTTAGCTAAAATCCTGCTTTCTTCATACATATCAGCTAACTCTGCTTGTTTTTTAACTTGAATTCCTTTTTTAAGAATAAAGTTTTCATAAAGAATTGAAGCTCTTTTTAAAGATAATCCATGCACAGTCAAACTATCTGGATGTAATTTTAGTATCTCTTCTTTTGTATGAAGAACTTCTTTTATTCCTTCACCTGGAAGTCCTATAATCATATCCATATTTATATCATTAAAGCCCATACTTCTTGCTAAGTTAAACTTTTCTATTACATCTTTAGAATTATGTCCTCTTCCTATAATTTTTAATGTTTCATCATTCATAGTTTGAGGATTTATGCTAATTCTTGTTACATTAAACTTTTTCATAGTTGCAAGTTTTTCTTTTGTAATACTATCTGGTCTTCCACATTCCACTGTAAATTCCTTTAAGCCTTTTCCTTTAACAAAGGCATCATAGGCTTCTTGCATAATAAGTTCAAATTCTTCATTATTTACTGCTGTAGGTGTACCTCCACCAAAATATACAGTTTCAATATTTAATCCTCTTTCATCAATATATTTTTTCATTTCTCTAATTTCATATATTAATGCTTCTAAATATGGATTTACTAACTTTTTATTTCCCATTATTGGATTAGCAGCAAAAGAACAATAAAAACATCTTGTAGGACAAAAAGCCATTCCTATATAAATAGCTATATTTTTAGAATCATTGTTTACAAAACTTACTTCTGTTTTTGCAATTTCTATACACAGTTTAGCCTTTTCTTCCGATGCTAAATGCTTTTTCTTAAATATTTCTATAATTTCTTCTTCTGTTTTTCCTTCTTCTAAATACTTAAGCGCAATTTTAGAAGGTCTAATACCAACTAAAATCCCCCATGGATATTCTTCTTCTGTAATATCTTTTAATGAAGAAAATACTAATCTCTTAATGTCTTCTTTAATATTTTCAGATATTTCAGTTTCCTTGTAATAATCACTATTAATAAACTCTACTTTATTATCTAAAATATTAACAATATAATCTCCATCATCTAAAAATTTAATTTCATCTAATGGAAAATAAATATTAAACATTTGATATACGTCATATCTATACTTCATGTCGTTTAATTTAATTTTTATTTCCATGACTTCTCCTCTTATTAAAAAATCTCAAACTCATCTTGTAAGAATGGATTACTTAGTTTTTCATATCCAATAGTTGATGATTCCATATGACCTGGGTATACCTTTATATTATTATCTAGAACCATTAATTTGGTCTTTATTGAATTTATTAATTCATTAAAATCTCCACCTATAAAATCACTTCTACCTACTGATCCCTTAAATAAAGTATCTCCAGTAAATATAGCATCTTTATATAAATAGCACATTCCACCTTTAGTATGTCCTGGAGTATGAATACATCTTATAATATCATCCCCAAAAGGTAAAGTATCTCCATCTTTAACAAGATTATATTCCTTTGGAATATTTCCAAAAACAGTCTTATCTGTTTTCATAAAATTAACTTCATTTTCATTCATGTATATTGGTGCCTTAAATCTTTCTACTACTTCACTTAAAGCTTCTACATGATCAAAATGTCCATGAGTTAATAAAATATATTTGATATTACACTCTAAATCCTCAATGTTTTTAATTAGTAAATCACCATTTCCACCTGGATCCACAATGCAAGCATCCTTTGATTTTTCATCTATTAAAACGTAAATATTTTCATCATAAATACCTATAGGGTATGTTTTTATTATCATAAATTCACCTCATTTACTATCTTCATTAAAAATTTCTACTACTATCTAGAAGTATTGTAACAGGTCCATCATTTTTAATATCAACTTTCATATCAGCTCCAAATATTCCTGTTTGAACTTTTAATCCTGTTTCCTTCATCATTTCAATAAATTTATCATAAAACTTCTTAGCTTCTTCTCCGCCTAAAGCGTTCATGAAGTTAGGTCTTCTTCCTTTTCTAGCATCACCATATAACGTAAACTGTGAAATTAACAATAATTCTCCTTTGATATCTAATAAAGATAAGTTCATTTTATCATTTTCATCGCTAAATACTCTAAGATTAACTATTTTATCTTTAATATACTTCATATCTTCTTCAGTATCTTCTTTTGAAATACCTAAAAGTACATTAAATCCCTTATTAATTTCTCCTACAATTTCACCATCAACTTCAACGCTAGAATATGTTACTCTTTGTACTACTGCTCTCATTTATACCATCCTTTAAGTAAAACTTTAAATTTCTTTAGTAATTTAAACTTAATTCTTTATAATTAAGAATAAGTTTCCTTTAATTATTCATTCTATAAACATCCATAACGCCAGTTAATTTTCTTATTTTTCTCATTAACTCTTTTAATTGTTCTATTGTGTCTATTTTAACCTTTATGTTTACATATGCCAAGTTACTCTTAGCACTTTTTGCATTTAATGCATTAAGAGGTAACTTACTTTCCATTATAACATTCATTATATCAGAAAGAACACCTGATCTATCCTCAGCTTTAACTTGAATTTCTGCCATATAAGCCACACCCTTGGCTGTTCCCCAAGACACATCAACTACCTTTTGTGGATCTTCTTCAATTAAGTTTTTTAAATTGCTACAATCTTTTCTATGGATAGATACTCCACGTCCTTTTGTTATATAGCCTAAAATATCATCACCTGGAACTGGATTACAACACTTAGCAAATCTAACCATTAAATTATCTTCACCTTTAACTGTAACTCCATAATTATTTTCTTTTTTTCTCTTTTCAGTCTTTGAAATATTTTCTTCAATAGCTTTATTCAAGCTTTCTTCCTTGGCCTTTTCATCCTTACATAGACTTTCTTCTTTTAATTTAGAAATAAATGAAGATGCTACTATAGCACCAAGCCCTACTAAAGCATATAAATCATCCATACAATTTATATTATATCTCTTTATACATTTATCATAAGTTTCACCTTTAGCAATATCTGCATAGTGAACTCCCTGCTTCTTTAATTCTTTTTCAAAAACTTCTTTTCCTTTTGTAATATTTTCTTCTTTTTTAGCTTTCTTAAACCATGCTCTTATTTTGCTTTTTGCTTGATTACTTTTTGCAATATTCAACCAGTCCATGTTAGGTCCCTTAGAATTATTAGAGGTTAGAACTTCTACTATTTGACCTGTTTTAAGTTGATAATCAAGTGGGACTATTTTCCCATTAACCTTAGCTCCAACACATTTATTACCAATATCAGTATGTATTCTGTAAGCAAAGTCTATAGGTGTTGCTCCATTAGGTAAATCTATAACTACACCTTTTGGAGTAAATAAGAAAATCTCATCTGTGAAAAGATTAATCTTGAACCCCTCCATAAATTCTTCTGCATCAGAGGTCTCTTTTTGCCATTCCAGCATATCTCTAAGCCATACTAACTTATTTTCAAAGCTCTTTTCTTTGTTATCAGAAGTATCACCCTCTTTATACTTCCAATGTGCTGCAATACCGTATTCTGCTGTTTTATGCATTTCAAAAGTTCTTATTTGAATTTCAAATGTCTTCCCTTGTGGTCCTATAACTGTCGTATGCAGTGATTGGTACATATTTGGTTTTGGCATTGCAATATAATCTTTAAATCTTCCTGGTATTGGTTTATATATAGTGTGAACTATACCCAATACTTCATAACAATCCTTTACAGAATTAACAAGTATTCTTATAGCAGTTAAGTCAAATATTTGTTCTATACTCTTATTTTTAGTAACCATTTTTCTATAAATGCTATAAAAATGCTTAGGACGGCCATCTATATCTGAATCTATTCCAGCTTCTTCAAGCTTTCCATATAAATCTTCAATTATTTTTGAAATATAAGTTTCTCTTTCTACTCTCTTTTCAGCTATTTGATTTACTAAATCATAATACTCTTCTTCGTGTAAATATCTAAAGCATAAATCTTCAAGTTCCCATTTTACTTTAGATATACCTAATCTATGTGCAAGAGGTGCATATATGTCTAAAGTTTCTTTAGAAATTCTTTTTTGTTTTTCCTTAGGCATATATTTTAACGTTCTCATATTATGTAATCTATCCGCTAATTTAATTATAATTACTCTTATATCATTAGCCATAGCCAATAACATTTTTCTAAAATTATCTGCCTGTTGCTCTTCTTTAGATTTATACTCCATTTTAGTAATTTTAGTAACTCCACTAACTAGGTTAGCTATTTCTTCATTAAAAATATTCTTGATATCTTCATAAGTATAGTCAGTGTCTTCTATAACATCATGGAGTAAACCTGCAACTATGGTACTTGTATCCATACCTAATTCAGCCAAAATTATAGATACATCAATAGGGTGAATTATATAAGGTTCTCCAGATTCTCTTTTTTGTTCCTTATGTGCTTCAAAAGCCAAATTAAATGCTTTGTTTACAACATTTAAATCAACATTTGTGCAATTTTCCTTTATTTTTTGTATCAATACCTCAACCATTCAAATCCTCCCTTTAAAAATTTCTAATATTATACTTTTTCCATAATTTAAATTAAAATCAATGGCTGGTTAAATAAACCAGCCACCTTTACACTAATTATATATTAAAATTTAAGGTATTTCAATAAATTAAATATCGTATTGAACAAGTGACATTACTTCGTATCCTTTTAATTTATCTCTTCCCTTTAACTCAGTTAATTCAATTGCAAAATCTAAAGCAACAACTTCTCCACCTGCAGCCTCTACAAGTCTAGTTACAGCTTCAATAGTTCCTCCTGTAGCAAGTAAATCATCAACTATTGCTACTCTTTGACCCTTCTTAATTGCATCCTTATGAATTTCTAATATGTCTGTACCATATTCTAAATCATAACTAACTGATACTGTTTCAAAAGGTAATTTTCCTTTTTTTCTAACTGGTACAAACCCAACTCCTAAAGCATATGCAACAGGTACTCCAAAAATAAATCCTCTTGCTTCAGGTCCTAATATAACATCTACCTTTTTATCCTTAAGATGTTCAGCTATTGCATCTATTGAATACTTAAAGGCTTCTCCATCTGCTATTAAAGTAGTTATGTCTTTAAAACTAATTCCTTCCTTCGGAAAATCTTCTACTATTCTTATACTTTTTTTTAGATCCATAACAAATCCTCCACATCAACTTATTCTTGTATTCATTATAGTCAAGTTTATCTATAATTATATTATACATTTTCTTTAGACTTATTTAAATACTTTGTTATTTGTTCTGCTCTTTCTTTTCTATTTGTTATTAACAACTCAATTATGATTCTAGCATTATCTGTCATAGTAACAACATTAATAGTTGGAGTAATAACATCTATAATTTTATCAACACTATCCTCATTTATATTAACCATATTATAAGCATCCATAATAGATCTTAATCCACGATTATTTGTGTTAACTAAAAATCTCATACCTTCTTTTATAATAACACTATTTTCACCCTTTTTAAGTGATTTAGTGCATTTTTCACCTATTAATATTAAGTCTAGATATTTATTTATACTTTTAACATTATAGTAAATTGCTATTGCTTGCATTAACTTAAATGTTAAACCACTTATTGATAAATTTTTATATCTATATTGACAACCTTTTTGATTAGGATTTATGTATATGTACTCATAATCATAATTTACGTCTCTATTTTCTATAACTATCAAATCTATCCCAAGACTTTTACAAAGCTTTTCTTCTTCTTCTGACTTTAAATCTATTCCTAAAGCTATAAGTAGTTCTCCACCTAAAAAATGCACATTATTTATTATATCTTTAGATGAAATTTTAGATTTAGTTGAAGAATCATCATGTACTACGTATTCAATATCAGCATTTAAATATTTTAAAACTAATATAAGGGATGAAATAGCACATAATCCATCTACATTTGGTATCCCATAAACAACAATTTTTTTTCTATTATTAATTGCTGATACCATACGTTCTATTGCTTTATTCATATCTTTAAGTATAAAGGGATTATATCCAGTTATGTAATTAGGACTATATATACTTTCCCAAAACTTACGCATGATAAACTCCTCCACAATAATAAGAAAACATTTATATTATAATAGATAAATTGATATAATACAAATGTTTTCTGCATTTCATAGCAAATTATCCTGTAAAAATATCTATTTTGAGAACTATATCTACTTATTTTATCTTTTTTTGTATATAATATACAAAAAGAAGCAGTAATTTCATACTACTTCTTTATATTATATAATATTAAGCTGTTTTTATCTTTTTATTCTTTTTATTTCTCTTTTGTAGCAATACCCAAATTGGTGATGCTATGAAGATTGATGAATAAGCTCCAGCAGCAATACCTATTAATAATGGTAATGAGAATTCTCTAACTGTCGGTACAAATATATTAACTGCTCCAATAATTATTAAAGTAGTTAATGAAGTATTTATAGACCTAGATAAAGTTTTATTAATACTTGCATTTGCTATTTCAGTTGAAGTATTTCTTCTCATATTATGCCTATCTTCTCTTATTCTATCAAAAATAACAATAGTATCATTAATTGAATATCCTACAATTGTTAACATTGCAGCTATAAATGAACTATTTACCGGAATATCAAATATTGCATAAAATGCTAAAGTTATTAAAACATCATGTACTAAAGCAACTATTGCTGCTATTCCAAAATTGAATTCAAACCTTATTGCTATATAAATAAGCATTGCTATACATGCTACTAATACTGATAAAACAGCATTTCTTGTTAATTCTTTTCCAACTGATGGTCCTATTTGACTTTGTGAAATTAAAGCAGAATCTTCTAATGAATACTTTTCTTTTAATGCATCAAACATCTCTGCTGTTTTAGTTTCATCTAAGTCTTTTGACTTAATTTCATATTGAGTACTTTCTACAGTTTTTGTTACTGCATCAGGAGCGTATTCCTTTACTATTCCATCAGCTTCTACCTTATCAAAGCTATCTCCAAAATCAACAACTATTTTAGTACCACCTTTAAAATCAATACCAAAATTTAATCCTCTAGTTGCCATTAAAACTATACCAACTAATATAATTGCTAGGGATATTGAAAACCAAATCTTTGTCTTTTCTATTACTTTAAACATATCACTACCCCCTCTTTACTCTAAACTGCCAATTAGACTTTAACATTCCCATATCAACAGCCCACTTCATTAATGTTCTAGTAACAACTACAGCTGTAAACATACTCACTACTATACCTATCATTAATGTTACAGCAAACCCTTTAACACTACCCGTACCGATAAAGTAAAGTACAAGTGCAGCAATAATAGTAGTTACATTTGAGTCAATAATTGAAGATAATGCATTGTTAAATCCTTTATCTACTGCTGCTTTTACAGATATTCCATTTTTTAACTCTTCTCTAATTCTTTCAAATATAAGTACATTAGCATCAACTGCCATACCAACAGTTAAAAGAAATGCTGCAATACCTGGAAGTGTTAATGCAACATCAGCCTCAACAAACACTAGTAAAACTAAGCATACATATAAAGTTAATGCTATACTTGCAATAACTCCTGGTATTCTATAATAAAGAATCATAAATATAAATATAATAGCTATTCCTATAAGTCCTGCTTTTATTGCATTTGGAAGTGCTTCAGCTCCTAATTGAGCTCCAACATTTTCTATTTGTATAGCTTTAACAGTTACAGGTAGTGCTCCAGCATTAATTAAACCAGCTAAATTCTTAGCTTCATCTAAACTACCACTACCTTTTATAATAGCATTACCATCAGTTATAACTGCGTCTACTGTTGGACTTGATATTTCTTCATCGTCCATATAGATTGAAATCTTTTTATGAAGATTTGCTTCAGTTGCTTCTGCAAATTTTTTAGCACCTTCATCTGTCAATTTTAATGAAACTACAGGCGCATTACTACTACTATTAATAACAACGCTTGCTTCATCAACATCTGTACCATTTAAAACTTCATTCCCATCAGCATCTTTGAATGTTAAGTTACCAGTTTTAGATAAACTATCAACTAAATCCTTAGAGTCATACTCTCCTGGAATTTCAACTCTAATTCTTCTATCTCCTTCTACTGTTACTGAAGTTTCAGCAACTCCTAACTTATTAACTCTTAAATCAATAAGTTGTCTTGTCTTTTCTAAATCATCTTTTGTTACATTGTCATCTTGTATCTCCATTAATACAGAAACTCCACCTTGTAAGTCAAGTCCCTTAGTAATAGCTTTATTGAATGATTTAAATTCCCATCCCGCTACTTCAACACCTCTACCACCAGCATAGGCTAATGCAACTATAACAACTAAGGTTAGAATAAATAATATAGCGCTTCTAACTTTTGTTCGTCCTTTTTTCATGTTTTTCCCCCTTCTGTACTTTTTATCTCATATTAATTATATTATGTATACTTTCCAATATCAAGTAAGATTAATATTTTCTCCATTTTTTACATTTATTCTTCACATATTATTCTTATAATATTCCTTTAGTTATAAATTTATTAAAAAACTTCTCATTTTTCTCCAAAACAAAGGTAAAGTGAAAACCTTATTTAACTTTATGTTTGTCACTTTACCTTATTATGAATATTATTTAAAATTCTTTAAAAGTTCGGCAAATGGATTATCATTTACTTCTTCAGCTTCTTTTTGCATTTTTCTCATTATTCTTTGCGTCTCTCTCTTATCAATTTTCCCCTTTTTGTCAAATCTTTTTTCAAATGCTGATGCTTTTTCTCTAAAATTACAATTGGCCCCAGTACAAATATAGATCTTACCTTCACCTTGCCCTCTAATCTCTAACTTTTTCTTACACTCAGGACATCTTGCATTTGTAACTCTAGCAACATTCTCTCTATATCCACATTCTCTATCTTGACATACATTCATTATCCCATTCTTGCCCTTAACTTCTAAAAGATATTTGCCACAATTAGGACACTTCTTTCCAGTCTTATTATCATGAACAAATTTACTATTTGCTCTCTTTACATCTTCTACAAGAGCAATAGAATAATTCTTCATTTCTTTAATAAAACTATTCCAATCTCTTTTTCCTTTTGCTATTTCATCTAATTTACTTTCCCATTTAGCAGTTAATAATGGTGATTTTAATTCTTTTGGAACTAATTCAATAAGTTGTCTTCCCTTTGACGTAGGTAAAATTTCTTTACCTTTCTTTTCAATAACAAATGAGTTAAATAACTTTTCAATAATATCAGCTCTTGTAGCAACAGTTCCAAGACCACCTGTTTCTCCTAAAGTCTTAGCTGCTTCTTTTCCTACATTAATATACTTATGTGGATTTTCCATTGCAGATAAAAGTGTTGCTTCCGTAAATCTTGCTGGTGGTTTAGTTTGACCAGTCTTTAATTCTACCTTAGTTAAAGTAACTTTATCACCTTTATTAACTTGTGGAAGCACTTGTTCTTTTATATCATCTTCGCTATTATCTTCTTCTAAATGATCATATAGCTTTTTCCATCCCTTTGATTTAACTACTTTACCCTTAGCAATCAGCTTTTCACCTGCTACATTAGCTTCAATAGTAGTTTGCACATATTCAAATGGTGGTAACATTACGCTTAAAAATCTCTTAACTACTAAATCATAAATTTTTCTTTCTTCTGAAGAAAGCAGTGCTAAATTAGGTTTTTGTTCTGTAGGAATAATTGCATGGTGATCGCTTACCTTTGAATTATCTACAAATCCCTTATGACCATTTATCTTAGTTTTTAATAGTGCATCAGCTGTAGCTCTATATTCACCAATTGCAATAGCCTTTAATCTATCTGGAATAGTAGCTACTATATCAGTAGTTATATATCTTGAATCTGTTCTTGGATAAGTTAGGATTTTATAATTTTCATACAGTCTTTGCATAATGCTTAAAGTTTGTTTAGCTGAGTATCCCCAGATTTTATTAGCATCTCTTTGAAGTTCAGTTAAATCATATAAAGCAGGTGCATATTTCTTTTTATTAGCTTCAGCTATATTTACTACTTCACCTTCAGCATTTCTTAATTTACTTTCAATTTTCTTAGCAAATTCTTCATCAAAGATTCTTGAATTATTATCTTTATTAACCCATGACAACTTATATCCATTAGCATTAGCTCCTAAAGTATAATAAGTCTTAGGCTTAAAGTTTTTAATTTCCTCTTCTCTATTAACTATCATTGCAAGTGTTGGTGATTGAACTCTACCTGCTGATAATTGAGCATTATATTTGCATGTTAGTGCTCTAGTTACATTAAGACCAACAAGCCAATCTGCTTCAGCTCTACAAACTGCAGCTCTATAAAGATTTTCATACTCTTTTCCATCTTTCAAATTTTTAAATCCATCTAAAATAGCTTTATCTGTTTGTGATGAAATCCATAATCTTTTAAGCGGCTTCTTTACACCAGCTTTTTCTATAGTCCATCTTGCAACAAGTTCACCTTCTCTTCCAGCATCTGTTGCAATAACTATTTCACTAACATCATCTCTATTCATAAGCTTTTTAACTTCATTAAATTGCTTACCTGTTTTCTTTAATACAACTAACTTCATATGCTTAGGTAACATTGGAAGTGTTTCCATCTTCCATTCTTTATATTTATTATCATATCCTTCTGGATCCATAAGTCCTACCAAATGCCCCATAGCCCAAGTTACTATATATTTATTTCCTTCTATATATGAACCTTTATTGTTATTACACTTTAAAACTTTTGCTAAATCTCTACCTACTGATGGCTTTTCTGCCAATACTAAAATTTTGCTCATATTTTCTCCTTTTTGTTTAAGATTTTCTACTTATTATATCACATTTTCCTATAAACAACTAACACAAGGCTAATTTCTTTTTATCCCTTTATTTTATTGGATTATTCTTCATAAAATAGTATAATAAGCTACAGAATAATATTTAGGGAGGCTTATATGAAGATTTTAAAAAACATATTATTTTTACTACTATTAATTTTAGTAGCTATTTCAGTTTCCTGTTCAAAAATCAATAAATATGAAGATGCATTTAATACATTTAAAGACGAATGGATTAATAAGGATTTTTCTGGAATGTATTCTATGCTAACTGATAGCTCTAAGGAATATATTGATGAAGAAACTTTTGTAAATAGATATACAAATATATATTCAGCAATAGCTTTAAAAGACTTAAAAATTGAAATTTCTGGTGACATTATAAAAAATAAAGATTATTACACTATTCCATTTTCTTTAAAGTGTAATACTGTTGCTGGAGAATTAGACATAACTGATTATCAAGCAAATATTTACAAAGTGGACAATGAATACCTTATTGATTGGAATGAAAGTTTATTATTTCCTGATATGATTGAAGGAGATAAAATTTATGTTAGAAAATCTAATCATACTAGAGGAAAAATACTTGATAGAAATGATAATGTACTAGCTGAAGATGGGACAATCTCTGTTGTTGGAATACATCCCTCTAAATTTGATACTGAAAATCGTGATAGTAAAATAACTGAAATTGCAAATACTTTAGATATAAGTGAAGATACTATTATAAATAAATTAAATGCAAATTCAAATCCAGAATATTTCGTTCCAATAGTTGATATACTTTCAAGTGATGAAAAACTTACAACTTTAATTAATAGAGCTGATGAAGGCATAATTATTAACGAAAAAACATCTAGAGTTTACACTGGTGGTGAAGCATTTGGAAGATTAATTGGATACGTTGGTGCAATTACCGCTGAAGAATTAGAATCTAAGAATGATAAAGGTTATACAGAAAGTAGCTTAATTGGTAAAGCCGGTATTGAACAAGTTTATGAAGATACATTACGTGGTGAAGATGGTGCTGAAATTTATCTTAGTAGAAATAATGAAGAAATTTCAATTTTAAAAAAAGAAGTTATAAATGGCACTGATGTTAAACTTACTATTGATTCAACATTACAAATCAATTCCTATGAACAATTAAACGGTGAAAAAGGTGCTGTTACAGCTGTTGATCCTAAAACTGGTGAAGTATTAGCTTTAGTTAGTGCTCCATCTTATGATTCAAACATGTTTACAACATATGTTACAAAAACCAAAGCTGCTGAAAGAGAAGCAAATGATTATACAGATCAAATCAACAGATTTAGTAAAACATATGCTCCTGGTTCAACTATGAAACTTATAACTGCTTCAATTGGTCTTAATACAGGAGTATTAAATGCTGATGAAACTGTTACTATTGACGGTTTGAGTTGGCAAAAGGATTCAAGTTGGGGAAATTATAATATTACTAGAGTTCATAATACTACTACTCCAATGACACTTAGAGAAGCAGCTAAATATTCAGATAATATATACTTCGCTCAATTAGCATTAAAAATTGGTGGTGAAAATTTAATTAATGGACTTAAGGGATTTGGTATAGGTGAAGATATTACCTTTGAATATCCTATGACTAAATCTAGTATTTCTAATAATGGCGCTTTAGATAATGAAATATTATTAGCAGACACAGGATATGGACAAGGTGAATTAATGGTAACCCCTTTAAATATGGCATTAGCTTATAGCGCTTTAGCTAATAATGGTGATATTATGAATCCAACATTAGTTTTAAGTTCCAATACCTCTCCAACTCTTTGGAAAGAATCTGCAATTAAAGCTGAATATTTACCTACATTAATAGAAGATTTTTCTGCAATGGTTAATGATACTGATGGAGCTGCTCACGAAGCTCAAATTTCTGGATATAATATAGCAGCTAAAACTGGAACTGCTGAAATAAAATCATCTCAAGATGATACTACAGGAACTGAAAACGGCTGGTTTGTAGCTGTTGATACTACTACTTCTAAACTTGCTGTAGCAATGATAATAGAAGATGTAAAAGATAGAGGCGGTAGTAGTATTCCTATTCCAAAGGTTAAATCAATAATGGAAGAATACTTAAATAGATAATAAAAAATAAATATTTCTATGTATTTTTTTCTAAAAATATTGTCATACTATAAGTGAAGAAAAGATTCCAAAAGCTTCTTTTCTAAAAGAAAAAATACTATCACATTGCTCTTATGATGATAGTATTTTTTCTTAATTTATATAATAAATTTTTTTAATTTAACTTCTAAAATATATAAGTCATATTTTGTGGCTCAAAATATGATAATCCATGTTTTTTTGCAATTTGAGGAATTACCTCATTTAAATGTTCCGCATCCTCAAAACTACATCCAATTATTATAAATCCCTTTCCCTTATTAATTCCAATATTAAACTTTTTAGAATTTAATTCTTTATAAAATTCATCAATTAAATCTATATCTCCAACAAGTGAAGTATCACCTTCACAAAGCATTTCATATAAAACTTGTGCTCCAACTGCACTACTTACACTATCACTATTCCATACAGCACAATACCAATCCATTTTTTCTTCTCCCTTATCCATTTAAAGTCTTTTATAATTTTATCACAAATATTAAATAAATAATACTTTAGATATATTATGTATTATTACAAAAATAGGATTCACTTAATATAAAGAGAATCCTATTTCTATACAATTAATTATTGTACTTCAGCATTATTAACTATTTTTGTTTTAGCCTTTTTATTCTGTTTAGGCTTTTTTTCATTTCTATTTTTAGCCAAACTCTTTTCACCTCTTTTTAATAATATATAACTTTAACAAAAGTTATATATATTTTGTCTTTAATTAGTTAAAAGAATACTGGCAATTATATGGACTAACCCCAACTTATGCTTCTTCTAATTGAAAATCTCTTGTAACATTTCTTACCCATTTTCCGCTTAATACCCTTATAGATGCAATTATTGATTTAATAATCTCATCACTTTTTACAACAAAAAATACTGCTGCAATGGGCCATCTTAATACGAAGGCAGTTAAAAATCCACATGGAATTGCTACAAGCCATAAGAATATAATATCATTTACTAATACAAACTTGGCATCTCCACCACCTCGTAAAACACCCATCATTAAGGTAACTCCAAAACTTTGGAATACTACTATAATTGACATAGAGCCCATAATTTGAATTGCAATATCTTTAGTTATTTGTGATACATTATAAAAATCTACTACAATAGGTCTTATTAACAAAATTACTCCTGCAGCCATAATTCCCATAATAATGCTTAATACACCTACTGTTCGTGAATACTCCTTAGCTTTTTCATTTTTACCTTCACCTATAGTATTTCCTATTATTACTGCTGTGGCATTTGAAAGCCCAAATATGAATACTGTTACAAACTGAAATACAACATTACTTATACTGTTTGCTGCAACGGTCTCTGTTCCAAGCCTTCCTAATATTATGGAAATCATTGTTGAACCTGTTGACCATAAAAATTCATTAAATAATACAGGCGTACAATTAGATAAAAAGTCTTTTAATATTAACTTGTCCACTTTTAATAAATGGATCATCTTTAAATTTATCTTATTTTCATACTTAATCATAAAAATTAGTACTATAGAAAGCTCTGTTATTCTTGCTATAACAGTTGCAATAGCTGCACCTTTTACTCCTAACGCCGGTGCACCAAACTTACCAAATATTAATATATAATTAAAAAATGCATTAACTATTAAAGATGCAGTATACACAACTAACGAAATTTTAACTGTTTTTACTGAACGAAGCATCATTATAGTACAATTTGTTATTGCATAGAAAACATACCCAACTGCTATAACTCTTAAATATTTAGTTCCTTCTTCAATAACTCTTATATCTGTAGTATAAATTTTCATAAACCCTGATGGAAAAATTATTGCAATAGCTATAAATATTGCTGCAATTATTACACAAGCTCTATACATTATTGAAAGTATTTTATGTATTGTCTTTACATCACCCTTCCCCCAATATTGAGATATTAATATATTTGAACCACCAGCTAACCCAAAAATTAGTATGGTTAAAATAAAGAATAAATTATTACTTATTGAAGCTGCTGATAACTGTACTTCTCCTAACGAACCTAGCATCATGGTATCAATCATACTTACTGCAAAAGTAATTAGATTTTGAACTGCTATTGGTAAAGCAATACTTAAAATCAATTTATAAAACTTTTTCTCTTTGCTTATTAGCATTATTTTCTCCTTCTTTCTTTTGTAAATTTTATTTATTTATAACCTATATCATATTTCTAATAATTTCTCTAGTTTAATTTAAAATTTATATATTTTCTTGAATAAATTTAGATATATCAAAAGTTCCAAATTCCTTATTAGCTAATATTGTTACCTCTAAATTCTCCCTTGGATATATTGATGATCTAAAATCTACTCCTGGATCATTTCCTGTTATATAATATTTGTATATTTCATCATCTTTTTTTTGCATCCATATTCCATATCCATAATATATTTCATTTTCTACATTAACATGTGGCATAAGTAGTTCATCTGTTATTTCTTTATTTAATATTTTATACTCTAACAAACCGTTCCATAACTTACTCATATCGTGTGCATTTATAAATACACCACCATCACCACCACCTATAACAGGTATGGAATATATATTACTCTTAAAGCTTCCATCATCATTTCTTATATATCCATTAGCACAATTTTCTGGTAGCATGTCCAACGCAAAATATCCTGATGAATTCATATCCAATACATCAAATATATATTTTTTAATAAATTCTACAAAAGGCATATTACTTACCCTTTCTATAACCATAGCTAAAACTATAAAGCCACTATTATTATAAGAAAAAATTTCTCATGGTTTACTTTTCATTTTTCCCTTAAATAATAATTTTTTAAAATCACTTGGTTGTCTTAATAAATACATAGGATTTTCTATCCATAACTCACTAAAATCATCCATTACCTCTTCATCAAAATAATCAGGTATGCCACTTGTATGAGTTAATAAATGTTTAATTGTAATATCATCACTATAAATTTCACTACTTACAAAACTCTTTAATAAATCATCAAAACTTATCTTGCCCTCTTCTACCAATTTACATATTCCTATTGACGTTAATAATTTTGCACCTGAAGCAATTCCAAATCTAGTATTTAGATTATTCTTTCTTTCATTAGCAATATCCGCATAGCCAAATGCTTCTTCAAATAAAATATGTTTATTTTCCTTGATGCTCACAACTCCAGAAAAATTCTCTATAGAATTTATATATTGTCTAACCATATTTCCCTTCATAAATAAAACTCTCCCTTAAACCAGTTATTATTCTAAAAACATTATCTCTTTATTATATCATTTACACTATTGTTTTTGTTATTTTCTTATTATAATTATTAATATATAAATATTTCTAATAGTAGAGGGGAAATAATATGAAGAAGACTATAAAACTAACATCTTTAACTAAAAGTTCTGGTTGTGCTGCAAAAATTGGTCCAGCTGTGTTAGATTCTGTTTTGAATAATTTACCTAAATTTGAAAATCCAAATCTATTAGTAGGCTTCGATAAAAAAGATGATGCCTGTGTATATAAAATTTCTGATGATAAAGTTTCAATACAAACAGTAGATTTCTTCCCACCAATGGTAGATGATCCATATACTTTCGGACAAATTGCTGCTACAAATGCACTTAGTGATATTTATGCTATGGGGGGCGATCCTGCTGTTGCTATGAATTTACTATGCTTTCCATCATGTTTAGATCCATCTTTAATGCATGATATATTATCTGGTGGCTATAGCAAAATAGCAGAAGCTGGAGCTGTTGTTGCTGGTGGACATACCATTGCCGATCCAACTCCTAAATATGGGCTTTGTGTTACTGGCTTTGCTCATCCAAAAGAAATTCTTACAAATAGTAATGCTAAAACTGGTGATGTACTTGTTTTAACTAAGCCTATTGGTGTAGGAATTTTAAATACAGCTACAAAAGCAGAATTATTACCACCTGAAAAAATCAAAGAACTAACTAATGTTATGACTACATTAAATAAGTATGCAAAAGATTCATTTAAAAATTTAACTGTTAATTCTTGTACTGATATAACTGGCTTTAGTTTAATTGGACATAGTTATGAAATGGCCAGTGGTAGTGATAAAACTATTAATATATTTACTGAATCTCTTCCTATTCTTAATGATGCCTTAGAATATGCTAGAATGGGAATAATCCCTGAAGGAATGTATAATAATTTAGAATATCTTCAAAATCTATTTACATGCTCTAATAACATTTCACAAGAAATGAAAGATATCCTTTTAGACCCTCAAACTTCTGGTGGACTTTTACTATCAATGCCAGAAAAAGATGCATTAGAATATATGTCTCGTATGGAATTATATAATCCTTGGACAAGAATCATTGGCGAAGTAACTGATAAAAAAGATTATTCAATTATAATAAAATAATTTATACTAAATAAGGTCAAACATATAAATTGCACTATCTTTATTATTCTAGATAGCTATATTTATTATGTTGACCTTATATACTATAAAGTTCATTTACTTGTAATAATTATATAGTTATAACTTTTGAAGCCTCTTTCATAGCATTAGTTATCTCATACATATTACTGATTTTACCCACCTCTAATTTATCTTCTAATCCATAAAAATTAAGGCAAGCTCCACAAACTAATAATTCTACACCCTTATCTTGTAAAACTTTTAAATGTTCTATCCCTTGTTCATTTAAGCTAGGAACTTTTACTCCACCATTCATAAATAAAATTGACTTAGGTAAATCCTCACCTTCTGAAATAGTATAAATGAACATTTTCATTAAAGATTGTCCAAGCTCCTCATTACCAGCACCTATTATTTCTTTATTAATAAATATACTCCAATTACCTAATGGCTTTTTTCCCTCAACCTTAGCTAAAACCTCTTCACATTCTTCACATCCATTTGAAAAGTTAACTTTAAAATTGCCATCATTTTCTTCAATAGTAGTTGTAAAACCTTGACTATTTGCTAACTTTTTTAAATTTTCAACTGCAATCTTGTTATCTACCTCAATGTCAAAAAACTTTACTCCTGTATCTATTTCCTTTTTTGCCATTATAACAGGCATTGGGCAAGCCTTTCCTTTTGCATCTATAACTTTTTTCACTTATATTCCCCCTTTTATATATTTAATTATTCTAAGTTTAATTTTTTGTTATTCATATATAATATACCTTCTAAAACTCCACCACCAATTGATCTAGCTTTGTCTGATATAGTAAAACAATGATTCTTTTCACATCTAGGATCTATATCGCCGCTTTTCATTCCTTTAAATACTTCTATACCGTCTTGCAACATTCCTCTTATTATTCCATCTATTTCTGCTAAAACTTCTACACCATCTATATAAGCAACTACATCTCCCTTTTTAACATAATCACCTATTCTTGCTACTGGTTTTATTTTACCTTCACTTGATGCTCTAATAATTCTTTCTTTTGTATATCCGCCTATATCTCCTGGAATTCCAGTATTAGGTATTGCACTTCCTTCTTCTATTACCTTTCCCAAATAATGTCCTCGTTTAGTTTCAACTACTAAATGACAATCTTTTTTAGCTTCAAAACCTGGTCCAACTCCAATAACTATTGGTGCATCATTAATACTTGTTCCTAAATTTTTTTTAGCAATTATAGCATCCACCACAACATTTGGATTTAATTCTTTTATAATATTTGCCTTTTCATCAATTATTATTGGTATATTACCTTTACTTATTTCTATATATATCTCATCAATATTATTGACCTTAATTCCCTTAATACCCTCAATTTCAATTTCATTATCAAATACTGCTTGTGAAAATGCCACAGTTCTTCTTACTGTAGTTGGATTGTTAATTTCTGTCATAACAATATCAAATCCACTTTTTTTTAATCTATAAGCTATACCTGTAGCTAAATCACCTGCACCTTTTATAAGTACTATCATAAATCACCTCTAAAACTTGAAACTAATTTTTATAACTTGTAATAACACCTTGTACTTCTTTTTCCTTTAAATATCTACATATTATCTCTGCACTATATAATAACTCTTCATTATCAACCTTATTGATAATAGCTCTATACTCTGCATTATTACATTTATCTATATGCTTTTTTTGTCCACTTTCACTACTTAATAAAGTTGCAATATCTTCTTCATTTATTGTGTCGTAATCTTTTTTCCTAAGTATATTGCATACTTGTTCTGGTCTATGGCATATTTCTTTTATACTTTTTCTTAGAGAGTCTATTCCAGCAACTCCAACGATCATAGTTGTATTACTTAAAATAACTGGTTCATGACTAGCTGGTGCCTTTAATGGCAACATTTTTGATCCATCTGCTTCTATAAGTAAAAAATCACATAGTTCTATTAATATTTCTGCAATTTCATTACCTACAGATGATATTTTTTCATCTTTATCCTTAATACCTACAGTAATTAAATTATTACCCTTAAATCTCTCTTTTATTTCATTCAAGTCACCTTTAAAATTAATATAATCTTTAGGCATATGCATATGTGTAGTAGTTGTAACTAATACTTTTTTTCCTAAACTGCTTAATTCATTTGCTAAAGTATACATAGATGTGGTCTTTCCTCCTCCACCTACAAATGAAATTATATTTTTTTCATTAATATTAATGCCTAATGACTCATATAAATATTTCTTTTTATTTATCTTATTATCTTCATAACAAAAAATCTTCATATTAATTCCTTATGCTTAATTAATTTTTTGATTTTACATTTAATTAAAATAAATTACTTAAATTATTAAATTGGTAAATCATTTCCTTATTAATTATACAGACTTTTTTTACTTTTATAAATACTAATATATATATTTTCCTTTAATTTGCGAATATTAATCGCATTTTATCAATTATCGTTCTTTAAGCTTATAAAGAAAAAATGTTATATTATAAATAATTAAAATTAATTAACAATTATTATCTTTATATTAATTATCATTCATAATATTTTAAATTGGAATTGGACAAAAGGTATCTCTAGGCATATCTAAAAAGGCAAGGTAACTCTACGCGCTAAAATAATGTACCTTTTAAATCTTTACATAAGTATTGTTCTTATTTTGCTGTTGGACTTATTTCAATACATTTTATATTACATATAAAGTATATACTACTATCTTTAAGGAAACTCTTTACAAATATTAGTGATAAAAATGTTCGTATAACATTATCTCAATTTTTAATAATTATAGTTTTAATAGTAAGTATAAAAAAGAACTCTTTTGAGTTCTTTTTTTATCATCACTACAAACACACATTGAGTGTTGTAGCTCTATATATTCTTCTTTACCTAAACTTTTTAAATATTTATCATAGTGTTCTTCACTACAAAACTTTCCTATTTATTTTCATAAAAATCTTTTTCTAAATTCTTTTTACAAAATAAACATTTATCCATTAATTTATGCTCCTTGAAACTGAAAATAACAAATAAATATATTATATGTCTAATGATTATTTTATAAACACTACTCTTCGTATAAATTATCCTCAATAATTTTATTTGCTAAAATTCCTATATTAACTTCCCTAGTGTCCATATAAACATCAATAATTCTATCTACTAAAGTAACTTCAACATATTCAATCATTTTTCCATCTTCATCTTTATACTTAATAATATCATAAGTTATAATATCATCCTTAAGTTGTTTTTTAGTAATCATAATTTTCTCCTTTGTTATTTTATAATATTTAGTAAATCTTCAAAAGATTCAATTTCATTTTCAAATTCCTCTACTTCTCCAAACCCATATTTAGCATATATAAATGGAACATTTGCAGCTTTTGCTGAATTAGCATCTCCTTGTGTATCCCCCACATAAACTGGTTTCTTCAAGTTATTTCTTTCAACTATTAACTTAATGTTTTCAGCTTTAGCCAAACCCGTTCTACCTGGACATTCATAATCAACAAAATACTTATTTAATCCATGTGCCTTAAAAAAGCTCTCAATATATCCATCCTGACAGTTGCTTACTATAAATAATTTATAATCCTTAGCTAATTTTTCTAATGTTTCTTCTAATTTATTATATAAAGTTGCACCATACTCTCCTAAATATTCATTTTCATAGTCACAGCATTCTTTCATTATTTTCATCTGCATTTTCTCGTCTAAATCTGGAAGTAAGATTTTAGCTATTTCATCTAATAATTTTCCCATACAAGGTTTTAAATCTTCTACTGTTACTTCTTTTCTATTTATGTTATATTCACTAATTATAGTACTCCATGTTTTGGCAACTTCTGCTGTAGAATCCCACAATGTCCCATCTAAATCAAATATTATACCATCAAATTCCATATTTACCTCCTAAGCTTGACTATACTATTACTAATTATATCATCATCTACAAATTTTGTATCATATTTTTATTTTTATGTAACATATTTTAACTTTAATTAATAAAATATATTATATCAATTCAAAGGTGAACTTTATGAAAAAACTTAAAAATAATTTTTTAAATGGTCTAATTCACTGCTGGAAGGAAATCTCCATTAGTGATAAGGCACTTATAATAATAATGATATTTTTATTACTTCAAAGCATCCATAACTTATTTACTCCTGAGTCTACTAATCCTAATTCACTATCTATAAATCTCATAGTTCGTACTTCTATCGCTTCAATTTTTGGTTACTTTTTAAGCGAAAACTTCTTAAAAAATAAAGTTGTTAAAAGTGAAGATTCTGATATTATAGTTCCTGTTAATAAATCAGATATTGTTAGTAATAAAAACTCTAATGTTACATCTACTAATGATTGCATCACTAGTAACTCTACTTTAAAAGATTCTAATAATAACATTAAAGACTATATTTGTAATAAAACTGTACAAATTTTAATTGCTTTAATAGTTTGTATAATAGCTTTATTTTCTTTAATTATAGGATCTAACCTTAACTTAATCTCTTCAAATACAAATCCTACAGTAATTCACCTTAGGGATTTAATATGTAATTGTATTGGTTTTTTACTTGGTCACTCTAATAATTCTATAAAAAACACTTCACCTAAATAACTCTAAAATCTATTTAATAATAAAATAAAGGGGCTGTATCAAATTGAATTAATAAATTCAGTCGAATACAACTCCTTATTTATCTTAAGGCATCTATTATTAAAATTAAAAATACTTATAAGTGTACTTAATGGAACCTTAATGAAATATTATATAATTATACTATTACTATTAAAAATTTTAGATATTAGACTGCCTTAAATTACAAATTAATTATTTTCTATTGTCCCATTAATCTTCTATATAATCTAGAGTACTCCTCTGCTGAGTTTCTCCATGAAAAATCTTTATTCATTCCCCTAAATGCTATTCCATTCCATTTAGCTCTTTCGTCAAAGTATATATGCTTTGCATAATTTATGGTGTTAAGCATTTCATGGGCATTATAATTTGCAAAAGAGAATCCTGTTCCACTATCTGAATATATATTATATGGCTCTACAGTATCTCTTAATCCACCAGTTTCCCTTACTATAGGAACAGTTCCATATCTTAATGCTATTAATTGAGTTAAGCCACAAGGTTCAAATCTTGATGGTACAAGCATTGCATCTGCAGCTGCATATATTTTATGAGCTCTGTTATTAGAAAAATATATATTTCCTGATACTCTTCCTTTTAATTTCCACTCATAATACCTAAACATATTTTCATAACTTTCATCACCAGTTCCTATTACAACTAACTGAGTATAATCATCAACGATTTGTTCTATAACATGTTGTATTAAGTCTACACCCTTTTGATCTGTTAATCTTGATATTATACCTATCATAAATTTGTTTTCATTTTGTTCTAAACCTAATTCTTTCTGTAACTCCAATTTATTTTTTGCCTTATTTTCAATGAAACTATATGCATTATATCTACTAAATATTTCATTGTCAGTTTCAGGATTATATTCGTTATAATCTATACCATTTAATATTCCAAATAATCCTCCACTCTTGTCTCTTACAACACCATCTAAGCCTTCTCCATAATACTCACTTTGTATCTCATCTTTATAACTATTACTTACTGTTGTAATATAATTTGAATACACTAGGCCACCTTTTAGCATATTAGCATCTCTTTTGTATTCCATATCCGTTGGTCTAAATACATAGTCTGGGAAACCTGTGATTTTCTTCAGCGTTTCAACATCCCAAATTCCTTGGAACTTCAAATTATGAATTGTCATAATAGTACGTATGTTATCATAAAAATGATTATCTCTAAATATAGTATGAAGATATACTGGTAGTACTCCTGTTTGCCAGTCATGGCAATGTATTATATCTGGCTTAAAGTTTATACTTGGTAAAATTGATAAAGCTGCTTTGCTGAAAAAGCAAAACTTTTCTATATCAAATTTAGTATCACCATAAGGTGTATCCCCTCCAAAGTAATGTTCATTATCTATAAAATAAAATGTTATCCCATCATATTGGGTAGTCATAATACCTACATACTCACTACCACTAACTTGTCCAAAATTCATATAGAAATGTGTTATATATTTAAAGTCGCTTCTATATTGCCAAGGAATACATTTATAGTTCGGTATTACTACCCTTACATCAAATTCTTCTTTTGGAAATGATTTAGGAAGTGATCCCACAACGTCTGCAAGTCCACCAGTCTTTATAAAAGGTACGCTCTCAGATGCTACAAATAGTATATTTCTCATATTTTATTTCCTCCCGCTTCTTCATCATATCTTTTAATATGATTATCATATAATGGTTTTTTACTAAATATGAATTATTCATTTTAAATTATAATAATATTTTAACACATTTCCATTTATTTGAAATATATTAATTAAATATTTGCCAATTATTTTTCTGTAAACCTTTTAAAGTTTACATTTATATTTATATTTTTTCAAAAATTATCAATTTATTAATTTAGTTTACTATTAAGTATAATTTTGTATTTATGTTTGCATTATGATATAATATCAACATATTAATTTACTATTTATTTATATTTTCATTTATAAAAGGGATGTGATTTTATGAAAAATAATGCTTATGAAATTATGAAGAAAATGTGGTCAATTGATGAAGAAATTCAAAAACTTACTTCTGAATTAAGAAAAGTAGCTCAAATTTCCGAAAGAGAAACTCTTGAAAAACGTATTGATAATTTATATGCTGAATTTTTAAAGTACAAGCATCTATTAGAAGATGTTGAAGTTACTGGCTTATAAGTTATTACATAAATAAAAATAGTAACCTTAAAATCAAGGTTACTATTTTTATTTTTTAGGCAATTCTATCTATTGAATCTTTATTACTTCCATATTTTTTCTCATATCTTGATATTAAGAAGAAAGCTACTAATCCAAATACTATTGGCCCAGCTAATTGGAATCCAGTAGAAACATAATCTTTACTTTCTATGGCCGGTTGTAATATTGTAAATATATTTGCAAATCCAACTGTACAAGTTACTATTATTGCCCATATTGTTGCAACAGTTTTACTTTTAAAGAAAATAAATGGTTTATCTATACTATCATTTTTCTTAAAGTAAATAAATGCAATTGCTAAGAACATTGTAGGAATTGTCATTGCAACATTCCCCATAAGTATTAAATAATCTAAAAAACTTGAAGATTTACCACCTGTTATTACAGCAATTATAATTATGGCAACAACAGTTATACATTGAATCCACATAGCTGTTACAGGCATACCATTATCATTTATTTTAGTCCATTTTTGTGGCCAAATTTCCTTTGGAGTACCTTCTATTAATTGTTTTAACGGTGAATAAATTAATGTAAAGAATGCACCTATCAATGCTAAGAACATTGCTAATCCAATATATCTAGCAAACCAAGTACCCATTATTTCAACTCCATGAGCTGATAATCCAAATACTTCTCCAAGCTTAACCCCTAAATTTTTAATAACTACATATGCTACATTAGCCATTTTTACATCTGGACTTGAAAGAACTTCTTGCCAGTTGGTGAATAAGCCAACCATTAATATTGCTAAAGAATATCCTACTCCAATAACTATTGCTGATATTTTTATTCCTTTTGGGAAAGTTTTATTAGCATTTTCAGTTTGATCAACTAAACCTCCAACTGCCTCTAATCCACCATATGCAAAAATTGCAAACACTAAGAATCCTAATACAGCTAAAACTGTTCCATATTCTGGATTTGGAGAGCTTGTAAACTCTGATAATCTTAATGGTTGAGCCGCTTGAAAACCATTACCAAAAAATACTATTAACGAACCCACTATTAATAATACATTTGCACTAGTTACGAATATACCACCTATAGATGCAACCTTTGAAATACTATTTAATCCTTTTGAAGATAAAAACGTAATTAATATCACAAACATTGCTCCTAAAATCCCTAATGTTTGTGATGAAGTTAATCCAAATAAAGACCAAGTTGATGTTTTATCACTACCAAATATTAAATTTGAAAGTGGAACCCATATAGATGATGATACACTAACCATCCAAACTATATATGAAGCAAACCACATAAATGTACCTATAAATGCAAATTTCCTTCCTACAGATTTTTGCATCCAAACATAGATACCGCCTTTTTCTTCTTTAAATGATGAGCCAAATTCAGCCATCATAAATGCATATGGTATAAAGAAGCATATTGCTCCAAAAATATACCATGGAATTGCTGAATATCCCATAAGGAAAAATGCTCTTGGAATATTAGCAAAACCAAATACTGATGTAAAAATCATAAGTATTAATGCCACTAAAGTTAATTTACTTTTCTCATTTTTACTCATAAAAATTTCCTCCTTAGTATAAATTCCTATTAATCAAAATATATATCTGTCGAATTTTACAACAAATATATAGTATCAAAAATTTTTTTCCTTTTCCATCATCACTTTTTTACATTTATACAATATATTTTTTATTTCATTAAAAATTTATCATAAAAAAGTCTAATTATTTATCTATTAAATATACTTATTTTTTATATTTTATCATTTATCTATTTTGCTTTATCACATTAAAACGATAAAACCATTATTTTTTCTATATTATTATCATCTCATATAAATCATAATTTAAACATTTATTTTAATTTATTATTTATTTTATTGAAGTTTAAGAGAAAAATAAATATACTAATAATAAATAGTCTTAAGTAAAATACTTATTACTCTATCAATTTAAAATAACTTATTAAAGGAGATTTTTATGAACTACTTATCTGATTTACATACACATACAATAGTAAGTGGACACGCATATACAACACTTATGGAAAATATAGATTACTGTGCAAAGAATGGAATTAAAATATTAGGTACTTCTGAACATGCACCTTCAATGCCTGGAGCACCTCATTATTGGTATTTTGGAAATTTAAAAGTTCTTCCAAGAATCATTAATGATGTTATTATCCTTAAAGGTTGTGAAGGAAATA
Source organism: uncultured Clostridium sp. (assembly GCF_934754925.1). Taxonomy (GTDB): domain Bacteria; phylum Bacillota; class Clostridia; order Clostridiales; family Clostridiaceae; genus Clostridium. The sequence continues at coordinate 5,467 of NZ_CAKVJA010000001.1, read as the reverse complement.
TCTTAGATACAGATGGAAATATAGACCTTCCTGAAGATGGTATGAAACATTTAGACTACATGATTGCATCATTCCACGAGCCAGTTTTTCAACCTAAAACAAAAGAAGAGAATACTATGGCAATTTTAAATGTTATGGATAAATATGAAAAAGTGGAAATACTAGGTCATCTGGGGAATCCTAACTATAATCTTGACTATGATGCAATTATAAAAAAAGCAAAAGAAAAAAATATAATGATTGAAATAAATAATAGCTCTCTATCCGGATCATCAAGAGTTGGAAGTGATGTTAACTGTGAAAAAATAGCTCTTCTTTGTAAAGAATATGGGACAAAAGTAATTTTAACATCTGATGCTCATATAAATAGTAAAATAGGTGATTTTACTAAAGGTATAGAATTATTTAAAAAAATAAATATGCCTGAAGAGCTTATTATGAATGAACCTGATAAGTTAATTAATCATCTAAAATCTAAAGGTAGGTTAATAGATTTATAAAATTATAGTATGTTATATAGAAAAAGTAATTATTAATTCTATATTCACTATTAAGTATTTTATTTCTATATATATAAATCTGTTATACTAAATTGTTGTTAACAACAATTTAATATAACAGTTCTACATATAATTAATTACTATTTATTATAAACTTACAAATATATTTATATTGATTTAAATTTATTAAATGCCAAGCTATTTTTTTATAAATTTATCCATTATAAAAAGACCACTTTTATAAAAAACTGGCCAACCATTAAATATAAAATTTTTATGAATTTTTAAATTAATAATATTTTTGATTTTATATTTTTCCAAGAAATATATGTATTTATTTCTGGTTTTAAAGAAAACTCTTCTTTTTTATCATTTAAGAATAATTCCTTCTTATATTCAAATAATCTTAAACTTAAATAATGATCTAAATATTTAGTGGCTATTCCTCTAAATTTATTAAGCCAAATTTTAGCCTTAATTGAATATTGTATATCAATAGTTCTTTTCTTAACTCTTTTAATTTTTACTCTATTTATTTCATTAAATTTTTCAGCAAAATTTTTAAGTCTTCCATCAATAAATCCCTCAACATAAGCTTTTCTATCTAATCTAGGTATAATATTATCTCTAATTTCATAAAATCCTAAATGTTTTCTTGCTGCAATAATTGGTATTATATCTATAGAATCATTCAAAGCATTAACAACTGTAATTCTATCTCTTTTAATATTAGGAATATCTCTAGATCCCTTAAAGTTTTCAACTACTACCATTTTAGTTAATTCTACATAAGATGTTATCTTATCAATATAATACTTACTTTTTATATCGTATAGAAAACGATGCCTCCAAAAAAAAGCAGTAACAATAGTTATATTTAATTCTGTAGCACATTCTCTTATGGTTAAACCCTTATTTAAAAGTGCAAAATATTCTCTCCATTTATCCTTAAACTTCTTAGAATATCTAAATTGATTATAAATCTCATTAGTGAATATTTTTCCACAACTTTCTACTTTACATTTATATCTTTGACTGCTTCTATACATTCCATATTTAATAATTTTATTACTTTCACAATATGGACATTTATTTATTATAACTTTTTTAGAGTTATTATTTTTCCACATTTTAAAATCAAAATCATCTACTATTTTTTTATTAGAATCTCTTATTAATATTTTATAAATATTATTCATATCATCACCCATTGTAATTATTAACAATGGGTGAAGTTTTTAAACATTATAGACCATTATTATATTTCTATATAAATACTTAATTGATTAAATATAATCCTAATAACTTAATTGTATTTTCAAGTGCTTTTACATGAGTTCTTTCCATACCATGAGAAGCATGAACACCTGGTCCTATAAGTGCTCCTCTTATATCATTTCCTGCTCTTAAAGCAGCACTTACATCAGAACCATACATTGGATATATATCTACAGCATAACTTAGGTTATTTTCTTTAGCTAAGCTAATTAATTTAGTAGTCATATTATAATCATAAGGTCCACTAGAATCCTTTGCACATATTGATACATCATATTCTGTACAAGATAAATCATCTCCTATACATCCCATATCAACTGCAATCATTTCACTAATATCTGATGGAATACAAGCTGAACCATGACCAACTTCCTCATATGTTGAGATTATAATTTTCACAGTATATTTAGGCTTTAAGTTTTCTCTATTTAGCAGTTCTAATAATGCAATTATTGCTGCTACACTACCTTTATCATCAATAAATCTTGATTTTATAAATCCACTCTCAGTAATAGTCGTTTTAGGATCAATAAATATAAAATCTCCTGGAGCAATTCCTAACGCTAAAACATCTTCTTTATTTTTTACTATTTCATCAATTCTAACTTCCATGTTTTTTTCATCTCTAACTTTACTTTTGCTATCTTCAAAAACATGTGCAGCTGGGCTAGTACTTAAAAAAGTACCTGTATAAACTTTTCCTTCTCTTGTTCTTATTTTACAATACTCACTATCTAACGTTGGTACTATCGGCCCTCCTAATATTGTGAACTTTAAAGTTCCATTTGCTGTTACCGATCTAACCATTGCTCCTAAAGTATCAACATGAGCACAAATACCTATTGTTTTTTCATTAGTTTGTCCTTCAACTGTAATTATTCCACAGCCTTTATTATTTTTTTCAAATTTATATCCAAAAGGCTTAATAATCTCCTCTATTTTATCCATAATTTCAAAGCAAAATCCTGTCGGACTATTAAACTCTAGTATATCTTTCGCTGTTTTTAATAAAAATTCTTTATCAATCCTAAAATTATTACTCATTTTTTCCTCCCCAATTTAGAAAATTATTCTACACAACTTATATTACCATAATTTTTCTATATATTCTAATTCGAAACTTTTTAAATAATAATTTAATAACTATCTTACTCTATTTAAATAAATCTAAAATTTCCTCATTTGTTAATTTAGAAATATTATTTATATTTAAACTATCATCGCTCATAACACTATTTATTATTTCTCGTTTATCTTCTTGTAGTTGAATAATCTTCTCTTCAATTGTATCTTTAGCAATAAGTTTAATTACTTCAACTATATTTTTTTGTCCTATCCTATGAGCTCTATCTGTTGCTTGATCTTCTATTGCAGGATTCCACCATGGATCCATATGCATAACAAATTTTGCTGATGTTAAATTAAGACCTGTTCCTCCAGCTTTTAAAGAAATCAAGAAAAGCTCTGGTTCTGTGCTTTCATTGAATTCTGATACAAGTTTTATTCTTTCCTTAGCATTAGTAGCTCCATCTAAATATTTATTTTTTATTTTTCTTATATTTAATTCATTTTCTATCCTTTTTAACACTGAAGTAAATTGAGAAAATACTAACATTTTATTATTATCTTCTATAACTTCCTCTATTATCTCTAATGCAACATTTAATTTTCCACTATCACCAATATAATCCTTATTAACTAAAATAGGATCTTGACATATCTGTCTTAACTTTGTTAAATAAGAGAAAATCGTTATATTATCATCCTCTCCAGTTTTTAACTTTAATTTAACTTCTTTCATATAATTTTTATAAGCTAATTTTTGTTTAACAGTCATTGGAACATAATACTTCTTCTCAATCTTTTCAGGTAATTCTGTTATAACATCTCTTTTTAATCTTCTTAATATAAATGGTTTTATTAAAGACTTTAACTCATCAATTTCCTTCTCATTTCTACCAACAAACTTTCTTTTAAATTTCTTTTCATCAAATAAATATCCTGGCATTATAAAATCAAAAATTGACCATAGTTCAATTAACGAGTTTTCTATAGGCGTACCTGTTAATGCAAATTTTACTTTTGCATTTAGCTCTTTAATTATCTTAGTATTTTGTGATTTTGGATTTTTAATATTTTGTGCCTCATCTATAATACAATAATCAAAAATTTCATTTTTATAAAATTCTATATCATTTTTAATTGTTCCATAAGTAGTTAAAAGAACATCATAATTCTCTTTATTATCTAATATTTTATTTCTAGCACTTTTACTTCCATGAATAACTCCAACATTTAAGCTTGGTGCAAACTTTTCAAACTCTTCTTTCCAATTATATATAAGAGAAGTTGGTGTAACTACTAGTGACCTCTTATTTTTCTTATATAATAGAAATGCAATTACTTGAATAGTTTTTCCAAGCCCCATTTCATCTGCTAAAATCCCACCAAAATTCATTTCACTTAAAGATAATAAATAATTTACACCAGTAACTTGATAATTTCTTAATGTTCCATTTAACTCCTTTATTCCATGAACTTCTTCTATAACCCTATTTTCTAATCTTTTAGAAACTAATTTTAAAACTTCTGATCCTCTTATAAAGTTTAGATTATAACTTTCTATATTATCTTCTATAAATATAGCTTTACTCTTATCTATCTCTATTTCACCATCATATACTTCTTGATTATATATTAAATTATCAATAATATTAAAGAAATTAGCCATTCCTAAATCTCTTAAATTTAATAATCGCCCTTTTTTAGTCTTATAAAAATCTCTATCATCTTCTAAAGCTTGCAATACATTTATATACTCACTATATTCTAATCCATCTATATTATACTTAAATCTTAGCTCCTCATCTTGCCCCTCAAATATAGCATGTATATCATTACTACCCACAAGATTAACTTCATTAAAACTCTTAGCAAATTCTAAAGTAGAAAATTCTTCAAAAAACTTTAATCCACTAATAAAAAACTCATAACGCTCTTCATCATTTCCAATGAATAAAAACTCATTTGCCTTTTTTATAAATCTATATCTTTCTAACTTCATTGATATTTCTTCCTCAAAATTATTATCTCTTAGAAAGTAATTTATATTTTTATCTAGTATATTTATTGTTTTTCCAAAATAATTGACAGTAGCTTTGCATTTAATATTATTATTTTCATTTTTAAAGTAGAATTTAACTTTATAATAATTTCTACAAATATTTTTAACTCCCTCACCTAACTTTATATCTTTACTAATATTACTCAATAAATTAAATAATTTATTAATAGAAGCTTCATCTTTAGAGTATTCTACTTTTCCATTACTTTTTAATTTATAATAAAATAATTTATAGCTATTTATTTGTTTATTACTTGGCAAATAAATTTTTCTATCACTTAAAAACACAGTAAATTTATCATTTAGAGGAATAGGTAACTTCTTCTTTGTAGTCAAAATTATTTTATCAAGCTCTATTTTTACTGTGAAAGACAAAGGCATATCCTCTTTTATAATATAGCTTTCATAATTAATATAATCATAATTTAACTTAACTTTTCTGTTGTCACTTACTAACTTTAAAATTTCTTCTATATATTCTTCATTGACTCTTAAAATCTTACCTTCTACAATCTTAAAGGAGTCTCCCCTATTTAAATTTAAAACTATATAATTTAGAATTTTT